>PDOZ01000027.1 GCA_002747325.1 Rhodobacterales bacterium
CGCAACCCGCTTCGACAGACGCGCCGTCTACTTTCTCAGCTTCATACACCTCGCATCAGCAATGCTTTGGATGCGATAAATGTCGATTCAGCCTAGGGCAGCCCCCCAAACACAAACGACCGCCCCGAAGGGCGGCCGCTTTGTCTTGCGCTCGCTACGATTACAGGCGGGAGGCGACGTTTTCCCAGTTTACCAGCTTGTCGAGGAAGTTCGACAGGTAGGCCGGGCGTTTGTTGCGGAAGTCGATGTAGTAGGAATGCTCCCACACGTCACAGCCCAGAAGCGCGGTCTGGCCGAAGCAGAGCGGGTTGACGCCGTTTTCGGTCTTGGTGACTTTCAGCCCGCCATCGGTGTCTTTCACCAGCCAGCACCAGCCGGAGCCGAACTGACCCGCACCCGCAGCGGCAAATTCTTCCTTGAACTTGTCGACCGAACCAAAGCTCTCAACCAGCGCCTTTTCCAGCGCGCCCGGCATCGCCTTGCCATTCGGCCCCATCATTTCCCAGAACTGCATATGGTTCCAGTGCTGCGACGCGTTATTGAAGATGCCGTTCTGCGCGACGGCGCCCGCGGCGTAGGTGCCCTTGACGATCTCTTCGAGCGACTTGCCTTCCCACTCGGTGCCGGCGATCAGCTTGTTGCCGTTGTCGACATAGGCCTTGTGGTGCAGGTCGTGGTGGTATTCCAGCGTTTCCGCCGACATGCCGAGATCGGCCAGCGCATCATGGGAATACGGAAGATCGGGAAGTTCAAAAGCCATCAGGGCCCCCTGTTCGTTGTTGGTTTCTCGCCGGTAAATGGGGGGCAGACGGGCGTAAGGTCAAGCCCCCGCCGCCCGGTTTTGCCTCATTTGCGCGACATTTTGTCGGTGTATGACCCGGTTTGACGCCAAAGGCGGGGTTTTGCTACGCCTCCGGCTCCTGTATGGCAGGAGGGAAAACCCGGCGTGGCGCGAGGGAAACGGAGGCATCATGGGCTTTTGGATTTTGGCAATTCTGACCGGGGGGGCAAGCGTGGCGATGCTGGCCGCCGCGCTGCTGTCACGCCGCGATGGGCGCGCGGATGGGCGCATGGATGAAGCCAGCGACATCGAGGTTTACAAGGCGCAGCTGGCGGATCTGGCGCGCGATGCGGAGCGCGGGGTGATCGGCGCGGAGGAAGCAGAACGCGCGCGCATCGAGATCGGGCGGCGGCTGTTGGAAGCGGACCGGCGGGCAGGCTCGGCGCATCTGCCGGGGGACAGCCCGCGTTGGGCCAATGCGCTGGCGCTGGTCGCGTCGGCGGCGCTGCTGTTGGGCGGCGGGGCGCTGGCCTATACCCGGCTCGGCGCGCCGGGCTATGCGGACCTGCCGCTGACCGAACGGCTCTCCGCCGCCAACAGCTTGCGCGAAAACCGGCCATCGCAGGAAGAGGCGGAAGCGGATATGCCGGTCTGGTCCGGCCCACCGGAGGGCACGGACCCGGAATATATCGAACTGGTCACGGAACTGCGCGCCGCCATGCGCGAGCGCCCCGGCGAATTGCAGGGGCAATACCTGTTGGCCACGCATGAAAGCGCGCTCGGCAATTACATTCCCGCCTATCAGGCCATGGCGAAAGTCATTGAAATCAAAGGCGAAACCGCGACGGATCGGGATTATGCGCAATATGCCGACCTGATGATCCTCGCCGCCGGGGGCTATGTGTCGCCGGAAGCGGAGCGTCTGTTGACACGGGCGATGGCGCGCAACCCGGCCAACCCGCAGGCGCGCTATTATTCCGGCCTGCTCTTTGCCCAAACCGCGCGCCCGGACCTTGCTTTCCGCATCTGGCGCGACCTGTGGGAAAGCTCGGAGCCGGATGATCCGTGGGTCGTGCCGCTGCGCAAGGATTTGCCGTTGGTGGCAAATCTGGCGGGGGTGGAATACAGCCTGCCGGAGTTGGTGCGCCTGCCCGATGCGGCGGATATTCTGGCGGCTGAAGACCTGACACAGGACCAGCGCCTCGCGGCCATCGCGGCCATGGCGTCGCAGTTGATGGACCGGCTGGCGCAGCGCGGCGGCGAGGCGTCGGAATGGGCGCGGCTGATCAACGCTCTGGGCATTCTGGGCGAGCAGGAACGGGCGGGCGCCATTTACGGCGAAGCGCGCACCGTGTTTGCCCTGCGTCCGCAGGATCTGGCCCTGATCGATCAGGCGGCCCGGAGCGTCCATGTGCGCCTGCCGGAAGACCCGGTGCGCGGGCCGGATGCAGCGACGGTGGAAGCGGCGCGCGATCTGTCAGAAGCGGAGCGCAACGCGATGATTTCCAGCATGATCGACGGGCTGGAAGCGGAGTTGATGGCGGAAGGCGGATCGGTGGACCGCTGGGCGATGCTTTTGACATCGCTGGCAAAAACCGGCGACACGGCGCGGGCACAAGCGGCGCTTGACGCAGCAGTGGCGCAGTTTGCGGAGGACGGCGCGGCGCTTATTGTGCTGAACCGCGCGGCGGCGTCGGTGGGGCTGGAGGTCACGCCGTGATCTTCGAGGATCTGGCCGAGTTTCGCGCCGCCTGCCCGCCGCGCCGGGCGCTTTTGGGGCTCGATCTGGGCACCAAGACCATCGGCGTGGCGATTTCTGACGAGGGCTGGCGCGTGGCCTCGCCTTTGGAAACCATCCGGCGCAAGAAGTTTGGCGCGGATGCAGAAGCACTCCTGCGCCTCGCGGCGGGGCGTCAGGCGGGGGGCGTCGTGCTGGGCCTGCCGCGCAACATGGACGGCTCAGAAGGGCCGCGTTGTCAGGCCACCCGCGCCTTCGCACGCAACCTGTCGCACAAGACCGAATTACCAATCACCTTCTGGGACGAACGCCTCTCCAGCGTCGCTGCCGAACGCGCCATGCTGGAAGCCGACATGAATCGCACCGCCCGCGCCGAACGCATCGACCACATCGCCGCCGGGCTGATCCTGCAAGGCGCGCTGGATCGGTTCGGTAATCTGTGAGGCTTGCAGGTTTTCAACCTTTTCTCGGCTGATTGTTGAAAAAGTATAATTTTTCCTGCATTTTTTCCGCTTTTGACCGCCAGAATGTTCGATTTGTGCAAGTCATAGCGCATCGCCCCATGCTGCCTGTTGCAGGGTAACGCGGTAGCCGTCGGGGTCTTCAAAGATGCGCCCTAAGCGGTCCCAATAGGGGTTGAAGGCGCAGACGGGCGAAAACCCGGCGCGTTGCATACGCCGAACCGCCGCTTCCCACTGCGCGCGGTCGGGCAGGTAAAACACCAGCAGGTTGTCTTCGGTCGGCGCGCGGCCTGCGGTATGGGCCGCATTTTTGGTAAATTCAAAATGGTAGGGACTGCGCGGGTCGCCCAGCATCATACCGTCAAAACCGTCATGATCGGTGAATTGCCCGAGGATTTCCAGCCCGCGCCCGTCGACATAGAGCGAAATCGATTTGATCTGTAACAGGGCACATCAAAATTCACGTTCGAAATCAGCAGGATGCGGATGGAGAGGCAGCGAATTTTGATTCAGATTTATCGATTTCTGCTCTGGAACGGGATCAGGGCTTCGATATTGTCGGTTGGGCGGGCGACGCGCAGTTTGGGGTAGGTCATTTTGGGTTCCTGTTGAGTTGGGAGCCGGCCCCCTCACAACAAACCGGGGGGCCAGCCCCCCGGACCTCACTCTTAACTGGGGGCCAGCCCCCAGACCCCCGGAGTATTTCCCCTAAGAAGAAGGGGGGATCAGAGGTAATCGGAGCGTTGCAGGCCGTATTTGGCCATTTTTTCGTTCAGAGTTCGACGGGGCAGGCAGAGTTCTTCCATCACGCCGACGATCGAGCCTTTGTGGCGGCGCATCGTGTTGTCGATCAGCATGCGTTCGAAGGCTTCGACATATTCTTTCAGCGGTTTGCCTTCGGTGGTCATGGTGGTCGGCTGCACGTCCTCGTGGTCGTTCATCAGGAGCGAGGAGATGGTGCCGGTGCCGCGGCGGCTTTGCAGCACGGCGCGTTCGGCGATGTTGATCAGCTGGCGGATATTGCCGGGCCACGGAGCTTGCAGAAGCTGGGCCGCTTCCTGTGCGGTGACTTTCGGGGCGGCGCAGCCATATTCTTCGGCAAACTGGTCCGCGAAGCCGGTGAACAGCATCAGGATGTCCTCGCCGCGCTGGCGCAGCGGAGGCAGCACCAGTTTCATCGCCGCCAGCCGGTAATACAGATCCGGGCGCAGGCAATCTT
The DNA here is from genome assembly GCA_002747325.1 of Rhodobacterales bacterium. Lineage (GTDB taxonomy): Bacteria > Pseudomonadota > Alphaproteobacteria > Rhodobacterales > Rhodobacteraceae. Next base: position 4,200 of record PDOZ01000027.1, read on the forward strand.
CGCAGGATTTTTCCGCGTCCTGCAGGTTGCAGATGGCGACGACGCGGGTTTCCGCCGGTTCGCCCTGCTCGTTGATCCAGGCCAGCAGGCGGGTTTGCAGCCCCATGGGCAGCGCCTCGATGTCCTCCAGCACCAGCGTCCCGCCGCGCGCCTCTTCGACATAGGGTTGCTGCCCCCCCTCCTCCATCGGCCCGAACAGCTTCTTGCCAAGAGCTTCTTCATCATCGCCGCCGCAGCGCACGGTGACGAATTTGCGCCCGGCTTTGGCGCCGACCGCATGTAGCGCATGTGCCACGAGGGTCTTGCCGGTGCCGGTTTCGCCGTCGATCAGCACATGGCCCTCCGACTGGGCGATGTCGAGAATATCCTCGCGCAGACGCTCCATGATCGGGCTGGCGCCGATGAGTTTCTTCATGATCGTGGTGCCATCGGACAATTCGCGGCGCAGGGCGCGCGCATCCAGCGCCATGCGCCGGTTCTGCGTGGCCTTCTTGGCCAGTTGGGTCATCCGGTCCGGGTTGAACGGTTTTTCGAGAAAGTCATAGGCGCCGACCCGCATCGCCTCGACCGCCATCGGCACGTCGCCATGCCCGGTGATCATGATGACCGGCAGCGAACTGTCGAGGCTCATCAGCTTCTTGAGGAATTTCATCCCGTCCATGCCGGGCATACGGATATCGGAGATCACCACGCCGGGAAAATCCGCGCCGACGCTTTTGAGCGCTTCCTCGGCGGAGGCGTAGGTCTCGGTGTCAAATCCCGACAGCGCCAGCCACTGGCTGATCGACTGCCGCATGTCCTGTTCATCGTCAACGATGGCGATTTTCATAGCCTGTGCCATTCTCTTACACCCCTCTGGCTCCCCGGAGCCGTTCATCCGAAGCTATCCCAACTTCGCCGGGAATGCGACTTATTCCGCCGCTTCCTTGCCCGGTTTCTCTTCACTTTTCTGATAGATAGGGAGTTCCACGTCAAATACAGCCCCCCCCTCGGGCGCATTTCGGGCGGTGAGCCGCCCACCGAACTCGGAAACGAAGCCCGATGAGATGGCAAGGCCGAGGCCCACGCCGTCGCCCGGCGCCTTCGTGGTGTAGAACGGCTCGAAGAGTTGTTCGAGGTCGCGCACCCCCGGCCCGTTGTCGCGCACCATCAGATGCGCGAGGTCGCCTGCGGTGACAATAATCTCGATTTCCGGCTGCTCAACCTGCTTGGTCGCGTCCATCGCGTTGCGAAACAGGTTGATCAGCACCTGTTCCATGCGCACCCGGTCGAGCATCACCCGCACCGGCGCGCGCGGCATTTTGCGGGTAATATCGACATGGCGGCGCTTGAGTTGCGGCTCCATCATCGACAGGGCGGAGGACACGCAGTCGCGCAGGTCCACCGGCTCAAACGCCTCGCCGCCCTTGCGCGCATAGGATTTGAGCTGGCGGGTGATGGCGCCCATGCGCTCGATCAGGTCGTCGATGCGCTGAAAGGAGGAAAGCGCCTCTTCCGGGCGGCGGCGTTGCAGGAGCAGCTTGGCCCCGGCGAGGTAGGTCTTCATGGCGGCGAGGGGCTGGTTCAACTCGTGGCTCACCGCCGCCGACATCTCCCCCAGCGCCGCCAGTTTCGAGCTTTGCGCCAGCGTCTGTTCTGCGACCTGCAAATGCGCTTCCGCCTTCTGGCGCTCGGCAATTTCGCGGCTCAAGGCTTCGTTCAGCACCCGCAATTCGGCGCTTTCCGCCCGCGCCTCGCGGCTCTGATAGGTGGCGCGGCGTGAGATCAGGTAAAAGGCCAGCGCCATCAGCACGGCAAAAGCCATGATTTCCAGCGCCAGAATGCCGTTCACCGCCTCGCGCACCGAGGCATAGGTCGTGAAGGACACAACGCGCCAGCCCTGAAACGGGATGCGGATTTCCTGCCGAATCACGTCATCGCCAGCGAACAGCCCGTCCGGGTTGATGGCAGTCCAGTTATTCGTCCGATCCAAGGCGCGCTCAATGGCGCCGGGCGGGGCAAGGGCGGCGACCGCATCCGCCTCTTTCAGCCCGCGCCAGAGCGGCTCCGTCGAGATCAGGATTTCGCCGCTGGCATCCGTGACCATCACCGCATCGGAAATCCCCGACCAGCTTTCCTCGAACTTGGCGAGGTCCACCTCGACCACGATGACCCCGATCAGCCGCCCCGCCGCCTCAATCTTGCGCGAATAGGTGAAGGCGTGCAGCCCGACCTCGTTGGAGGTGATGTTGAAGGTGGTTTCCGTCGAGCGCAGCGCATCAACGAAGAAAGGTTGCGAGCGATACAGCGTGCCCAGGAGTTCGCGCCGGGTGCTGGCCACCGCGCGGCCCTCCTCATCGAGCAGCATGATGGCGGCGGCGCCGATTTCGTCGCGAAAGGAGATAAGCCGTTGAGTTGAAAAGAGATAATCGTCTTCCGTCAGCGCGTCGATCAGGTTCGGGTCGCGCGAGAGCAGTAGCGGCACGACCGAGTTTCGCTGCAATTCCGAGATCAGGTTGCCCGCGTAAAGCGCGATGCGCAGCTCGGCGCGGTTGCGGGTATTTTCGGTATATTGCTGCGTCAGAAAGCCGTTGGAATACCAGACAATGCCCGCCGCGATCAGGGTTGCGGCGAGAAACAGGAGGCGCACCGGCAGCGACAGAGTCGCCGGTAAGCGCCTCGCCTCTTTCGGCGCCGCAGAATCGGCAAAGACGCCCGCCGATCCCCCGTCTGACTGGATGATTTCCCCCTGAGACATGGCGGCAACTTAGCGCCGGGGCCGGGAGGCGACAATCGCCCGCGATCCGCCCCCTTGCGCGCGCGGAAAATTGCGCATCCGGGCCATGCAGGGCCGCGAAGTGATGCGGGCGGGCAACAGGTCAGGCTTCCGCCAGCGCCTCCACAAGCGTGCGGAACATCGCCGTGCCATCCGTGCCGCCATGCGCCGCATCCACCGCGCGTTCCGGGTGCGGCATCATGCCCAGCACCCGCCGGTTTTCCGACAACACGCCCGCAATATCGGCGGTCGAGCCGTTCGGGTTATCGCAGTAGGTGAAGGCGATGCGGTCCTCGCCGCGCAGGCGCTCCAGCGTCGCCGCATCCGCCGAATAATTGCCGTCGTGATGCGCCACCGGCACCACGACTTCCTGCCCCGCCGCGTAGCCGCGCGTGAAAGCGCTGTCGGTGGTCGCGACCTTGAGGCCGACGTTTTTGCAGATGAATTTCAGGTTGGCATTGCGCATCAGCGCGCCGGGCAACAGGCCGGTTTCCGTCAACACCTGAAAGCCGTTGCACACCCCCAGCACAAACCCGCCGCGCTCCGCGTGCTGCACCAGCGAGCGCGAGATCGGGCTTTGCGCCGCAATCGCCCCGCAGCGCAGGTAATCACCGAAGGAAAACCCGCCGGGAACCCCAACGATATCAATGCCTTGCGGCAGATGATCGTCCTTGTGCCAGACCATCGTGACCTCGGCCCCGGCATTCTCGAACGCCACCGCCATATCCCGGTCGCAGTTGGAGCCGGGAAAGACCAGAACCGCCGCCTTCATTGTTCCAGCACCTCGATCTGGTAGTTTTCGATCACCGTGTTGGCGAGCAGTTTTTCGCACATCTCGACGATGGTTGCCTCCGAGGTGCCCGCCGCGACTTCCAGCTCAATCACCTTCCCCTGACGCACCTTTTCAACGCCGGCAAAGCCCAGCGAGCCCAACGCGTGGCGCACCGCTTCCCCCTGCGGGTCCAGCACACCGGATTTCAGCATGATATCGACGCGAACTTTCATTGATTTTCCCCTTGGGCTGGCTCAGTTGATGAGGGTGGGTTTGGTGGTGTGGGTGACGTTGGAGGGCAGAACGCGCAGGCGTCGGGCCACTTCCGTATAGGCGTCCGACAGCGAACCGAGGTCTTGCCGGAACACATCCTTGTCGAGCTTCTGCCCGGTCTCGATGTCCCAGAGCCGGCAGCTATCGGGCGAGATTTCATCCGCCACGATCAGGCGCATGAAATCGCCTTCCCAGACCCGACCGACCTCGATCTTGAAATCAATCAGCTTGATGCCGACGCCATACATCACCCCGGACAGGTAATCGTTGACCCGCAGCGCCAGCGCCACGATGTCGTCCATGTCCTGCTGCGAGGCCCAGCCGAAAGCGATGATATATTCCTCCGGCACCAGCGGGTCGCCCAACGCGTCGTCCTTATAGGAAAATTCCACGATGGGCCGCGGCAGGCGCATCCCCTCTTCCAGCCCGAGGCGCTTCGCCATCGACCCGGCGGCATAATTGCGCACGATCACTTCCAGCGGCACGATCTCGACCGAACGGATCAGTTGCTCGCGCATGTTGAGCCGCTTGATGAAGTGGTTCGGCACACCGATCTGCGTCAGCCCGTTCATGAAGAACTCGGACAGGCGGTTGTTCAGCACCCCCTTGCCGTCGATCACGTCCTTTTTTTCGGCGTTGAACGCGGTGGCGTCGTCCTTGAAATACTGCACCAGCGTCCCCGGCTCCGGCCCTTCATACAGAACCTTTGCCTTGCCTTCGTAGAGCTTTTTCCTGCGTGCCATCTGCGCCTGATCCCCCGGATTTTCCCGCCAACGCGCGGGCTACCTGTCCGGGCTATAGCGCCTGCGGCCCGCCCGGGCAAGCATGGGCACGCGCAAGAGCCGCGTTTTGGCGCTGGTTGCGCTCACGGGGGGTTGCCCGCGCGGCCTCAGGCGGGCATATGAGAATGGAAGCTATCTATAGAGGGGGTGTGTATGACCACTTTTGACGAACGCGAAAGCGCATTCGAAGCGAAATTCGCCCATGACGAAGAGACCCGGTTCCGCGCCGAGGCCATGACCAACAAAAAGCTCGCCCTCTGGGCCGCCAAACAGCTCGGCAAGAACGAAGGCGAGCTGGCGGGCTATATCAAAGAGGTGATTCACGCCGATTTTGAAGAGGCCGGACACGAAGACGTGGTGCGCAAAGTCGCCAAGGATCTCGAAGGCAAAGCCAGCGCCGACGAGATTCGCCAGAAGCGCCGCGCCCTGCGCTCCGACATCTTACACGAGCTGATGAACGCCTGATCTTTGCGGGGCGTTTCACACGGAACGCCCCGTTTTCCGGCCCTTGCGGCGGAAAATAGCTAAAATTCAAAATATTAACCGCATCTTCATTTTCCTGTGCCAAACCCAGAGACCACGAAATCGGTATGAAAAAGGTATGGCGGCGTATGATAGGTGTTCTCCGACGTAATCGGCGATCCGGCGCGGGGTTTGACCCGGTGCGGCGCGGTGCGTCGGAACTGGATGCCGGGGGAGGCGCCGGGATCGGCGCCCGTGAACGGGCCTTGCCGCCGCCAACCGGCGACGCCCCGCTGCCGGGGCTGCGCACGCTCCTATTGCGACAAGCCCTGCCGCTGGCAGTAATCGCCCTCTTGTTGCTCGTCCTATGGGACCGCTTGCAAGCCCTTGATTTTGAACACGTCTTCGCCGCGCTACAAACGGTTTCCCCGCTGCAATGGCTATTCGGCACCCTGTTCACCGCCCTCTCCTTCTGGGCGCTCGGGCGCTACGACCGGGTGGTGCATCAGGTCATGGGCACCGGCATCGGCCCGCGCGAAGCGGTGCGCACCGGCATGGCCGCCATCGCCGTGGCGCAGACCGTCGGCATGGGCGCGGTGACCGGCGCCTTCGTGCGCTGGCGGCTCCTGCCCTCGCTCAACCTCGTCACCGCCTCCAAACTATCAATCTTCGTTGCCATCTCCTTCCTCGCGGGCTGGGCCGTGGTATCCGCCGCCACCCTGCTTTTCGTCGATCTTCCCCTGCCCGGCGCCCGCCCCATCGCGCTCATGGTGCTGCTCGCCGCCGCCCTGCTCGCCGCCACCGCCCTGCTGCGCCCGCAACTGGTGCGTCCCCAATTGCTGTTTAGTGCCCCGCTGGCGCGCCTGACCCTGCCGCCCCTGCGTGCAATGGGCGCCATCGTGATGCTCACCGCCCTCGACACCTTCGCCGCCGGGATGGTGCTGTGGACCCTCCTCCCCGCCGAAATCGCCCTGCCACCCCTGACCCTGATCGCCGCCTATCTGCTGGCCCTCGGCGCGGGACTGATCCTGACCACCCCCGGCGGCGTCGGCCCCTTTGAAGTCGCCCTGCTCGCCCTGTTGCCCGCCGTGCCCGCCGAGCCGCTGCTCGCCGCCGTGCTGGCCTACCGCGCCCTGTATTACGCCCTGCCCGCCCTCATCGGCGCCGCCGTGCTGATCCGCGGCCCGCTGCAAGAACACAAACCAGAGCAACCCGCCCTCAACCGCCTGCCCGCGCCGGACAACCTGCCCATGCTGATCGAAGCGGTGATCGACCAGGCCCCGCGCGCCGAAACCGCCCTGCTGCGCCACGGGCATCTGCAGCTGCTCAACGATGCGAACCAGCGCCCCGCCGCCATGGCCGCCCCTGCCGGGCAAAGCCTCGTCAGCCTGCTCGGCCCGCTCTATAGCGATTGCCCGCCGGATACCTTCCTCGACACCCTGAGCAACGCCGCCCGCACCCGCCTGCGCACCCCGGTGCTTTATAAAGCCCCCGCCCGCATCGCTGCCCGCGCCCGCGCGCGCGGCTGGTCCGTCCTCGCCATCGCCCGCGAAGCCTGGGTCAATCCGCAATCCTTCGATGAGAACGGCCCCAAACGCCGCCAGTTGCGCCGCAAACTGCGCAAGGCCGAAAGCGCCGGACTGCACATCGAAATCATCCCCCCCGGCAGCACCGCCCCCCTGCCCCTCGCCGAGATGGCGGAAATCGCCGAAAACTGGCAGCGCGAACGCGGCGGCGAGCGCGGCTTTTCCATGGGAAAATGGAACCCGGATGGGCTGCACCACGCCCTTGTCCTGCTCGCCCGCTGCCCCGACGAACAAGGCCGCGTCGCCGGTTTCATCACCGTGCATCTGAACCAAAACGAAGCGGTGCTGGACCTGCTGCGTCCCGGTCCGAACGCACCCGACGGATTGATGCACCTCTTGGTCACCCGCGCCATCGAGACCGCAAAAACCCGCGGCCTGACCCGCTTTTCGCTCGCCGCCGTGCCCGTCGAATACCGCGCTCAAGACCCCTGGCGTTTCCGCATCCTGCGCCAACGCATCAACACCGCCGCCGGCGCCGCAGGGCTGCGCCAGTTCAAATCCAGCTTCGCCCCCCGCTGGGAAACCCTTTACATGGCCGCCCCAACCCCGAGAAGCCTCGCCATCGGCATGCTCGACGTCATGCGCGAAATCCGCCCCGCCCGTCGCCAGCCGCGAAAAAGGCGAAACCCCTTCAATCTGCTTTAAACAAAGGGCAAGAACCAACAGATCATAACCGCAAACGCAAACGCAAACGCAAACGCAAACGCAAAAGGGGCGCCCGAAGGCGCCCCGATGCAAGCCGTTTCCCGCTTTAGTTCTTCGCTTTGTCGACCATCTTGCCAGCGGAAATCCACGGCATCATGCCGCGCAGTTTCTCGCCCACTTCTTCGATCTGATGCTCGTCGTTGATACGGCGAGTGGCCTTGAAATGCGGCTGGCCCACCGCGTTTTCCAGCATGAAATCACGCACAAATTTGCCATTCTGAATGTCGGTCAACACGTCCTTCATCGCCGCCTTGGTCTCGTTATACGGCAGCACGCGCGGGCCGGAGACATATTCGCCATATTCGGCGGTGTTGGAGATCGAGTAATTCATGTTGGCAATGCCGCCTTCGTAGATCAGATCGACGATCAGCTTCATCTCATGCAGACACTCGAAATAAGCCATTTCCGGCGCGTAGCCCGCTTCGGTCAGGGTCTCGAACCCCATGCGGATCAGCTCAACCACGCCGCCGCACAGCACCGCCTGCTCGCCGAACAGGTCGGTTTCGCATTCCTCGCGGAAATTGGTCTCGATGATGCCAGAACGCCCGCCACCGATGGCCGAACAATAGGACAGCGCGATGTCGAGCGCCTTGCCGGAGGCGTCATTATGCACCGCGACGAGGCAGGGAACGCCGCCGCCCTTGGTGTATTCGCCGCGCACCGTGTGCCCCGGACCCTTCGGCGCCATCATGATCACATCGACATTTTCCGGTGCTTCGATCAGGCCGAAATGCACGTTCAGACCGTGGGCAAACGCAATCGCCGCACCGGGGCGGATGTTGTCCTTGACATATTTCTTGTATGTCTCGGCCTGCAATTCATCGGGCATGGTAAACATGATCACATCGGCCCAGGCGGCGGCCTCGGCGATGCCCATCACGGTCAGCCCTTCCGCTTCCGCCTTCTTGGCCGAAGCCGACCCTTCACGCAGAGCCACGACGAGGTTCTTGGCCCCCGAATCGCGCAGGTTCAGCACATGGGCGTGGCCCTGAGAACCGTAGCCTACCATGGCCACATTCATTTCCTTGATCAGGTTCACATCGCAATCTTGGTCGTAGTAAACGCGCATAACGTCCTCTTGGTTTGTTTCTGCGGTTAATCTAGCCCCTTTGGGCGCATAAGCTTTTCAAAATGTATTGAAATACGGGTATTCTTCATATTATTATTCGCCAATATCGTATTTTTCGGGCCTTTCATGCAGATCGACGACACAGACCGCAGAATCCTCCGCCGCTTGCAGGCCGACCCGGCGCGCCCGGTGGCGGAGCTGGCGGAACTGGCCGGGGTAACGCAGGCGACCTGCGCGCGGCGGCTCGACAAACTCGCCCGCGCCGGAATTTTGCGCGGCCAATCGGCGGTGATCCACTGGCCCTCGCTGGGCTACGAGGTTGAGGTCGCCCTGCGCGTCACCCTCGACAAAACCGATCCCCGCGCCTTTGATGAATTTATCGCAGAAGCCCGAGAAGTCCCGGAAGTCATTGAAATTCAAACCTTTCTCGGGCGTGTCGACGTGCGCCTGCTGATTCTCGCCCGCGACATGGCGCATTATCAGCACCTCTACCGCACCCGCGTTCTGACCCTGCCACACATTACCGACATCGAAGCGCTGGTCGCGGTGTCGGAGATCAAATCCGAGGAGGCGCTGCCGCTGTGAGCGCCAATCTGGATGAAATTGACCGTGAGATTTTGCGGCTTCTGGTGGCGGATGCGACCCTTTCTTCCGGCGAAATCGGGCGACGGGTCGGGGTCAGCCAACCCGCCGCGTGGCGCCGTGTGAATCGGTTAACCGAAACGGGCATCCTTGCCGGGCGGCGGCTGGATCTCGACCGCGAGGCGCTGGGATTCGGCGTTACCGTGTTTCTCGGCGTCAAACTGGCGGTCAAGGGGCGGGTGTCGCTGGAGGATTTCGAGCGCGCCGTGGTGGCGATCCCGGAGGTGCAAAGCGTCACCCATGTGTTGGGGCTGTATGATTACCGACTGCGGGTTGTCGCCCGCGATCTATCTGATTTTGAACGGGTTTTACGCCGACGTATCATGACTTTGCCCGGCGTGGGCAATGTCGAAGCCAACGTGGTTTTGAGCGAAGAACGCCGGGCGGGGCCGCTTTAACCGGAACTTTATTGCCCGCGTCAACCTTTTGGTAACTTTGTCCTGCCATAGTCGGGGCGAAGGACGGGAAAATGTTGGATCAGGACAATATCAGTGTGATGCGCCGCCTGGCCGGGGCGGGACGGCCACCGCCGGAAATTGCGGCGCTGACGGCGGAGAAAGCGCTGCGCGGGGCGGTGGCGCAGGCGGGCGAGGATGTGGCCGCGCTGGTCGTGTCCGCCGGAACGGTCGCGCGCGGGCGCATGACTTTGGCGCGCTTGCCGGAGGAGATGCCGGAGAACGGGTTGCTGGCGCTGCTCGAAGGCCCGGAGGGGCGTTTCGGCCTGCTGGTTCTGGACCCGCAGGCTCTGGCTGCGTTGATCGAAATGCAGACCATGGGCCGGGTTTTGCCCCGTCCGGCCCCTCCGCGCGTGCCTACGCGCACGGACGCCATCATGTGCGCCGATTTCATCGACCGGGTGCTGGAACTGTTGGAGGGGCGGGTGACGGAAGCGGCCCTGCCGGATGCCCCTGCGCTCACCGGCTTTCGCTACGCGCTCGCTTTGCCGGACCTGCGCGCGGTGCAACTGACGCTGGAAGACATCCCGTTTCGCCACTTCGCCGCACCGCTGGATCTGGCGAACGGGGCGAAAACCGGGCATCTGCACCTGATTTTGCCCGCAGAGCTCGCCGCGAAACCGCGCGCGGCAGCGGAAGACCCGGAGCGCCGCGCCGCCTACCAACAGCGCATGATGCGGGTTGAGGCGCAGCTAACGGCAGTGCTGCACCGCGTCACCCTGCCGCTGGCGGCGGTAAATCGGCTCGAAATCGGCGCGCAACTGGACATCCCCCAAGAGGCTATCCGTCAAATCACCCTCGAAGACTGCCATCAAAACCCGGTCGCCAAGGGTCGTCTTGGACAGGCGCATGGCTTTCAGGCCCTGCGCATCAACCCGCCGGACCCTCCGCTTGCAGCCGTAGCACCCCCCACAGAAACCGCAAAACTGGCCCATTCCCCGGAAATCCCGGCAATGATCCCGGACCCAACAGAGGCCCCGCCCGGCCCCGATGAAGCCCCATGATACGAACACGCGCCCCATCCGTTCAAGGTCCGCATTCCATATGAGTTACAAATTGCCCCCTTACCCAATCAACTCAACTTCGTCCGCCATCACCCCACCAGCATCCAAACCGCCACCAGCCCCAGCGCGGCGGCAAAGAGGCGGTTGAACTGGCGAGCGTGGCGCGGATTGTGAAACAGGGCTGCGAGCCGGTCGCCAAGCAAGGTCCAAAGGGAGAAGGCGACGAGGTTATTGAGGGTAAAAATGCTGGTGATCCACAGCACTTCGGACAGGTGTGGCAAACGGGTCTGGCCAAGGAACTGGGTAAACATCAGGGCGATGATGACATAGGCTTTGGGGTTGAGCAGCAGCAGGATGGCCCCGGCCCAAACCCCTGCCGGACGCGCTTCGCCGCCATTCTTAACCGCCCCCGCCCAGTAAAATTTCCACGCCAGCCACAGAACGTACAGCGCTCCGGCTATTCGGAGCATCAAGGCAAGGCGCGGGAAGGGTTCCAGCGTGGCAACAAAGCCCATACCAATCGCCGCCGTTACGATCCATGTCGCGAGGTGGTAGCCCAAACTGGCGGGCAGCGTCGCTCGGACGCCAAAACGCGCGCCGTTGGCGGCAAAGAACAGGTTGCCGGGGCCGGGGCTATAGGCCAGTGGGAACAGAAAAAGGATCAGGGCGAAAAAGCTTTGCGACATTTGGGACTCCATTTTTGCCCCAACAAGCCGCGACCGGCGCGCGCCGTCGACCCGGTTCTTGCGCAAACGCCCCAAACGCAAACGGCCCCGCCGAAGCGGGGCCGAATTCACGGTTCAGGACCGCGTTATTCGATCCACTCATAGGGCCGGGTGAACTCGCCCAGCACATGCGACACCGCCTCGCGATCAACATCGCCCGTGGGCTCCAGCCGCGCCACAAGGCCGCGCTTCTTACTGTCGATCACCTCTTTCACCTGCGCCGCATGACCCGCCTTGGCCAGCGCCGCGTTGTAAATGCGCGCAATCGCTTCCTTGCGCAGGTCCGGCTTGAACACCTTGCCAACCGCGGTTTTCGGCAACTCGTCCATGATGGTGATGTGCTTCGGAATGGCGGCGCGCTCCGGGATGCGATCCTTGGAGAAATCGCGCAGCTCCTTCGGCGTGGCGCTCGCGCCCTCCACCAATTCGACATAGGCACAGGGCAACTCGCCCGCGAAAGCGTCCGGCTGGCCGATGGCGCCCACGAAGGCCACCGCCGGATGCCCGGCCAGCGCCTCTTCGATCTCCGCCGGGTCGATATTGTGCCCGCCGCGGATGATCAGATCCTTGGCCCGGCCGGTGATCCAGAGATAGCCGTCCTCGTCAAAACGCCCAAGATCGCCGGTGCGCAGGAATTTGTGATGCGCGAAAAGGCCGGTGTTTTTCTCGACCTCGGTATAGGTCTGGCCCTCGAACACCCCCGGATTGTCGATGCAGATCTCGCCAACCTCATCGACCGCGCATTCGTTCAGCACGTTGCCGTCATCGTCGCAATGCAGGATTTTCACATCCGTATAGGGCAGCGGCACGCCGACGGAACCGATTTTTTTCTGCCCTTCGCCCAAGGGGTTACAGGACACAAGGCAGGTTGCTTCCGTCAGGCCATAGCCCTCGACCAGCGTCACTTCCGTTGTCGATTCAAAGCGGTTGAACAGCTCAACCGGGAACGGCGCCGAGCCGGAAAAGGCCACTTTCAGCGTCGACAGATCCGCATCGACCGGGCGCTGCATCAGCGCGGCGGCGGCGGTGGGCACGGTGATCATGAACGTGACCTTCCAGCGCTCCACCAGCTTCCAGAAATTGTCGAACACCCCGTCGCCGCGATAGCCCGCCGGGGTCGGCGAGATCATATGCGCGCCCGAGGACAGACAGGCCATGAAGATCACATGCACCGCGAAAACGTGGAACAGCGGCAGCGGGCAGATGATCACATCCTCCTCGCCAAAGAGCAGGTTCGCCCCGAGCCAACCGTTATAGACGATGCCGGAATATTTGTGCTGCGCCACTTTCGGCATGCCCGTGGTGCCGCCGGTATGGAACAGCGCCGCAACCCGATCCACGCCACAATCTTCGAAATCCAGCGTCTTGCTTTGCGCCGCACAGGCGCTGACAAAATCCTGCACCTTCGCCTGATGCGTCGGCTTCACCCGCGGGCGGATCAGCGGCACGATGAGGTTTTTCGGGAATGTCAGGTAGCGGTTGAGGTCGATCTCCAGCACATGCTTGACATTCGGCGCCAGCGCCACCGCCTCATGCGCGTGTTGCGCCACATCGGTTTTCGGGAACCCCTTCAGCGTGACCACCACCTTGGCCTTGGTTTCGCGCAAAATCGCCCCAACCTGTTCCGGCTCCAGCAGCGGGTTGATCGGGTTGACGACCCCCGCGATCATGCCGCCGATCAGCGTATACAGCGCCTCGTTACAATTCGGCAGGATAAAAGCCACGACGTCGTTTTCCCCGACGCCCAGCTTGCGAAACAGGTTGGCCGCCTGAATCGACTTGTCCGCCAACTCGCTCCAGGTCACCGTTTCCGCCGGATCCTTCGGCCCGGACGTGATCTGAAAACTCGAGGCCGGGCGATGGCCATGCTCAGCGCGGGTGCGCTCCAGCAATTCATAGATCGTCACCGGCGTCTTGCGTTCTTCCCAGGTCTTTTCCTGTTCGATCTGGTCGCGCACCGCCGGTGTTATATACTCATATCTTGCCATGAAACCCTCCCCGTTTCTGACTGGCGCATTCTGTCATGTGCATCCCCCGAAGGTGAACATTTCCCAAGCGCGGGTCAAGTGTAACGTAACTGCGACCTGCGCGGCTATTTTGCCACGTGAAGCGGACTGACATTTTCATCCATCTCGCTGGCGGCAAATTGCAGCCGGGCCAGCCGGGCATACAAGCCATTTTCGCGCACCAATTCGTCATGTGTGCCCTGCGCCACGACATGCCCCTCTTCCAGCACGATGATGCGGTCCGCCTTCTTCACCGTCGCCAGCCGGTGCGCGATGATCAGGGTGGTCCGGCCCTCGGCCATGGTGTCCACCGCCTGCTGCACCAGCCGCTCGCTTTCCGCGTCCAGCGCCGAGGTCGCCTCGTCCAGAAGCAGGATCGGCGCGTCGCGCAGGATGGCGCGGGCGATGGCGATGCGCTGCTTTTGGCCGCCCGACAGCATCACGCCGCGCTCGCCGACATAGCTGTCATAGCCCTGCGGCAACCGGGTGAGAAACTCATGCGCCGCCGCCGCTTTTGCCGCCGCCTCAACCTCCGCATCGCTCGCCTCCGGGCGGCCAAAGCGGATGTTTTCGCGCGCCGTATCGGCAAACACCGCCGCATCCTGCGGCACCAGCGCGATCTGACGGCGAAAATCGCTGCGGCGCAGGTTGCGCAGGTCAATCCCGTCGATGGTCACGCGCCCGTCGGTCGGATCGTAGAAGCGCTGCAACAGTTGCACCATGGTCGATTTGCCCGAGCCCGACGGCCCGACCAGCGCCACGGTCTCCCCCGGCTCGATGGTCAGATTTACCCCATCCAGCGCCTTTACATCGGGCCGGGACGGGTAGCTGAAACTCAGGTTTTCAAAGGCAATCCGCCCCCGAACCGGCTCCGGCAAGCTCTGTGGCACCCCCGGATCCAGAACCGTGTCCTGCGTACCCAAAAGCTCCACCAGCCGCTCCGTCGCCCCCGCCGCGCGCTGCAATTCGGACCAGATTTCCGACAGCGCGGCGACCGACCCGGCGGACATCACGGCATAAATCACGAATTGCACCAGCGCGCCCATGCTCATACTGCCCGCCCGCACATCCGTCGCCCCGATCCACAGCACGCCGACAATGCCGGTGAAGATCAGCGCAATGACGATCATGGTGATCCAGGCCCGCACAGTGATGCGGGTCAGCGCCGATTTATAGGACTTCTCCGTCACTTCGCGGAAGGCGGCGCGGGAGCGGTCTTCATGGGTAAAGGCCTGCACCGTCTGCACCGAAAGCAGGGTTTCAGACGCCGAACCGGACGAGCGGGCGATCCATTCCTGGTTCTGCTTCGACAGCGCCCGCAAGCGCCGCCCCAGCCCCAGAAGCGGCACCAGCACCAGCGGCACGAGGAGCAGCACCAGCCCCGTGAGCTTGGCCGAGGTCAGCAGCATCATCACCATGCCGCCGAAAAAGATCAGGATATTGCGCAGCGCAACCGAGACCGACGAACCGATGACCGTCAGCACCAGCGTCGTGTCGGTGGTGATCCGGCTCAACACCTCCCCGGTCATGATTTTCTCGAAAAAGGCGGGCGACATGCCGATGGTGCGATCAAAAACCGCGGCGCGAATATCGGCCACCACCCGCTCGCCCAGCCGCGTCACGAGGTAATAGCGCAGCCCCGTTCCCAGCGCGAGCAGCAGCGCCACCAGCACCGCCGCCCCGAAATACCAGTCGAGCAGTTCCTCGGTCCCGCCCATGAATTCATCGACGATCTGGCGCACCGCGACCGGCATGACGAGCGAAATCCCTGCCGTCAGGATCAGCGCCAGCCCGGCAAGAATAATCATGCCCTTATAAGGGCTTAGAAACGGCGCCAGCTGAACCAGCGCGCCGATCTGCTTCGATTTCTGCCGGTCTTCCGGGTTCTCTTTACGCGTTTGCGACATTCATCCGCTCCTGAAATACCCCGCACAGATAGCGCCGCACCCCCCGACCCACAAGGCGGTGCGACAAAATGGGCAAGGGCAGGTTTATGCCTCGCCCGGCAGGATGCGCACGGCGCCTTTGGCGGCGGAGGAGGCGAAGGCGGCGTAGGCTTTGAGGGCGGTGGAGACCTGCCGCGCGCGCGGTTGGGCGGGGTGCCATGGCAGCGGGCCGAGGGCTTTGCGCCGCGCGTCCAGCACGTCGTCCGGCACGGCGAGGTGGATCGAGCGGTTGGGGATGTCGATCTCGATCGTATCGCCGGTTTCCACCAGTGCGATGTCTCCACCCTCCGCCGCTTCCGGCGAGGCGTGGCCGATGGAAAGGCCCGAGGTGCCGCCGGAGAAGCGTCCGTCGGTCAGCAGCGCGCAGCTTTTGCCCAGCCCCTTCGATTTCAGATAGGAGGTCGGGTAGAGCATTTCCTGCATCCCCGGCCCGCCCTGCGGCCCTTCATAGCGGATGATCACCACCTCCCCCGCAACCACTTCGCCGGTCAGGATGCCATTCACCGCCGCGTCCTGGCTCTCGTAAACCCTTGCGCTGCCCGTGAATTTCAGGATGCTTTCATCGACCCCGGCCGTCTTCACGATACAGCCATCGCGGGCGATATTGCCGAACAGCACCGCCAGCCCGCCTTCCTTGGTGAACGCATGCTCGACCGAGCGGATCACCCCGTTCTCGCGGTCCTTGTCCAGCGCCTTGTAGCGGTTGGCCTGCGAAAAGGCCTGCGTCGTGCGCACCCCTCCGGGCGCGGCGAGGAACAGTTCTTCCGCCGCCGGGTTGTTGGCAATGGCGATGTCCCATTTGGCAATCGCCTCGCCCATGCTGGCGGAATGCACGGTGGACACGTCCGGGTTAATCAGCCCGCCGCGATGCAACTCGCCCAGAATGGAGAAAATCCCCCCCGCGCGGTGCACGTCTTCCATATGCACGTTGTGGATATTGGGCGCGACCTTGCACAGGCAGGGCACCTGTCGGCTCAGCCGGTCCATATCGGCCATGGTGAAATCGACTTTCGCCTCATGC
Organism: Rhodobacterales bacterium; assembly: GCA_002747325.1. Classification (GTDB taxonomy): domain Bacteria; phylum Pseudomonadota; class Alphaproteobacteria; order Rhodobacterales; family Rhodobacteraceae. The sequence goes on from PDOZ01000027.1 coordinate 20,403, forward strand.
GCGACGGCTAAAAGGTGCAGCACCGTATTGGTCGAGCCGCCCATAGCGATGTCGAGCGCCATCGCGTTCTCAAACGCCTCAAAGGTGGCGATTTCACGCGGCAAAAGCCCCTTTTCCTCGCCCTCATAATGGCGCTTGGTGATGTCTACGATCCTGCGGCCCGCCTCAAGGAAGAGCTGCTTGCGGTCGGCATGGGTCGCCAGCGTCGAGCCATTGCCCGGCAGCGCCAGCCCCAGCGCTTCGGCCAGACAGTTCATTGAGTTGGCGGTGAACATGCCGGAGCAGGAACCGCAGGTCGGACAGGCGTTTTCCTCGATATGCTGCACCTGTTCATCGGTAAAACTGTCATCCGCCGCCGCGACCATGGCGTCAACAAGGTCAACCTTCTTCATGTCGAGATCGGCAATGTCGATCTTGCCCGCTTCCATCGGCCCGCCGGAGACAAAGATGGTCGGAATGTTGAGCCGCATCGAGGCCAGCATCATGCCCGGCGTGATCTTGTCGCAGTTGGAAATGCAAACCATCGCATCGGCGCAATGGGCGTTGACCATGTATTCAACGCTGTCGGCGATCAACTCGCGCGACGGCAGGGAATAAAGCATCCCGTCATGCCCCATGGCAATGCCGTCATCCACCGCGATGGTGTTAAACTCCTTGGCCACCCCGCCCGCTTTCTCAACCTCACGCGCCACCATCTGCCCGAGATGTTGCAAATGCACATGGCCGGGCACGAACTGGGTGAAGGAATTGACGATGGCGATGATGGGCTTGCCGAAATCGCTGTCGGTCATGCCGGTGGCGCGCCATAGCCCCCGCGCGCCTGCCATATTGCGGCCATGGGTGGATCGGCGAGAGCGGTAATAGGGCATTTGGGTACTCCTCAGTGTCCCGCCCCAATTACAGGCAGTATTTGGGGGGTGCAATGGGCTTTGCCAAAAGCCGCCTGAAACAAAGTGTCAGACGCTCGAAACGCCCGCCCGACAAAATTTGTCGCAATCTGTATTTGACTTCGCCCGCGATTTGTCCTTTCCGTTAAGGAAATTCAAACCGAAAGGATTCCCCCGCGATGCCCGAACAGGCTTTCCTCGACAGCGTGCAGCAATTCATCGACACCGCCATCGCCCATACCGACCTGCCCGAAGGGCTGGCGACGCGGATTGCGGCCTGTAACTCGACCTATTCCGTGAATTTCGGCGTGCGCCTCAATGGCAAGGTGCATTCCTTTCAGGGCTGGCGCTCGGTGCATTCGGAACATATCGAGCCGGTCAAGGGCGGCATTCGCTACGCCCCGGACGCCTATCAGGAAGAGGTCGAAGCGCTGGCGACGCTGATGAGCCTGAAATGCGCGCTGGTCAACGTGCCGTTCGGCGGCTCCAAGGGGGCGCTGAAGATTGACCCGAACGACTGGACCGAAGACGAATTGGACCGCATCACCCGCCGCTTCACGCAGGAGCTGGCGCGCCGCGACCTGATCCATCCGGGCCGCAACGTGCCCGCGCCGGATATGGGCACGGGCGAGCGGGAAATGGCGTGGATGGCGGATGAATACCGCAAGATCGGTCGCGCCGACGCCATCAACAACGCGGCCTGTGTCACCGGCAAGCCGGTCGCGCGCGGCGGCATCGAAGGCCGGGTTGAGGCCACGGGCCGCGGGTTGCAATACGCCCTGCGCGCCTATCTGACGCACCCGGACACGCCGCCGGTTGCGGGCAAGAAAAGCATGGAAGGGCTGACCATCGTGGTGCAGGGCTTCGGCAATGTGGGCTATCACGGGGCCAAATTCTGCGCCGAGGACGGGGCAAAAATCGTCGGCATCGTCGAATATGACTGCGCGGTTTTCAACCCGGACGGGCTGGACATCGACGCCCTTCACGCCCACCGCACCGAGACCGGCTCCGTGCGCGATTTCCCCGGCGCCACCACCACCAGCAGCGCAGCCGGCCTGACGCATATGGCCGCCGACGTGCTGATCCCCGCCGCCAAGGAAAACGCCGTCACCACCGAAAACTGCGACGACCTGAAATACGACCTGATCGTCGAGGCGGCCAACGGCCCCGTTACGGCGGATGCGGAAACCCGGCTTACCGCGCGCGGGGTGCAGATCCTGCCGGACCTCTATGTCAACGCGGGCGGCGTGGTCGTGTCTTACTTCGAGTGGGTGAAAAACATCACCCATATGTCCTTTGGCCTGATGGACCGGCGGGAAAATATCACCGTCGGCGAGGCGGTGGTGGATGCGCTGGAAAACATCACCGGCAGCCGCCTGCCCGACCGTCAGCGCGCCATCATCCGCCACGAAAGCCGCGAGATCGACCTCGTGCGCTCCGGCCTCGAAGAGATCATGGTCCGCGCCTTCGACGACATCATGGAGCAGAAACAGAAAACCCCCGATGTCACCCTGCGCACGGCGGCTTATATCGTCACGATTTTGCGCATCGCGGACTTCTACCGCGCCATCGGCCTGTAACCGGACCGGCTGCAAAACACCGGCGCGCTGACCGAAAACACGGTCCGGCGCGCCCATGACGGCCTGAACCGTCCAAAGAGGTTCCCATGACGCAGGATCAGGACTTCCGCGAAGCCTTTCCCTTTTGCGCCGAGCGCTCGGCGGGGGTCGGGGAACCGCTGGTCGGGCTGGGGGTGCATCCCCAGCGCAACCTGCTGATCCGCTGGCCCAAGGCCAAATGGGGCAACCACCCGCGCATCGCGGCGGATATGTCGCTCAGTCAGGCGCTGGCGCTGCGCGCTGCCGCGGCGGCCGGGCTGCGCGTCGGGTTGATCGACCGCAAGGAAGAACCGCCGGGACGGATGCGGGTTTATCTTTACCCCGAGGGGCGGCAGGCCGATCTTGAACCACGGCAGCTCACGCCCTTCCTGCTGTCTGTGTTGCGCGGCACGCTGGACCTGAGCGCCCTGCCCCAGGCGCCGCAAAAGCTGTTGTTATGTTGCACCCACGGCAAGCATGACCGCTGTTGCGCCCGTTTCGGCTTCCCCGTCTACAAGGCGCTGCGCGCGGCGGCGGAAGGCTCGGATTTCGAGGTCTGGGAAAGCAGCCATCTTGGCGGTTGCCGCACCGCCGCCGTGGCCCTGACCCTGCCCGCGCGGCACAAATACGGTCGCCTGACGCCGGAGCAGATCCCGGCATTTCTGGCGGCGGAAGCAGCCGGGCATCCCTACTGGCCAGCCTATCGCGGCAATGCGGATCTGGACCGGCCGGGACAGGCGGCGGAGGCGGAAGCGGTGCGGGTGATGGGGCTGGAACGCGCGCCGCAGCGCCCGGAGCTGCACGAGCTTCAGCGCGACCCGACCCGCGTCACCTACCGCGCGCAATACGGCGAAACACAGCGCATCATCGTCGCCGAAGCATCGCGTTTTGGCATTTACGGCTCTTGCGAGGCGCTGCATGACGACACCCGCGCCCCGACCGAGACCACAATCTGGCGCGCCCGCTGCGCAGCGGGCAACGCCCCGGATTAACGCTGTGCGCTCAGGCGCACCGCAACGTTGACCGCGTGACCAACCATGCTTTCGTCCGGGTAGCTCGCGCCGATGCCGAAATCGCGCCGGTCGAGCGTCACCGCGCCGGACATGGTGGCGATATCCCCATCAATCGACAGGTCAAACGGCATGGAAACCGGCACCGCCGCGCCCCGCAGGGTCAGCGTGCCCTGCGCGACATAGCCTGCTCCCGAGCGCAGGATATCGGCGGCGAAGATGGCGGTCGGGTAGCTCTGCGGATCGAAGAACTCGGGCACCAGAACGTCTTTCGTCACCGACCCCAACCGGAGGGAGGCGATGTTGATCGTGACCTCCACCGCGCCGGGCGGGTCTTGCATTTCATCAAAAGTGATCGCCGCGTCCCAGGTCTCGAAATGCCCGGTCACTTCCGATCCCATCTGATTGACGGTAAACTCCAGCGCGCCTTCCGTCACCTGCCACGCGCCGGGCGCCGAAGCCGGGCCCGCCGCGCCGCGCGCCGCATCGCTGCCCGCGCTCATGTAAACCGCGCCCATGGCCAGCGCATACAGCACGATCGCGACCACAACCGGCACGGCGCTGTGACGCGCGGCGGGCGGGGTAGCGAGTTTGTGGCTGCGAAACCCCATGCGCTTCATCGTATCGTCGCGGTCAAACACCGCATGTTTCACCGCCCCGGCGATGTGCAGCAGGATCGACACCATCATCACCTTGGTCAACAGCCAGTGCAGCCCGGCGAACAGTTCCATCAACTCCGGCGATTTCGGCACCAGCGGCAACCCCTGCCCGAACGGCCACCAGATCGGCGCAAATCCCTCGCTGGCCGCGTGTTCGGCCCAGCCGGTCAGCGGCACGAAGATCAGCGACAGGTAAAGCATCCAATGCACCAGCACGGCGACGAAGCTCTCAACCCGCCGATCCGGGTAAAGCGGGCGCGGCCCCTCCTGCACCAGCGACCAGAACACCCGCGCCAGCGCAACGAAGAACAGCAAGACGCCAACCGTCTTGTGCGCCGAGAACAGCGTCGCCTTGAGGGCCAGTTCGTCGGCGGTTTCGTAGCCCATATTGTTGGCCGCCATCCCCAGCGGGAACAGGGCGATAATCAGCAAAGCGGTCAGCCAGTGCAACATGCGTGACACGCTGCCATAGCTGGAAGGGGTGTTTCTGGCGGACATGGCGACCTCCTGTCATTGCAGTCATTATATATATGGGCCTGTTACGGCGCCGGAACAAGCATGCGATAATGCCTTGCGGTTGTCGCCGGGCCGGTTACGATACGCGCATGGATCTTCTGACTGTCAACGACCGCCCCGGCGTCTATCCGGCCTCCTATTATGCCGCCAGCGCCGAGCCGCTGGAGCCGTTCGCGCGCGCCGAGGGGGCACTGAGCTGCGATATCTGCGTCATCGGCGCGGGGTTCACCGGGCTGTCCGCCGCGCTGCATCTGGCGCAAGCAGGCTATGACGTGGTGCTGCTCGACGCCTCGCGCGTGGGCTTTGGCGCCTCCGGGCGCAATGGCGGGCAGGCCGGGCAAGGGCAGCGGCTGGAGCAGGACGAACTCGAAGACCTCATGGGGGTCGACGCGGCGCGCGGGTTGTGGAACATCGCCACGCAATCGGTCGATCTGGTGCGCGATCTGGCCGCCAGACCAGAGGTGCGCGCGACCTTTCACGAGGGCATCCTCCACGCCGATCACCGCCCCCGCTTCACCGCCCATTCGCGCGCCTATGCCGACAAGCTCAACACCGAATACGGCTACGAGCGCATCCGCTTTGTCGAGCGCGACGAGATGCGCCACCTCGTCGCCTCCCCCGCCTATCACAGCGGCACGCTGGACACCGGCGCGGGACATATCCACCCGCTGGAATTTGCCCTCGGGCTGGCGCGGCTGGCGGTCAAGGCCGGGGTGCGGGTGTTTGAAAACAGTCGGGTGACGCAAATCCGCGAGGGGCAACCGGCTGAAATCGTTACAGAAAATGCCAAGGTGCGGGCGCAATACGTCGTGCAGGCCATGAACGGCTATCTTGGCGGGCTGGACCGCGAGGTGGCGGCGCATGTCATGCCGATCAACAATTATATCCTCGCCACCGAACCGCTGGGGCCGGAGCGTCAGGAAGCGCTGATCCGCGACAACCGGGCCGTGGCGGACAGCAAATTCGTGGTCAATTACTTCCGCTTTTCCGATGATCACCGCCTGCTCTTCGGCGGCACGGAGAGCTACCGCTACCGCTTCCCCCGCGACATCGCCGCCAAGGTGCGCGTGCCAATGCTGGAGATTTTCCCGCAATTGCGCGACACCCGGATCGACCATGCCTGGGGCGGCACGCTGGGCATCACCATGAACCGGATGCCGCATTTCACCCGCCGCACGGGCAACATCCTGTCGCTGTCGGGCTATTCCGGGCACGGGCTGGCCATGGCGACGCTGGCGGGACAGATCGCAGCAGAGACCATCGCCGGACAGGCAGAACGCTTCGACCTGATGGCCTCGGTCCCGGCGCGCCGCTTTCCCGGCGGCCCGGCCCTGCGCTCGCCGCTCCTCGTGCTGGCGATGCTGTGGTATTCCCTGCGCGACCGGCTCTGAGCCGCCCCATCTCCAGCATTGCAAAAAGCGGCGGGAACGGGCATGCTGGCCCTATCCAACCCGGTTTTGCGCCCGCCTGACAGGCGCACGGGTTGTGTAACCATACCGCTTTGTTCCCGGTTTTTGCCGGGCGGGGTATGCGTTCATCGAACGAAAGGGAGTTTATATGTTCGACAAAATCAAGACAGCCGCTGCGGTTATCGCCGCCACCACCCTGATGGCCCCGGCCGCCTATGCGGAAGAGTTCGTGACCATCGGCACCGGCGGCGTGACCGGCGTGTATTACCCGACCGGCGGGGCAATCTGCCGCCTCGTGAACAAGGGCCGCCGCGACCACGGCGTGCGTTGCTCGGTCGAATCGACCGGCGGTTCGGTCTACAACATCAACACCATCCGCGAAGGCGAGCTGGAATTCGGTGTGACGCAGTCCGACTGGATGTATCACGCCTATAACGGCACCTCGAAATTCGCCGACGCTGGTCCGTTCAAAGACCTGCGCGCCGTGTTCTCCGTGCATCCGGAGCCGTTCACCGTCGTCGCACGCGCCGATAGCGGCATCACCAAGTTCGAAGACCTGCGCGGCAAGCGCGTCAACATCGGCAACCCCGGTTCCGGTTCGCGCGGCACCATGGACATGCTGGTCGCCGCGATGGGCTGGACCACCGACGATTTCGCGCTGGCCACCGAGCTGAAAGCCTCCGAACAATCCGCCGCCCTGTGCGACAACCAAATCGACGCGATGGTCTACACCGTCGGCCACCCGTCCGGCTCCATTCAGGAAGCCACCACCGCCTGTGACTCGGTGCTGGTTGAGGTCTCCGGCGATGTGGTCGAGAAACTGATCGCCGACAACCCGTTCTACCGCACCGCCACCATCCCCGGCGGCATGTATCGCGGCAATGACGAAGACGTGCACACCTTCGGCGTCGGCGCGGCCCTCGTGACTTCCGCCGCCGTGTCCGAGAACGCGGTCTACACGCTGGTCAAATCGGTGTTTGAAAACCTCGAAGACTTCAAAGGTCTGCATCAGGCTTTCGCCAACCTGAAGGCGGAAGAGATGATCAAGGACGGTCTGTCCGCCCCGCTGCATGACGGCGCGGCCAAGTATTACCGCGAACAGGGCTGGATCAAATAATCCACCCTTGCAAACAAGAGCCGGGACGCCGCGCGCGCCCCGGTTCGTCATAACCGGATTAACCGGAATTTAAGTGTTAGGGGATAAAAGGGGGCTGATATGACCGGGAAAGACGAGAATCATAGCGGGCTGAGCGAAGCCGAGTTGCAGGAAATGGTCGCCGCGTCCGATAGCGGTGCGCGCAGCCTGCCCGGCATGATGGGTGTTTTCATCGCCGCCGTCGCGCTGATCTGGTCGCTGTTTCAGGTGCTGCTGGCCTCGCCGATTTCCAATTACGTCTTGCCCGGTGACCTGATCAACAATTCCCGGCAAATCCACCTGGCTTTTGCCATTTTTCTCTCCGCCATGGCCTATCCGCTGTTCAAATCCTCCCCGCGCCACCGCATCCCGTGGTATGACTGGGTGTTGGGGCTGGGCGGCGCGGCGCTGGCGCTTTACGGCTATTTTTTCTATCATAAAATCGTGAATAATGGCGGTCTGGCCGATCAAAGCGACGCCTGGTTCGCGCTGGCCGGGGTCATTTTCCTCTTCATCGCCGCCTATCGCACCCTCGGCCCGGTGATGGTCGTGCTGGCGATGGTCTTCATGGCCTATGTCTTCTGGGGCAGTTCCGAAATGGTGCCCGATCAGATCCGCTGGGCAGGCGCGTCGCTGCGCAAGGCCATGTCGCATATGTGGATCACCTCGGAAGGGGTGTTCGGCATCGCGCTCGGTGTGTCCACCAAATTCGTTTTCCTCTTCGTGCTGTTCGGCGCGCTGCTCGATAAGGCGGGCGCGGGCGGTTATTTCATCAAGATGGCCTTCGGCGCGCTCGGACATCTGCGCGGCGGCCCGGCGAAAGCCGCCGTGGTCGGCTCCGCCGCGACCGGCCTGATCTCCGGTTCCTCCATTGCCAACGTCGTCACCACCGGCACCTTCACCATCCCGCTGATGAAACGCGTGGGCTTCTCCGCCGAAAAGGCCGGGTCGGTCGAAGTGGCCTCCTCGGTCAACGGCCAGATCATGCCCCCGGTCATGGGCGCCGCCGCCTTCCTGATGGTGGAATATGTCGGCATTTCCTATGTCGAAGTCATCACGCACGCCTTCCTGCCCGCGGTGATTTCCTACATCGCGCTGGTCTATATCGTGCATCTGGAAGCGGTGAAAAACCGCATGCCGACCATCGGGGATCGCACGGTTTCGATGGGCAAAACCGTGGGCGGCATGTTCGCCTTCTTCGCCGGGTTCGCCGCGCTGTGCTACGTCACGCAATACCCGGTCATGCTGGTTACCTCGCTGGTCCCCGCCGGGGCGGGCTGGGTGCTGTCGCTCCTGGTCTTCGCAGTCTATATCGCCCTCGTGCGCTTCGCCGCCACCGTGCCCGACCTCGAACCGGACGACCCGCGTTCCGCCGTGGTCGAACTCCCGGACGTCGCCAAGATCTACAAAACCGGCCTCTACTATCTCCTGCCCATCATCGTGGTGGTCTATTTCCTGATGATCGAGCGCAAATCCCCCGGCCTCTCCGCCTTCTGGGCCAGCTTCCTGCTCTTCGGCATCCTGATCACGCAAAAACCGCTGAAAGCCTTCTTCCGGGGCGAAGCCAACCCGGTCGCGCGGCTGAAAGACGGGGTGATCGACCTCACCGAAGGCATGATCGACGGGGCGCGCAACATGATCGGCATCGGTCTGGCGACCGCCACCGCCGGCATCATCGTCGGCACCGTGTCGCTGACCGGCATCGGGCAGGTCATGGCGGATTTCGTCGAATTCCTCTCCGGCGGCAACCTCGTGCTGATGCTGGTCTTCGTCGCCATCCTGTCGCTGATCCTCGGCATGGGCCTGCCCACCACCGCCAATTACATCGTGGTTTCCTCGCTGATGGTCGCGGTCGTGGTGGAACTGGGCGCCCAATCGGGCCTCATCGTGCCGCTGATCGCCGTGCATCTCTTCGTCTTCTACTTCGGCATCATGGCCGATGTGACGCCCCCGGTGGGACTGGCGAGCTTCGCCGCCGCCGCCGTTTCGGGCGGCGATGCAATCCGCACCGGCTTCATCGCCTTTTTCTACAGCCTGCGCACCGTCGCCCTGCCCTTCGTCTTCATCTTCAACACCGACCTGTTGCTGATCGACGTCACCTGGTATCAGGGCATTCTGGTCTTCATCATCGCCACCATCGGCATCCTGATCTTCACCGCCGCAACGATAGGCTGGTTCCTGACCAAAAGCCGCATCTGGGAAACCGTGGCCATGCTGCTGATCTCCTTCGCCCTGTTCCGGCCGGGCTTCTTCATGGACATGCTCCAACCGCCCTTCGACACGATCGAACCCGCCGGATTTGCCACCGCGCTCGGCGAAGCGGAAGCGGGCGCCGAGCTGCGCCTCGTCTTCAGCGGCCCGGATTTCGACACGCTGGAAATGAAGGACCTGACCGCAGTCCTGACCGTGCCGGATGCCGAAGGCGTTGACGCCCGGCTGAACGCGCTCGGCCTGACCCTGATGCCGGAAGGCGACAAGCTGAACATCGACGAACCCATGTTCGGCACCGCCCTGTCGGATAAGCTCTCTTCCTTCGACTTCTACGGTGACGAAGCGGTGCATATCTCCGCCGCCTCCGCCCCCGCAGACCAATGGCCGAAAGAGCTGATCTTCATCCCCGCCCTTCTGCTTCTGGGCCTCATCGCCCTGTTGCAACGACGCCGGGCCGAAGACGACACGCCCCCCGCCGTTTCCGCCACACAAGGAGAAGCCGCATGAAAACCGTCCTCTGCGCCATCGACATCAACCGCCCCGACGACGATCACAAGATCCTCAGACGCGCCGCCCAACTGGCTGAGCTGGACGGGGCAAAACTCGACGTCATCACCGTCATGCCGGATTTCGGCTCTTCAATGGTGGCCGCCTATTTCAGCGACCACAAAGCCGACACCATGCGCCAACACGCCAAGGAACTGGTGGAAAAAGCCTGCATCGAAGCCCTTGGCGCCGAGGCCAACAAAAGCATCCGCCATATCGTCGTCACCGGCAATGTCTACGAAGAGGTGCTGCACTGCGCCAAGGCGGACGGAGCCGACCTGATCGTCATCGGCGCACACCGCCCGGACCTGAAGGACTACCTGTTAGGCCCGAACGCCGCCCGCGTGGTGCGCCACTCCGAATGCTCGGTATACGTCGTGCGCTAACCCCGCAAAATCCGTAGATTTTTGCCGCCGATTGCCGCATAAACTGCCGCAGATCGCAAGAACGGGGAAGCAAATGGCACGCAAACGTGAAGTCGGAACGCTGTGGATCGGCGGCCCTCTGAGCTGGATGGAACAGCTTTGCCTGAAATCCTATGTCGATCAGGGGCAAAAAATCACCCTCTTCTCCTATGAGGACATCCCCAACGTGCCCGAAGGCGTGATCCGGCGCGACGGGCGCGAGATCATCGACACCGACGACTTCATCAAATACGAGAAAAAGGACAGTTTCGCCCTCTTCGCCGACTGGTTCCGCCTGCATATGATCCACCAGAATCCGGGCATGATCTGGATCGACACCGACGTCTATTGCTACCGCCCGATGGAATATGACAGCGATTACGTCTTCGGCTTCGAACTGCCCGGCGAATACCGGGTCAACAACGCGGTGCTGGGCCTGCCCGCCGATAGCGAAATTCTCGCCCAGATGCTGGATTTCACCGAAGACCGCTTCTCCATCGCCCCCTTCCTGCCGAAGAAAAAACAGCGCGAGATGGAAAAGGCGCGCGCGGCGGGCAAACCGATGCACGTTTCCGAACAGCCCTGGGGCGTCTGGGGGCCGATGATGGTGACGCATTACGTCCACAAACTCGGCCTGCAAAAACACGTCCAGCCGATCGACGCCTTTTACCCGATCACCTTCCGCGAGCGCACCAAATTCCTGCGCCCGACCGAAACCGTGCAGCCGCTCCTGACCGAAAACACCACCGCCCTGCACCTCTGGGCCTCGAATAAAAAACAGCTGGGCAACATGCATCACGGCCTGCCGCCCAAGGGCAGCTATTTCGATTTTCTGGTGAAAGAACACGGCATCAACCCGGCGCTGGCCCCGATCAAGGCGCGCGGCGGCAAGGCCTATGACGGCGCGCTGATCGACGAGATCGCGGCGGAAAGCATCGACAGCGTGGCCGATCTGAGCGGCGGCGCGCGCAGTTTCCTCCTCGCGCTGCACCACAAATATGACTGCGATATCAAGCTGATCAATACCAATCCGCGCGGCGAATTGCAGGCAGAAGATCAGGACTGGATCGCGCCCTACAGCAAATTCCTGACCGATAACGAGGTCGACCCGGAGCGGATCGAAGTGGTGCGCGACGCCAAACGCCTGCGCCCGGTTGATGTATTGTGCAACCTCGAAGGCTTTGGCGACAAGTTCAAGGTCCGCTTCCTGACGCCCTTCCTCGAACACTGCCTGCATTCCGACAGCGTGATGTTTTCCGACGTGAAAAAAGGCTCCGGCGCCTTCCCCTTCCTCAGGGATTTCGGCAGCAACGAACAGATCTCGACCAATGAGGTCGAAGGCAAGCCCGTGACCCGCATCCGCTTCACCCCCGCCCCGCCCAAGGGCGACGCCGCCGGGTGGGATCAGGTCGCGCGGCGGCTGGCGGGGAGCGAAGGCTGGTATCGCCCCGGCACCAACGGCCATTCCTTCCTCTATATGCCGCGCGACAAGGACACGCTGGTCGTGACCTTCGACAATCTCGACATCACGATGAACAAGCGCGACGACCGCCGCCCCTGGGGCTATTCCTTCATCGAGCAGCAAGGCTGGTCGATGCTGGGCGTGCTGGCCGGGGGCTGGACGTGGTACCGCGAACCCTGGGTCTATGAACAATTCGACGAGCTGAAAAAATCCGGCTTTTTCAAGGGGTTCAAGCGGGTGGTGTTTTACGGCGCCTCGATGGGCGGATATGCCGCCGCCGCCTTTTCCCCCGCCGCGCCGGGCTGTGACGTGGTGGCCATTTCGCCGCAATCCACCGTGGACAAAAAGCTGGTGCCGTGGGAAAGCCGCTATAAAGTGGTGTGGGACCGCGATTTTTCCGGTAAATACGGCGATGCGGCCAAGGTCTCGAAATTTGCCCGCCGCGTCACCATCCTTTATGACCCCTACGAGCCGCTGGACGCGGGCCATGCCGATCGTTTCACTGGCAAAAACGTGGTCAAACTACGCGCCCCGCTATTGGGCCACCGCTTAGGCTCCTCGCTCAACCAGATGGGCATTCTCAGCCCGATCATCCTCGGCGCGCTGGACGGATCGCTGGAACCGGCGGAATATTATCGCCTGCTGAAAGCCCGCAAATCCTTCCCGCGCTACCAACGCGAACTGTTTGAACGCGCGGTGAAAAAGGGGCACCGGAAACTGGCCTATGGGCTGGGCCGGCATATCCTGCAACAAAACCCCAACCGCGCGGTGCGGCTGGGGATGAAGGAATTAGAGCCCTAATGCTCCGTATCGCCGCGCTCCACGGTGAAGAAAAACGGCTGATCGAGCGGGCGGGCAACGATTTCATCAGGAACCGAGCCCGGCCCGCGCAGAAAGACATTGGCGCCGAAAAACGTGTGCATCCGCGAGAGTTTTTCCAGCCGCGGGCCGGTTAGCTCCTTGTAAAACTTGGCGTAATTCTCCGTCGCCATCAGCTCTGCAATGCGCTTTTGATGCGCCGCCACCGTCGCTTCGTGACAGGCCCGGATCTCGTCATCCGCCATCAGCCGGTCAAATTCCGCCTGCAGTTTCGGGATCATGCGCTGGATCGAGCGCTCCTCCACCGCGTTGTTGTTCATGCGAAACCAGTAGGCCAGCCCCTGATCGCGGTCGACATGATTGACCCGCCCCCGGTCGCGCTTGACCAGAAACGACCCGGCGGAGCGCACCGCGTAATGATTGAGCTGCACCATGTCATAGCCGACCGACGTCACCGTCGAGCGCCACGCATTGCGATACATCTCCCGCGGCATCGGCTTGCCAGACCCGTTGACCCAGCGGATATGCTCCCAAAGCTGCGGCTTCAGCCCCTTCGGCCGATGCACCCCCAGCTTCTTGAAAATCCCCGTATTGCGATACAGCGTCTTGAAGCCCCAGGCCTGATGCGGCTTGCGCGCCATTTCCGGAGCGCAGCGCACGAACTGCCGGGTGATGAAATCCGGGTCAAATTCATGCACGTCGCCATTGCCGAAAAGCCGCCAGGTCATCGAGATCAGGTTCACCTCGCCCAGCGCGTCAAACAGCGCATCCAGCGTGCCGTCACCGACCTTGATGTCGATGAACTCGTCCACGTCCATGCAGACGATCCATTCGGCCTCCGAGATGATCTCCTCCTCCTCGGCGGCGGCAAGGGCGGCGTGTTGCGGCTTCAGCCCGGTGCCCTTGAACGGGTTGTCGCGGTGCTGCACGATCCCCTTTTTTTGCAACAATTCCAACAGGGTATCGGTGCCGTCGGTGCAATCGTTGGTGTAAACAAGGAAGTCGTCGACCCCGATGGCGCGGTGATAAGCGATCCATTCGAGGATGAACGGCCCCTCGTTTTTCATCGTCGTGACGATGGCGCGCCGCCCGTTGGTTTCGAGCTTCATCTCCTCGGGCGGCGGCAGAACCGGCTTGTAGCGCCTGAAATGCCGCCCCAGCATCGCCATCAATTTGGGCTGTTCAACCAGCGAGGTTTTCGGCACGATCAGCGATACGCTCTCGGACGGGTGGCGCAGCGACATCATGCGGTAAAAAAGCTGCGGCGGCCCCGGTTCCGGCGCCGCGCCGCCGATGCGAATGCCGCGCCATGTGGCGTCCGGGCGCAGTTTCGAGGGCGCGATGGCCCAGCGTTTGCGGTGGCGCGTTGCATCGAATTGCACGCAGAGGTGATCGGTGATTTCCGGGCGGTTCGGCTCGCGGATGCGCCACGGGTAACAATGGCGCCCTTCGAGCAGGATATAGCCGCTTTCCGAGGCCAGCGCGCGGTCGAAAACCGAGCCCTGGCCGGTGTGTTTTTCGTCGGCCAGAAAGTCAAACACGTCGATATTGGCCACGGCACGGGCTTGGGAAAGAAAGCGCAGCCGGGCCCATTCGTAAAGGATCATGCCCGCCATCGGGGAGTGCCACGGGTCCGGCTCCGGGATCTGCATCCGGTCCTTGCCCGGCGCACCGGGAACACAGAACGGATGGGCTTCCCGCGGCAGGTGCATATGACCCAGCGGGAAGTCCACCTCGACCACAAGCACCTGAAATCCCTTGTATTTCTGCTTCGCCAGCCCCGCTTTCAACTCGGGCAGAAACGCCTTGTCCTTCCCCGGTCGCCCCCGGCTGAAGATCAAGGCGGCGTCCATTCCGTGCGTGTCGCGGTGGTAGCGCAGCCATTCCAGCACCAGCTCCGCCCGCTCGCCGTTGCGCACCGCCAGCGCCGCGTTGCGCCCGGCAAAAAACGCAGGCTCGACCGGCGCCAGCGGCACGGTGACTTCCTCGCCCGCCAGCCGGAGATGCACCGGCCCGTCCGCCAGCCGCTGCGCCGTGACCCACGGCCCGCCGCCCACCGTGCGCACCTCGTCCATGCGCAGCCCCGGCCCGGAGGCCAGCGCCTCGACCGGCGTATCGTGGCTGCAAAACATTGCGATCTCGCCCGCGCCGGTCTCGACCGCCGCAAGCAATGTCGCGCCCTCATGGCTCTCCGTTTGCAGAACCAGATGCCTCAACTCGGATTTTTGTTTCTTTTCAACCATTTACCAAATCCCGCCCGGAGCAGACCCCTCATTGCACCACCTATAGCCCGAAAGCCGCGTGAGCCAAACCCCGCCGGTGCAATAAACCGCGGCAAATCCAGGTGCAAATTTTCTCGAAAATGTCACAATCCGGCACCAAATCCGCCCCATCCCGGCATCATTGTTTCCAATATGGCAAATGCAGCAGAAAAAATGACCGAAACCACAGCAGAACGCGACCCGCACGACATCCGCGTGGCGATCAATATCGGCGCGCCGGGGGCGGATGACGGGCAGATCATCTGGTCGCTGCGCAAAAACGCCAACGATTTGCACAAGCAGGGCGTTCTGGTGCGCCGCCCCGGCCTGTATCGCCAAGACCTGAAATCGAAGGCCGAAGCCGCGTCCAAAACGCCCCCAAGCGACGACGACCGCCGCCAGTTTTTGCAAAGCATGGTCAAGGGACAGGAAATGTCGCGCATCGTGCTGTCGGACAATTCTTATTTCGGCCTGCCGGTCTGGATGCTGGGCGGTGGGCAATTGTTTCGCAACGCGGCGCGCAATATTTCCAACCTCGCCAGCCTGTTTTACCCCGGTCAGGTCGAGTTGTTCCTGTCGATCCAGAACCCGGCGACCCTGATCCCGGAGGTTTTCGCAGCGCAATCCTCGGTCGACTGGAAGGGCTTTCTGCGCGGCGCCGACCTTGGTTCACTGTTCTGGTCCGACGTCATCGCCGACATTTCCGAAGCCCTGCCCGACGTGCCGATCACCGTCTGGGCGCAGGAAGAAACGCCGATGATCTGGCCGGAAGTTCTGGGCGCGGTCAGCGGCATGCCGGCGGAATACCCCTTCCTCGGCGCCAATGACGTGATCGGCAAGGTGATCTCGGCGGAAGGCACGGCGCGGCTGGAAAAATACCTCGCCGAGCATAAATTCGACGCCAAACATCAGGCACAGGTGCGCGCCACTTTCCTGAAATATTTCTGCATCGAAGAGGCGCTGGAAGAAGAAATCGACCTGCCCGGCTGGTCGCAAGCGCTGGTCGATGAGTTGACCGAATTATACTATGACGACTTTAACCGCCTGCATGAGCTGAAAAACGTGCGAATAATTGAACAAATCTAACATTCGCCCAGCTTGCCCATGCGGCCCGTAAAAATCGTGCGCCGATCTTGCGCCCTGCCCCGCTTGCTGCCAATCTGTTCGAACCAATGACAGGGAGGATGCCAATGGGCTGGATGCAGGACGAAACCGGATTGGAGAAAAACGCCGCGAATTATGTGCCGCTCACGCCCTTGAGCCACCTGATCCGCGCCGCGCAGCATTTCCCGGACAGAACCGCCATCGTCGACGGCGCCCGCCGCTTCACCTACCTTGAGTATTACCGCCGCGCCAGCCGCCTCGCCTCCGCCCTGGTGCAGGCGGGCGTCAAGCCCGGCGACGTGGTGGCGACCATCCTGCCCAACATTCTGGCGCAGGCGGAAGCGCATTTCGGCGTGCCCGCCACCGGCGCCATCCTGAACACGATCAACATCCGGCTCGACGTTGACACCATCGCCTATATTCTCGGCCACGGCGAAGCGAAGGTGGTGCTGGTGGACACGGCGTTCATCGAACTGGCGGAAGCGGCGCTGGCGCGGATGGAGGGCGAAACGCCGCTTGTGGTCGAGGTCTGCGACCCCGGCTCCGGCCTGACGGCCAGCGGGCGGCACCCGGAATACGAGGACTTCATCACCAACGGCGACCCGGAGTTCGAATGGCACCTGCCGGAGGACGAATGGGAGAGCCTCGCGCTGAACTACACCTCCGGCACCACCGGGCGGCCCAAGGGCGTGGTCTATTCCCATCGCGGCGCCTATCTGCACACGATGGGCCTGTCGCTCGATTGGGGGCTGAGCCGCGACACGGTTTATCTGTCCATCGTGCCAATGTTTCACTGCAACAACTGGGTGCATACCTGGTCAATCCCGGCGGTCGGGGGCAAGATGATCTGCTGCCGCGACATCACGCCGAAAGCGATTTATGACGCCATTGCCGATGAGGGCGTGACCCATTTTGGCGGCGCGCCGATCG
Organism: Rhodobacterales bacterium; assembly: GCA_002747325.1. GTDB lineage: Bacteria > Pseudomonadota > Alphaproteobacteria > Rhodobacterales > Rhodobacteraceae. The sequence continues at coordinate 37,354 of PDOZ01000027.1, forward strand.
TGCTGAACATGATCCTCAACGCCCCGGACACGGACCGGCGCGAGTTTGATCATCTGGTGAAGGTCTACACCGCCGGTGCCCCGCCCCCCGCCGCCATTCTCGCCGGCATCGAGCCGCTGGGCTTTCAGGTCACGCAGGCCTACGGGCTGACCGAGACCTATGGCCATGTGGTGACCTGCGAGTGGCGCGACGAATGGGCCGATCTGCCGGACGAGGAGCGCTTCCGGCGCAAAGCCCGCACCGGCATTTCGCAGGTGATGATGGATCATGTCACGGTGATGGACGAAGAGATGCGGCAGGTGCCGATGGACAGCGCCACGGTCGGCGAGATCATGGCGCGCGGCAATGTGGTAATGAAGGGCTATCTGAAGAACCCGGAGGCCACGGCGCAAGCCTTCGAGGGCGGGTATTTCCACACCGGCGACATCGCCTATCAGCACCCGGACGGCTATATCAAGATCACCGACCGCTCAAAGGACATCATCATTTCCGGCGGCGAGAACGTGTCGTCGGTGGAGGTCGAAAGCGCGTTGATGCACCACCCGGCGGTATCGCTCTGCGCCGTGGTGGCGCGGCCGGACGACAAATGGGGCGAGGTGCCCTGCGCTTTTGTCGAGTTGAAAGAGGACGCGGAGGTCACGGAAGCGGAACTGATCGCCTTCGCCCGCGAACGCCTCGCCGGGTTCAAGACGCCGAAAGCGGTGATTTTCCAGGAATTGCCCAAAACCTCGACCGGCAAGATCCAGAAATTCGAGCTGCGCAAACAATTCTGAGGCGTAGCCCCGCCCCGCTTGTCGCTTTCTCCGCTACGCGCTACCCTATGGGCGGGGAACGGAAAGGCAGGGCATGACGGCGCTTAAAGAGTTTGACCGGCTGGAAGCGGCCGGGTTGTGGCGGGCGCAGGACGGTGCGCAGCGGCAGAATGTGGTTGTGTCGCTGGGCGATGCGACCCTGACCATCTGTGACATGGCGGACCGGCCTTTGACGGCGTGGTCCCTGCCGGCGGTGGTGCGGCTCAATCCCGGCGAGCGCCCGGCGGTTTTTGCGCCTTCAGATGCGGCGGGTGAGGCGGAAAGCCTTGAAATTGAAGATGAAATCATGGTCGATGCGGTGGAAAAGCTGCGCCGGGCCATTGAGCGGCGCCGCCCGCATCGCGGCCGGTTGCGGCTCTGGCTGACGGGGGCGGTGCTGGTCGGTGCGCTGGGGCTCGGCGTCTTCTGGCTGCCCGGCGCGTTGCAGCGCTACACCCTCTCGGTGCTGCCCGATGTGACGCGGGCGGAGATCGGGGCGCAGCTTCTGGACCGGCTGCGCCGGGTGACCGGGCAGCCTTGCGAAGACCCGGCGGGGCAGCGGGCGCTGGCGGCGCTGCACGCGCGGGTGTTGCCGGAGGTGTCGGGACGGGCCGTGATCCTCTCGGCAGGGATCGCACAGGCGGCACATCTGCCCGGCGGCATCGTGTTGCTCAACCGCGCCGTGCTGGAAGATTTCGAGGAACCGGACGTGGCGGCGGGGTTTTTGCTGGCGGAAGACGCACGGGCACAGGCGCGTGACCCGGTCGCACAACTGCTTGAATTCACGGGGATTTCCGGCACATTTCGCTTGCTGACCACCGGCCATCTGCCGGGCGCGACACTGGACAGCTATACCGAAACCCTGCTGACCGCCGCGCCGGTACCGCTCTCCGACGCCGCGCTGCTGGCACGGTTCAAAGCGGCGGGGATTCGGTCTACGCCCTACGCCTATGCGCTGGATATGACCGGCGAAACCACGCTCGGCCTAATCGAAGCGGACCCGGTGCCGCTGGCGCGGGCGGAGCCGTTATTGCCGGATGCCGATTGGGTGCGGTTGCAGGGGATTTGCGGGGAGTAGGCCGCTTGTTGCAGGCTCGGTGTTGTGAGTATTTTTACTAAGAAGAAGAGGAAACCCCGCTCCGGGATGGGAACGGGGTTTTTTCTTGGATTTTCCGCGTGTTACCGGCGGCGGGCGAAGGCGTCTGAGAAGCCGCCGGAGCGCGCCCGGTTGAGGGCGTTTTGCAGGGCGGACGCGGAGTTGAACGGCCCGGCGAGGACCACTTTCAGCCCGGAGCGCGTGGTTGCGACGCGGCCCGGCAGGCCGAGCGCGGCGAGGCGCTGTGCGGCGGCTTTCGCGTTGCCGGGTTGTCCGAAGGCGCCGACCTGAACGTAACCGGAGCGGGGCGTTGCTGCCGGGGCGCTGCGCGTGGCAACGGCGCTGGCAGGCACGGCGGACAGGCCGCGCGGCGTTGGCGGGTTCACCTCGCGCATCGGCACTTCACCGATGGTCAGGTGTTGGCCCATCGCGGCGTTGCCGGCCGGGGTTTGCGGCCCGCGATTCGGGTTCAGCCGACCGTCCCGCCAGGCGGGGCGATAGCCATCCGGCACCGTTACCGGGCGCGGCGCAATCGTTGGCTGCGCCGGAGGTTTGCCGCCGATAAACACGCGGTTTGAACTCGGGGAACGGACCGGCGCGCTTGGCGAACTCGGACGGGTCAGAACGCCGCCATAGCCGAAGCCAACATGGGAGGGCGTCCGACCGCCGATGACCACGCGGCCCGAGCCAGTCGTTGCACGCGGGGCCGGGGCGGTGGCTGCAGGCGCAATCGGCGCGACCTCTGCCGAGCGGATGGCGGGCGCCGGGTTGACCACGACGCGCGTCGTCGCATCGCCCATGCGCACCAGATAGCGCGTTGTGCTGGGGCGGCAATCGAGGCTGACCGTTTGGGCGCCGATGCGCACGCGGGCGCTGCTCTCACCTGCCGGGCAAGTCACATTCAGCGTGCGGATGACCGCAGGCGCTGCGGGTGCCGCCGGAGCGGTTGTTGGCAGCGGGTTGGGCGCAAGCAACGAAGCCGCAGGCGCCGTGACCGGAACAGGCGTTGGCGCCGGCAAATCTGGCAACGGTGCCGGTTTCGCGACGGGCCGTCCGCCGGTGACTTTCATCGTCGGCGTCAGTCCGCAAATCACGCTCTTGCGATTTCCCGACAGACGCGGCACCCAATTGGCCGCATTGCCGATATTGGCCCGCACATAGGCGCAGCCGCGACTATCGACCCAGACATCGCCGGTGTAAGAAGATGGTGGCAACTCCTTCGGCGTTGCCGCCTGTGCCAATGAATACGCATTGGCCGAATTGGCCAAGCCAGTGAGCGCAATAGCAGCCGCGCCAAGTGTTTTAATCAGCTTCATTCCGTGCCCCCACACAAAAAGAAAGTGGGAGCACCTTGGCGCATTTCGGCAAATCTGTCTAGGAAAAAATCGGCATGTGCTTGAAAGGGCACCAAAATTCATTGGTGCCAATCGTTGAATGCCGCCATAAACCGCCCCTATTTGGTACCGAACATCCGGTCGCCCGCATCGCCCAGACCGGGCAGGATATAGCCGTTCTCGTTGAGCTTTTCGTCCAGCGCGGCGGTGATGATCGGCACGTCCGGGTGCGCCTCCTGCATCCGCTCAACCCCTTCCGGCGCGGCCAGCAGGCAAAGGAACCGGATGTTTTTCGCCCCCGCTTCCTTCAGCTTGTCGATGGCGGCGACCGAGGAATTGCCCGTGGCCAGCATCGGGTCCACCGCGATCACCAGGCGGTCCTCCAGCTCAGAAGGCACCTTGAAATAATACTCCACGGGCTTCAGGGTTTTTTCATCGCGATACAGGCCGACAAAGCCGACGCGCGCCGAGGGGATCAGTTCCAGCACCCCGTCGAGCAGCCCGTTGCCCGCGCGCAAGATCGAGATCAGCGCCAGTTTCTTACCCGCCAGAATCGGCGCGTCCATCGGCTGAATCGGGGTTTCGATCCGCTTCGTGGTCATCTCCAGCTCGCGCGTGACCTCATAGGCCAGCAGCACGGAAATCTCGCGCAGCAACTTGCGGAATTCGCCGGTTGAAACGTGTTTCTGGCGCATCAGGGTCAGCTTATGCTGCACCAGCGGGTGATCGACGATGGTCAGGTGTTCATACATCCGGTTTTCCTCAACTTGCCAGCCGTTTGGCGATGGTGGCGCGGGTATCCGAGTCGCAAAAGGCGGCGTCCAGCGCGGTCTTGTCGATAATATCAAACTCGGCCGCGGTCCAACCAAAAATCTCGATCAGTTTTTCGTATTCTCGGGTCATGTCGGTATGGAAAAACGGCGGATCGTCGGTGGAAACCGTGAGTTTCACCCCGTTTTTGCGCAGGATTTCAATGGGATGCGCCTCCCAGCCCGCAACCGCCCCCAGCGCTACGTTCGAGCCGGGGCAGACCTCCAGCACGGTGCCACGCTGAGACAATTCGCGCATCAGGTCGGGGTCTTGTGCGGCGCCGATCCCGTGGCCCACCCGGCTCACCCCAAGCGCCAGCGCCGCGCGCACCTCGTCCGCCCCGCGCCATTCGCCCGCATGCGCTGTCAGGCCAAGCTCCGCCTCGCGCGCCATGTCAAAAGCATAGGCGAAATCGGCCAGTTCGTGCGCGTTCTCGTCGCCCGCAATGCCGAAGCCGGTGATGAACCGGCCCGCCGTTTCCTGCGCACAGCGGGCGGTTTCGCGCGCCCCTTCCGGGCCGAAATGGCGGATGATGGTGACGCAGCCGCGCAGGGTGATGCCGTGTTGCGCCTCGGCCCGCGCCGCCCCCTCTTCCATCGCCGCCAGATAGTCGCGCCACGCCGCCACGTCCCGCCCGCCGCAAAAGTCCGGCGACAGGAAGCTCTCGACATAAACCACCCCATGCGCCGCCGCGTCTGACAGCACCGCTTCCGTCAAATCGGCGTAATCCTCAGGCGACTTGAACGGCGCGGTCGCGGCCTCGTACGTGGCGAGAAACTCACCGAAATTTCCGTATTGGTAATGGCCACCGGCGTCAAATATCGGCCCAAGCTCCAGCCCCTTGCGCGCCGCCACCCGGCGCACATATTCCGGGCTGGCCGCGCCCTCAAGATGGTGGTGCAGCTCGATTTTCTTGCGGTCTTGTAACGTCACAGAAAGCTCTTCCCCGCACCGCGCTCCGAGAGCCCCAGATGCTGCGCCACCGAAGCGCCGATGTCGGAATACGCCACCTGCCCCACCGGCTTTGCGCCCAGCCCGTAGCCGATGACCGGCACCCGCTCGCGGGTGTGATCCGTGCCGCTCCAGGTCGGGTCGTTGCCGTGATCGGCGGTGATGATCATAAGGTCATCCGGCCCCATTTTGGCGAACAGTTCCGGCAGACGGGCGTCAAACCATTCGAGATGCCGGGCATAGCCCGCAACGTCGCGGCGGTGGCCGTATTTGGAGTCAAATTCGACGAAATTGGCAAAGACCAGATCGCCTGCGCCCGCGCTGTCCGCCCGCTCCAGCAGGCAGTCGAAAAGCTGGTCGTCGGTGCCTTTGCACAGGGTATCCACCCCGCGATGGGCAAAAATATCGCCAATCTTTCCAATAGCATGCACCTTGCGCCCGACATCATGCGCCCAGTCGAGCAGGGTCGGCTTCGGCGGCTCCAGCGCAAAATCGCGCCGGTTCACGGTGCGCGAAAATCCCTCTTCGGCGCTGCCGATAAACGGCCGGGCAATCACGCGCCCCACCCGCCTTTCATGCAGCATCGGCGCCACGGCCCGGCACATATCCAACAGCCGTTCCAGCCCGAAATGCTCCTCATGCGCCGCGATCTGCACCACGCTGTCGGCGGAGGTGTAAACGATGGGCTTGCCGGTGGCGATATGCTCTGCCCCAAGCTCTTCGAGAACCACCGTGCCGGAAGCGTGTTTGAGGCCCAAAAGCCCGGTCCCCGCCGCCTTTTCCAGCGCCGCGATCAGGTCCGGCGGGAAGGCCGGGTCTTCGTCCGGGAAATAGGTCCAGTCGAACGGCACCGGCAGGCCTGCAATTTCCCAATGCCCCGAGGGCGTATCCTTGCCGCGCGACACTTCCGTTGCCGCGCCCCAAAGCCCGGTCGGCGCCGCGCCCAGACCCTCCGCCTCCGCCCCCGAGGCCAGTTTCAGTGCCGCGCCCAGCCCCATCGCATCCATGTTGGGCACCGAAAGCGGTCCGCTGCGCCCCTCATCGGCCTCGCCGCGCGCGCAAGCCTGCGCGATATGGCCGACCGTGTTGGCCCCCGTATCCGGGCGATCTTCGTTGAAAAACGTATCCGCATCCGGCGCGCCGCCGATGCCAACCGAATCGATTACAAGCAGGAATGCACGGGCCATATCAGCTCTCCATCTGTGCCTTGGCGAAGGCCTCGGGTAAGAGGTCTTCGATCTTCATTTCCAGCGTCGCCCCCGCCATGTTGTGCATGCTGACCACAACGCCTTTCGGGGCAAATTCCGCGATTTTCTGCCGGCACCCGCCGCAAGGGCTGACCGGCGCGGGCGCGTCGCCAATGACCGCAATTGCCGCAATCTCACGCGCCCCCGCCGCCACCATCGCCGCAATGGCCCCGGCCTCGGCACAGGTGCCCTCCGGGTAGGCCGCGTTTTCGACGTTACAGCCGCTGAACACCTGCCCGTCCGGTGTGATCAGGGCCGCACCGACCTTGAAATTGGAATAGGGCGCATGGGCATTTTCCCGCACCTTTTTCGCCGCATCTAACAGGGACATTTGCGCCTCGCGATGTTTTACCAGTTGGTTGAGACTAGCCCGAGCGAACTGCAAAGAAAAGCCAGTATTGCTGCCCTAGAACCCCTGCCCCGCCGCCTCTGGTGCGGGCGCGAAATCCACTACCACATCGTCGGCGCGCCATTCGAGAATGCCGCTGGCCCGTGGTGCAGGAGTTGCGGGAGTTACGGGGGGCGCAACGGGTTCCGCCTCCGGCTCGGGCTCCGCGACGGTTTCCGGTTCCGGTTCCGGTTCGGCCTCCGGCTCGGCGGCGGGCGCTTCCTCCGCCTCCTCCGACAAAAGCTCCCGCAGCACCAGCGCATCCCCCTCAATCCCGTAGCGCTTGCGGCAAGCTTCAAAACTATACAGCCCGCAAGCCGTCCCCTCCAGATCGAGCGTCAACCCCTCCGCACCGACCTCATAACCGCGCAAAATCTCAGTAAAAAGAGGCACATAGACCTCCCCGCGCGCCAGATACCCGCCAACGCGACACCCCCCGGCGGTGCAATGCAGGCTCGGGCGGCGCGAACAAACGGCAGCGGCGTAGTCAATCACGATATCGCGCACCCCGTCGCCATCAAGATCGTCATAGCGCACAAAGCCCGGCTCCATGCCAATCTCCCCGCCGAGCGCCGCGCAATCGCGGGTGATCTCGGCCAACACCTTGCGCCCCGGATCGGTAAGCGGAATGGCGGCGCGCGGACAGGTCGCGAGGGCGCGGGAAATGGCGCGGTTAGAGCCGGTCAGCCGGAAGTCGCGCGGCTCCTGATCGGGCGCCGTCAGCCGCAGGCGGTTGCCATATCGCAAGGCGCGGATCAGCCCGGCATCGAGGTCTGGATCAAACAGCGCCCGCCCATTTTCAAGGCGCAACACCCCTGCGGCACGACCATCCACCGCCAGCGAAACCTCCCCCTCCGCCCCGGCGACTTCAAAGCCCAGCGGCGCGCCAATGCAGCCAAATCCAAGGCATATCTCCCCCGCGCAAACCTCCGCCCGAACCCGCTCTCCCTCTTCCACCACCCCCCAGCCCTGCGCCATGACGGGCAGAGCCAAAAGGGTCAGGAACATGGCCAGAAAAGAACGCATCAAACCTCCGTCCGCAGCGTGATTCTACGCCCCGGCGCCTTGTTTCTACTCCTTTTTTATAAGGAAAGCCAAAAACTGCGTTGCTGGTAACGGATTGTAAAGGAATCGGGGATAGAAAGAGGACGGAAGTGTTGAAAAAGGAAGCGTCCGTTGCACGATTGGCTTCATATTTGCGCAGAGTTGCTCTGGCTGACCTGCATGGCGCTGCCCGCTGCGCTTTTCTGGCGCGCCGGAGCCGCATTGCCCGCCCCGCGCCCCCGAAACGGCACCAAATGGCGGGCCGCGCCGCTCACTTGGCGCATCTCCCCCAATCCCCGTCATTGCAGAGCGCCCCCGTTTCGCTCTAACCTGTCCGCGATACCGAGGAGGAGACCGGCATGACCTATAAAGACGTTTACAGCCAATGGCAGGCAGACCCGGAAAAGTTCTGGATGGACGCCGCGCGCGCAATCACTTGGGACAAACCGCCCTCAAAAGCGCTGTTTGACGAAAACGCGCCGCTGTATGAGTGGTTCTCCGATGGCTTGGTAAACACCTGTTACAACGCCGTGGACCGGCATGTCGAAGCGGGCAAAGGCGATCAGGTCGCCGTCATTTACGACAGCCCGATCACCGGGCGGCAGGCGAAGATCACCTATGCGCAATTGCACGAAAGAGTGTCGAAATTTGCGGGCGGACTGGCGGCGCGCGGCGTGGGCAAGGGCGACCGGGTGATCATCTATATGCCGATGATCGTCGAGGCGTTAATCGCCATGCTGGCGGTGACGCGGATCGGCGCCATCCATTCGGTCGTGTTCGGCGGCTTTGCCTCCAACGAATTGGCGGTGCGCATCGACGACGCGCAGCCCAAAGCCATCCTCGCCGCCTCCTGCGGGCTGGAGCCGAACCGGGTCGTAGCCTATAAACCACTGCTGGACGGGGCGATTGAACTGGCCAAACACAAGCCCGACCTCTGCGTCATATTCCAGCGTGAGGAACACCCGGCCGAGCTATCCAACCCGCAGGATTTGGACTGGGCCGAAATCGAAGCCGCCGATCCGGTGCCCTGCCTGCCGGTCGAGGGCAATCACCCGGCCTATATCCTCTACACATCCGGCACGACCGGCCAGCCCAAAGGCGTAATCCGCCATACCGGCGGGCATCTGGTGGCGCTGAACTGGACGATGAAAAACGTCTATAATGTCGATCCCGGTGACGTGTTCTGGGCCGCCTCCGATGTGGGCTGGGTCGTGGGCCATTCTTACATCACCTACGGGCCGCTGGTGCATGGCAACCCGACCATCGTCTTCGAAGGCAAACCCGTCGGCACCCCCGATGCGGGCACCTTCTGGCGCGTTATTTCCGAGCATAAGGTCAAGAGTTTCTTCACCGCGCCAACCGCCTTCCGGGCTGTGAAACGCGAAGACCCCACAGGCGAGTTTGTGAAAAAATACGACCTGTCCTGCCTGAAACAAGTCTATCTCGCCGGCGAACGCGCCGACCCGGACACCATCGTCTGGGCGCAGGACCAGCTTGGCGTGCCGGTGATTGACCATTGGTGGCAAACCGAAACGGGATACGCCATCGCCGCCAACCCGCTGGGCATCGAGGAACTGCCGGTCAAACTCGGCTCCCCCTCCGTGCCGATGCCGGGCTTTCAGGTCGATATTCTCGACGAAGGTGGATACCCTATGCCCGCCGGAGAACTGGGTGCCATCGCGATCAAACTGCCCCTGCCGCCGGGCACCCTGCCCTCCCTGTGGAACGCCGAGGCGCGTTACCGCTCTTCCTATCTGACCACCTTCCCCGGCTATTATGAGACCGGCGACGCGGGTTACAAGGACGAGGACGGCTATCTCTACATCATGTCGCGCACCGACGACGTGATCAACGTCGCCGGGCACCGCCTTTCGACCGGCGCCATGGAGGAGGTGCTGGCCAGCCACCCGGACGTGGCCGAATGCGCCGTGATCGGCGTCACCGACCAACTCAAGGGCCAGTTGCCGCTGGGCTTCCTCTGCCTCAACGCCGGATCGGAGCGCGACCACGGCGAGGTGGTGGCGGAATGCGTCAAGCTGGTGCGCGAAAAGATCGGCCCCGTCGCGGCGTTCAAACTGGCCGTCGTGGTCGACCGCCTGCCCAAAACCCGCTCCGGCAAAATCCTGCGCGGCACCATGGTTTCCATCGCCGACGGGCGCGATTTCAAAATGCCCGCCACGATCGACGACCCGGCCATCCTCGACGAAATCACCGAGGCGCTGCAAAGTCTGGGCTACGGCGGTTAACCATCCCGCGCGCCGCCCCCTCCCCGAGGACGACGCGCATTCCCTTTCCGGGACCTGAAAACGCGGCTCCGGGCCTGCGCTCAGGCCGCACAGCGAGGAAATGGCCCAATGGCACTGAACAAATTGCTCCACCTGTTTTCCGCCAAACGCCCAACCGAGACCAAAGAGGAAACCCGACAGCGCCAGGGCCGCTGGATCAACGCCAAACTGCGCGAATGGCAACTGGCCTGGCACGCGCTGTTCGATCAGGACCCCGGCCAGCCCACCGCCGATAACGCGGCCAAAACCGAGCCGATCCCGGACGACCTCGACCGCGATTACCGGCTGATCTTCGGGTTCTGCGAAGTCACCGCCGAAACCCGCGCCGCCTGTTTTGCTCTCCTGCCGAAAGGCGATCAACTGGCCGAACGGTTCGAGCAATTCTACGAAACACGCAACAAGGACATCCCCCCGGAAGCCGCCATCGCGCTGGCCGAAGAAATGCGCAAGGCGTTCAAGGATTGCTGGGCCAATTATCGCGGCAACTGGGACCATATCGCCGTGGTCGACGAGGACGATGAGGCGGCACACAAAGCTCTGGGGCTGGAATGCGGCCTGCGGGAAGCCTTTGAAAAACCGCTGTTTCAACCGGACCCGGACGACAAGCTGGCGGAAATCGCCGCAGAGCTTTTCCTGAGGGAGCCACTCTATACCGCAGCATGGAACACCTATTACGCTGGCGACTGGATCACGGGAATCTACCACCCCCCCGCACACGACAAATGCCTTGAGATCAATTACAAACTATGGCTCGGCGGCTGGGATCTGCTGATCGGCCGCAACGGCATCGGCCTCACCCAAAGGCGCCACCGCTAACCGATTGCACCCGCTCAGCCCCCCCCTCAAACGAACTGCTCCCGGATCAGGCGTTCTTCCAGCCCGTGATCGGGGTCGAACAACACGCGGTGTTCCACGTCGGCGGCGCTTTCGACGCGGACCGACAGCACGCGTCCCGCCGGGCGGCTGTCGGCATCTGCCATCACCGGGCGCTTGTCCGCGTCCAACACCGTGATGTCGATGCGGGTGCGTTTGGGCAACAGCGCGCCGCGCCAGCGCCGGGGGCGGAACGCGGCGATCGGGGTCACGGCGACAACCTCGGAGCCGATGGGCAGGATCGGGCCGTGGGCGGAGTAATTATAAGCGGTGGAGCCGGCGGCGGTTGAAACCAGCACCCCGTCGCAGATCAGCTCTTCCATCCGCAACTTGCCATCGACGGAAATCGCCAGCCGCGCGGCTTGCGGCCCGGCACGCAGCACCGACACCTCGTTGATCGCCAGCGCCTCGCGCTCCGTGCCATCGGCGCATCTGGCGCGCATCCGCAGCGGGTTCAGCACCGCCAGTTCCGCCGCTTCCAGCCGCGCCTCCAGCCCCGTTTCCGCGTAATCGTTCATCAGAAAGCCAACCGTGCCCCGGTTCATGCCATAAACCGGCGCGGGCAGGTCTTGCGTTTCGTGCAGCATGTGCAGCATGAAGCCGTCGCCGCCCAGCGCCACGATGACCTCCGCCGCCTCCGGCGCGCAATTGCCATACCGCGCGGTCAGTGCCGCCAGCGCTTCCTGCGCCAGTTCCGCCCGCGAGGCGGCAAATGCGATTTTGCGCTTTGGTGCCATGACTTCCCCACCACGTTCTCTCTGGACGCGCCCAATGTTTCCGAAACGTGGCACAAGTTCCCTCAAAGCGCCAGAGCCGGGCGCGCTTTTTGGCAAATGGCCGCTACTTGGGCTTTTTCTGCGCGCCGCCCTCCCCTATAGAGGCGCAAAGAAGTATCAGGAGACCCCTATGTCTGACATCCGCGACCCCGGATTTTTCACCGAGAAACTGGCCGACCGCGACCCCGAGCTTTGGGGCGCGATGACCGACGAGCTGGCCCGCCAGCGCGACGAGATCGAGTTGATCGCCTCCGAGAACATCGTGTCCGCCGCCGTGATGGAAGCGCAGGGCTCGGTTCTGACCAACAAATACGCCGAAGGCTATCCGGGGCGGCGCTATTATGGCGGCTGTCAGCATGTCGATGTGGCGGAAAACCTCGCCATTGAGCGCGCCAAGGAGATTTTCGGCTGCGATTTCGCCAATGTACAGCCCAATTCCGGTTCGCAGGCCAATCAGGGCGCCTTCAACGCGCTGATCCAGCCCGGCGACACCATCCTCGGCATGAACCTCGCCTCCGGTGGCCACCTGACCCACGGCGCAGCGCCGAACCAATCGGGCAAGTGGTTCAACGCGGTGCAATACGGCGTGCGCGAGGGCGATAACCTGCTGGATTACGATCAGGTCGAGGCGCTGGCACGCGAGCATCAGCCGAAGCTGATCATCGCGGGCGGTTCCGCCATCCCGCGTCAGATCGACTTTGCCAAATTCCGCGAGATTGCCGATGCGGTCGGCGCCTATCTTATGGTCGACATGGCGCATTTCGCCGGGCTGGTCGCGGCGGGCGAACACCCCTCCCCCTTCCCCCATGCCGATATCGTCACCACCACGACGCACAAAACCCTGCGCGGTCCGCGCGGCGGCATGATCCTGACCAACGATGAGGCCATCGCCAAGAAGGTCAACTCCGCCATCTTCCCCGGCATTCAGGGCGGGCCGCTAATGCATGTCATCGCGGCGAAGGCGGTGGCCTTTGCCGAGGCGTTGCGCCCGGAATTCAAGACCTATCAGAAAGCGGTGCGGGCCAATGCGGTGGCGCTGGCGGATCAGTTGATGAAGGGCGGGCTGGACATCGTGACCGGCGGCACCGACACGCATCTGATGCTGGTCGATCTGCGGCCCAAGGGCGTGAAGGGCAACGCGACCGAAAAGGCGCTGGGCCGCGCCCATATCACCTGCAACAAGAACGGCATCCCGTTTGACCCGGAAAAACCCTTCGTCACCTCCGGCATTCGCCTCGGCACCCCGGCGGGCACCACGCGCGGCTTCGGCGAGGCCGAGTTCCGCCAGATCGCCGATCTGATTGTCGAGGTGGTCGACGGGCTGGCAGCAAACGGCGAAGAGGGCAATGCGGCGGTGGAAGCCGCAGTGCGCGCCAAAGTGGCCGATCTCTGCGCCCGTTTCCCGCTTTACCCGAACCTGTAAGCCAGCATTCCCGCCGCCCCCGCACGGGGCGGCGGACGCGCCCGCATGACCCCCAAACCGCTCCCGATCGAGAAACGCCTCGGCGACTGGATGCGCCGCCGGTTGCCGTTTGGTATCGCGGAATTTGTCATGTTTGTGCTGAAACAGGGCTGGGCCGCGCTGTTTGGCGGGCTGATCCTGCTGGGCATTCTGGGCAGCCGGGCCATCTGGCAGGAAAGCTGGCCCATCGCGCGCTATGATGCGCTGACCCTCTATGCGGTGGCGCTACAGGCCGCCTTCCTCTGGCTACGCCTTGAGAGCTGGGCGGAAGCGCGGGTCATTTTGCTGTTTCACCTCACCGGCACCGCGATGGAGATTTTCAAAATCCACAGCGGTAGCTGGACCTATCCCGAACCGGGCCTGCTCAAGCTTTGGGGCGTGCCGCTGTTTTCCGGCTTCATGTATGCCAGCGTCGGCAGTTTCATGGCGCGGGTGATTCGCATTTTCGACATGCGCTTCGCCCCCTTTCCGCCGCTCTGGGCGCATTTCGCGTTGGCGATTGCCATTTATATCAACTTCTTCGCGCATCACTTCCTGCCCGACATCCGCCTCGCCCTGTTCGCGTTGACCGTGCTGCTCTATGGCCGGACCCGGATCTGGTTCACCATCGGGCGGCGCTACTGGATGCCCCTGCCGCTCGCCGCCTTTCTTTCGAGCTTCTTCCTCTGGATCGCCGAGAATATCGGCACCGGAACCGGCACCTGGGTCTATGCGGGCAGCACCGCGCTCGACTGGGTGTCGCTATCGAAAATGGGCAGTTGGTATCTTCTGCTTTACGTCAGTTTTGCCACGGTCACGTTGGTTTTTCGCGGCGCGCTAAGCCTCAATCCAGCGCAGGACTAGATAAACCAGCCCGGCGAGCAGCAGCAGGCTGACAATCACCCCGGAAGCCCAGTCAATGATCTGGTTCTTGCGCCGTTCCCAGGGGTTGATCGGGTCGAGATAGGCATGCGCTTCCGCCTCGGCGCGCGCAATGCGGTCCCAGTCGATCTGCCGCGCCAGTTTTGGATGCTGCGCCAGCCGCTCCGCCGCTACCGCATAGGCCAGTTCCCGGCGCAGATGTTTCGGCAAGAGCCGCCCGGCGCGCACCAGCCGCACCGCGAGGCCCGCCCCATGCACCCCCAGTTTCTCGCCCATCAGGTCGGAAATCGCGTTGAGCCGGTGGGTCAGGTCCATCTTTTCTCCCATCTTCCCCCGGCTTATACCGCGCGGCGCAAAAATCCCCAAGCCCCGCTTTCCCCCCGCCCGCCGCTGCGTTACACCGGGCGCATGTTGACGGAAATCCATCACGGCACCCCCGGCACCCGCCCCATTCTCATCGCGCATGGGCTGTTCGGCTCGGCGCGCAACTGGGGCGTGATCGCCAAACGGCTGGCGAAAACCCGGCATGTGGTGGCGGTCGATATGCGCAATCACGGCACCTCGCCGCGCGCGGATCGGCAGGATTATCCCGGCATGGCGGCGGATCTGGCGGAGGTGATCGAGGCGCTTGGGGGCGAGGCGGATGTGATCGGGCATTCGATGGGCGGCAAGGCGGCGATGATGCTGGCGCTGACCCGACCGGAACGGGTCGCACGCCTGCTGGTCGCCGACATCGCGCCGGTCACATACACGCACAGCCACGCCCCGCTGATTGCCGCCATGCGCGGCCTCGACCTGAGCCGGATCGACAGCCGGAGCGCGGCGGATCAGGCGCTGGCCGCCTCCATTGACGACCCGTCCCTGCGCGCCTTTTTGCTGCAATCGCTGGACCTGCGCGGGCGCAAATGGCGGCTCAACCTTGAGGTGCTGGAACGCGACCTGCCGCGCATTCTCGGCTGGCCGGAAACCGACGCGCAATTCACCGGCCCGACCCTGTTTCTCGCCGGCGACGCGTCAAACTATGTGCTGGCCGAACACCGCGCCGCCATCAAACGCCACTTCCCTACCGCGCGTCAGGCGAAACTGCCGGGCGTGGGCCACTGGCTGCACGCCGAAGCCCCCCGCGCCTTTGAGGAAACCGCCCGCGCCTTTCTTGGCGCTGAGCCGATCGGATAACCGGCGCCCGGCTCAGTGGTCCAGCTTCGCCTCGACCACGTCGGCAATCGCTTCCGCCCGTGCCGCGAGTTCGGCCATGCCGTCCGCGAGGTCGCCGGACAGCTCCGCCCCGGCCTTGGCCTTGGCCAGTGCCTGTTTGGTCTCCGCCAGTTCCGCTTCCAGCGCCGCGATCTGCTTCTGTGCGATCTGGAATTTGTCGTCGATCCCGGCGGTCTTATCGGCCAGCATCAGCCCGGCCATGAGCAGCATCCGGCTTTCCGTCAGGTGCCGCATCTGATCCGCCAGCGCCTGCGCTTCCGTGTCGAGCATCTCGGCGGCGGTTCTCAGGAAATGCTCCTCGCCCTCCTGACAGGCAACCTCAAAGTCCCGGTTGCCGATGGTAATGGTGACTTCAGGCATCCTGCTGCTCCCCCTTTTCGGCCTTCGCCGCCGCGTCCTGCACCAGTGCGTTCAACTCGCCCAGAACCCCGTCCAGCTCCAGCCGGTCCGCCGCCTGCGCCGCGCGCACGCTTTCCAGCTGCGCCATCATCGCCTTGTTGATCAGGTGCGGCTCCGCCACCCCGGCGGTCATCGCGTCGCGCAGCGCCTGATTGTTGCCGCGCAACTCCTCATTGACCCGCGACAGCCGCGAAAGCTGCGCCTCTTCGCGGCCCAGCAATTCGCGCAGCCGGTCGACCTCGGCGGCGAGGGTGGCCACGGTCGTATCCTGCTTTTCCTTGATCGCGCGCACCCGTTCTTCGAGCTGCGCATTCGCCGTGCGCTCCTCTTCCAACGCCGCGCGCAGCGCCTCTTCGCCTTCGCCCACGATGGGCTTTTCCAGCCCCTCCAGCCCGGACCCGATGCGGTCCAGCGCCTGGGTCAGGCGGCTTTGAAATTCCGTCATATCGGCCATGCTGCCCTCCTCAACCGGCGGCTTGCCCCCGCGCTTGACACGCGATTCGACGCCGCTTCGCCCCACATTAGCGCGTCCTTCCCCGAATTGCGCGCCAAAATCACCGTATTGGGCGGGGATTCGCCTCAGAAAGCCCCATTCCGGCCCGCAGCGCCCCCGGACCGCTTGACCCGCGCCCCGCGCCTGCTATCAACCCACCAACCCCGCAGCGCCGGGAAGCCCAACAAGCAAAGGAACCGCCAGGTGGATATCGCAGCCCTTCGTGAGAAAAACCCCGACCATTGGAACAAGGCGGCCGCCATCCGTTCCCTGACCCTCGACGCGGTCGCGCAGGCCAATTCCGGCCATTCCGGCATGCCCATCGGCATGGCGGATGTGGCGACGGTTCTGTTTGAGAAACATCTGAAATTCGACCCGACCGCGCCCCGCTGGCCCGACCGCGACCGCTTCATCCTGTCGGCGGGCCACGGCTCGATGCTGATCTATTCCCTGCTCTACCTGACCGGCTACGAAGACGTGACCCTGCAACAGATCAAGGATTTCCGCCAGTGGGGCGCCATCACCGCCGGGCACCCGGAATATGGCCATGTTTCCGGCGTGGAGACCACGACCGGCCCGCTGGGGCAAGGCATCGCCAACGCGGTCGGCTTCGCCATGGCCGAGGAGATGCAGCGCGCCCGGTTCGGCAAAAAGGCCGTGGACCACTACACCTATGTCATCGCGGGCGACGGCTGCCTGATGGAAGGCATTTCGCAGGAGGCGATCGGGCTGGCCGGGCGGCACCAGCTGGGCAAGCTGATCGTGCTGTGGGACAACAACGACATCACCATCGACGGCAAGGTTTCGCTGTCAGATCGCACCGATCAGGTCGCCCGTTTCAAGGCGTCCGGCTGGCAGGTGATCGAGGTGGACGGGCACGACCCGGAGGCCATCGACGCTGCGCTGACCAAGGCGAAAAGCGCGAAGAAACCCTCGATGATTGCCTGCAAGACCCATATCGCTCTGGGCCACGCGGCGCAGGACACGTCCAAGGGCCACGGCGCCCTGACCGACCCGGAGCAACTCGCCGCCGCCAAAGCGCTCTACGGCGCACCCGCCGGGGCGTTCGAGGTGGACCCCAAGGTCAAGGCGCAATGGGAAGCCATCGGCGCGCGCGGCAAGGAAGCCCGTGCCGCATGGGAAACCCGCTTCGCCACCCTGTCGGGCCGCAAACAGAGCGATTTCACCCGCGCCTACACGCTCGACGTGCCGAAAAAGCTCGCCGCCGTGGTGCGTTCGCTGAAGAAGCAGGTGGCCGAAGAGCAACCGAAAGTCGCCACCCGCAAAGCCTCGGAAATGGCGCTGGCGGCGATCAACCCGGTGCTGCCGGAAACCGTGGGCGGCTCGGCGGACCTGACCGGCTCCAACAACACCAAGACCGGCGATCTCGGCGTTTTCGACACCGATAACCGCGCCGGTCGCTACGTCTACTGGGGCATCCGCGAACACGGCATGGCGGCGGCGATGAACGGCATGGCGCTGCATGGTGGGATGCGCCCCTATGGCGGCACCTTCTTCTGCTTCACCGATTACGCCCGCCCCTCGATGCGCCTCGCCGCGCTGATGGGCATCCCGACCGTATTCGTGATGACCCACGATTCGATCGGCGTCGGCGAAGACGGCCCGACGCACCAGCCCGTTGAACATCTCGCCATCTGCCGCGCAACGCCCAATTCCCTGACCTTCCGCCCCGCCGATACCGCCGAGGCCGCCGAGGCCTGGGAAATCGCGCTGACCGAGAAGACCCGGCCCTCGACGCTGGTGCTGACCCGGCAGAACCTGCCGACGCTGCGCACGGAATACAAACAGAAAAACCTTGTGGCCCAAGGGGCTTATGTGCTGGCGGACGCGACCGCGGGCAAGCGGCAGGTCATTCTGATCGCCACCGGCTCCGAAGTCTCCCTCGCCATGGAGGCGCGCGCCGCACTGGAAGCGCAGGGCATCGGCACCCGCGTGGTCTCCATGCCCTCGATGGAGCTTTTCGCCGAACAGGACGCGGCCTACCGCCGCAAAGTCCTGCCCGCCGGCCCGGTGCGCATCGGCATCGAAGCGGCGGTGCGAAACGGCGGCTGGGACCGCTGGCTGCTGGGCGAACGCGGCCGCGAAGCCAAGGCGGACTTCGTCGGCATGACCGGCTTCGGCGCCTCCGCCCCGGCGGATGTCCTGTATGAGAAATTCGGCATCACCGCCGAAAACGTCGTCGCCAAGGCGAAGGCACTTCTGGGCTGATCCGCTCTCCGATCTGCGTTCAAAGCCCCCGCTTCGGCGGGGGTTTTTGCATGTGCCGCCCCGATCAGGCGGATTATGTGCGACATTCTGCCTATGGGCGAAAAAGACCACCCGCCCCTTGACCTGAGGAAAAGACTCGGATTTAAGGCGGGCAGTCGAAATTCTGCGAACCTATGGAGAAACGTAATGAAGAAACTCGCTCTTGCCGCGCTGCTGGCCACGACCGCCGTTCCGGCGGCCGCTGACGTCAACATCTATTCCTACCGTCAGATCGACCTGATCCAGCCGCTGCTTGACGCCTTCACCAAGGAAACCGGCATCGACACCAATGTCGTGTTCCTGAAGAAAGGCATGATCGAGCGCCTCGAAGCCGAGGGCGAGCGTTCCCCGGCGGACGTGATCCTGACCGTGGACATCTCCCGCCTCGCCGGTGTGGTCGATGCGGGTTACACGCAGGCCGTGAACGACCCGATCATCAACGACAACATCCCCGCCGTTAACCGTGACCCGGCAGGCCACTGGTTCGGCCTGACCAACCGTGCGCGCATCGTTTACGCGTCCAAAGAGCGCGTGGCGGACGGCGAAGTCACCACCTATGAAGATCTGGCCGATCCGAAGTGGAAGGGCCGCATCTGCACCCGTTCCGGCACCCATGCCTACATGGTCGCGCTGACCTCTGCGGTCATCCACCACCACGGCGAAGAAGCCGCGAAAGAGTGGCTCGCCGGCCTGAAAGCCAACCTCGCCCGCAAGCCCTCCGGCAACGACCGCGCACAGGTCAAGGCCGTTTGGGCCGGCGAATGCGACAT
This sequence comes from Rhodobacterales bacterium, assembly GCA_002747325.1. Lineage (GTDB taxonomy): Bacteria > Pseudomonadota > Alphaproteobacteria > Rhodobacterales > Rhodobacteraceae. The sequence continues at coordinate 56,417 of PDOZ01000027.1, forward strand.
CTCTCTGGGCAACACCTATTACATGGGCAAGATGCTGGAGAACGAAGAGCAGCAGGCCTGGGCCAACAGCGTAAACCTCGTTTTCCCGGTATTTGAAGGCGGCGGCACCCATATCAACGTGTCCGGCATGGCGCTGGCCAAGTATTCGCCGAACAAGGAAGACGCGCTGAAATTCATGGAATTCCTCGCCTCCGATCAGGCGCAGAAAATCTACGCCGAGCTGGTCTATGAATACCCGGTGAACCCGAAGGTGCCCGCTTCCGATCTGGTGGCTGGCTGGGGTTCCTTCACCGCCGATGACGTGAACCTGATGGATCTCGCCAAGCTGCGCCCGACCGCGCTGAAGATCACGCAGGAAGTCGATTACGACGGCTAAAATGCAGAAATTCGACGTTTGACACGAGCGTCGGATATGGTTGCGGGCCCTGTCCCGGTCCGCACCTCCCTGAGCTGGCGCGCCTTCGGGCGCGCCATTTTTCTGCCGCTGCGGCAATATGATGCCATCTGTCGCAGCCCTCCGCCTTGCACCCGGCCCGCGCCCGCAACATAGTGGCCCAAACCCGCGCAACACACCGACCTGACCATGACCGCACGCGACGCCCATATCCCCTCAGACGCCGACACCGCCCCCCGCGCGCGGGTCGCAAACGGGCGTAGCTGGCGCTTTGAAGCCTTTCGCTACGCCGCGCTGGTCGAGGGCTGCACCACGCTGGGCCTGTTCTACGCCGCCATGCCGATCAAATACGTGCTGGGCGATCCCGCATGGGTCAAGGTCTGGGGCAACGTGCATGGCGCGGCCTTCACCATCTATCTGATCCTGATGGTCGTCGCCTTTTATGACCGCGGCTTCGGCATCTGGGCCTGGCTGCGCAGCTCGGTGCTGTGCCTGATCCCTTTCGGCACCTTCTTCAACGACCCGTGGCTGCGGGCCAAACACCGCGCCAACCCGCCGCGCGTCTGGCCCAAATGGCAGGCTTTCGAGACCCGGATGCGCGCCCGCGACCTGCGCTTCGACCTCTTTCGCATCACCGCGCTGGTCGAAGGCTGCACCACGCTGGGCCTTTTTTACGCCGCCATGCCGATCAAATACGTGCTGGGCGATCCCGCATGGGTCAAAGTCTGGGGCAACCTGCATGGCGCCGCCTTCACCGCCTACCTGATCACCATGGTCATCGCCTTCACCGCCCGCCCGTGGTCGCTCTGGGCCTGGGCGCGCAGCACCGCGCTATGCTTCATCCCCTTCGGCACGTTTTTCAACGACCCGTGGCTGGTGAAAAAACACGCGCAGCTTCAAGGGCAAACCGGATAAACCGGCCACATCAGACGCCAAAATTCGCATTTTAAGTCAACGGGATGTGCATGACAGGGCAGAAAACCCGTTTCCCCCTTGCCGATCTTGACCGCAAAACGCCCCGCTATTCCCCCGCTACTCCCCCTGCGGCATCAGGAAATGCCCGGTGGCCTGTGCGAAGAGTTTGCTGCGGTTGTCCTGCCACGCTTCCACATGCACCGAGGCGTAGCGCCGCCCGGAGCGGTTGACCCGCGCGCGGGCATAGGCGTCGCGCGGCAGGCCGGAGCGCAGGTAATCCACGGTGAAATCAATGGTTTTCGGCAACCGTGGCAGGGTCTTAGGCGTCAGGTCTTCCGGCGCAATCCGCCCCGCCTCGACCTCGGGCCACAGGATCGCCCAGGACAGTTCGATAATGGCCGCAATCTCCAGAAACGCCGCCGTGACCCCACCGTGAATTGCCGGCAGGGTCGGGTTGCCGATCAGTTTCTCGGCAAAGGGCAGAACGGCGGTCAACTCGTCGCCGCGCCGGTCAAAGCGCACGCCCAGAAAGCCGATATAAGGCACGCCCGAGGTCAAGGCCTGCATGGCGGCATCGCGGCGGGCTTTGATCACGCCAATATCTTCAGGTTTGCGGCTCATGTGCGGGCCTCCGTTGAGGGGAGCGGCGCGGGGCCGGTGCCGGTGGTGAAGGCGCCGGTGGCGGTGGCGACCGGGTTGGTGTCGTCATCGTCAAAGGCCACGGCACGCACGAAGGCGACCGAGCGGGTGACGTGGTAACAAGTGGCGCGGGTGGTGATGCGCTGGCCGGGCGTGGCGGCGCGCATGTAGTCGATGCGCAGGTCGATGGTCGCGGTCGGGAACGGGGCGCTCTCATGGCTGATCACCGCCGCGCCGCAACAGGTATCCATCAGGGCCGACACGGCACCGCCGGAAATCACCCCGGTGCGCGGATCGCCGATAAAGCGCGGATCATAGGGCATGGAAATCTGCGCTACGCCGCTGCCGATCTCCTCCAGCTCCATGCCCAGCGCAACGGAATGGGGAATCGCCTTGATGAACTGCATGGCGACCTGCGCCATCTTGTCCGAATCCGGGGTATCGTCTGACATCTGACCTCCATTTTTCCCCATCTTGCCCGACCCGCACGCGGGGGAAAAGCCCAAACCGACGGTTGCACGCGCGCCCATCCCGCACTAGGCTGTGGAATTACGGCATTTGCCCCCTGATCTCGATAGAAACCGCGACAGAGAAAACGGCAGCAACACATGACGGAACGGCTTACCTTCAAAGAGATGTGCGCGAAGTTCGACGTGACCCCGCGCACCCTGCGCTATTACGAATATATCGAGCTTCTGGCGCCGGAAAAGGAGGGCCGCTCGCGGTTCTATACCTCGCGCGAGATCGCCCGCATGACCCTGATCATTCGCGGGCGGCGCTTCGGCTTTTCGCTGGAGGAGCTGCGCCAGTGGCTGCTGATTTACGATGAAAAGGGCACGCAGGCGCAGCTGGAAAACTGGGTCGAGATTGCCCGCCGGCAGTTAGGAAAACTCGACGAACAGATCACTGAGCTGACAGAAGCGCGGGCGGATTTGCAGATTTTGCACGACGATGTGCTAAAATCGCTAAAAAAATGATCCGCCGGGTTTTGGACCGGAATCCAACAGGTTAGACGGCAAAGGCCGCCCTGCGCGCTGGCCGCAACCTTACGTTACGACAAATTTTATTCACCCTTGACGTTGACGTAAGCGTAATCTTACTTATTTATGGTCTGACCCGCCGGAATCCCCGGCAGGGAGTGACGGAGGTAAGCCATGACTCAGGACGTGATGACCATTCGCGAGATGTGTGACAGTTTCGGAGTGACCGCACGCACCCTGCGCTTTTATGAGTCCAAGGAACTTCTCAGCCCGATCCGCGAGGGGCAGAAACGCCTGTTCACCCGGCGCGACCGGGCGCGGCTGAAGCTGATCCTGCGCGGCAAGCGCTTCGGCTTCCCGCTGGAGGAGATCCGTCAGTTGCTCGACCTCTATGACGTGGGCGACCAGCAATATACCCAATATAAAGAGACCATGGACGCCGCCGCCGATCACCTCGCAGAACTGCGCAAGCAGCGCGAGGAGCTGGACGAGGCCATCGAGGATCTCGCCGAACAGATCGCATGGGGCAACAAGATGCTTGCCACCATGGATCAGGACACCGCCGCGCAGTAACGCGCCCCCTTTCGTGCCGCAAGGCACTCGCATCGCATGGAGGAAACCGATGCCCGTATATACCGCCCCGACCCGCGACATGGATTTCGTGTTGCATGACCTGCTGAAGATTGCCGACAGCAAGATCCCCGGCTACGCCGATCTGGACCGCGACCTGACCAGCGCCGTGCTGGAAGAAGCGGGCAAGCTCAACAACAACGTCATCGCGCCGCTGAACCTGTCGGGCGATCAGGAGGGCATCCATTTCGAAAACGGGGTGATCCGCACGCCGAAGGGCTTCAAGGAAGCGTTTGAAGCGGTGAAAGAGGGCGGCTGGCCCGGTCTCGACATGCCGGAAGAATATGGCGGTCAGGGCATGCCCTACGTCATGGGCGCGGCGGTCAACGAGATGTTTTCCTCGGCAAACCAGAGCTTTGCCATGTATCACGGCCTGACCCACGGCGCCGCTTCCGCCATCCTCGCCCACGGCACGGAGGCGCAGAAGCAGAAATGGCTGCCGAAGATGATTTCCTGCGAATGGACCGGCACCATGAACCTGACGGAACCGCATTGCGGCACCGATCTGGGCCTGATGCGCACCAAGGCCGTGCCACAGGACGACGGGTCTTACAAGATCACCGGCACCAAGATTTTCATCTCCGCCGGCGACCATGACCTGTCCGACAACGTGATCCACCTGGTGCTGGCCAAGATCCCCGGCGGACCGGAAGGCATCAAGGGCGTGTCGCTGTTCATCGTGCCGAAATACATCGTCGACGATGAGGGCAATGTAGGCGCGTCCAACGGCGTGTCCGTGGGCAATGTCGAGCATAAAATGGGCATCCACGCCAACTCGACCTGCGTAATGAACTACGACGAAAGCACCGGCTACCTGCTGGGCGACATGCACAAGGGCATGCGCGCCATGTTCACCATGATGAACGAAGCCCGCCTCGGCGTGGCGATGCAGGGCATGGCACAGGCGGAAGCGGCCTATCAGAACGCGGTGGTCTACGCCAAGGACCGCCTGCAAGGCCGCGACGTGACCGGCGTCAAGAACCCGGACGGCCCGGCGGATCCGATCATCGTGCATCCGGACGTGCGCCGGATGCTGATGGACCAGAAGAGCTTCACCGAGGGCGCACGGGCCTTCGCGCTCTGGGGCGCCATGCTGATCGACCAGGCACACCGCTCGGAAGACGCGGATGCGGAAGGGCTGGTTTCCCTGCTGACCCCGGTGCTGAAAGGCTTCCTGACCGACAAGGGCTTCGACATGGCCGTCATGGCGCAGCAGGTCTTCGGCGGGCACGGCTTCATCGAAGAACACGGCATGAGCCAGTTCGTCCGCGACGCCCGGATCGCCATGATCTATGAAGGCGCCAACGGCGTGCAGGCGCTGGACCTCGTGGGCCGTAAACTGGGCGCGCAGGGCGGCAAGCCGGTCATGGCCTTCTTCGAGCTGGTGAAAAACTTCTGCAAGGAAAACAGCGACGTAGAGGGGATGGAACCCTTCGTGACCCCGCTGAAAGCCGCCTCGAAAGACCTTCAGGCCGCGGGCATGTTCTTCATGCAAAACGGCATGAAAGACCCGAACGCGGCGCTGGCAGGTTCCGTCGACTTCATGCACCTGTTCGGCCATGTCTGCTTGGGCTACATGTGGGCGCAAATGGCCAAAGCCGCGCTGGAAAAACTGGCGAAAGGCGAAGGCGACACCGCCTTCTACGAAGCCAAGGTCATCACCGGCCGCTACTACATGGCGCGGCAACTGCCCGCGACCAAGATGCACCTCGCCCGCATTGAAAGCGGCGCGGCGCCGGTAATGGACCTGCCCGCAGAGGCGTTCTGAGCGTAAGGACGGGAAGGACAGATGCCAAAACGGTTTCGACTGACACGCCGGTTTCAGGCGGCGATGACCGAAGACGGGTATCGCCGGCTGCGCCGCTTCGCCAATGAGGCGGGGCTGGACGAAGGCGAGGCGCTGTCCTTCCTGTTCGAACATTTCGACAGCGTGACCGATGAGGAAAAACTGACCCATCGGTTGCGCCTGTTCAATTCGGAACTGGAGGCGCGTAAACGATGAACGCGGTGAAGGTTGCAAGGCCGGGAGCCTCCGGCGGGAGTATTTTTACTAAGAAGAAGGGGCGCGCCGGGGACGGATGGCATATGCCAGCGCAGGGCCCGTTGGGGCGTGGCCAGTTAAAGCATAACCAGTCGGCGCAAGGCCATAGCCCAAAGCCGACGAGGTTACCCCACCAAGCGCCGTTCCTCATCGGCAAGGGCGCTCAGTGGGGCTTCTCCTTAGGCGGCCATCGGCTCTCCAGCCTGTTCCGCAGAATCACTCTACCCCACCAAGGGTTAAAAAAGAGTAAATGCGTGCTTCTTCTTAGTATAAATACTCACAACACGGCATTTGCCGGATAAGCGGCTTTGGGGGAGGACGCATGACCATCAAGCTCTATTGCTTCGGCGAAAGCGGAAATTCATACAAAGCCGCGCTGCCGCTGGAACTGTCCGGTCTTGATTGGACGCCGGTTTACGTTGACTTTTTCAACGGCGAGACCCGCAGCCCGGAATACCGCGCGCTGAATCCCATGGGCGAGGTGCCGGTCTTGGTCGATGGCGACGTGACCCTGACCCAATCCGGCGTCATGCAGCATTACATCGCCGAGAAATCCGGCAAGTTTGGCGGGACGGATAAACAGCAGGCGCGCGAGGTGTTGCGCTGGCAGTTCTGGGACAATCACAAGATGTCCTCCGTCGCCGGCAGCACCCGGTTTCTCAACAATTTCCTGCCGCAGGAAAAGCGCCCTGCCCCGGTGATCGCGTTTCAGAAGGCCCGCCTGAAGGACGCGTTCAAGGTGCTGGAAGGCGCGCTGAGCGACCGCAACTGGTTGGTGGGCGACGGCCCGACAATGGCCGACTTTTCCTGCTGCGGCTACCTTTACTACCCCGAGCCATTCGGTTTCGACCGCGCCGACTGGCCCGCCATTGATGCCTGGCTCAACCGCATTTCGCGGCTGCCCGGCTGGAAACACCCGTATGATCTGATGCCCGGCAGTCCGGCGGATCGTGCTTAACGGAGGAGGACCCCCCATGACAGAAGCCTATATTTATGACACCGTGCGCAGCCCGCGCGGCAAGGGTAAGAAGGACGGAAGCCTGCATCAGGTGCCCGCCGTCGCCCTTTCCGCCGAAGTGCTGAACGAGCTGGCGCGGCGCAACAACCTGAGCGGCCACGCGGTCGAAGACGTGATCTGGGGCAACGTGACCCAGGTCGGCGAGCAGGGCGCCTGCCTCGCGCGGTCCGCCGTTCTCTATTCCGACCTCGACGAGCGCATCCCCGGCGTGTCGATCAACCGTTTCTGCGCTTCCGGTCTGGAAGCGGTCAACATGGCGGCCAATCAGGTGCGCGGCGGGGCGGGTGAGGCCTTCATCGCGGGCGGTGTCGAGAGCATGAGCCGGGTGCCGATGGGCTTTGACGGGGGCGCCATCGCCGCCGATCCTTACCTCGCCATGAAGGCCTATTTCGTGCCGCAGGGCATCGGGGCCGACATCATCGCCACCAAATACGGCTTCTCGCGCGAAGACGCGGATGCCTATGCGGTCGAGAGCCAGAAGCGCGCCGCCAAGGCCCGCGCCGAAGGCCGGTTCGACAAGTCGGTGATGACGATCCGCGACAAGAACGGGCTGGAAATTCTCAGCCAGGACGAGATGATCCGCGAAACCACCCTGGAAGCGCTTGGCGGCCTGAACGCCTCGTTCAAGATGATGGGCGAGCAGATGCCGGGCTTCGACGCGGTTGCCCTGCTGAAATACCCGGAACTGGAGCGGGTGAACCACATCCACCACGCCGGTAACTCCTCCGGCATCGCCGACGGGGCCGCCGCGGTTTTGGTCGGCACCAAGGAATTTGGCGAGAAATACGGCATCAAGCCGCGCGCCCGCGTGCGTGCCACCAGCCGCATCGGCACCGACCCGACCATCATGCTCACCGGCCCGGTTCCGGCCACCGAGCGGGTGCTGGACGCCGCTGGCATGGCCTTCTCCGACATCGACCTGTTCGAAGTCAACGAAGCCTTCGCCTCGGTCGTGCTGCGCTTCCTGCAAGCCTTTGACGCCGACACCAACAAGGTTAACGTCAACGGCGGCGCCATCGCCATGGGCCACCCCCTCGGCGCAACCGGCGCGGTGATCCTCGGCACGCTCCTCGACGAGATGGAGCGCACCGACAAGGAAACCGGTCTCGCCACCCTCTGCATCGGTTCCGGCATGGGCGCCGCAACCATCATCGAACGCGTGTAAGGAGAAGCTCAAATGGTTGATTTCACTCTGAAAACCGGCGCGGACGGTGTTGGCGTCATTACCTGGGACTGCAAAGACAAGTCCATGAATGTCATGAGCTTCGAGGCGCTTGGCGAGCTGGAAGCCTGCATTGATCAGGCGCTGGCCGATGATGCGGTCAAGGGCATCGTCATCACCTCCGGCAAGGACAGCTTCGCCGCGGGTATGGACCTCAATGTGCTGGCCGATTTCAAAAAGGCCGCAGGCGACAACCCCGCGAAGGGCGTGTTTGAAGGCACGATGAAGATGCACCACATCCTGCGCAAGATCGAACGCGCGGGCATGGATCCGAAGACGCTGAAGGGCGGCAAACCGATTGCGGCGGCGCTGACCGGCACCGCGATGGGCATCGGCTTTGAACTGCCGCTGGCGACACACCGCATCTTCCTCGCCGACAACCCGAAGGCCAAGGTTGGCCTGCCGGAAATCATGGTTGGCATCTTCCCCGGCGCAGGCGGCACCACGCGGATGGTGCGCAAGCTCGGCGCCATGAGCGCGGCGCCCTTCCTGCTCGAAGGCAAGACCCTCGCCCCGGCCAAGGCCAAGTCCTCCGGGCTGGTCGATGAGGTCGTTGCACCCGACGCGCTGATGGATGCCGCCAAGGCCTGGGTGCTGTCCGCCAAGGACGCCGATCTGGTCAAGCCGTGGGACGCCAAGGGTTACAAAATGCCCGGCGGCACCCCCTATCACCCGGCGGGTTTCCAGACCTTCATCGGCGCCGCTGCCATGATCCACGCCAAGACCAAGGGCGCTTATCCGGCGGCCAAGGCGCTGCTGGCGGCGGTGTATGAAGGCGCGATGGTGCCGTTTGACACGGCGCTGGAAGTCGAGGCGCGCTGGTTCACCTCCGTCGTGCTGAACCCGTCTTCCGAGGCGATGATCCGCTCGCTGTTCATCAACAAGCAGGCGCTGGAAAAAGGCGCGGTGCGGCCGAAGGACGTTGCGGATCAGAAGGTCAAAAAGGTCGGCGTGCTGGGCGCGGGCATGATGGGCGCGGGCATCGCGCTGGTCTCCGCCAAGGCGGGCATCGAAGTGGTGCTGATCGACCAGAATCAGGAAGCTGCGGATCGCGGCAAAGCCTATTCCGAGGCCTATATGGACAAGGGCATCGCCCGCAAGAAGGCCACGCCGGAGAAGAAGGAAGCGCTGCTGGCCAACATCACCGCGACCACCGATCTCGAGGCGCTCAAGGGCTGTGACCTGATCGTGGAAGCGGTGTTCGAGGACGTGGCGGTCAAGGCGGAAATGACCAAGAAGGTTGAAGCCATCGTCGGCCCGGACTGCATCTTTGCCTCCAACACCTCGACCCTGCCGATCACCGAACTGGCGCAGGCCAGCGCGCGGCCGGAGCAATTCATCGGCATCCACTTCTTCTCGCCGGTCGAGAAGATGCTGCTGGTGGAAATCATCAAGGGCGCCAAGACCGGCGACCGGGCCGTGGCCAAAGCGCTCGACTATGTGCGCCAGATCCGCAAGACCCCGATCGTGGTTAACGACGCGCGCTTCTTCTACGCCAACCGCTGCATCATCCCCTATATCAACGAGGGGATCCGCATGGTCGGCGAGGGGGTGAACCCGTCGCTGATCGAAGGCGCGGCGCAGCTTCTGGGCTTCCCGGTCGGACCGCTGCAACTGGTGGACGAAACCTCCATCGACCTCGGCGTCAAGATCGCCAAGGCGACCCGCGCCGCGATGGGCGACGCCTACCCGGACGGCGAGGTTGACAAGGTGGTGTTCTGGATGGCCGATCAGGGCCGGATGGGCCGCAAGGTTGGCAAGGGCTTTTACGACTACGATGCCCGCGGCAAGCGCACGGGCCTATGGCCGGATCTGGCGGCGCAATACCCGCTGGCCGCCGAGCAGCCGGAGCTTGAAGAGGTGCAGAACCGCCTGATGATGGCGCAGGTGCTGGAAGCGGTGCGGGCGCTGGAAGAAGGCGTGCTGACCGACATCCGCGAAGGCGATGTGGGCGCCATTCTGGGCTGGGGCTTCGCGCCGTGGTCCGGCGGGCCGCTCTGCTGGCTCGACATGATCGGTGCGGACAAGGCAGCGGCGATCTGTGACGATCTGACCGCTCGTCACGGCGCACGGTTCACCACCCCGGACCTGCTGCGCGACATGGCTGAGAAGGGCGACACCTTCTACGCCCGCTTCGCGCCGGGCAAGTAAGCGACTTGCACTAATCGAACATTTACCCCCGTCCCGAGGCTCTTGGGGCGGGGTTTTCTTATCTTATTACGACTTTTGCCGATCGAACCCGTAGCCAAAGCGCGCAATGTCTTCCGCGCAAATATCGGCCACAATCGCCGCGGTTTTATCGGTGTAATAGCCCCGGTAATCCGCCCGCCGGTCGCTGGCATTAACCCGCGCAATCGGCCCGAGCCTGAAGCCCAGATGCGCCTCCAGCGGCGCAATATCCTCCGCCAGATGCTCCAGCCGGATGAACAAATCGCCGCAATCACGCCCTGCCCCGTCGCGCACGAAATCGGTATAGCTCTCCGCCCGAAACCCCGCCTGTATCGGCTTCGCCGCCAGAAAGGCCGCAAAGTCCAACCGCTGCGCCAGCCCCACCGCCGGGTGGTCAAAGCGCTGCACCCGCAGCCAGTGGTAGTAGCTCACCAGCCGGTCCCACGGATTGCGCACCAGCGTGAAAACGAAAAACGCCACCGCCTCCTCGCGCGTGATCAACCCCTCTAGGTCCGCCAGTTTTGAGTGCTTCCACAACCGCCCCACGCTCTTGACCGAGGCCAGCTTCCGCCGCCGCTTGCGCGCTTTCGGCGTATCCCCCGCCATCACATCCTCCGCCATCGCCCGCGCCTCCAACGCCAAAGCGAGCGCCGTGCCCCCGGTTTTGGGAGCATGAAGAAAGATATATTTGCGGCCGCGCGACAGGATCATGCGAACACTCTACGCCGCCACCCGCCGCCAGAAAACCGCCAAAACATCCGGCCCGCAGGCAGGGCAGCTTTCTCTGCCACAAAACCGCCTGAAGCATCAAATTCCGCTCCAACATCAGACATATTCTAAACAAATTTTATGAATATTTTAGCGGAAACAAGCCTCCCCTTCCTGGAGGAAGTTGATTCGTAGTTTGGAGCAGGCACAGACCTGTTTGACCCATGGCAGACGCACTCCTCGGCGGCATCGTCATCAACGAAATTCTCGTTGATCCCAACGGTGCGCAGAATTTCGATACCGATGGCAACGGCACCGCCGCCGCCACGGATGAATATATCGAATTGTACAACAGTTCGGACAGCCCGATCGACATTTCCGGGCTTCAGCTCTGGGATCAGGGCGTCGGGCACTGGTTCACCTTCCCGCCCGGCACCATCCTGCAACCCGGCGGGCATGCCATGGTCATGTCCGGGGTGCAACCGGGCGGCTCCCTGCCGACCGGCGGGCCGGATGACCTGTTTTTTGACGCGGGCCGCGGCAGCCCACTGATCAACAATGGCGGCGATAACGTCACCGTCTATGACCCGAACAGCGACACCTTCATTCAGGCGACCTTCAACGGCGACAGCCTCGACGATCCAACGGCGGGCAATGGCGGCTATTCCGGCTTTTCCTCCACCGCGACCCGTATCGGCAACGGCGAAGATTTCGGCAATGATACCGATGGCCAGTCCCTGCAACGCACCGGCGACGGGGCCGATACCTTTGGCAGCGGCACCCCGACGCCGGGCAACACCAATATCTGCTTCGCCAACGGCACTTTCCTGCTGACGCCGAAAGGCGCCCGCGCCATCGAAACGCTCAAGGTCGGCGACGAGGTCATCACCAGCGACCACGGCGCGCGTAAAATCCGCTGGGTTTTCGCCAAAACCTGGGCGCCGGAACAGATCGCTCAGGCGCCCAATCTCGCAGCGGTGCATATCCGGCAGGGGGCGCTCGGCCCCGGCCTGCCCTCCCGCGACCTGCGCCTGTCGCAACAACACCGGGTTTTAGTGCAAAGCGCCATCGCGCAACGCATGTTCGGACGCCCAGAAGTGCTGATCCCGGCCAAGGCGCTGCTGGGCCTGCCGGGGGTGCATCTCGATTTCTCCCCGCAGCCGGTAACATATTACCACATCCTGCTGCAAAACCACGAAATCCTCTTCGCCAACGGTATCCCGACCGAAAGCCTCTATCTGGGCCAACAGGCGCTGACCTCAATCCCGCAAGCCGCGTTGCAGGAAATCGAAACCATCCTCGACCTGTCCCTCGCCGCCCTGCGCCAAGGCCAGCACCAGACCCAGCCCGCCCGCCTGCTGGTTCAAGGCACGAAAGCAAGCCGCCTCATCGCCCGCCACAGGAAAAACCACCGCCCGGTTCTGCCGCCCTGCGCCCCAACCCAACTCGCGGCGTAATCGCGCAGACATGGGGCATCACAATGACCGCCCCGCAGACGGGCTTTTAAACCTCTTTCAACCGATAAAATGGCGGCGTTTTCAGACCGGCCTCGTGAATCGCAGCCTTCAGCCTGTCCGACACATAGAAATTGAACCCTGAAATGCCGGTCTCGGGCGTGACAAGTCCGCGCCAGATATGATGATCCCCGATCACACTGCGCGACAAAGCAATTCCATGTGCATGGTTTTCCTTGGGGCGCATCATTTTTATTATCCGGCCGGATTTTTTCCAACAACTGGGATCGCTTTTCTCTTTGTCGAAGGGGTCCAGTTGGCTCAGGACCCGGAGCATAAAATACTCCGTGGGATAAGCCTCTCCCGAACGTTGGATAATCTCAACGGGCCAGATCTGATGACGCCCAGGCTCCAGATCCGCGATAAGTTTGAGAAGTGGTGGCGAAACCGCGATCGCATATCCGAGATCAATAATGTCCCCGAGCGACTGATAATATTTTGCAAGAGAATACCGCTTGGGCAACAGGTCCTCAGCGATAGGATCAGTACCTCGATGCATGTCCCGAAGCAGGTCAATCCTGAATTGAGTAAAGAACTCCTGCTCGGCCTTTCCCTTGGCAGATAGTTCCTGGAAGCGCGCTTCCAGATAGTCGTCATAAAAGCCGAGAAACTCACCATCCGGTCGAAATCTGCCGTAGGTTGAAGGGGTGTCAAATCCGTAAGCCATGCTGTGCCTCTTCTTTCGCCCTTTCCCAGAATGAAAGCGGTTCACCCCGCGACGCCGAGCTTTAGAGTTTCGTTCAAACCCAACAGGATACAGATGGAAAGGCCGGGGATTTTTTTTAGGTTTAGCGTTGTTCCTCTCATCAGGGCTTGCTGGCAAAGGCCACTCTCATTCCCGCCAGCAAGCGGGGCGCCGGTGTTTCATCTGGCGCCCCGGTTTGCACGGGCTCAGAACAGCCCCTCAACCTCGCCCGCCGCATTCAGCCGGATATTGGCGGCGGCGGGTTTTCGGGGCAGGCCGGGCATGGTCATGATGGCGCCGCAGACCACGACGATGAACCCCGCCCCCGCCGCCAGCCGCACTTCGCGCACCGGGACCGAATGGCCGGTCGGGGCGCCTTTCAGGGCGGGGTCGGTGGAGAAAGAATACTGGGTTTTGGCCATGCAAATTGGTAAATCGCCATAGCCCGCCGCCTCCCAGTCGCGCAGCTGATCGCGGATTTTCTTGTCGGCCAGCACCTCGTCGGCGCGGTAAATCCGCTTGGCGATGGTTTCGATTTTCTCGAAAAGCGGCATGGCATCGGGGTAGATCGGCGCGAAATGGCTGGCATCTTTTTCTGCGATTTCAACCACTTTGCGGGCCAGCGCCTCCGCTCCCGCGCCGCCATGCTCCCAATGCTGCGACAGCACCGCCTGCGCGCCGTGCTGTTCGGCATACGTCTGGATCGCCGCGACTTCGGCTTCGGTATCGGTGACAAAATGGTTAATCGCCACCACGACCGGCACACCGAAGCTTTTAACGTTTTCGATGTGACGGCCAAGGTTGGCACAACCGGCCGTGACCGCGGCGACATTCTCCTCACCCAGCGCATCCTTGCCAACGCCGCCATTGGATTTCAGCGCCCGCACCGTGGCGACGATGACCACGGCAGAAGGGGCCAGCCTGGCCTTGCGGCACTTGATATTCATGAATTTTTCCGCCCCGAGATCGGCGCCGAACCCCGCTTCCGTCACCACATAATCCGCCAGTTTCAGCGCAGTTTTGGTGGCGATGACCGAGTTGCAGCCATGGGCAATATTGGCGAAGGGACCACCATGCACAAAGGCGGGGTTGTTCTCCAGCGTCTGCACCAGGTTCGGCTGCATCGCGTCTTTCAACAGCACTGCCATAGCGCCTTCGGCACCGATGTCACGGCAATAAACCGGGCTGCGATCACGGCGATAGGCGACGATAATATCGCCGAGGCGCGCTTCGAGGTCGGTGAGATTTTCAGCGAGGCACAGGATGGCCATGACCTCGGAAGCGACGGTGATGTCGTAGCCGGTTTGGCGCGGGAAGCCGTTGGCCACCCCGCCGAGCGAAGTCACGATATCGCGCAGCGCCCGGTCGTTCATGTCCACCACGCGCCGCCAGGTCACGCGACGTTCGTCGATTTGCAGCTCATTGCCCCAGTAGATATGGTTGTCGATCATGGCCGAAAGCAGGGAATGGGCCGAGGTGATGGCGTGAAAATCGCCGGTGAAATGCAGGTTCATGTCCTCCATCGGCACCACTTGCGCCTTCCCGCCGCCCGCAGCCCCGCCTTTCATGCCGAAATTCGGCCCGAGCGAAGCTTCGCGGATACAAACGGCGGCGTTTTTGCCGATGCGATTGAGACCATCGACCAGCCCGACGGTGGTGGTGGTTTTGCCTTCACCGGCGGGGGTCGGGTTGATGGCGGTGACGAGGATCAGCCGCCCGTCGTCACGGTCCTGTAAGCTGTCGATGAAGTCCTGATTAACCTTGGCCTTGTCGTGGCCATAGGGAACGAGATGCTCGAAGTCGATGCCGAGTTTCTCGCCGATCTCGCGGATCGGGCGCTTGTTGGCTTCGCGGGCGATTTCGATGTCGGTCTTGTAGGCCATGTTTTCCTCGTATTTTTCGCCTGTTTGCCCCTGTTGCGCGCAAAACCCAAGGGGCAAATGCGGCGTCCGGCAGGTTTTCTGCGCCTATCAGCACGCCGGTTGCGCCGGATCGGAACACTCTGTCGTCTATGCGCGGCAAAGAAAAGCCCCCGGAAACGCGCCTGGTTTCGGGGGCTGATCTGTTGCTGTTACGCCGAGGGTTCCGGTTCCATCGACCCGTCTGAACGCGGTTTGCGGCGCGGCTTGGTCTTGGGAATCGCCGCGACGGATGGCGCCTCCGCCCCGGCATTGCCGTCTTCGTCGTCGTCAGGCGTCGGCGGCAAGCCCTGCATGACCCGCTTGATTTCATCGCCAGTCAGGGTTTCGTATTCCAAAAGCCCCTGCGCCAGCCGCTCCCATTCCTCGTTGCGTTCCGTCAGGATACGAACGGCGGTTTCGTAGCCTTGCTGCACAAAGCCCTTCACCTCTTCCTCGATCAGCTCCTTGGTATGGGCCGAAACCGAGAAGCCGCCGGTATTGCCCTGATAGCCCTCCGCGGCCTCGGCGTAGTCAATATTGCCGACCTTATCGGACATGCCCCAGCGCATCACCATCGCACGGGCCAGATTGGAGGCCTGCATGATGTCGCCCGCCGGACCGTTGGAGACTTCCTCCTCGCCCCATTTCAGGATCTCTGCGGCCTTGCCCGCCATGGTCATGGCGAGATTTTGCTTGCACTGATCCTTGTGCCAGTTCAGGCGGTCCATTTCCGGCAAAGACACAACCATACCCAACGCGCCCCCGCGCGGGATGATCGTCGCCTTATATACCGGGTCGCATTTTTCCAGCGCCAGACCGACCACCGCGTGCCCCGCTTCGTGATAGGCGGTGTGTTCTTTTTGCTCGTCGGTCAACACCATGGAACGGCGTTCCGCGCCCATCATCACCTTGTCCTTGGCCTGCTCAAAATCCTCCATCGTCACATGGCGGCGGCCCACACGAGCGGCCATCAGCGCCGCTTCGTTAACCAGGTTGGCAAGGTCCGCACCGGAAAAACCTGGCGTGCCGCGGGCGATGATGCGCAGGTCCACATCGGGACCAAGCGGGATTTTGCGCGCATGCACCGTAAGGATCTTTTCGCGGCCCTTGATGTCCGGGTTGGGCACCGTGACCTGCCGGTCAAACCGGCCCGGACGCAGCAGAGCCGGGTCCAGAACGTCTTTCCGGTTGGTCGCCGCAAGGATAATCACGCCCTCATTAGCTTCAAAGCCGTCCATTTCCACCAGAAGCTGGTTCAGGGTCTGCTCGCGTTCATCGTTACCGCCGCCATAACCTGCACCACGATGCCGGCCCACGGCGTCAATCTCGTCGATAAACACGATGCAAGGCGCGTTTTTCTTCGCCTGTTCGAACATATCGCGCACCCGCGACGCGCCGACACCGACGAACATTTCGACAAAATCCGAGCCGGAAATGGTAAAGAACGGCACCCCGGCCTCGCCCGCAATGGCGCGTGCCAACAGGGTTTTACCCGTGCCCGGCGGGCCAACCAGCAACGCGCCTTTCGGAATTTTACCGCCAAGACGCGAGAATTTCTGCGGATTGCGCAAAAACTCGACGATTTCTTCCAGCTCTTCCTTGGCTTCATCAATGCCCGCCACATCGTCGAAGGTCACACGCCCCTCGCGTTCGGTCAGCATCTTGGCCTTGGATTTACCAAATCCCATGGCCCCGCCTTTGCCGCCGCCCTGCATCCGATTCATCATGAAGAACCAGAAGCCGATCAGCAAAAGCACCGGCAGAAGCAGGCTCACCAGCGAGAAGAAACCGGATTGCTCCTGCTTCTCCGCCGTGATCGACACGCCGCGCGCCACGAGCCGGTCGGACACATCCGCATCCCCCGGCACGATGGTGGAAAATTTTGCGCCATCGACGGTCTCGAATGTCACATTTTCCCCGTCCAGCGTCGCATGCGCCACGTCCCCCGCCTCAACTTTCGAGATGAAGTCGGAATAATTGACCCGCGCGCTGGCGGCAGAATTCTGACCCGCTGAAAACAGGCTAAACAGCGCCAGAACCAGCAGAAGCAGCACGATCCAGAATGCGAAATTTCTCGCGTTTCCCAAGATTTTTCCTCCGAGAAGATTTGGAGCCGCCCATGCGGCCCGAGTTCCTTCTAAAATAGGAAAGTTAACAAAAGGTTCAATGCGATAAAATAAATGAAATGAAATCGGCGGTCGGAGGCGTAAAATCGGCGCTAACTCCGGCCGAAAGCCCCGCAAGGGGCGCCGCGTGCAATTCATCATCAAGCCAGAGCGCCGGGCTGGCCTGAAGAGCGGCGCGCGGCAGGCCGGTTTCGCGCCAGTCCGGGCAGCGCGCCACCCCCTCCCCCAAGGCCCGCACGACGGCGCCCGGCGGCCCCTGCAAGCGCCAGCGCCCGTCCCAAAGCGCACCCGGCGCCGCCTCAAGCCCAGCCAGCGCTGCCACCTCCCGGTGCAACCAAAGCTGTTCGCTGCGGGTCTCGATCAACACCCCGGCCAGCGTATGCCGCCGCCCGTCCCGAACCGCCTCCAACGCCAGCCCCAACGCCTCGCCGCGCGGCGCATATTCCGCCCCCGTCAGCCAGCGAATCGCATGAGACAACAGGCGGCGGCGGGTCTCTTGAGGTTCGATCAGAAACCCGTCGCGCGGGGCGGTGAGTGACCCGGCGCGGGTCTCGAAAAGGGCACGCGCCGCTTGGGCGGCATGCTCATCCAGCGCGTGAGAAGCGCGGGCAAGGTGGCGCGAGACATCGGCCAACACCTCCGCCCCCAAACCAAATTCCCCTAGGTTTTTCAATGCGTTACGCACCCGTACCCGATCAAATCGCGCATCCCGGTTGCTCGGATCTTCGGCCCAGTTCAGCCCCGCTTCCCGCAAGATCTGCTGCAACTGCGCGCGCCCGCAATGCAGTAAAGGTCGCCAGAATCGCGCCCCGTCGCGGGTAAAAACCGGCGCCATCGCCGCCAGCCCATCGACCCCGGCGCGCCGTCCCAACCGCATGAGAAAAGTCTCCGCCAGATCGTCGCGCGTATGCCCGAGCGCCACCGCATCCAACCGCCGCCGCACCGCCCATTCGCCAAGCAACCAATACCGCGCGCGCCGCGCCTCAGCCTGCATATTTCCGTGATGCGCCCCGTCCCAGCGCAAGATCGTGTGGTCCAGCCCCAACGCCGCCGCCTGCCGGGCCACCGCCGCCGCTTCCGCCGCCGCTTCCGGGCGCAAACCGTGGTCCACCGTCGCCACCGACAGCGCCACACCGCGCTCGCGCGCCAGCGGGGCCAGAAGATGCAACAAAGCCACGCTGTCCGACCCGCCGGACACCGCGACCCCAAGACGCGACAAATCGGACCACAACGAGTCGCGCGCCACACTCTCTATATATAGGGGCTCAAACGAATCACCCACCGACGCGCCTCATCGGTTGCAGGCGAATCCCGCCATCGCCTCGCGCGCCCGCGAAGCCGCTGCGGCGCTCGGGAAGCGTTTCAGAACCTCGCTCAAGGTCGCACAGGCCTCGGATTTCTGACCCAACTCGCCCAAAGCCGCTCCGAGGCGGAACAAGGCTTCCGGGGCGCGCGCGCCTTGGGGGGCGAGGGTGTAGGCCGACAGGAACGCGCGGGCGGCTTCCGTTGTCATGCCCTGTTTCGACAGCGCCTCGCCACGCATGAATTCAACATCACCGGTGAGCGGCGAGCCGGGATAGGTCTGGGCGAAGCCTGCAAAAAGGCTGGCGGCGCGGGCAAAATCCCCCTCCGCCATCGCGACCATACCCGCATCGAAATCCGCCTGTTCGCCGACCGCCAACTGGCCAAAATCCGTGCCGCCATCGGACGCGACCGGCGCAGTGGGTGCCGCAGGCAGATCGCCGCCCCCGAGGCTCGGCGTATCGCCCAGGGCGGCAATGTCGCCACCCTCCAGTTCAACCAACCGAAACTCCAAATCGCCGATGCGATTGGTGCCATCCTTCACGATGCGATTGATGCGAAATTCCAGCTCTTCCGTCTTCGCCGTCAGCCGCGTCACCGCCGCCTCCAAGCCGTTCACGCGATCCAGCGCCGAACCGGGCGTAGCCACCCCCTGCGCCGCTCCGGTCGTGTTCAACTCCCCCTTAAGGCGTTGAATTTCAACATAAAGCACGGTCAACTCCTGCCGAATATCGGCCAGAGTCTGCGCGCGGTCCTGCGCCGTAACCGGGCTGGCGAGCAGCCCGGCGGCGAGAGCGAAAATCACGGCAACACGGCGCATGGGCTTACCGGGCCACGCCAGCGGTCAACACGGTAACCGCACGACGGTTTTTCGCGTAACAGGTCTCATCGGAACACACTTCCAGCGGGCGCTCCTTGCCGTAAGACACGGTCTTGAGCCGCGCAGGCGACACGCCGCGCTCAATCAGGAAACCCTGCACGGAAGAGGCCCGGCGCGCCCCCAGCGCAAGGTTGTATTCGCGGGTGCCCTGCTCGTCGGCATGGCCCTCGATCACGGCGGAATATTCCGAATTTTCCATCAACCACGCCGCCTGCTGGGTCAGAACCACCTTGGCCTCCGCGGAAAGGGTCGACTGGTCCACCGCAAACAACACCCGGTCACCAACGGTCTGCTGGAAATAGGCGGGCGAAGTCGGGTCGGAAGCGGTGCCCGCCCCGGCATTCAGGCCCGCCGACGGATCGTCGCCAAAGGGGCTGGATTTTTCACAGGCGGCAAGCCCGAGGGCGCCGGCAATCATCAGGGCAAAGGTCAGTTTTTTCATCTTCAGATCCGTTTTCTGCTCGTTGTGCTTTTTTGTGTTTTTTTGCTTCGTGTTTACCTGATCTTAACAGATGCGCCGGTATTCTCCTAACACCAATCCAGATCAGCGCTGGAGCGGCGACCAGGAAGGGTCAGAGGCATGCGACGGGGTGGGCACCCGGCGCAGGTTGCGGCCCGAAATATCAACCGAGTACAGGCTCGGCGCCCCATCCGCGCCGCGGCTTTCGCGGGTGAACATGATGACACGACCATTGGGCGACCAGGTCGGACCCTCGTCCAGAAAGGACGCGGTGAGCAGGCGCTCTTCGGAGCCGTCGGTGCGCATGACGCCGATATGGAACCGGCCGGAGATCTGCTTGGTGAAGGCAATGAGATCGCCGCGCGGCGACCAGACAGGCGTGCCATAGCGCCCCTGCCCGAAAGAGATGCGCTTCGCCTCGCCGCCGCTGGTGGGCATGATATAGAGTTGCTGGGTGCCGGAACGGTCGCTCTCAAACACCATCGAGCGACCATCGGGCGACAAAGACGGCGCGGTTTCGATCGAGGGCGAAGAGGTCAGACGACGCAAGTTGCCTCCGCTCACCCCCATGGCGTAAATATCCGTATTGCCGCCATTTTCGAGACTGAACACCACGCCGGCCCCATCGGGGGTAAAACGCGGCGCAAAGGTCATGTTGCCGCCCTGATTGTTCAGCGCCAGCTTGGAAACCCGCGCCACGTCCATCAGGTAAATCTGCGGCGAGCCAGTCTCATAAGACGTATAAAGCACCTGATTGCCATCGGGCGAAAACCGCGGGGCCAGCACGATGGAGGAACTATCGGTCAGATAAGACACGTTCGCCCCATCATAATCCATGATCGCCAGCCGCTTGCGACGGTCATTTTTGGGCCCCTCTTCGGAAACAAACACCACCCGGCTATCGAAAAACCCGCTCTCGCCGGTGATGCGCGAATACACCACATCCGCGACCTGATGCGCGATGCGCCGCCAGCCCTGAACGGTGCCGCTAAACTGCAACCCCTGCCCCAGCGCCCCATCGTTGAACACATCAAACAGACGAAACTTCACGTTCACCGCGTTGCCCGAAACCGACACCGCGCCGGTGATCAGCGCCTGCGCATTGATCGCCTTCCAGTCCGCATAGGCCACCGGCGCCGCAAAACTCGTCACATTTGAAATAAACGCGTCCGCCGGAATCTCGCGAAACAACCCGGTGCCCGCAAGGTCCGCCGCGATAACGCGGCTGATCTGCGCCGCGTATTGCGCCGATTCCCCGCCGCCTTCCGCCTGAAACACCGGCAAGGCAAAGGGCAAAGGCTCGATCACCCCCTCGGTGATCTCGATGCGCAACGGTTCAGCGCGGGCAGGCAAAGTCAGGGCGAGCGTTGCCAATACCAATGTCAGGAGCCGGAAAATTGTCATGTTGCCTCTTTGCCTTTACGCATTTTCTGCTTCGATTTGTGACGCTTATTCCCTAATAGCGCGCCATCCCCAAGACCACACCCGCCAATGGGCAAAATTGCGCCGGTTTGCCTCATCGGATCCGCATCGACCGGGGGTTGAAGGTCATCTCGATCTCGCGCCAATGGTCGTATTTCTCCGCCGGAAGGTCAAACCCGCGCGCCCCACAGCGCAAAACCGCGCGCCGGGCGGCCTCAAAAGCGATGCCGGTCGCGGTGTCATTGGCCCCGTCGGACGAGACCAGCTTGACGCCGGTCGGCTTGCCGTTGCGCCCCATATTCACAAGGACCACAACGGTGGTGGCCATGGCGTCGGTCGAGGTGGAGCCAAGATTCCAGCACCGCCCGACCGCAACCCGCAGCCCGTCGCGCTCGCCGCGCGTCAGGGGGGGACCGGAAGGGGTAGAACCCCCTGATTCCGTTGTATTTTCCGCCGCAACTTCCGCCGCAATATCGTTGATCGCATCGGCCAGAGCAGTGTTTTCCGGCTCCGGTTCTGGCTCCGGCGCAGGGGCCGACGGACGCGACGGCGGGCGCGGCGATCTGTCCGGTGCGGTCGATGGCGTTTCCGCTTCGGTAACGATCTCGGTCGTGGTCGCTTCCGGCGCGGCCGCTTCCACCGGCTCCACCACTTCCGCTGGTTCCTCGGCCACTTCCGGCGCCACTTCTTCCACCGGCACCGGCGCGATTTCCGCCGGCTCCTCCGGCGCTTCGACCACCTCTGAGGCGACAATCTCCGCTTCCGGCGGGGTGATTTCTTCCGGTTCCGGCGCGGGTTCCGGCTCCGGTTCGGGCGCGGGTTCCGGCGCAGGCGCTGGCGCGGGTTCGGGCGCAGGTTCCGGTTCGGGTTCAGCCGCTGGCTCCGGCGCGGGTTCAGGTTCAGGCGCGGGCTGCGCTTCCGACGCCGCCGCACTCAACGCCTCAAACTCCGCCGCGGAAACAAACGACACTTCCGCCACCGCCAGCATCGGCTCATCGCGCGACGACTGGAACAGCCCCCCAAATAGGAGCGCCAGGATCAACGCCAGATGCGCCAGACCCGAAACGATATAGCCGATCCGCATTGGCAAAGTGGTTACTGCCCGTTCATATCCGGCCCGCCGGTATCCGTGACCAGCCCGATGTTGCGAAAGCCCGCCGCGTTGAGCGCGCCCATGACCTGCGCGACCCGCGCATAGGGCACCGCCCCGTCGGCGCGCAGGAAAATCTTGTCATCCGAGCGTTCCGCCGCCACCGCCCGCAACTTGCCGATCAAATCCGCGTCAGCAATTTCCGTCTGCATCAGCGCCAGACCGCCCTCCGCCGTGATCGACACGGTTAACGGCTCTTCCTCAACGGCGGGCAGCGGGGTTGCTGCGGTTTTCGGCAATTCCAGCGGCACACCAACCGTCATCAGCGGCGCCGCGACCATGAAAATGATCAGCAAAACCAGCATCACGTCCACGAAGGGCGTAATGTTGATTTCCGCCATCACCCGCGACTTGCCCCGCCGCCGTCCCCGACGCGCGCGCGGCTTCGATTGTGCGACCGAGCCCCCCATCTCAACTGTCCAACTGGCGCGAAAGGATGGTGGCAAACTCGTCGGCAAACGCCTCGTAACCCGCTGTAATCGCGTCACTATCCGCCGTGAGCTTGTTGTAGAAAATCAGCGCGGGGATCGCGGCGAGCAGGCCAAGGCCGGTGGCCAGAAGCGCCTCGGCGATGCCCGGCGCGACCACGGCGAGGTTGGTATTTTGTTGCTGCGCAATCTCGATGAAAGCATTCATGATGCCCCAGACCGTGCCGAACAGGCCAATGAAGGGCGCGGAGGAAGCGACGGTGGCGAGGAAGGACAGCCCCTTGTTCAGCTTCTCCGCTTCCTTGGCGATGGCCACGTCCATGGAGCGGTCGATGCGTGATTGCGCCCCGGCGATCAACCCGCCATCGGCGCGGTGCGAGCGGTGCCATTCCAGCATCCCGGCGACGAACACCTTCTCCGCCGGGCCGGTCGGGTTGCTGCCGACGGCATCATACAGCTCGTCGAGCGGTTCGCCGGACCAGAACGCCCGGTCGAACTCCCCCGCCATGGCCCGCACCCGGCGGTATTGTACGAATTTGGTGATGATGATGGCCCAGGAATAAAAACTGGCCGCGATCAACAGCGCCATGACCAGTTTGACCGTGAGCGTTGCCCGTGCGAACAGGGCGAAAAAGGAGAAATCTATCTCCTGCGCCAAAGCGAGAGTTTCGGTTTCCATGCGATCTGCCTTTGCCTCAGTGACGCCTCTTGCGGGCGTGATTGGCGGCAGGATAACCGAGAAACAAGGCGATTGCCAACCCGTCGCACGTTTTGGCGGTGCTTTGCGGCCCTCAGGCGAGTTTTTGGCGGATTTCCGCCGGAATACGCGCGGGTTTGCCGCTTTCCGACAGCGCGACCAGCGTCACCTTACCCGCAAACAACAGCGTATCGCCGCGCAGCACGTCCTGATCGAGCGTGATACGCGCGCCGGTCAGCCCGGTCAGCCGGGTGCGAATGGTTAATTCGTCATCAAATTTCGCCGGGCTGAGATAGTCCCCCTCGACCCGCCGCACCGCAAAAACAATGCCCGTTTCCGCCTTCAGCACCCCCTGATCAACGCCGCGTTCGCGGACAAATTCCGTGCGCGCCCGCTCGATAAACTTGAGGTAATTGGCATAATAGACAATGCCCGCGAGGTCGGTATCTTCGTAATAGACCCGAACGGGGAAATAATGCGTTTCGCTCATGGGGCAGGTTTTCCTCGCAAAATCAAAGGCTTCAATGAAGGCGGGCGAATAGGCGCAAGGCGTGCGACGGGTCTGTCGCGGCGGCGGGCAACACCGGATCGTAAGCCGCGCGGATCAGCCGGGCCACTTCCGGGCGCAAAATGGTCACGCCGGTTTCCGGGTGCAGCGCCAGTGGCGATTGTTCACGAAACGCGGCGCCGGAAAAGGTTAACATCGACTGCACCGCCTCGCCCAAAGCGATGGTATCCGCCGTCAACTCCGCCAGCGGGCCGGACATGTTGAGAAAGGCAAACGACGCCTGAATCGCGCCTGCCTCATCAAAGCGAAACGCGCGATATTGCTGCGCCCCCGCCGCTTTCAAGCGCCCGACCGTTCCCGCCAAATCCGGGATCATCCGCCCCAGATCAGGCACTGCCAGCAGCTCGTCCCAGTCGCGAAAGAAAAAGAACATCAAATTTGAACCAAGTTCCGGGTCGGTCTCCGCCACTGGATGCCCGACCATGCCCGTCACCGCCTCAATCGCCCCTTTCAGGGTCTCGATCGTCGGGTCTTCGACCCCGAAAACGATGGGCGCAATCGGACGACCCCAGCGCGCGAAGCGAAAAGTTCCGTCCTGCGTGAAGGCGGCTTCGATGCCCTCGGGCGTGGCTAAATCAATCATCGAACAGGTCCGTTTGGTTGGGGGCGCGCGGCGCTTCGAGGCCAAGGTGGCCCCAGGCTTTCTGCCCCAGCATCCGCCCGCGCGGGGTGCGCTGGATCAAGCCTTGTTGCAGCAAATACGGCTCGATCACTTCTTCCAACGCGTCGCGGCTTTCCGACAGCGCCGCCGCGAGGGTTTCGATCCCCACCGGCCCGCCGCCATAATGCTCCGCCATCAAAGTGAGGTAACGCCGATCGGCGCCGTCGAGCCCAAGTCGGTCGACCGACAGCCGGGTCAGCGCCATGTCGGCAATCTCGCGGGTGATCCGCCCCTCGCCCTCGACCACGGCAAAATCCAGCACCCGGCGCAACAGCCGCCCGGCAATCCGGGGGGTGCCGCGGGCGCGGCGGGCGATTTCCAACGCCCCTTCCGGATCCGCCGGCGCACCGAGTTTGATCGCGTTGCGGGTGACGATTTCGTGCAATTCCTCGGTGGTGTAAAACTCCAGCCGGGTCGGGATGCCGAAACGATCGCGCAGCGGCGTGGTTAACAAGCCCAGCCGCGTGGTCGCGCCGACCAGCGTGAAGGGCTGCAATTCGATGCGCACCGTGCGCGCCGCCGGCCCCTCGCCGATCACCAGATCCAGCTCAAAATCCTCCATCGCCGGGTATAACACCTCCTCCACCGCCGGGTTCAGGCGATGAATTTCGTCGATGAACAGCACGTCGCGGGCTTCGAGATTGGTTAAAATCGCCGCCAAATCCCCCGCCTTGGCCAGAACCGGCCCCGAGGTCATGCGGAAATTCACCCCCAATTCGCGCGCCATGATCTGCGCCAGCGTGGTTTTACCCAAGCCCGGCGGGCCGTGGAACAGGGCGTGGTCCATCGCCTGCCCCCGGCTGCGCGCGCTCTCAATAAAGACCGAAAGGTTGGCGCGCGCGGGCGCCTGACCGATGAACTCGCTGAGCCGCTCCGGGCGCAGGGCGCGATCGGCATCCTCAGGGCGCGGCGCGGGGCGCAAGGTCGGGTCCGGTTCGCTCATGGTTACCCTTTCGGCGCCAGAAGCCGCAGCGCCGCGCGGATCAGGCTTTGAGTGTCATGCTCCGGGTTTTCCCCCAGCGCGGTGGCCACGGCGGAAGCCGCTTCCCCCGGCCCATAGCCCAAATTCGACAGGGCGGAAAGCGCTTCCGGCTGCGCCATGTTGGCTTTTTGCGCGATGGGCGGCGGCGCGGGGCTTGCGGCGGGGGCCGCATCTTCGAGCAAAACCGGCGCCGCCTCGGCAGGCGTTTCCATCGCCATCACCGAATGCGCCTTGTCTTTCAACTCGTTCACCACGCGCTGCGCCGTTTTCGGCCCGACCCCCTTGGCCACTTTCACCGCATTCCAATCCCCAAGCGCGATGGCGCGCGACACCCCATCCGCGCCGAGCGCGCCCAAAATCGCCATCGAGGCTTTAGCGCCAATGCCCTGCACCGACATCAACAGCCGGTGCCATTCCTTTTCCGCCGGGGACGTAAAGCCGAAAAGTTGTAACAAATCTTCGCGCACCAAGAGGTCGGTATAAAGCGACGCCGCCTCCCCCGCAGGCGGCAGGGCGGCAAGGGTGCGATCAGAGCAAAAGACCAGGTAGCCCACGCCGCGCACGTCGAGCAGAACGTGGTCGGCGGCTTTTATCTCGATACGGCCGGAAAGTTTGCCAATCATACCCGCGCCTCCGCTTTGGCCAACGCCACCGCCAAACCGCCGCCCGCGCCGGAGAAATGCGCATGGGTCAGCGCAATGGCCAGCGCATCCGCCGCGTCGGGCCCGGCAAATTTCACGCCGGGCAGTTGCAGCGCCACCATATGCGCGATCTGGTTTTTATCCGCGTGACCATTGCCAACAATGGTCTTTTTCACCTGATTTGGAGCGTATTCGCCCACGCTCAACCCCGCTTCCGCCGGAGCCAGAAGTGCAATGCCGCGCGCCTGTCCGAGTTTCAGAGTGCCCACCCCATCACGGTTCACAAAGGTTTGCTCCACCGCCGCCGCCTTCGGAGAAAACTCGGAAATCACTGCGCCAAGGCCGCGATATAGCATCAAAAGCCGATCGGCCAAGGCGGTGCCTTCACCATGCACGACGCCGTTGGCCACATGGCGAAAGCGCGGCCCGTCTGCGTCGATCACCCCCCAGCCCATATTTCTCAGCCCCGGATCAATGCCAATGATACGCATGTTTTTACCTTTTCTGCTCCCCTCGGGGATTAGCACGAAAGGTGAACATGGGGAAGGGGTTTCCAATGCAACAGTGAATAAACGGCATAACACGTCTTTATGGTTCAGAAGGTGGGCAGCAAACAAAAAGGCCACCCGGCTTGGGCGGCCTTTTCCGGTTTGTATGAATTCAGCCTTTGCGAACCGAATTAGTCCAGCGACAACGCGACGAAGCGCGGAGCGCCATCGCGACGCACGAGGAGCAGGATGGCACCACGGCCGCTTTCACGCACCGCTTCCATCTGCATCCGAAGATCAGCGATGGTCGAAACCTTGTGCTGTGCAACCTCCACGATCACATCCCCGGAACGCAGCCCTTTCTCAAAGGCCTCCGAGTCGTCTTCTACCTCGACCACGGCGAGACCCGTCACGCCTGCATCAAGGTTCAGCGCCGCACGCATCTCGTCGGTCAGTTCCGTCAGACGCATCCCCAATTCAACGGCTTCAACAGGTTCCGGCGCCACTTCCGGCGCGGGGTCTTCACCCGGTCCCGGCCGACGCTCGGCCATCGCATCTTCACGCCGCCCGAGGGTAACGAGGATAGTCTGGGTCTCGCCATCACGCAGAATGCCAACACGCACCGTTGCCCCAACCGCCGCGTCGCCCACGATGCGCACCAAATGGCCTACATCGTCCACGTCTTTCCCGTCAAAGGACAGGATCACGTCACCGGCAAGAATGCCCGCTTCCTTGGCCGGTCCATCCGGCACCTGTTGCACGAGGGCGCCGCGCGGCGCATCCAGCCCCTGCGCTTCGGCCATTTCCGGATCGAGATCCTGAATGGATACACCGAGCCAACCGCGGCGGGTTTCACCAAATTCCTTCAACTGGTCGATCACCTTGGTGACAACATTGGAAGCCATGGCAAAGCCGATGCCGATGGAACCGCCATTGGGCGAAAGGATCGCGGTATTCACCCCGACAACCTCACCGTCCATATTGAACAGCGGTCCGCCGGAATTGCCGCGGTTGATGGCCGCGTCGGTTTGCAGGTAATCGTCATAATTGCCGGACAATTCCCGACCGCGCGCCGAAACGATCCCGGCGGAGATGGAGAAGCCCTGCCCCAGCGGGTTGCCCATGGCCAGCACCCAATCGCCCACGCGAATCACGTCGCTGTCGCCCCAGGGCACGAAAGCCAACGGCTCGTCCGCCTCGACCTTGAGAAGCGCGATGTCGGTATTGCGGTCGGTCCCGACGACGGTTGCTTCCAACACGGAGCGGTCGTAGAACTCGATCATGATCTCGTCGGCACCTTCAATCACGTGATTGTTGGTGACGATGAATCCGTCCTCGGAAATGACAAAACCGGAACCGAGCGCCTGCGAATGGCGCGGCTGCGGGTTTACATTGCCGTCATCGTCGAAAAAGTCGCGGAAGAAATCCTCGAAAGGCGAGCCTTCCGGCAACATGCGCTCGCCGCGCCCGCCCGATTCCACCAGAGTGGACGTGGTGATGTTCACCACCGCGGGGCTGACCTTTTCGGCCAGGTCGGCGAAGCTATCCGGCGCCGCACGCACGGGGCTTGCGGCGAGGGCCAAAACCAGCGCCATGGCGGACATGGCGAAAATGAAAAGCCGTTGCAGCGCCGGAACGGTTCCGGGCGCGCGTCGGGCGATGCTCGTTGTCTGTGCGTTCAAATCAACCTCCTGTGACGGCAAATCAGCCGCCTCTCTATAGCACTCGGTTTTGACTTAAGGTGCAAGCGGCTTAATGCAAGCGGAAGAGAAAAGGTTCACGGATATGTGTTTGCGGCATGGAATCACTAGCGGGTTTCGGGCGCTCCGATGGTTTCAATCGCGGTCAGGATAGCGCCAATTTCCTAACAATTTGCTAACACCCATCGAAAACCTCACATTCCCTGCGAAATCCACACCAGAAATGTGCCCAGCGCGATGGCAATCAGACCGATAAGGCGACGTTGGTCGCGCGACAGGGCAGCGAAAGCGCGCACCAAGTCTTCGAGGCGCGAAGGGGCCAGTGCGAACACCAGCCCCTCAATCACGAGCACAAGCCCGATACCTAATAAAACAAGGCTCATTCGGTCACGCCACTGCCGGACTTGAAGAAGTCGAAAAACTCGCTATCCGGCGAAATGACGAGGGTGGAATTTTCGCCTTTCAGACCCTTCTCATAGGCGGAGAGGGAGCGGTAGAAGGCGAAAAATTCCGGGTCGCGGCCAAAGGCGTCGGCGAAGATGGCGTTGCGGCGGGCATCGGCTTCACCGCGCACGATTTCCGCCAGTTTCTGCGCTTCGGATACGGTTTCAACCACGGTCCGGTCTGCCGTCGCGCGCAGGCGCTGCGCCGCTTCCTTACCGCGGGCAATCTCGTCGGCCGCCTCGCGCTGACGCTCGGCACGCATCCGCTCAAAAGTAGCCGCGAGGTTCTGCGTCGGCAGGTCAGCACGCTTGATACGCACGTCGATCACCTCAATACCCAGCCCCGCCGCCTGATCGCGCGACTGGATGCGAATCTTATTCATCAGCGCCACCCGTTCGGACGACAAAACCGCGCCGGAATCAACCGCGCCCAGCACTTCGCGCAGCTCGGCATTGATGATGCGTTCAAGCCGCGAGCGAGCGCCGGAAATACCGGAAGCACCAACCGCCTTGCGGAACTGGGTCGCATCCACGATCCGCCAGCGGGCAAACGCGTCTACCACAAGACGACGGTCGTCGGCGGGCGTCACCTCAAGTGGCTTGGTGTCGAGCGGCAAAATTCGATCGTCATACAGGGCAATTTCATGGAACAGCGGCACCTTGAAATAGAGGCCCGGCTCGCGGATTTCCGCCGTGACTTCACCGAACCAGAGCCGCAGCGCTTTTTCGCGTTCGTCGACGATGTAGAAGCTGTTCAGGCCCAACACCACAAGCACGACGAGCGCACCAAGAAGGATTTGTGTGCGTCGCATCATTCGTTCCCCCGCGTATTCGCCGGTTGCTTCAGTTCATTCAGCGGCAGGTAGGGCACCACGCCCTGCGAGCCGGAAGCCCCTTCGTCGATGATCACCTTGTCCACATCGGCGAAAATGCGTTCAATGGTCTCCAGATAGAGGCGCTTACGCGTCACGTCCTGCGCTTTGGCATATTCCTCCAGAACCGCGATGAAACGCGCCGCTTCCCCTTCGGCTTCGTTAACCACTTTCGCCCGGTAGGCTTCCGCCTGTTCGAGCATCTGCGCCGCTTCACCGCGCGCCGCCGCAATCACCTGATTGGCATAGGCATCGGCCTGTTTTTGCAGCGTGTCGCGGGTCTGTTCCGCCGCCTGCACTTCGCGGAAACTGTCGATCACTTCGCGCGGCGGGTCGGCGCGGTCGAAATTGACGCGCACAATGTTGACACCGGAAGCGTAACTGTCGAGCGTTGCCTGGATAAGCTCTTGTAATTCCTGCGCAATTGCCCCGCGATCCCGGTTCAGGATCGGGGCGAGAGCGGAGCGGCCGATAATCTCACGCATGGCCGATTCCGACACGGCGGTAATGGTATCCACCGGGTCCGCCAGATTATAGACAAAGTCTTCGATATTGCCGATATTCCAGACCACTTGGAAATCAATGTCGACGATATTTTCGTCGCCGGTCAGCATCAGGCCTTCGTCCAGCCCGGCGCCAATGTCGATGGTATTTTCACGGGTGACAGGGTAAATTTCCTTGGTCACAAAGGGCCAGGGCGCGAAGTTCAGACCCTCCTGCCCAACGCGGTATCGCTCGCCAAACAGCAATTCGACCGATTGTTCCGAGGTATCAACGCGGTAAAAGCTGGTATAGGCCCAAACGCCCAGCAGCGCCACGAGGATCAGCACGATGGTGCCGCGACCAAAGCCCGGCCCCTGCGGCGCGCCGTCACCATTGCCGCCCTTGCCGCCCATAAACACCTTGAGCTGTTCCTGCCCCTTGCGCATCAGGTCGTCGATTTCGACGGGGTTCTGCCCCCGCCCCGGACGGTTGCCGCCCCGATTGCCGGAATCGTTATTGGGGTCGTGGCGATCTCCGCCGCCGCCCCCGCCGCCCCAAGGGCCGCCATTATCACTGGCCATGCGTCTTCCTTCTGGTCCAAGTCGTGTCGTTGGGACAACATCTGGCCCCAACGCTCTGATTTTTCAAGGCCAATCCGCCGTTCCGGCACCATCCCCGACCGTCTTAGCCCTGATTCCCTAATATTTCCCTAATACGAACGCACCGGCGTCTTCATCAGCACGATTTCCTCGCTCATGGTCGGATGCACCGCCACGGTGCGGTCAAAATCGGCCTTGGTCGCGCCCATCTTGATGGCCACGGCGGCAAGCTGGATCATCTCCCCCGCCCCGTCCGCGACAATATGACAGCCCAGCACCTTATCCGTTTCGCGCGACACGATCAGCTTGAACAACACCCGCTCGTCGGCGCCAATAAAACTCTTCTGCATCGGGCGGAAGGCGGCGCAATAGATGTCCACCGGCTCCTGCTCGCGCGCTTCCTCTTCCGTCAGGCCCACCGAGCCATATTCCGGCTGGGTAAACACGGCGGAGGCGACAAGTTCATGGTCCGGTTTGCTCGGGTTGTCATTGAATATAGTCTCGACAAAAGCCATGCCCTCGCGGATCGCCACGGGGGTGAGCGTGATGCGGTTGGTCACGTCGCCGACCGCATGGATCGAAGGCACATTGGTGGCGCCAAAATCGTCCACCGGCACCTCGCCGCAACGGCCCAGCTCGACGCCCGCCGCCTCAAGGCCCAGCCCCTCGGTGTTCGGCACGCGCCCGGTGGCGAACAGCACCTGATCGAACAGCTCCTCGCGCCCATCCGTGCCCTTGACCCAGATTCGCCCGTCGCGCCGTTCCATGCGCTCGACTTCAAGGCCGACATGCAGGTCGACCCCGTGTCCGCGGATCAGTTCCGCCAGATGCCCGCGCACCTCGCCGTCAAAGCCGCGCAGGATTTGCTCGCCACGATACCACTGCGCCACATGCGCGCCCAAGCCATTGAAAATCGTGGCAAATTCACAGGCGATATAGCCGCCGCCAACGATCAGAATGCGTTCCGGGAAGGTCTCCAGATTGAAGACCTCGTTGGACGTAATGCCCAATTCCACCCCCGGCGTGTCCGGCAAAAACGGCCGCCCGCCCGTGGCCACAAGGATATGTTTAGCGGTGAATTCTTCCCCGCTCGACAGACGCACCGAATGCGGCCCCGTCACCTCGGCGCGGGCCTTGAAAATATCCGCCCCGGCCTTGCCGAGATTGGTCTGGTAAATCCCCTCCAGCCGCTCCAGTTCGGCATGCAGCTTCGGGCGAAACCGGCCCCAGTCAAACCGCGCTTCACCATATTCCCAACCATAACCGCGCGCCGCTTCCACCGCCGGGCCGTAGCCGGAAGCAAACACCATCAGCTTTTTGGGCACGCAGCCGCGAATGACGCAGGTGCCGCCCATACGAAACTCCTCCGCCAGCGCCACTTTCGCGCCACCTTCTGCCGCAACCCGGCCCGCGCGCACCCCGCCAGAGCCGCCGCCAATCACGAACAGGTCATAATCATAAGTCATAGCACGTCATCCCTTAATGATCCGTTAAAGATCGGCAAAAATATTGTCTTCCTGATCGAGCGCCACCATGGTTTCGGTGTAAGAGCCCTCATTGATGTCGATCAGCTCCACCCGGCCATCCTGATGCCCGATCAACACCTTGTCACAAATATCAATGAACAGGCCGTTTTCAACCACGCCGGGGATCTGATTAAGCACCAGCGCCAGCTTGCGCGGCTCGCCGATGCGGGTCAGATACAGGTCGAGAATATGGTTGCCCTCATCGGTGACAAAAGGTGCATCGCCGTTCATCCGTAGCGCCGAGCGCGTGCCCATCACGTCAAACCCCGCAAGGCTCTCCTCCACCAGCGCCTTGGTGGTCTGCCAGCCAAACGGCACCACCTCCACCGGCAACGGAAAGGCGCCCAGATGTTCGACCTGTTTCGTCGCATCCGAGATGACAATCATCTGATCGGAGGCGGTGGCGACGATTTTCTCCAGAAGATGCGCCCCGCCGCCGCCCTTGATCAGGTTCAGATCCGGGTCAAACTCGTCCGCCCCGTCAATGGTCAGATCAAGCCAGCGCGCCTCGTCCAGCGCCACCACCCGGATACCAACGGAAGCGGCCAGATCGGCGGTGCGGGTCGAAGTCGGCACGCCGGTGACGCGCAGCCCCTCCTCGCGCACCCGCTCGCCCAGACACCGCACCATCCACGCCGCAGTGGACCCGGTGCCCAGCCCGACCTTCATCCCATCCTCGACAAATTCCACCGCCTTGCGCGCGGCCACGAATTTCGCCGTATCAATCGGTGACAACCTGTTCATCTTCGCCCCCAAACCAGAAACGCCCCCTTTTAGCACAGACACGCACAGGCGCGAGGAGATTTTGCCGCAGGTTCGCCGGGTTGCACGACAGCGCCCCTGCTTTATATCCGGGCGTCATGTTAGCCAGACACGCCAAACGCGCCATATATTATATCCTGGGCACCCTGTTTTTGCTGGTGGGCGTCATCGGGGTGGTGTTGCCGGTATTACCGACCACCCCCTTCCTGCTGCTCACTGCCTTCTTCTACGCCAAGGCAAGCGACCGGCTGCATTACTGGTTAATCACCCACCCGTTCTTCGGCCCGCCGATCCGCAACTGGAACGAACGCGGCGCCATTTCCCGGCGCGCCAAAATGCTCGGTGTCGGCACCATGATCGCGGTCTTTACCTTCTCGGTCTTTATCGGCGTTCCCGTCTGGGCGCTGGCCTGTCAGGGAACCGTCCTGCTCGGCGCCGCCACCTTCGTGCTTACCCGCCCGGACTGAAATCACGCATGCGCCCCCTTGCCCGGCGGCCCCGCCGGGCTGCGCCTGCCTGCCCTCCGCACCAAGTCGCGCTCACAGCCTATAACACCAGATCAGGCTAGCGCTGAGACCACCGCCCCGAGAGCCGCGCGTGGCACGATCACCAGCAAGCCCGGCCCCTCCGGCACGATCTCCACCGGCCCGCGCCAGTCTGCGCAGACCCGGTTCGAAGTGCCGATCCGCCCCGCTGGCGCCAAGGTCAGCCCGTCCGTCGGCCAGACCAATCCCCGCGAAACCGCCCGCACCTCCCGCATCGGCATCAGCGACACCCGGCTCCCCGGCGGCAAATCAAGTGCCAGCCGCTCCGGGCAGTGAAAACACACATCCCGCGCCCCGATCAGCACCACCCGCCGCGGGTGTTGCACCAGACTGGACAGCGCCGCCAGCGTATGATCGAGCCGCCCGCCAAGAAACCCGACCCCGAGGATCAGCGGCGCAACACAAGCCCGCAGCGCCTTGTCAAAATCGGTGCTGTCCTGCTCCGAAACCTGCACAATATGCGCCGGATCCAGCCGCGCGCGGGTCGGCGCATCGAGGCTGTCGAGATCGCCAATCACCTTCTGCGGCACCACCCCCGACGCCAGTGCCAAAGCCGCCGCCCCGTCACACGCCACCAGATTCGGCGCGTATTCCAGCGCTGATTCCATGTCCCCTGCCCCGACGTCACCGCCGCCGAGAAGCGTTACTCCCCGGGTAAAATGAAAACGTTCCTCGCTCATACGGCCATTTGTTGCCGAATGCGAAACACTTCACAATGCTGCCACGGAAAAATACCGTATTTTTCTACGAATAGTTCAAATTCCATGGACGAACTGTGTTAGAAAGAGCAAGACGGATGGGGGAAAAAGAGCGAGTAGAACATGGTAAGCACGAGCAGAATTCTTACGGTATCCTATGGCACTTTTGTCTGCACATTAGAGGGATTTGACGATCCCTTCTCGACGATGAAGAGCATCGCCGAGTATTTCCGCGACCTGGCGGCAAATGACCGCTATTTCGGCGCCGAGCCGCCGCAGCCGGATGCCGAGATGCTGCACCGGATCGCCGAATACGAGGTGCAAAAGCGCGTCGAAGCGAAGGTGAGCGAGCATGGCGTGGTCCTGCGCCCCGCCGAGGAGCCCGAAAAGCGCCTCGCCGCGCCGGAAGCCCCCGCTGCCGAAAAAACCGCTCAGGCGCCTGTTGCCGAAACGCCGGTCAAAGCCCCTGTTATAGAGAAAGCCCCTGTTATAGAGAGTGGCCCCGCCGACATGCCAGCCGAAGAAGCTGGCGGCACCGATAATGCCCCGGCGGCGCTTGCCGCCGGGGCAGGTGGCGCCGCAGTAGCCAGCGCGGCGGAGCGCCTGTCCGCCCTGCGCGCCCGTCAGGGACAAGAGGAAGCGCCGGAAGCCGACGCCCTCGCCCGCCAGCATTTCATCGCCGAACACCCGATCGACGACGCCTTCGACGAAGAACCGGAAGAGGTTTTCGCTCAAACCCTGCCGGAAACGGATAGGCCCGACGCGGTTGCGGCCGCTCCGGTTGAGGAAGCGGTTGAAGAGGTGATCGAAGCGCCGGTTGACACACCGGCCGAAGAGGTCGCCGAGGCTGTCGAAGCCCCTGTAGAAACCGGAGCCGAAACCGCAGCCGAAACTCCGGTGGAAGCGCCCGAAACGGTCTCGCAAGATCGCCCGGAAGCGGCCCCGGAAGAGATCCCAGAGGGCGACGGGGATGCCATCGCTTCGGTGATGTCTGCGCTGGAGCCGGAAGACGCCGCCGAAGCGGAGGCGGAAGAAGTCGCGGAAGAGGTGGCCGAAGCCCCTGCAGCGGAAGCCGACCCGATTGCCGACGCCGCCGAGCGGGCAGAAGCGGCAGCGCGGGCCGCGCGCGAACGGGCCGCCAAGGCCGCCGAAGAGGCGCGCGAACGGGTCGAGGCCGCCGTCGAGGAAGAAGCTGAGGACGACGCCACGCTCGCCGCCATCGCAGCGGCAACGCAGGAAGAGGCGCCGCAAGCCCGCCCCGCCGAAGAGGCCGAATTGCCGCCGGTGGAAACCCCGGAAGTCGAAGACGTCACGCCGGAAGAAGCGGCAGCGCCGCGCATGCCCAAACGTCCCGCCGCGCGCATCGTGCATGTGCGCCGCCGCCCGAGACCAGCACCGGAACCGGCCCCGGAACTGACGCCGGAACGGGTCGCGGAAGAAACCGCCCCCGTCAGCAGCCTGTCGGAAGAAGACGAAGCCGATCTGATGTCGGAACTGGCCGCGGTGGAAGCCGACGAAATGGCCATCCACATGGAAAGCGATGCCGACCCGGAACCCCCGGCGCAACCGGCTGAGGCCACGGAGCTGGCTGAAACCGCAGAAACGGGTAGCATCGAAGAGGCGCTGGCCGCCGCGCTGGATGCGCATGAGGAGGCGGGCGCAGACGACACTCCCGCCCCCGCCGAACCGTCGAAAGCCGACCGCGCCAATATGTTTGAAGAGGCAGGCCTGAGCCAGCCGGAAGGCGAGACATCGAAGGCCGACCGCGCCAATATGTTTGAAGAGGCAGGCCTGAGCCAGCCGGAAGGCGCGATGGACCGCCTGCTGGAAGAGGCCAACACCAAGCTGGAAAGCGACGATGCCAGCCGCCGCCACTTCGCCATTCGCCAGCTGAAAGCCGCTGTGCAGGCGACCCGCGCGGATGCGGAATCGGCAGAAAGCCCGGAACCGGAGGACGACGAGGCCGACGACTATCGCAACGACCTCAACCGCGCGGTGCATCCGAACCGCCCGGTATCCGGTCCCAAGAAACGGACCCGCCGCCTCGCGCCGCTGGTGCTGGTCTCCGAGCAACGCATCGAGGAAACCCCCGCCGAGCCGCACGCGCCGGTCATGCCGCGCCGGGTGGCCCGTGGCAATCTCGCGGTGAGCCGACCCACGGCCCGCCCGGTGGAAGCGCCGATGGAAAGCCCGCTCACCGCCGAAGTCGCCAGCGCGGCTCAGGAGGCGGCCCCGGAAATCGCGGCGGAAATCGCGGCGGAAACCGTCACCGCAGCCGTTACGGCAGCAGAGAGCGATGAAGACCGCCACGAAGCGCTGATCGCCGGGTTCCTCTCCTATCTGGAGGACCAGAACGCGGCGGATCACGAAGAGGAAGTCGAAGCCGCCGTGGCGTTTGTGACGCAGGAAGTCGGGCGCCCGAGCGTGGCGCGCTGGGAAATCATCGTCATGTTGGAAGCCGCCAATCCCGGCATCGACCGCGAAGAAGCCATGGTCGCCTTTGGCACCGCGTTGCAGCGCAAGACCATCGTCAAAACCAAACCGCGCCTGTTCGCGCTGTCCGAGAACAGCCGGTTCTACGACCCGGATGCGTGACCCTTCGGTCCAAACGCTGCCCAAGGGCCGAAACAGCCGCTCCGGGAAACCGGGGCGGCTTTTTTCTTTTAAATCAATGCGTTAAAGCGAAATCGACTTAGTCTGCATTGTCGCGCATCAAAATTCGCGTTCGAAATCAGCCGGAGGCTGATGGAGAGGCAGTGAATTTTAATGCAAATTTGGCGATTTCTGCTCTATTCGTCTTCTTTCGGCGCGTCCGGGTCTGGCTTGCCCACGCCCATGAAGATCGGCTTGAGCGGCAGGATCCAGATAAAGCCCAGCACGATATAGATGAACAGCTCGATAAAGACACCAATCGGCCCCATCTCCGGCGGGCGCGGCACGATGGCAGCGAGTAGCGACACCAGAAAGATGTAGAGCGGCATCCAGACCAGCAGAACGAGCAGCGACAATTTGCGCCGGGTTTTCCATTTCAATGCCATCGGCTCAATCCGCGAACGGGTCGGTGACGAGGATGGTATCCTCGCGCTCCGGGCTGGTCGACAAGAGCGCCACCGGGCAGTCGATCAACTCCTCGACCCGCTTGACATACTTGATCGCATTGGCGGGCAATTCGCTCCAGCTGCGCGCCCCTTCCGTAGTGTCCGACCAGCCGGGCATTTCCTCATATACCGGCACGCAACGCGCCTGCTCTTCCGCCGCCGTGGGCAGGTAATCGAGGCGCTTGCCGTCGAGATCGTAGCCCACGCAGATTTTCAGGGTCTCGAACCCGTCCAGCACGTCGAGCTTGGTCAGGCAGATGCCCTTGATGCCAGAGGTGGCGCAGGTCTGGCGCACCAGAGCGGCGTCGAACCAGCCGCAACGGCGCTGCCGCCCGGTGGTGGTGCCAAATTCATGCCCGCGCTCGCCAAGGCGCTGGCCGTCCGCATCCGGCGTGCCATCGGCTTGCAAAAGCTCGGTCGGGAACGGCCCTTCGCCGACCCGCGTCGTATAGGCCTTCACGATGCCCAGCACATAATCAATCGACCCCGGCCCGATGCCGACGCCCGTCGCCGCCTGCCCGGCGATCACGTTGGACGAGGTGACAAACGGGTAAGTGCCGAAATCAATGTCCAACAGCGCCCCCTGCGCCCCCTCGAACAGAATGCGTTTGCCCGCCTTGCGCTTTTCATTCATCACCTTCCAGACCGGCGCGGCATATTGCAAAATCTGCGGCGCAATCTCACGCAGCTTCGCCAGTAGCGCATCACGGTCGATCGGTTCGACGCCCAAGCCCTTGCGCAGCGGATCGTGGTGCTGCAACGCCCGGTCCACCCGCGCCTCCAGCGTCGCATCGTCGGCCAGATCGGCAACCCGGATCACCCGGCGCCCGACCTTGTCCTCATAACACGGCCCGATGCCGCGCCCGGTGGTGCCGATCTTGGTGCCCTTCGACGCCGCTTCCTCGCGCGCCCGGTCCAACTCGCCATGAAACGGCAGGATCAGCGGCGTGTTCTCCGCAATCATCAGCCGCTCCGGCGTGATCTCGACCCCCTGCCCGCGCACGGTCTCGATCTCTTTCAGCAGGTGCCACGGATCCAGCACCACCCCATTGCCAATCACGCTGAGCTTACCGCCGCGCACCACCCCCGAAGGCAGCGCGTGCAGCTTGTAAACCTTGCCATCAATAACCAGCGTATGCCCCGCATTATGCCCGCCCTGAAAGCGCGCAATCACATCGGCGCGCTCGCTGAGCCAGTCCACGATCTTGCCCTTGCCCTCGTCGCCCCACTGCGCGCCTACAACAACCACATTGGCCATGATGATCCTCTCGGTATTGGATAAACCCAAACCCCTATACACACAGGCGCGCCCGGTGAGAACCGGTTTTTCGCGGCAATTTTTCCGCCCATTGCCACAAGAGCGCGCCTTTGGGCTTGCGATGGGCGGCACTTGCCCCTAGATAGCCCCATCAAGACACTAACCGGGGCGCCCCATGGAAAACGTCATTCTTGCCATTCACCTGCTGCTGGCTCTGAGCCTGATCGGTATCGTTCTGGTGCAGAAATCGGAAGGCGGCGGCCTTGGGATTGGTGGCGGTGGCGGCGGCGTGATGAGCGCGCGCGGCGCGGCCCATGCGCTCTCCAAACTGACCTGGTTCCTCGCCATCGCGTTTCTTTGCACCTCGATCACCCTGACCATCGTCGGCGCGCGCAATGCGGCGGGGGTGTCCGTGGTCGAAACCGTGCCGGATATTGAAGCGCCGATCGAAGCGCCCGCCCTGCCGGATGTGACCGACATGATGCCCGTGGTGCCGTCGGATACCGACGCCCCGGTCGCCCCGCCGCGCGCCGAATAAGCGAGCGGATACGGCAGAATCGCCTGAACAACCGATTGTAGAGCGCCAAAAGCGCCCCACAACATGCTGCGATCCGGTTGCACGGGAGCCGGGAATCGTCTATGAAGAAATCCCGTGACGAGGCAGATTCGGAGCGGTGAATTCCCCCGGATGCAACGTGTGAAAAGGTCGGCGGCGCGCGCCTCTGGCCCGGACCCGCATTCTGCCCAGCCCGGCACCGGTTCGCCGCAGGGGCTCACCAGAACAACGAACGGGAGCGGCGGCATGGCGCGTTACATTTTCATCACCGGCGGCGTGGTTTCCTCGCTCGGCAAAGGTCTCACCTCCGCGGCTCTGGGCGCCCTGCTGCAAGCGCGCGGCTATAGCGTCCGCCTGCGCAAACTCGACCCCTATCTCAACGTCGATCCCGGCACCATGTCGCCCTTTGAACACGGCGAAGTCTTCGTCACCGATGACGGCGCCGAAACCGACCTCGACCTGGGCCACTACGAACGCTTCACCGGCGTCGCCGCCCGCGCCACCGATTCGGTCTCCTCCGGCCGCATCTACTCCACCGTGCTGGAAAAAGAACGCCGCGGCGATTACCTCGGCAAAACCATTCAGGTCATCCCGCACGTCACCAACGAAATCAAAGACTTCATCGCCATCGGCGACGACGAGGTGGACTTCCAGCTCTGCGAAATCGGCGGCACCGTGGGCGACATCGAAGCCCTGCCCTTCTTCGAGGCCATCCGCCAGTTTTCGCAGGAACGTCCGCGCGGCGAGTGTATCTTCATGCACCTGACCCTGCTGCCCTACCTCGCCGCCTCCGGCGAGCTGAAAACCAAACCGACACAACACTCGGTAAAAGAACTGCGCTCCATCGGCATCGCGCCGGACGTGCTGGTCTGCCGCTCCGAACACGAAATCCCGGAGAAAGAACGCGCCAAAATCGCCCTCTTCTGCAACGTGCGCCCGGACGCGGTGATCCCGGCCTATGACCTGAAATCCATCTACGAAGCCCCCCTCTCCTTCCACAATGTCGGCCTCGACCAGGCCGTTCTGGATGCCTTCCGCATCGCCCCGGCCCCGAAACCCGACCTCTCCCGCTGGGCCGACGTCGAAGACCGCATCCATCACACGGACGGCGAAGTCTCCGTCGCCATCGTCGGCAAATACGTGCAACTGGAAGATGCCTACAAATCCATCAAGGAAGCCCTGACCCACGGCGGCATCGCCAACCGGGTCAAGGTCAATGTCGAATGGGTCGAGGCGGAAATCTTCGAACAGGAAGACCCCGCGCCGCATCTGGAAAAATTCTCCGCCATCCTCGTGCCCGGCGGCTTCGGAGAACGCGGCACCGAAGGAAAAATCCGCGCCGCACAATACGCCCGCGAACATAAAGTGCCCTATCTCGGCATCTGCCTAGGCATGCAAATGGCCGTGGTGGAAGCCGCCCGCAACGTGGCCGGCATCCCCGATGCAGGCTCCGAGGAATTTGACCACGAAGCCGGCGAAACCCGCTTCACCCCCGTGGTGTATCACCTGAAAGAATGGGTGCAGGGCAATTACAAAATCCGCCGTCAGGTGGGCGACAACAAAGGCGGCACCATGCGCCTCGGCGCCTATTCCGCCACCCTCGCCGAAGGCAGCCGCGTGGCCCAAATCTACGGCACGACCCAGCTGGAAGAACGCCACCGCCACCGCTACGAAGTCGACGCCAAATACCGCGAAGCACTGGAAGCCAAGGGGCTGAAATTCTCCGGCATGTCCCCCGATGGCCGCCTGCCGGAAATCGTCGAATGGACCGACCACCCGTGGTTCATCGGCGTGCAGTTCCATCCGGAACTGAAATCCAAACCCTTCGCCCCCGCCCCCCTGTTCCGCGACTTCATCCGCGCCGCCATCGAAACCGAACGACTGGTCTGAACCTTCTTCTTAGCAAAAATACTCCGGGGTGAATTTGCGCAGCAAAGAGGGGCAGCGCCCCTCCCCCGAACCCAACAAAACACCGGGCACCCCCCATGATCGACAAACTGCTCAACTCCCTGTTCGGCCCCGAGCCCAAACCCCTCCCCGAACCCGATGCCCGCCTCGCCCTCTCCGCCCTGCTCGTGCGCATTGCCCGTTCCGACGGAGACTACGCCGCCAGCGAAATCACCGCCATCGACAGCGCCCTCGCCGCCCGCTACGGCCTGAACGCCGAACAAACCGAAGCCCTGCGCCGGGAGGCGGAAGCGCTGGAAGCACAGGCGCCCGACACCGTGCGCTTCACCCGCGCCATCAAGCACAGCGTCGACATTGACGCGCGGATCGCCGTGGTGGAAGCGGCGTGGTCCGTGGTGCTGGCGGATGGCCAGCGCGCAGATGAGGAAGACGCGTTGATGCGGCTGGTGGCCTCGCTCCTCGGCGTGTCCGACCGCGACAGCAATCAGGCGCGGCTCAACGCCGGGTGAATTGATTCTCTGCAAGGCGCAGGAAAACGCACAAAATCCCCGCACACGCCCCCGCCCTGCGCAAGACAATCCCGCGCAACACACCGGAACTTATACGGTTTTCCCTTGTTTTCCCCGCTTTTCTGCGCCGCAGCGTAAGACCCCGTTGCAATTACACAAATTTTCAGCCCTACTCTGCCCGATAAAGGGCCCGATAAAGGGCCCGATAAAGGGGAGGACGCAGACATCACCGACACGCCGGTAATAGAAATCCGCGATCTGCATAAATGCTACGGCAATCTGGAAGTGCTCAAGGGGGTGGACCTCGTGGCACCGCGTGGCCATGTGGTCTCGCTCATCGGCTCCTCCGGCTCTGGCAAATCGACGCTTCTGCGCTGCGCCAACCTGCTGGAAGAAAGCCAGCAGGGCGAAATCCTGTTTGAAGGCGAACCGATCCGCTGGCGGGGCACCGGGCTGCACCGGCACCCGGCCGATGCCAAACAGGTCATGCGCATCCGCACCAACCTGTCGATGGTGTTTCAACAATTCAACCTCTGGTCACACATGACCATTCTGGAAAATGTCATGGAAGCGCCGGTGACGGTGCTGGGCCGCGACAAGCGGCAGGTCGAAGCGGATGCGCGCAAATATCTCGACAAGGTCGGGATCGGCGACAAATGCGACGCCTGGCCCGCGCAGCTTTCCGGCGGCCAGCAACAGCGCGCCGCCATCGCCCGCGCCCTGTGCATGGAGCCGAAAGCACTGCTGTTTGACGAGCCGACCTCGGCGCTCGACCCGGAGCTGGAACAGGAAGTGGTCAAGGTGATCAAGGATTTGGCCACCGAGGGCCGCACCATGGTCATCGTGACGCATGACATGCGCATGGCAGGCGACGTTGCCGATCACGTCATTTTCCTGCATCAGGGTAAAATCGAAGAAGAAGGCACGCCGGAGGAGATTTTCCAAAATCCCCAATCCGAGCGGCTGCAACAATTCCTGTCGGCCACCGTGCCGGCATAATCAACTGGGAGAAAACCATGAAGAAACTCTTTCTGAGCGCTGCCGCTTTGGCACTGACTGCGGGCGTTGCGGCCGCCGATGTGGTGCGGATGGGCACCGAGGGCGCCTACCCTCCGTATAACTACATCGACGACAGCGGTCAGGTCGCGGGCTTTGAGCGCGAGTTGGGCGACGAGCTGTGCAAACGCGCCAAGCTGGAATGCGAATGGGTCACCAACGAGTGGGATTCGATCATCCCCAACCTCGTTTCCGGCAACTACGACACCATCATCGCCGGCATGTCCATCACCGAAGAGCGCAAGGCCGTGATCGACTTCACGCAGAATTACACCCTGCCGGACCCCTCCGCCTATGTCGCACTCTCCAAAGATGTTGACCTGAAAGGCGGCATCATCGCCGCGCAGGCCGGCACCATTCAGGCGGGCCACGTTGCCGCTTCCGGCGCCACGCTGGTAGAGTTCCCCACCCCGGACGAGACCCTCGCCGCCGTGCGCAACGGCGAAGCGGATGCGGTTCTGGCCGACAAGGCCTTCCTCGACAGCTTCGTGGCCGACAGCAACGGTGAGCTGATGTTCATCGGTGAAGACGTCATGCTCGGCGAGGGCATCGGCATGGGCCTGCGCAAGAGCGACGGCGAGTTGCGCGCCCGTTTCGACGCGGCGATCCAGTCGATGAAAGACGACGGCTCGCTGAACGCGCTGATCGTCAAGCACGAAATCGGCAAAACCTTCTAAGAGGTTTCGGCGGGGCCATCGCGGCCCCGCCCCTGCATCATGTTTTCATTCTGCACC
The DNA here is from genome assembly GCA_002747325.1 of Rhodobacterales bacterium. GTDB lineage: Bacteria > Pseudomonadota > Alphaproteobacteria > Rhodobacterales > Rhodobacteraceae. The sequence continues at coordinate 99,785 of PDOZ01000027.1, forward strand.
GACCCTTCCGCGCTTGAAGGCGCAAGCTGGCTGGCCTGTCTGCTGACGACCGGCAAGCATATGGCATTTTACGGCTCCTTCGGGACGGTGCTGCTGCTGTTGGCCATCACCGCACCAACCGCCCTGCTTTTCGGCTTTTTCGGCGCTTCCGCCGCCCGTTCGCACATCCCGCCCCTGCGCTGGATCGGCAAGAGCTATACCGCCATCGTGCGCGGCGTGCCCGACATCGCCTTTTTCCTGTTCTTCGTCATCGCCCTCGATCAGGGCTTCGAGTTCCTGCGCCATCAGGTGCTGTGCCCGGACTGGACGGAACCCGTGCGACAGGGCAACGATTTCGTGGTCTGCGACGCGGCCAAACTGCCGCTGTCCAGCTCCCCGCAATGGGTGCATGAGATATACGGCTTCTTCATCGCCGTGCTGACCTTTGCCATCGTGTTCGGCGCTTTCGCCGCCAACGTCCTGTTCGGCGCGATGAAGGCGGTACCGCGCGCGCAGCTTGAAACCGCCGAGGCCTACGGCATGACCCCAAGGCAGGTCTTCCGCCGCGTCCTCGTGCCGCAAATGTGGGTCTATGCCCTGCCGGGGCTGGGCAATCTGTGGATGATCCTGATCAAGGCCACGCCGCTGCTGTTCCTGCTGGGCGTCGAAGACATCGTTTACTGGGCGCGCGAGCTGGGCGGCACCAAAACCAGCCGCATTTCGGAATACCCGCATGGCGACTGGCGGCTCTATTATTTCGGCGCGCTGCTGATCTTCTACCTCATCCTGACCTGGGTTTCCGAGAAGCTGATCGCCCGCCTGTCGCACCGTCTGAGCATCGGACAGGCCACCTCCGCCGGCGAAGGCCAGCGCAAGGCCCGCAAGCCGAAGAAGGTCACGCCATGAGTTGTCTCGAAACCATCGCCGATTATGGCCTGCGCTCCATCGGCATCGGCGCCCGCCTGCTGCCCAAATCCGACATCACGCTATGCGAGCAGTTCACCCTGATCGGCTCCGGCATGATCTGGAACATCTATTTCGGCACCCTTGCCCTCCTGTTAGGCTTCTTCCTCGCCACCGCCGTGGCGCTGGCCAAAGCCTCCGACAAGCTCTGGCTGCGCAAACCGGCGGACTGGTTCATCTTCATTTTCCGCGGCTCTCCTCTCTTCATCCAGTTCTTCTTCGGCTATTTTGCCTTCCTTGCGTTAAAAAAGAATTACGATATTTTCGATTCTCTGACCTCCGCATGGCTCGGCGCGCTGATCGTGCTGTTTCTCAACACCTCCGCCTATGCCGGCGAGATTTTCTACGGCGCCCTGCGCTCGATCCCGCGCGGCGATCTGGAAGCGGCCGACGCTTACGGCATCACCGGCTTCACCCGTTTCCGCCGCATCACCTTCCCCACCATGATGCGCCTCGCCTGGCCCGCCTATACCAACGAAGCGATCTTCCTGTTTCACGCCACGGCGCTGGTGTTTTTCTCCGGCTTCCCCGCCTGGCAACAACGCGGCGACGCGCTCTATTATGCCAGCTATTTCGCCGACAAGACCTTCAACCCCTTCATCCCCTACCCCATCCTGTCGATGTATTTCATCCTCCTCGTGCTGGTGGTGATCACCCTGTTTGGCGCCATCGGGCGGCGGCTGAACAAACACCTGCCCGCCGAGCTGCGCAAACCGACCCGCTTCCGTATGCGCATGATGCGCTGAGCTTGCCCGGCCTGCGATGGGCTGCTAGGGTCGGCCTGAAATTTGATCAAATTCAGGTGACGCATGAAAATTGGCATCCTGCAAGCGGGGCACAGCCCGGATGTGGTAACAGACAGCCTTGGCGATTACGCCGATATGTTTACCCGGCTGCTGGCTGGACGGGGCTTTGACTTCGAGATTTATTCCGTGGTCGATAACGAATTTCCGACCGGCCCGGAGGCTGCCGATGGCTGGCTCATCACCGGCTCCAAACACGGCGCCTATGAGGACCACGACTGGATCCCCCCGCTGGAAGCCCTGATCCGCGACATCCGCGCGGCAAAACTACCGCTGATCGGCATCTGTTTCGGCCACCAAATCATCGCGCAGGCGCTCGGCGGCAAGGTGGAAAAATTCGAGGGCGGCTGGTCCGTCGGGCGGCAGACCTACCGCATGAACGGACAGGAAATCGCCCTGAACGCCTGGCATCAGGATCAGGTCGTGCGCCCGCCGGAAGGGGCGGAAATCATTGCCGAAAGCGATTTCTGCGCCAATGCGGGCATGTTGATCGACGGGCGGATTTTCACCCTGCAACCACACCCGGAATTCGGCGCCGAGATGACCGGCGCGCTGATCGAACACCGGGGCGGCGGGGTGCCCGACGCGTTGCTGGCGCAAGCCACCGCCACGCTGGACGCCCCGGTCGACAACCCCATGATCGCCGAACAAATGGCCACCATCCTCAAAAGCGGAGCGGCAAAATGAAGACCACCAAACTCGACAAACTGCACGCCGAGCTGCCGGAAGCCATGCGCGAATACCTTGGCTCGCACCGGCTCGACGAGGTGGAATGTATCATCTCCGACCTGCCCGGCATTGCGCGCGGCAAGGCGGTTCCGGCGGGGAAATTCGCCCGGCAGGACTATTTCCACCTCCCCGACAGCATCTTCTTTCAGACCATCACCGGCGATTGGGGTGACGCCGCGGGCAAGGACGGCTTCATCGAACGCGACATGATCCTGAAGCCGGATATGGCCACCGCCTCCGCCGCGCCCTGGACCGGCGACTGGACCCTGCAAGTGATCCACGACGCCTATGACCGCAACAATGAGCCGATCCCGTTCTCGCCGCGTAACGTGTTGAAACGCGTGGTGAAACTCTACCGCGACAAGGGCTGGGAGCCGGTCGTCGCGCCGGAAATGGAGTTTTACCTCGTCGCCCGCAACCTCGACCCGGCGGAAAAAATCAAACCGATGATGGGCCGCTCCGGCCGCCCCGCCGCCGCCCGTCAGGCCTATTCCATGACCGCCGTCGACGAGTTCGGCCCGGTGATCGACGACATCTATGACTTTGCCGAATATCAGGGCTTCGAGATCGACGGCATCACGCAGGAAGGCGGCGCCGGACAGCTGGAGATCAACCTGTTGCACGGCGACCCGGTGGCGCTGGCCGATCAGGTATTTTACTTCAAACGCCTGATCCGCGAAGCCGCCCTGCGCCACGATTGCTTCGCCACCTTCATGGCCAAACCGATCGCCGAAGAACCCGGCTCCGCCATGCACATTCACCATTCCGTCGTGGACATCGAGACCGGGCAGAACCTGTTCTCCGGCCCGCAAGGCGGCGAAACCGACGCCTTCTTCCACTACATCGCCGGGCTGCAAAACCACCTGCCCTCGGTGATCGCCATGCTGGCGCCCTACGTCAATTCCTACCGCCGATATGTGCGCGACCACGCCGCCCCGATCAACCTCGAATGGGGCCGCGACAACCGCACCACCGGCATCCGCATCCCCCTCTCCGGCCCGGAAGCGCGCCGGGTGGAAAACCGCCTCGCAGGCATGGACGCCAACCCCTACCTCGCCATCGCCGCCTCGCTGGCCGCAGGCTTTCTGGGACTGATCGAACAGGAACGCCCCGACGCCCAATATCGCGGCGAAGCCTATGAAGGCGAAGAAGCCATCCCGCGCGACCTCGCCGCCGCCCTCGACCTGTTCGACGCCGCAACCGGCATGCACGACATCCTCGGCCCGGAATTCGCCCGCGTCTATTCCATCGTCAAACGCGCCGAATACAACGAATTCCTCGCCGTGATCAGCCCGTGGGAACGCGAACACCTGCTGCTGAACGTCTGACCGAACACCTGTCAGCTGACACACCTGTCAGCTGGCATCGGCCAGATCGACAGTGTGGTTATCGGCTACCGAAACACTGCCCGGCGTAATGGTGCCGCAGATAGAGCAGAAATGGCTAAATCGGAATCAGAATTCTCTGCCTCCGGGTCAGCCTCTGCCCCCGGTTCAGCAACATGCTGATTTCAAACGCAAATTTTGACGCTCGATATCGCAGGGCAAATCAATTTCTTCTTAGCACAAATACTCACAACACCGCCGCCCCAAAGGACCAAAGCCTCGGACAACAAAAACACCTTCAAACGACCTGAAACCAAAAACGCCCCTCCAAAAGGAGAGGCGTTTTTTGCAGCGGTGGCGCGGTTGACGGGACTCGAACCCGCGACCCCCGGCGTGACAGGCCGGTACTCTAACCAACTGAGCTACAACCGCCCACTGCCCGGCCCGAAGGCCGTGGCGGGGTTCTAGAAGCGGCAGACGGGGGCGTCAAGCGGATAACGCATCGGAGCGGAATTTTTTTCGCCGATCCTTTTCCAGACCGACCGTAAAAGCTTCAAAACAGGCGAATCACTTCGAAAACCGCCAGCTTGCAGCGACTTTCTCCGGTTTGAGAGGCCGCACAGCCGGCAAAAAAACAGATATTCGCCAAGAAAATTGCACTATTCGAACATCTGCATCGCACAATCTGGCAGCAAAGCCACAAAAACCCTGAGCAAAACAGGAAAACACCGCCAACGCCTTGCAAATAAAGAAGAAGATCGCAATAGCTGGATCGAATTCAAGGCGCTGCCTGGGGGGGTATTGTGCTGAACAGACGTGAATTGATTGTGGGATCGGGTGCTGCGCTCGGCGGGATGGCCTTGGCGCCATCAACGGCATTAGCGGCCAGTCGGGAGCGGCTGATCCGGATTACGGCGGCCCCCACCGGGCGCCATACGGTTGCCATGACCTTCGACGACGGACCGCACCCGGTGCTGACGCCTAAACTGCTGGATATCCTGAAAGCCCGCCGCATTCGCGCGACCTTCTATGTCATTGGGCGCAACGTGCTGCGATACCCGGACATCGTGAAGCGCATGGTGAATGAGGGACATGAGTTAGGCAACCATACCTGGACCCACCCGCACCTATCACGCCTCGGCAATGCCAGTGTACTGCGCGAACTCGACCGCACCTCGGACGCAGTTTACAAAACCGTGCAACGCATCCCGGTCACCATGCGCCCGCCCTACGGCGCCCTGACCCAGCGCCAGCAACGCCTGGTGCATGACGAGCGCGACATGCCCACCATCCTCTGGTCCGTCGACCCGCAGGACTGGCGCCGTCCAGGCGCTTCGGTGGTCGCCAACCGAATCGTCCGTCGCAGTCACAACGGCGCGATCATTCTGGCGCACGACATCCATCCACCAACCATCCGCGCCATGCCACCCGCGCTGGATGGGCTGCTGGACCAAGGCTATCAATTCGCCACCGTATCGATGATTTTGGGGCAGCGCGACTGGAGCAAGCTGCGCTGGCGTCTACCCAATTCGGCACGCGCCAAGGGCTGACAGGCTGCTGTTTGAGTATTTATCCTAAGAAGAAGAGAAAACCCGCGCCCTGCCCCTCCTTCTTCTTAGTGAAAATACTCCGGGGTCCGGGGCAGCGCCCCGGTCCGGGCCTTTCCAAACGCACCGAAACCGCCTAAACGCGCTTCATGACCAATGAATTGCATATTGTAGGCGGCGGGCTGGCCGGGTCGGAAGCGGCTTGGCAGGCGGCGCGGGCCGGGCTGGATGTGGTGCTGCATGAGATGCGCCCCGAGGTGGAAACCTTTGCTCATCAGGGCGGCGATTTTGCCGAGATGGTCTGTTCCAATTCCTTCCGCTCAGATGATGACGAGCAGAACGCGGTCGGGCTGTTGCACTGGGAAATGCGCGCAGCGGGCGGGTTGATCATGCAGATGGCGGATCGGCACCGGGTTCCGGCGGGTGGGGCGCTGGCTGTCGATCGCGAGGCGTTTTCGGCGGCGGTATCAGAGGCGTTGCGTGCGCTGCCGAACCTGCGCATCGTGCCGGGCGAAATCCGCGAATTGCCGCGCGAGGGGCACTGGATTTTCGCCACCGGCCCGCTCACCTCCCCCGCTCTGGGCGAGGCCATTCAGGCGGAGACCGGCGCCGACCGGCTGGCTTTTTTCGACGCCATCGCCCCCATCGTGCATGCGGACAGTATCGACATGGATGTGGTCTGGGCGCAGTCGCGGTATGACAAGGGCGAAACCGAGGACGAGCGGCGCGCCTATCTCAACTGCCCCATGACCAGGCCGCAATATGAGGCCTTCATCGACGCGCTTTTAGCGGCCGAGAAAACCGAGTTTCACGCGGGCGAGACCGCGAAGTATTTCGACGGCTGTTTACCGATTGAGGTCATGGCGGAGCGCGGGCGCGAGACCCTGCGTTTCGGTCCGATGAAGCCCATCGGATTAACCAATTCTCACCGCCCCGAGGACAAGCCTTACGCCGTAGTGCAACTGCGCCGCGACAACGCATTGGGCACGCTGTTCAACATCGTCGGCTTTCAGACCAAGATGAAATACGGCGCGCAGGCGGAGGTGTTTCGCATCATTCCGGGGCTGGAGAACGCCCGTTTTGCCCGGCTTGGCGGCATTCACCGCAATACCTTCATGAACTCGCCGACCCTGCTCGACCATGAAATGCGCCTGAAATCGAGACCCAACCTGCGCTTTGCCGGGCAAGTGACCGGGGTTGAGGGCTATGTCGAGAGCGCGGCCATGGGGCTGCTCGCCGCCCGTTATGCCATTGCAGAGCTTCAGGGCCGCAGCTTGCCGTCAATCCCGGATACCACCGCCATGGGCGCGCTGGTCACGCACATTACCGGCGGCGCGGAGGCTAAGACGTTCCAGCCGATGAACGTCAATTTCGGCCTGTTCCCGCCGGTGGCGGAGCTGAAAGGCGGGCGGCGCGGGCGCAAGGAGCGCTATAAAACCTACACCGATCGCGCCAAGGCGGAATTTGGGCGCTGGCTTGAGGCATGAGCTACGTCACCCGGTTTGCCCCCAGCCCAACCGGGCCGCTGCATCTGGGCCACGCCTTTTCGGCCCTGACCGCCTGGGACCGGGCGCAGGCGTGCGGCGGTCGGTTTCTGCTGCGCATTGAAGACATCGACCGTTCCCGCGCCCGGCCGCACTGGGAGGCGCAGATTTACGAGGATCTCGCCTGGCTCGGGCTTCGCTGGGAGGAGCCGGTTGTGCGCCAATCTGAGCGGGGCGCGGCCTATAGTGCCGCCCTGGATGCGCTTTGGGAGCGCGACCTGCTGTATCCCTGCACCTGCACCCGCCGCGACATTGCCGCTGCCGCATCTGCGCCGCAGGAAGGCGCACCGCAGCTCGGTCCGGATGGGCTGATCTATCCCGGCACCTGCCGTGTGGCGCATCCATCCGCGCAGGGGCCGCGTCCCGAGGGGCAGACCCTGCGCCTCAACATGGCCGCCGCGGTTCGCGCGATGGAGCCAGACCTTGCCTTTACCGAAACCGGCAGCGCGCCCGGTCACATCCGGTTTGCCGCCCGCGACCTGATCGACACCACCGGCGATATTGTGGTTGCGCGGCAGGATATGGCGGCGTCCTATCATCTTGCCGTGGTGCTGGACGATGCGGAGCAAGCGGTAACGGAAGTGGTGCGGGGCGCGGATCTGTTTGCGGCGACACAGATACACATTGTCCTGCAACAGCTCCTTGGGCTACCAACCCCAATCTATCATCACCATCGCCTGATCCGCGACGAAGCTGGCAAACGTCTGGCCAAACGCGACGATGCCCGCGCTCTCGAAACCTATCGCGCCGCCGGAGCGACACCCGCTGACATTCGCCGCATGGTGGGGCTGTAGGGGCGTAGCGGGCTAGCGCCGTGCCAGCGGATCGGCCGTGTTGTGAGTATTTATGCTAAGAAGAAGACAGTAGGGCGCGGGTGGCCCCTTCTTCTTAGCACAAATACTCAAAAAAGCGGCAGGGCAATCAGGACTGTGGTTTCAATAGCTCTGTTTCCTCGCCCCCACGCACCGCCGTATAAAAACACGAACGCCGGTTAGTATGGCAAGCGGGGCCATATTGCTTGACCATAACCAACAAGCAATCACGGTCACAATCAAAGCGCAGGTCCACCAACTCCTGCACATGGCCAGAGGTCTCGCCCTTGACCCAATAGGCCTGCCGCGAGCGGCTCCAGTAGGTTACACGCCCGCTATCCAGCGTCCGTTGCACCGCTTCCGCGTTCATCCATGCCAGCATCAACACTTCCAGCGTCTGTGCATCCTGCGCGATGACCGGCAACAGCCCATCGTCATTATACGTTAATTTTGTCGCATCAAATCGCATTGCTTTCCCTCTTTGTCGCCCCTATTTACAGACGATCCGGAGCGAATGCCATGACCGACCTGACCGATCTTTACTCGAAACGCATCCTCGCGCTGGCCGCGGACATCCCTCATACCGGGATCCTAGAAGGCGTTACGCCGGTCAAAAAACGCTCGCCCCTTTGCGGCTCAACCGTCACGGCCTACGCAGTAATTGCCGACGGGCGCGTGGTGGATTTTGCCCAAACGGTTCGGGCCTGTGCGCTGGGACAGGCGTCCGCTTCGGTGTTGGGCGCGCATGCCTTGGGCCGCACCCGAACGGAACTTGAAGCAGCGCGCGCGGCGCTCGTTGCCATGCTGTCGGAAAATGGACCGACGCCGCCCGCACCCTTCGAAGCCTTGGAAGTGTTACGCCCGGCGGCGGAATTTCCCAACCGGCACCCGTCTGTTTTGCTCGCCTGGGACGCCCTGATCGGTTGCTTCGACGTCAAATCGTGATCCCCGCGAAAAAAACCGCCGCACTCATAACGAGGCGGCGGCAAGTTGCGGTTGGGGGCCGGTCCGGCAGGACAGAGGCAAAGCGCCGGGCGACGGTGGGTGCCGTCGGCATCGTGGAATGGATGCATGGCCCCGATTTCCGCAGGCAGAATTCGGTTCAGATCAGTCCGGGCAGATACAGGCCGCCCAGCAGGATGATTTTCAAAGCGACGACGCCCAGCACGTCTTGCCAGATCGTGGCGTGGCTGCGGTCCAGAATGTCGCGGATGTCTTTCATCATGGGAATCACCTGCTCGGCTATTGTTCGACTTATGTTCTTTGTTGGTGCTTTGTTCTCACATTTATTAACCATTTGTAAAGAACTTTTTGCGAACATAAGGCGAAAATTTCGAATCGAGAGGTTAACCCACTGAAATCAAACGAATAGCTTCATCCTGTCGCATGAGCCAAAGCAGAACACGGACCGCAAAGCCCCGCGCGGTCTGTAGATTCGGGTCTTGTCGCAAGAAATTGCGCGCGTCGTCCTGCGCCATTTTCATCAGGCCCGCCTGATGTTCCAGATTGCCAATACGAAACCTTGGCAAGCCGGATTGTGCGACACCGATCATATCCCCGGCCCCGCGTAGCGTAAGGTCCGCCTCGGCGATTTTGAACCCGTCCTCAGTTTCGCGCAGGATGCCAAGGCGCTTTTGCCCACTTTCCGTGAGTGGCGGCTGATAGAGCAACAGGCAGGTAGAGGCCTCCGAGCCGCGTCCGACCCGACCGCGCAGCTGGTGCAGTTGCGCCAGGCCGAAATGCTCTGCCCGCTCGATCACCATGATCGTCGCGTTGGGCACATCGACGCCGACTTCGATCACCGTGGTCGCGACCAAAACCGCCGTTTCGCCCGCCAGAAAAGCCGCCATCGCCGCGTCCTTTTCTTCCGGCGGCATTTGTCCATGCACCAGCCCGACCGCGCCTTCCCCAAGTTCGGCGCGCAGATACTGAAACCGATTTTCCGCTGAGGCGAGGTCCGAAACCTCACTTTCCTCGACCAGCGGACAGACCCAATAGGCCTGCCGCCCTTCAGAAATCGCCCGACGCATATGGTTAACGACCTCGTCCACCCGGCTATCGGGCAGAACCGCCGTCGTCACCTTTTGCCGCCCCGGCGGTTTTTCATCCAACACGGAAATATCCATGTCGCCATATTGTGCGAGGGCGAGGGAACGCGGGATTGGCGTCGCCGTCATCACCAGCATATCGGTCACGCCGCCCTTTTTGCTCAGGCGTAACCGCTCATCGACGCCAAATCGGTGCTGCTCGTCGACAATCGCCAACCGCAGGTCGTGATAATGCACATCCTCCTGAAATACCGCATGGGTGCCGATCAAAATGGCGATATCGCCCGACGCCAGCGCCGCCAGCTTATCCGCCCGCGCCCGCCCCCGATCGCGCCCGGTTAACAATTCGACCCGCAAGCCAAGCCGGTCGGTCAGACCGCGAATGCCGGCGAAATGCTGGCGCGCGAGGATTTCTGTTGGCGCCATCATCACCGTCTGCCCACCCGCCTCGACCGCCGCCAGACACGCCATCAACGCCACAATGGTCTTGCCCGAGCCAACATCCCCCTGCATCAAACGGTTCATCCGCTGGCCATGCGCCATGTCCTGCGTGATCTCATCAATCGCGTGCCGCTGCGCGCCGGTCAGAGAAAACGGCATGATTTCAAGAAGTTGCGCAGACAAGCGCCCATCGCCCACCGTCGCCACCCCCTTACCGCGCCGGATTTTCGCCCGCGCCAGTGCCAGCGTCAGTTGATGCGCAAAAAACTCGTCATAGGCCAGTCGCATCCGGGCCGGGTTCTGTGGCGCCAAATCCGCCTCCCCCAACGGCAAATGCGCATCCATCAAGGCCTCCTGCCAATCGGCCCAGCCCTGCTCCGCCTTCAAGTGCGGATCGATCCATTCCGGCAGCGGTGTTAACCGTTCCAAAACTTCGCGCACCGCCCGGCCATAGAGCTTGGACGACACCCCGCCCGTCAGCGGATAAACCGGCTCAAAATCGGGCAGACCCGTCGCTTCACCGGGCCGCAAAATCCGGTCCGGATGCACGATCTGCACCGCATTGTCATAGATTTCCACCTTCCCCGACACGACGCGCCGCTCACCGATGGGAAGCTGGCTGCTGATCCACTTCGGATTGGCGTGGAAAAACACCAATGAAAACAGGGCTCTACTGTCCCGAACCGCGACCCGATACGGTCCATTGCGCCGCGTGGGCGGATCGTGTCCAAGAATTTCCACCTCAACGCTCAGGTGACTGCCCGGCGCCATCCCCTCGACCGTATCGCGCAACCGCCGGTCGATGACCCCGGTCGGCAGGGCAAACAGGAAGTCGCGCGGGGTGGTGATATCAAGCGCCTGCAAAGCGCGCGCGGTCTTGTCGCCAATCCCGCCCAGCGTCGTCACCCCGGCAAACAGGGGGAACAGTATTTCCGGTCGGCTGCTCACACAGCCCCGATCAGACGTAGCCACGCCGCTTCGTCGATCACCTCAATCCCGAGATCCGCCGCTTTTTTCGCCTTGCTGCCCGCGCCGGGCCCCGCGATCAACAGGTCGGTTTTCCTGGAAATGGAACCGGAAACCTTGGCGCCCAGAGCTTCCGCCCGCACCTTGGCTTCCGCCCGCGTCATTTTTTCGAGTGTGCCGGTGAAGACCAGCGTCTTGCCCGCGACCGGACTGTCGACCTGCGCCGCGCCCGCATCCGCTTCGATCTCCAACTTCGCGACGAGCCGCGAAATCATCGCCCATTCGGTCGGGTTGCGGAAGGTCGCGGCCAGCGACCCGGCCAAAACCTCACCGATCCCGTCGACCGCAATCAGATCGTCCCAAGCCGCTGTGCCCGGCGCCAAATCCTGCATCGCCGCCGCAAAATTCTCCCAGCTAAGGTAATGCCGCGCCAGCGTTTTCGCCGCCACTTCACCGACATGACGCATCCCCAACGCAAATAGCAGCCGGTGGAGCGGGATTTTTCGCCGTTGCTCGATGGCGGCAAACAGATTTTCTACCGAAGCCTTGCCCCAGCCGTCACGGTTTTGCAGTTTTGCCAGATTGGCGGCGTCGCGCGCGGCAAGGGTGAAAATATCAGCCGGTTCGCGCAGCGGAAGTTGTGTGTCGTAGTAGAAAAACTCCACCTGTTTTGCCCCCAGCCCCTCGATGTCAAACGCGCCACGAGAGACAAAATGTTTCAGCTTTTCAACCGCTTGCGCCGGGCAAATCAATCCACCGCTACACCGACGCACAGAATCCCCCTCTTCGCGCAAAGCCTCAGAGCCGCATTCCGGGCACGTCTTAGGAAACGCGAACCGGGGCGGATTACCCTCGCGGCGCGCCATATCCACATCAGAAATTTTCGGGATCACGTCGCCCGCACGATAGACCTCCACCCAATCGCCGACCCGAATATCCTTGCCGCCGCGAATTTCTCCGCCGGAATTGTCACGGCCAGCGATATAGTCCTCGTTATGCAAGGTCGCGTTCGACACCACGACCCCGCCGACGGTGATCGGTTTCAGACGCGCGACCGGACTGAGGGCGCCGGTGCGGCCGACCTGAATGTCGATGCTTTCCAGCCGCGTCCACGCCTTTTGCGCCGGGAATTTGCGCGCGATGGCCCAACGCGGCGAGTTGGCCCGCGCGCCCAGACGGGCTTGCAGCGCAAGATCGTCCACTTTTAAAACCACCCCATCGATGTCATAGGCCAGATCGGCGCGCGATTGGGATATCTCGTCAAACAGCGCGCCCATATCCTGTGCATCCGCACATTGCCGCGCCAAGGGATTGATGGAAAAGCCATAATTTTCAAAAGTTTGCATCAAGTCATTTTGACTATTCGCAATGGGCTCGGAGATTTCGCCGGTGCTGTACGCGAAAAACCGGAGCGGGCGGGATGCGGTGACGCGGCTGTCCAACTGGCGCAGCGAACCGGCGGCGGCATTGCGCGGATTGGCGAGCGTTTTTTGTCCCGCATGCTCCAGCCGTCTATTCAGAGCGGCAAAATCATCGTGGCGCATATAAACCTCGCCGCGCACCTCCAAAATCGCGGGAGCCTTGGCGATCTGGTGCGGAATGTCGGCGATGGTGCGGGCGTTTGGCGTGACGTCCTCGCCGGTTTCCCCATCCCCACGCGTTGCCGCCGAGACCAGTTCACCATCCTCATAGCGCAGGGACAGCGAAAGCCCGTCGATTTTCGGCTCGCCAAAATAGGTCAGCGAAGCGGTGTCCTCCAGCCCCAGAAACGCGCGCACCGAAGCGTCAAATTCCTGCAAGTCCTCCTGACTGAACGCATTAGCCAGTGACAGCATCGGCTGCGAGTGGCGTATTTTGCCAAAACCTTCGCGGGGCGCGGCCCCAACCTGTTCGCTCGGAGAATCGGCGCGTTTTTCTTCCGGGAAACGCTGTTCGATCTGCATGTTGCGCAATCGCGCCGCGTCAAATTCCGCATCGGAAATAAACGGGTTATCCTCGCCATGATAAGCCCGGTTCGCCCGCGCAATCAGATCGGCCAGCCGCGCCAATTCCTGCCGCGCCTCCTCCCGTGACAACGCCTCCACCGCCTTCATCGCAGCCTCTTCCCGCACCGCCTTCTCAGACATCTTCCCCCCATGGCTTCAAAGCATCTCGGTCACAGACCTCTCATCAGGCCCCAAGATTACGCGCTCTGAAGGCACTTGCCAACATTGTCGCAGCAGGGGAAGGCCGGCATCAGAAATCCGACGCCGGCAGAATGCGCAAATGACATCCTCAAGGGCCGTAAATCAGGCACCCATAGCCATCTTGTCTTCGAACTCGGCCGGTTCCGGATCGCGCAGGATGTAGCCGCGGCCCCAGACGGTTTCGATATAATTCTCACCATCCGTCATACTTGCCAATTTCTTGCGCAGCTTGCAGATAAACACGTCGATAATCTTCAGTTCCGGTTCGTCCATGCCGCCATAGAGATGGTTAAGGAACATTTCCTTGGTCAGCGTAGTCCCCTTGCGCAAGCTCAGAAGCTCCAGCATCTGATATTCCTTGCCGGTCAGATGCACCTGCTTCCCCTTCACGGTCACCGACTTGCCGTCGAGATTAACCTCGATCTTGCCCGTGCGGATCACCGATTGCGAATGCCCTTTCGAGCGGCGGACGATGGCGTGAATCCGCGCGACCAGTTCTTCGCGGTGGAAAGGCTTGGTCATGTAATCATCCGCCCCGAAACCAAAGCCTTTCAGCTTGTCTTCCGTGTCGTCCGACCCGGTCAGGATCAGGATCGGGGTTTCGATTCGCGCCACACGCAGTTGCCGCAGCACTTCCAGCCCGTTCATATCCGGCAGGTTCAGGTCCAACAGAATCAGATCATAATCATAGAGCTTGGCGAGATCGATTCCCTCCTCCCCCAGATCCGTCGAATAGACATTCAGGTTGGCATGCGTCAGCATCAGCTCGATTGAGCGGGAGGTGGTCGGATCATCTTCCACGAGTAGGATGCGCATTGTTTAATTTCTCCACAAATTACCGTTCCGTTGCGACACACTTTGCAGCGAAATGGTTAACATCTCGTTACCGGCGTGGAACTTTTTGACAATTCTCCCTATGGTTGTCTATATTTTTGTAGTGCCGTCGCACGCAGCGCCCCCACGCCGTGCTTTTCAACCGCAGCGCGCCACTCGGCAAATTCCTCTTCCGAGAGTTCATAGATTTTCAGCGCATCCGCCAATGAAATAAGGCCAAACGTCACCCCTTTGACCACAGCAGCCTTGCGGCGCGCGACCCATCGGGTCGTGTCTTCGGGCGGCAAATCCGCTCGGGTCATGGTGGTTCCATCGGGCAACTGAACGGCGCGCGGGCCATCAACTTTTTTCAGATACATATCGATTCCTCGTCTTGATGCGCCCAGATTCGCCGCGAGATGTTAAAAACCCGTGAAAGCCGCCCTTGTTGTTTGTTCAAATTTTCCTATATTCCGATCCTTATCCGCCAAACGGGCGCGAAAGGCCTTAAAAATATGGGTGTCATGCAGGAAACGGTAAATTCTCTCGGGTTCAAAAAACCGCCCGAGGAAACCCGCGTGGTGGTTGCCATGTCGGGCGGGGTTGATTCGTCCGTGGTCGCCGCCCTGCTGAAAAGTCAGGGCTACGACGTCGTCGGCGTCACGTTGCAACTCTATGATCACGGCGCCGCGCTGGCCAAAAAGGGCGCCTGTTGCGCCGGGATCGACATCCATGACGCCCGCCGGGTGGCGGAAGACATGGGATTTCCGCATTATGTGCTGGATTACGAGAACATTTTTCAGGAAGCGGTGATCGAAGAATTCGCCGACAGCTACCTCGCCGGCGCCACCCCCGTGCCCTGCATCCGCTGTAATGAGCGGGTGAAATTCAAGGATTTGATGGCCACGGCGAAGGATCTGGACGCCGATTGCATGGCGACCGGCCATTATATTCAGCGTTTCGTCGGCCCGGCGGGTCCGGAACTGCACCGCGCCGCCGACCCGAATCGCGACCAGTCCTATTTCCTGTTCTCCACCACGCCGGAACAGCTCGATTTCCTGCGCTTTCCGCTCGGCCACCTGATGACCAAGGAAGAGACCCGCGCGCTGGCCCGCCAGTTCGGCCTCGAAGTGGCCGACAAACCGGACAGTCAGGACATCTGCTTCGTGCCCAACGGCAATTACGCACAGGTGATCGAAAAACTGCGCCCCGGCGCGGCGGAACCGGGTAACATCGTCCACGCCGATGGCCGCATTCTGGGCACCCATACCGGCGTCATTCACTACACCATTGGCCAACGGCGTGGCCTCGGCATTGGCGGACTATCCGAGCCGCTCTACGTCGTGCGCCTCGATGTGGAAAACCAGCAGGTCATCGTCGGCCCGAAGGAAATGCTCTCCACCCGGACCGTGCCGATCCGCGAAGTCAACTGGCTCGGCGACACCCCCCTGACCAGCCGCGACGAATGGCATATCGGCGTAAAAATCCGCTCGACCCGCCCCCCGCGCGAAGCCATCCTGCGCCCAATCTCGGAAACGGAAGCAGAAGTGGAACTCCTCAGCGCCGAAGCCGGCGTCAGCCCCGGACAAGCCTGCGTCTTCTACGACATGGACAGCACCCGCGTCTTCGGTGGCGGCTGGATCTGGCGCGGGTATTAACCCCCGCCCCTTCCTTCTTCTTAGCAAAAATACTCACACCACAGCGCTTACGGCAAACGCGGCGTTATGAGTATTTAAACTAAGAAGAAGAACCACGCGGCGCGCTAAAACGGATTCTGGTCCGGCGCTGCCGGTTTCTTACGCACCCAGATCAATCATAGCCGAAAATTCTGCCTGACAGGCCGCTTGGCCGTCCACGCTGGCCCGCCCCTCGAACTTCCAGACCTTCGAACCAGCCCCGCCGCGCAGGGTCTTGATCTCCATGCGCAACACGTCGCCCGGCACAACCTTGCGACGGAATTTCACCTTATCAATGCCCATGAAATAGACCAGCGCGTCCTTACCGACCAAGTCCAGCGACAAGGCGACCATCACCGCCGAGGTCTGTGCCATCGCCTCCACGATCGTTACCCCCGGCATGATCGGTGCGCTCGGAAAATGGCCCTGAAAATGTGGCTCGTTCACCGTGACATTCTTGATCCCCACCGCGCTTTCATTCGGCACGATGTCTTCTACCCGGTCGAGAAACAGAAACGGGTAGCGATGCGGAATGCACTGCTTAATCAGATCAATATCGGCCCTGCTCGGCACGTCGCTCATATCTCTTCCTCCCAGCCCCTCAGGCCTTATTGATCATCTACCGGAACAGCGTCGCCCGCTCCTTCCGGCGTCGGCGCGTCGATCACGTCCCGTCCGTCGTCGCCCACCCCATCCGGCAAGGGAGGTGCTTCCTGCGCCCCATCCCCCAAAACCGCATCAATACGCGCAATCGCGTCATTGGTAATGTCTATATTATAGGCGCTCAAGACCAAAGCCCGCTGATCGACAATCATCACCGCACCGCGTTCACGCACAATGGCGCCCAAGATCGGCCCGACCACGTTAAAGAACTGCAACTGCGCGCTTTCCAGAACCGCCCGGATCTCGTTTTGCGCCGCTTCCCGCTCTTCGCGCAACTGCTGCACCCGCGCGTCGAACTGCTCTGCCAGCGCCCGAAACGCCGCCGGCTCCATCTCAGCCCGCTTTTGTGTCAGCGCCTGTTCTTCCGCCGCCAATTCCGCCTGAATGGCCGCCGTTTCTTCCGCCATAGCCACGTTGGCCGCCTCAACTTCCGACAAGATGCGCCGCCCGTAGAGCGTCTGGTTAAACAGCCGCGCCCGGTCCAGAACCAGCACCGGCGATTGCACCACCCCCAATTTGGAGCCCAAATCCTGCGCCCCCGCCGGAGACATACCCAACAGCATGGCAGCAAAAACGGCGCGCAGAAGCCCCCGCGCGCCGTCCCATCCCGTCATCCGACCCCGCATGGGATCAGAAACCAGTAGAGAAAGTCAGACCAAAGCGCTGTTCGATATCCGTGCCACGCTTGACCACCGGAATGGCGTAGCTGAAGCGCAGCGGTCCGACCGGGGTATCCCAATGGATCGCCGCACCGACCGAGGCGCGAAGCCCAAAGCTGTCATCCACACCGCCCGGATTGTCCAGCCCCCAGACCGACCCGGCATGGGCAAACAACCCGCCCTGAATGCCGTATTCTTCCGGCAAACCGATCGGGAAGCGCGCTTCGAGCCGCGCAGAAGCAAAGAAGTTGCCGCCCAGCGCGTCCTGATCTGCCGCCGCCATGTCCCGCGGCCCAACGCCGCGCGGCGCAAAGCCCAGAAGCTGGTTCGGGCCAAGGAAATACCGATCGGTAATGCGCGTTCCCGCGCCGCCGCCAAAGCCGAAAATTGCCCCGCCTTCAACGGTTGCCGACAGGGTAATATCATCGGAGAACAAGTTGGTGGTCAGATTGGCCAGACCAGACACGCCGAAATAGCGGTTATCCGACCCGAACCCACCGACTTCCGCATTGGCACGCAGATAGACATTCACTGGATTGATCAACCCGTTGCGCCGCGTGTCGTAGGTCAAGCCAAAGCCCGCCGTTGCTCCATACTGCAATCCACGCGCGGTCTCCGCCGTAATAATGGCGCTGGTGCCGGTGTAGTTCGACATTTCCATGCCATCAAAACCGACGTAACCGGAGAAACGGGCCAACTCACTGGCCGGGAATTCCAGCGACAGCTTGCCGCCAAAATCGGTCGTTTCGAAGAGACCGGAAGAATGCTTGCCCTTGGCGTAAAACAAATCCACCCCAAGCCGCAAATCACGCCCGAACAGCGCGGGTTCCGCAAAACTCAACGTGTAGTTTTGATTATCCAATCCACCAGAGACACCAACCTTCAGATATTGCCCACGACCGAGGAAATTGCTTTCACTCAAAGAGGCAAAGAAACCCGCCCCCTCGCCAAAGGCATAGGTCGCCCCGATTTCAAACGCCCCCGTGCCCTTCTCTTCAACGTCCACATCGACCACAACCTGATCCGGCGCCGAGCCCTGACGCGCATCCACTTCCACATTGGCAAAGAAGCCCAGCGCCCGAATACGCTCCGCCGCCGCACGAATGGCGCGGGGGTTGAACGGATCGCCCTCAACCGTCGTGAACTGCCCGCGCACAACCCGGTCCAACGTTGTCGAATTGCCTTCAATATCAATGCGTTCGACCACGATACGCGGCCCGCGCACAATGGCGAACTCGATATTGAGCTTGCCCGCGCGCTCGTCCCGCGTCACCCGCGGATCGACACGCACAAAGCCGTAGCCCATCTTCGCCGCCTTGTTTTCCATCAAGGCGATGGTGCGCTCAATCACCGCCGGATTGTAGGTCGTGCCCGCGCGCACCGTGTTCAGCCGCTCAAACGCCGCCGCATCAACGCCCTCAACCTCGGAAATCGTCGTCACCTTGCCGAAGGTGAACTTCTGCCCTTCCACCACCTGGAAAGACACGAAGAACCCATCTTCCTGAGCCGGAACCTCGGAGGTTACCGCGCGCACCTGAAAATCGGCATAGCCATGCGAGGCGTAGAAATCGCGCAGCAACTGCTTGTCAAATTCCAGCCGGCCCGGATCGAACGTGTCCGACTGCACCAGCCAGCGCAACAGCCCCGCCTGCTTCGAAGACACCACCCGCCGCAGTCGGGCATCGGAGAACGCGCGGTTGCCGGTGAAGGAAATGCGTTCGACTTCCGAATTGGCCCCTTCGGCCACTTCAAACACCACATCCACCCGGTTCTGCGACCGGCGGATGATCTTCGGCGTCACCGTCGCCGCAAGACGCCCCTGCGCCTGATAAGCCTCGGTGATGATCTGCGCATCGCGCTCGACCTGCGCCGGATTGTACACATAGCGCGGCCGGGTGTTGAGCAACTTCAACAGACTGGCATCCTTGATCGCCCGGTTGCCCTCGATGTTGATCCGGTTGACCGACGGATATTCCGTCACCTTGACCACCAGAACCGACCCGCGCGGCACGATCTTCACGCTCTCGAACAGCCCCGCTGCCACGAGCCGCTGATAGCCCTCATTCAATTCCGCCGCACTGATCGCCTGCCCGGAAGCGATTCCCAGATGCGCCATCACCGAAGCGGCATCAATGCGCTCCAGCCCCTCGATCTGCACCGAGCGGAAAGCATAACTCTGCGCCAAAACCGCCTGAGGGACAACGGAAGCCCCTGAAAGCCCTAGAAAAACCGCCAGACCCGCCGGTTTGAGAATGGATTTTGCAAGTCCCTTTCGACCTGCGCCGCGCCGCTCGTTATACGTCATCTTGTGTTCTTTCAGACAAACATCCCAGTCCCTTGTGTGACTACCGGGATTAGCCCCCATTGTCAAAGCGAGAAACACACGCCGCAAAATCCTGCGCCCTGCCAGACACACCACCGCCGCCACAGACCGAAAACGCCCCTCTTCTTCTTAGCAAAAATACTCACAACACCGAAGCGCCACAGACCCCGCCTAAACCAGCAGAAAAACCCCGACCGACAACCCCAACGCCGCCCCGACCGGCCAGACGAAACTGCCCCCGTGATAGCCAAACGAGCGATGGATAACCGCGAAATGCAACACTGCCCCGACGACGTAGAGCGCCAAAACCGAAAACATCCCCGGATGCCGCTCCGCCCAAAGCGGCTGCCCCATGAGGTTGTAGACCCACCACCAGCCGGAAACCAACCCGATCCCCGCCCAGCTATAGACCATCCCCAGCGCCAGCGGCGTCGCCTGCGCAAACCAGAGCCATAGAAACGTGCCCGCAATCATCAGCGCCATCAAGGCAATCGCGCCATAAATCACCACCGATACCGGCCCGTAGCCCCATGCGAAAAAGGCCATCTCCAGGCCGGAAACCACCAGTGCCAACAACAAAACCGCCTGTTTCATAGATCCAGAACCTCCCTGACCGCGCGGTCCAGCTCACGGGCCGCATCGCGGTTTTTCTGCACCGCCCGCGCCAGCTTCACCCCGCGCAACGCCTCCGCTAATTGCTTGAAAAACTTAAAAAATCTGCGCATCACAGCCCCCGCCCCGCCGCCGGTAGCCGCTCGCGAATGATGGTGGTGATCTCCACCAGAATGGCGCTGTTTTTATCCAGCACCGACCGCGTCGCCTGATCCTTCTGCAAATCGCGCCACAACAGATAAAACACCAAAACCACCCAAGGCCCGTGTTCCGTCGCCAGCTTGACGAAAAACTCAGTGCCCACCGCGCCATTCCTCCAACGCCGCATTGCGCTCCGCACCGCCCGTAGCGCTGGCCCCAAACGCCTCCAGCGCCGCCAGATTGCGCATCACCGTCCCAGACCGCGCCATGGTTTCGGCCAGCGAGCGCTGAAATTCCTGCCCCTTGGCCTGAAACCGCGCGCCAAAATAGAAGCTGACAATCGCCCCCATCAGCCACCAAAGCGGCTCCGGCACCAGCGCCAGCCCCTGCATCCGCGCCGCAAACCACACCGGCGCCACCATCGCCGCCCCGAACAATCCCAACGTGCCAAGCGCCAGCATCGGACGCGGCAATCGGTTGACCCCATCCATGAAGCGATCAAATCCCGAGCGCCCCTCGCGGGTAAATTCCGCCCCAAACTGCGCCAGCGCCGCCGCCCGCCAATCGGCCTCCCGCTGCGCCCCCGCTTCCGCATTTTCCCAAAACATTTCCGCCGTTTCCGTGACGACATTACGCCCCGTGCCAAATAACAGCCCGCTCAACCCGTCGATCAATGCCAATGTGCTACCCGAGCGCGATGCTCGGCCTCCGTTAAGTGAAATTTCGGCGAAATGAACGCCTCCGCCCGCCGGATCCAGCCGCCCTTTCCCCCATCGCGCCGCCGCGCATATTTGCGTGAAGCCGGGCGCGCATCGGCCAGCCGGTAGTAATAATTGCGCCGCTCGATGCCGTAGGCGTCGGCAATGTGATCCGGCGCCTGTGCCGCCGCCCGCGCCGCCGCCGCCGCGGTTTTCGGCCCGATCACCCCGTCCACCACCAGCGGGTAGCCCATACGGATCAACAGCCGTTGCAACAGCCGCACCGCATTGGCGCCCGCGTTAACGAACATGTCGAAAACCGAGGCCTGCAACGCCTCCGGCAACGTCGAAATCCGGGGCTTCTCGAAGTAATGCTGAAGGAAAATCTCGCGCGCCTGCCCCCGGCTGAGGCGGCGCACATCCCCCGCCGTGACCCGCCCGTCGCCGTCGAGATCAAGCCCGAGGCGACGCATCGTGTGCAGCGTCACCCCGTATTTGGTCGGCCCGCCCGGATCATCCGGGTCGTTCACATACCCGCCCTCGCGGGCAATGATTTCATCGGCAATCCGGGCTGGCGTCTGCATGGCGTTCTCCTAAGTTGCGAGAACCCTGCGCCAAAAAAGTTAACGCGCGCCAAAACCAGCGCGCGCCACTCAAGCCCTTGATCTGAAAGTCTTATTCCGAAGGCGGCTCGTAAACCCCCTGCTCCTTCAAGCTCTCGATCACCTCGGCGGGCATGTATTCCTCATCATGTTTGGCCAGAATTTCTTGAGCAATAAACACCCCGTCCACCAAAGTGCCCATGCCGATCATGCCCTGATTCTCCCCGAAAAGATCGGGCAGGATGCCGGTAAATTCCACCGGCACACTGGCCGCCCCGTCCGTCACCACGAAGCGCACCGTTTCCCCCTCGCCGCGCACCAGCGATCCGGCCTCAACCAGCCCGCCCAGCCGGAAAACCTCGCCCACCTCCGGCGGCTCCTCCAGAACCTGCGCCGGCGAACGATAATAGTTAATGCCATCGCGCAACGCATAGCCAATCAGCCCCGTCGCAATGACCAGAAACAGGAAGGACAGCAGCACAATCTGCAACCGCCGCCGCTTCTTCAATCCACGCATACCCGCCATCTTACGCTCCACATTCCATCACGGGAAAACCGGCGCCAGCCCAAGCCCCGCCGTTTCCTCAAACCCCAACATCAAATTCGCATTCTGCACCGCCTGCCCCGACGATCCCTTGGTCAGGTTGTCCAGCGCCGACACAACCAGCGCCCGCCCCGCAACCCGGTCCGCAATCACCCCGAGGTGACACTGATTCGACCCGGTCACATGCCCCGTCCCCGGCGCCTGCCCGAACGGCAACACGGTGACAAACGGCTCGTCCTGATACCGCGCCACCAGCGCCGCATGGATCGCCGCCGCATCGCCCTGCACATAACAATCGGCGAGAATGCCCCGGTTGGTCGGCACCAGATGTGGGGTGAAAATGATCTCGACCGGCCGCCCCGCTAGGGCAGAAAACTCCTGATCGAACTCGCCCAGATGCCGGTGCGTGCCGCCCTGCGCATAGCCCGCAATATCGGTGGCGCGCTCGGTGAACAGCATGTTTTCCTTCAGACTGCGCCCGGCGCCCGACAACCCGTTTTTCAGGTCGCAAATGATCGTGTCGAGGTCGATCAGCCCCTCGGAAATCAACGGTCGCAAGGCATATTGCACCACCGCCGCATTACATCCCGTGCCCGCCACCAAACGCGCCCCCCGGATCTCCTCGCGGTAAAACTCGGTCAGCCCATACACCGCCTCGCGCTGCAATTCGACCGCCACATGCGCCGCCCCATACCATTTTTCATAAGCCGCCGGATCGCGCAGCCGGAAGTCGGCCCCAAGGTCCACCACCCGCACTTCGCGCGGCAAATCGCGCACCAGCGCCTGACTCAACCCGTGCGGCAAGGCGGCAAATACCAGATCAATGCCGGAAAAGTCGATCTCCTGCATTTTCACCAACTTCGGCAGCTCCAGATGGCGCAACTGCGGATAGACCTCCGCCATCTCCATCCCCGCCTTGCGATCCGCCGACAGCGCCTTGATGCACATCCCCGGATGGGTGGCGATCAGGCGAACAAGCTCCGCGCCGGTATAACCGGACGCGCCCAGAATTGCGATATTTTTCAAATGCCTATCTCCCGATCGTCAAGCAGCTTCGAAAGTGATTTCCCGGCGCAAAAACTGCGTCGCACGGGCCGAAACCTTGAGCGGATCGCCGCTGGTCAGCATCTTGCGCGTGGTGCCGGGTCCGATCATCGCCGGGTGGCGCTTGAGATAATATGCCAGCGATTGCGCCACCAAATCCGCCTGCGAAAACACCTTCACCTCCGGCCCCAACGCCTTCTGAAATTCCGCCTCCATCAGCGGATAATGCGTGCAGCCCAAAATCGCCGCCTGCGGCGCGGGCATCTTGCGCTTGAGCGCGTCCACATGGCTGTTCACCAGCGCTTCCGCGAGGATCATGTCGCCTTCCTCGATCGCATCAACCAAGCCGCCGCAGCTTTGCGCCTCGACATCAACCCCGATGGCCCGAAACGCCAATTCGCGCTGAAAAGCCCGGCTGGCGACGGTCGCTGGCGTGGCAAACAGCGCCACATGCTGCACCCCAACCTCGCGCGGCGGCGAATTGTCGCCCCAGTCGCGCTCCGTCAGCGCCTCGATCAGCGGCACGAACACGCCGAGAACCCGCTTGCCCTCCGGCAACCAGCGCTCCTGAATGCGCCGCAGCGCCGCCGCCGACGCGGTGTTACAGGCCAGCAGCACAAGGTCGCAGCCCTCTTGCCAAAGCCGCTCCACCCCCGCCGTGGTCAACTCGAAAATATCCTGCGCATCGCGCACCCCGTAAGGCGCATGGGCATTGTCGCCAAAATAGACCAGCGGCACTTCCGGCAGGCGCTTCTCCACCGCATCAAACACCGTCAGCCCGCCCAAACCTGAATCGAAAATCCCGACCGCCATATCCGTCCCTTTCGCCAAAATGCGTTGCCCCAGCCATAGGCCCGTTTGGCGGCAAAATCCATACCCCGCCGTGCAACACGCAAAAACCTGTGCATAACCCCGCGCTTTTGCTTCCAAAATAACCAAAACCCGCTACCATGCCCGCGAACGGAGAGGCAAACGCGATGGACTGGGACAAATTACGCATATTTCACGCGGTGGCCGATGCCGGGAGCCTGACCCATGCGGGCGAGGCGCTCGGACTGAGCCAGTCCGCCGTGTCGCGCCAGATCCGCGGCCTCGAAGAAGCCCTGAACGCCACCCTGTTTCACCGCCACGCCCGCGGCCTGATCCTGACCGAACAGGGCGAATTGCTGTTCGATGCCTCCACCGCCATGTCGCAACGCTTAGAAGCCGCCACCGCCCGCATCCGCGATTCGCGCGATGAAATCTTCGGCGAACTGCGCGTGACAACCACCAACGGCTTCGGCATGCTCTGGCTCGCCCCGCGCCTGCCAAAACTCTATGAAAAATACCCCGAACTGAAAATCGACCTCATTCTGGAAGAACGGGTGCTGGACCTGCCCATGCGCGAAGCCGACGTCGCCATCCGCATGAAAGAACCCTCGCAGGCCGACCTGATCCGCAAACGCCTGATGGGGGTGAAAATGCGGCTCTACGCCATGCCGGAATACCTCGCCCAGAACGGCACCCCCGAAACCACCGCCGACCTGCACCACCACCGCCTGATCTGCCACAGCGCCAATTCCACCCAGGTCTCCGCCGGCTCCGCCTTCGTCGAACGCCTGCTGACACACGACATCCCATCCATCCTGACGGTCAATTCCTATTTCGGCGCCCTGCAAGGCGTGTTGAACAATCTCGGCATCGGCGTCTTGCCCAATTACATCGCCGCCGACTTCACCGATCTGGTGCAGGTGCTGGAAGGCGAGGAAAGCAAGGAAGTCCCGGTCTACCTCGCCTACCCCGAAGAACTGCGCCAATCCAAACGCGTCGCCGCCTTCCGCGACTTCGTGGTCGAAGAAATCGCCGAATACCGCAAAAAACTGCGTCCTTAGGGCGTAGCCCCATAACCCCTGCGACCGCGATAGACGTAAATCAACACCGCCCCGGCCACGATCAGCCCAAAGCTGCAAATCAGCCCGCCTTCCAGCCCGAACGCCCCGCCCGTAAGCCACTCACTGCCGGAAAACCGGCTCTTGAACAGCGTTTCATTGCTGACTTCATGGCCAGAAATGGAAATGCCGTAGATATTGCCTTCTGCGAAATTCCAGATGCTGTGAACCGCGCCGGAAACCCAAATGCTTTGGGTGTAATAATAGAGGATCGACATCACCAGACCGAACAGGAACATATTGACGACCGGCAACGTCCCGGACCCGGCGTTCCCGGCATGAAACAGCGCAAACAGGATGTTGCTGCCGATGAGCCCCGCCAACAGACCAAATCTGGCGCTGATCTCGGGCAGAAGAAAACTGCGAAACATCACCTCTTCGCTCAACCCCTGCACAAAGAACAGGCCGAAAAAGGCGAGCCACATGCCCCAGGCAATGCTCTGATCGTTCAGCGACACGGTCTGCGTGCCCAGAAAAACGCCCACCAGCACGCAAAAGGAAAACATCGCCAGCCCGATGACGATCCCCTTACCGTAATGCCCCAACAGGTTTTGCGCTGAAAAGCCAAGGCTGCCAAAGGAATGCCGAAGCAAAAACCGCGCCCCCAACAACACCACCAACAGGCTGAACCCCGTGGTGATCACATTATGGATAATGGTGATATACGACATATCCTGCACGCCGTAATGCCGGGTGACATAATTCTGGATCACAGCCTCCAAAATCCCCCCGGCAACCACCCAGACCACGACAATGGCAATCACCCCCAGCAGGTTATAAATCCCCCCGCTCTTTTCCTCTTTATAGACCGAAAACAGCGCGTTTAACGAAAACCCCATCTTTTCCTCATTTCCTGAATAGACTTTTCTTCTTAAAACGAACTCAATTTAACCTACAATATCGAATAGCAAACCGCCCCCCCTTCTTCTTAGCAAAAATACTCAAACCCACACCCGTGCCACCCGCCAGACGTCCCCGGCCACCCCAAGCCATGCAGCAAACGCATAGCGGCAATGCAGCATCGTCGCTTGTCGCCACCCCGCCCCCGGCCTAAATTCAATTCAAAGCCAATCATGGAGCTTCCGCTCTGACGGGCTTTTACCTCCCTGTTGGACTAGGCCGGGCCGCGTGCCCGGCTTTTTTTTGCTCCCCCGCCAAACGCCCTTCCCCCGCCTCCCCGCTTGGCCTATGAAACACCCAGCAAGACTCACAGGGGGAACCGTCGTGGCGCACCAAACCAGCATTCAGGAACCGGAAATCACCGAAGAGCTGATCGAAGCCCACGGCATCAATGCCGAGGAATACGCCAATATCCTGCGCATCCTGAACCGCGCCCCGAATTTCACCGAGCTGGGCATCTTCTCCGCCATGTGGAACGAGCATTGCTCCTATAAATCCTCGAAGAAATGGCTGCGCACCCTACCGACCGACGGCCCGCAAGTGATCTGCGGCCCCGGCGAAAACGCGGGCATCGTCGATATCGGCGACGGACAGGCGGTGGTGTTCAAAATGGAAAGCCACAACCACCCCTCCTATATTGAGCCCTATCAAGGCGCGGCCACCGGCGTCGGCGGCATCCTGCGCGACGTCTTCACCATGGGCGCCCGCCCGATTGCCGCCATGAACGCGCTCAGCTTCGGCGCGGTGGACCACCCGAAAACCACCCGCCTCGTCCACGGCGTCGTCGAAGGCATCGGCGGCTATGGCAACTGTTTCGGCGTGCCCAATGTCGGCGGCGAAGTGCGCTTCCACCCCGCCTATAACGGCAATTGTCTGGTCAACGCCTTCGCCGCGGGCCTGATCGACAGCGACAAAATCTTCTACTCCGCCGCCTCCGGTATCGGCATGCCCGTGGTCTATCTCGGCGCCAAAACCGGCCGCGACGGGGTCGGCGGCGCCACCATGGCCTCCGCCGAATTCGACGACACGATCGAGGAAAAACGCCCCACCGTGCAGGTCGGCGACCCCTTCACCGAAAAGCGCCTGATGGAAGCGACGCTCGAGCTGATGCAGACTGGCGCGGTGATCTCTATTCAGGACATGGGCGCGGCGGGCCTGACCTGTTCGGCGGTCGAAATGGGCGACAAGGGCGAATTAGGCATCCGCCTCAACCTCGACAACGTGCCGCAACGCGAAGAAAACATGACCGCCTATGAGATGATGCTTTCCGAAAGTCAGGAACGCATGCTGATGGTGCTGAACCCCGAGAAAGAAGACGCCGCCCGCGCCGTGTTCGAAAAATGGGATCTCGACTTCGCCATCGTCGGCGAAACCATCGCCGAAGACCGCTTCCTGATCCTGCACAAAGGCGAATGCAAAGCCGACCTGCCCCTGCGCGCCCTCTCCGGCAACGCCCCGGAATATGACCGCCCGTGGACCCCAACCCCGAAAGCCGCCCCGCTGACGGACATTCCGCAGATTGACCCAATCGACGGCCTGAACGCCCTGATTTCCAGCCCGAATTACGCGGCCAAACAATGGGTCTATGAACAATACGACCACATGGTCATGGCCGACACCGCCCGCGCGCCGGGCATGGGCTCGGGCATCGTGCGGGTGCATGGCACGCCGAAAGCCGTAGCCTTCACCTCCGACGTGACCCCACGATATGTGCGCGCCAACCCGGTCGAAGGCGGCAAACAGGCGGTAGCGGAAGCCTACCGCAACCTGACCGCCACCGGCGCCAAACCGCTGGCCACCACCGACAACCTCAACTTCGGCAACCCGGAAAAACCGGAGATCATGGGCCAGTTCGTCGGCGCCATTCAGGGCATCGGCGAAGCCTGCGCCGCCCTCGACATGCCCATCGTGTCCGGCAATGTCTCGCTTTATAACGAAACCGACGGCAAGGGCATCCTGCCCACCCCAACCATCGGCGCCGTAGGCCTGATCGAAAACACCGCCACCGATATCATCGGCACCAAGCCGCATGAAGGCGACACCGCCCTGCTGATCGGCACAACAGAGGGCCATCTGGGCCAATCCGCCCTGCTGGCCGAAGCCTTCGGCCGCGAAGAAGGCGACGCACCAATCGTGGACCTCACCGCCGAGCGCCAAAACGGCGAATTCATCCGAGCCAACCGCGCCCAGATCCGCGCCTGCACCGACCTCTCCGATGGCGGTCTGGCCCTCGCCGCCTTTGAAATGGCCGAAACGGCCAATGTCGGCGTCACGTTGACCACAGCCGACACCGCAGAACTCTTCGGCGAAGATCAGGCCCGATACCTCGTCGCCTGCGCCCCCGAAAACGCCGCCCCCCTGATCGCCGCCGCCCAAAAAGCCGGCGTGCCCATCGAAACCATCGGCCGCTTCGAAGGCAACACAGTCACCTTCGGCACCAGCCACGCCCCCTTAGCCGAGCTTTCCGAGACCTACCGCACCAGCTTCGAAACCAAAGTCGGCTAACTTCTTCTTAGAATAAATACTCAAACCCCGAAGGCGCCACCATGCCCGCCCTGCCCAGCCTGAAAGCCGACTGCACCGCCTGCACCGGCCTGTGCTGCATGGCGCTGGCCTTTGATCACGGCCCCTCCTTTGCCTTCGACAAAGCCGCCGGAACCCCCTGCCCAAACCTCGCGCCAAACTTCACCTGCACCATCCACGAAACCCTCGCCCAACAGGGCTTCCCCGGCTGCACCCGCTACGACTGCAAAGGCGCGGGCCAGCGCATCAGCACCGAAGTCTTCCCCCATGAAAACTGGCGCGATACCCCAAGCCGCAAAGCCGACATCCTCGACGCCTTCGCCACCCTGCGCCGGGTGCATGAGGGGCTGGAACTGATCCAGACCGCCGAAAAACTGCCCCTCCCCGCCGATAAACGCGCGGAACTGGCCAAAATCACCGCCCATTACCTGCCCGAAACTCCGTGGACCCCCGAAAGCCTCGCCCGTTTCGACGCCGATCACCTGCCAACCCGCCTCGCCACCTTCCTGCGCTCCCTCGCCCCCCTTGTGCCCCGCAGCGCTTGCGCCTAAGTTTGAACAAACCGCGAAGGAGAGCCGCATGCCCATCGAAGCCCAGCAAATCGAAGACCTGATCCGCGCCGGATTCCCCGATGCCGAGATCACCATCGCCGACCTCGCAGGCGACGGCAATCACTGGGCGGCGGAAGTGGTGGACGAAAGCTTTCGCGGCAAAAACCGGGTGCAACAACAACGCGCCGTTTACGCGACCCTGAAAGACGCCATGGCCGGATCGAGCGGCGCCCTGCACGCCCTCGCCCTGACCACCAAAGCCCCCGAATAACGCCAGAAACGCCAGAAACCACAAGAAAGAAAACCCATGAGCGACATCCAGCAAGCCATCCAGCAAACCGTCGACGCCAACAAGGTCGTGCTTTTCATGAAAGGCACAAAAGAAATGCCGCAATGCGGGTTTTCCAGCCGCGTCGCCGGCATCCTCAACTTCATGGGCGTTGAATATCAGGACATGAACGTGCTGGCGGATGAAGCGCTGCGCGACGGCATCAAAACCTTCTCCGACTGGCCCACCATCCCGCAACTCTACGTCGCAGGCGAGTTTATCGGCGGCGCCGACATCGTCACCGAAATGACCCTGTCCGGCGAACTGGACACCCTGTTCGAAGACAAAGACGTCGCCTTCGACAAAGAAGCCGCCAACCGCATCCGCGAAGCCAACGCCTGACCCCTCCCCCTGACGCAGTCATAACAAACGCCGGGCAATCCCCGGCGTTTTTTACTCTACACGCAACGTCCCAATACCCATTCGGCATTCCGTCCACAACGGGCGCGCCGCTTCGCGACAATCACCACATACGCAAGACGGCGCGCGAATACGCGCCCCGCCTTGATCTGCCAGTCGCCGTTACACCAGATCGAGATCGTTGTAGAGCTGTCCGATCGTTGCGTTCTCCACGGTCAGCATATCGCCGCCGCCAAAATCGAACACCACATCATTCCCAACCTGCGTGGCAAAATCGAAGGCATCTTCCCCCGGCGCAAAGCTGAAATTGTCCAGTTCTATCGTGTCCACGTTGTTCTCGAAATCCTTGATGACATCATGATCCTCGCCATGATCGAAGTGGAACGTATCCGCTCCCGCGCCGCCATGAAGCGTATCCATACCTGCGCCGCCATCGAAACGATCCTCGCCAGCGCCACCATAAAGCTTGTCATCCCCGCCACGACCATAGAGCCTGTCATCTCCACCAAAGCCTTTGAGCTTGTTCTGGCCCGAAGTGCCATATAGTCGATCATTCCCGGTGCCAGAGCCGGAAACACTTTCAAAATTCCGAACCTGATCATTCGCCCCCCAGGAGCCCGACACGGTGTTCGCCGCAAGGTCGATCGTGATCCCGCCCGTACTGTCATAGTAGCTGATGTAATCGGTGCCGCTTCCGCCATCAAAACTTTCCTGACCACCGCCGACGCGCACATAATCATCCCCGCTGCCAAGCTCGACAACATCATGGCCCTTCCCGGCATATACCTTGTCATCGCCACCGAATGTCTTGATCGTATTGGCGCCCGAAGTGCCAAAGATCGTATCCCCTCCGGTCCCGGAACCGGAAATTCTTTCAAACCCCGAAATCACATCGTTCGCAGCCCATGAACCGGACACTTCATTGGTTGCAAGGTTGACGGTCACGCCTCCGGTGCTGTCGTAGTAGCTGATATAATCCACGCCGGAACCGCCGTGGAATTCTTCCTGACCACCGCCAACGCGCACATAATCATCCCCGCTGCCAAGCTCTACAACATCATGGCCCTTCCCGGCATATACCTTGTCATCGCCGCCGAAAGTCTCGATCATATTGGCGCCCGAAGTGCCAAAGATCGTATCCCCTCCGGTCCCGGAACCAGAAATTCTTTCAAACCCCGAAATAATATCGTTCGCAGCCCAGGAACCGGACACTTCATTGGTTGCAAGGTTGACGGTCACGCCCCCGGTGCTGTCGTAGTAACTGATATGATCCATGCCTGCGCCACCGCGGAATTCTTCCTGACCACCGCCGGCGAACACAGCGTCATTACCATCACCAAGGTCGACGTAGTCGCTTCCCTTTCCAGCAAAAACGATATCATCACCGCCATAAGTATAGATCTCGTTGGCACCAGACGTGCCATAAATCACATCATCGCCGGTATTGGAGCCTATCACCGATTCAAACCCCGAAATCACGTCGTTACTCGCCCATGAACCGGACACTTCATTGGTTGCAAGGTTAACGGTTACGCCGCCCGCGCTATTGTGGTAGTCGATAAGGTCCACGTCCGCACCGCCGTGGAACTCTTCCTGACCACCGCCGGCCACAACATGATCATAGCCATCGCCAAGATCGACGTAATCACGCCCCTTGCCAGAATCGACAAAATCATCCCCAGACCCGGTATGAACCACATCATCCCCGCTGCCTGCCCACACCCAATCATCGCCATCGCCTGTCGCGACATAGTCATCTCCGGCCCCAACGTCGATTAAATCATCCCTACCGGGGAACAGATCATCATAATAATCATTCAGATCAATGCTTACCCCATTCCAAAGGGACATATCCTCCTCAATCAAACCCGTTTCCGGATTAACATCCACCAGGTAGGAATCAGTCATGGACTCTATGAAATCATTATACTCGGTCATTGTCATCGGGAGCGGTTCGGGCGTTTCCCCCCCAATCAGGAACGTGAGCCCCACCGACGTTTCGGTCCCATCCGCATTGGTTTCCGTCCATGAAACGTTGGCGAACTTGCCCACTTGCCCCGTGTCAAAAACCACATTGTAAAGGTAATAATCATAATCGAACAGATTCAACTCGTGAAACACACCCGAACTGTCCTGATATCCCAACGACCAGATCTCCCGACCCGGTACCGATACCAGATATACTTCCGAACTCTCCGGATACGGATACTCGCCGTACAGCGTATCATAAGGAGCAAAAATCTCGAAAGTAACCGCCCCGAAGATTAATTCATCCCCGGATGGGTCCGACGATTCGTGTATACTGATACCGTTAATGGAATATGTCGACATGGCAAGCTCCTCACCTGGCTTTACTTGCGTCCTCTCCCGGACCACCACGCCACTGGATTTACCACTTCACCCCGAATGCACCTGTCACTTCTCCTCGCGCAGCGGGTTCAGGTTACGCCAGGCCGTGTTGTCAAGCAACTTTTTTGAAAAAAATGCACAAAACACCGCTTAACATATTGACAATTCGCCACAAATTTCTTTCGGAAAATCTCTTTGCGCGTGACGTGTAACGTCAGCAGGAAATTTGAACGCCCACTACGAGCCGAATCCCTGAGCGCAAACCCGCCTTGCAGGCAACGCCAACAGCCCCTTGCCCGTCCACACGCCATCCGCAAGGAAAACCGCACAGGAAACCATTTAAGAAAATGCCTACAGCCCGCTTCGCCACCTGCGCCGCCCCGGCGCTCAGAGTTCGATCAACCTGATCTTCTGCCCCTTGGCCGTCAGCGCCAGTTTGCCTTCGCAGAGTTTCAGCGCATAATCGCCAAAGACTTCCGCCCGCCAGCCCGACAGTGCCCGCACCTCGCGTTTGCCTGCGGCGAGCAGGTCGAGATCGGCGGCGGAGGCGATCAGTTTTTGCGCCACCCCGGTCTCCTCGCAACGCGCCTTCAGAAGCACCCGCAGCAGATCCGCCAGCGCTGGATTGACGTTCAGCTTATCACGTCCGTTGCTCGCCAGTTTCGGCATGTCCTCCGGCGGCGTATTCAACCCAGCCGCAACCGCCGCCAAAATACCCTCGGCAATATCGCCGCGCCGCGCCTCGCGCAAAAGCAGGCGCGAACGGGACAAGTCCTTGTGATCTTTGGGTTTTGTCGAGGCCAGTTCCAGCAGCGCATCGTCCTTGAACACCCGGTTGCGCGGGATGTTGCGGCTTTGCGCATGGGCCTCACGAAAGCGCGCCAACTCGCGCACCACCGCCAGAAACCGCCCGGAATTGGTCCGCGTTTTCACCCGTTTCCAGGCATCATCCGGATCAACGCGGTAGGTCGCCGGATCGCGCAACTGTGCCAATTCCTCCTCGACCCAAGCCCCCCGGCCCGACGCCGCCAGCTCCGCCGACAACGCCTCATAAATATCGCGCAAATGGGTCACATCGCCCAGCGCATAGGTTTTCTGCGCCTCGGTCAACGGACGGCGCGACCAGTCGGTAAAGCGCGAGGACTTGTCGAGGCCGGCCTTCGCGACCTTACGCACCAGCGTTTCATACCCCACCTGATCGCCATAACCACACACCATCGCCGCGACCTGCGTGTCAAACAGCGGCGCGGGGATCAGCCCGGCATCGACATAGAAAATCTCCAGATCCTGCCGCGCGGCGTGGAACACCTTGACCACCTCCTCGTCGCGAAACAGCTCATAAAGCGGCTCCAGCGAGATGCCCTCGGCCAGCGGGTCAACCAGCACCGCATCGTCCTCCGCCTCCCCCGGCACGGCGAGTTGCACCAGACAGAGTTTGGAATAATAGCTGCGCTCGCGCAGGAACTCGGTATCGACGGTGACATAGGGGAAATGCGCGGCGCGCGAACAGAACTCGGCCAGCGCCTCGGTGGTCTTGATGGTGATCATAGCGGCCCTTTTGCTATGCGCCCTGCGGCGCCGGTAACATACTGAAACCATGGGCGCTTTGCGGAAGGCCAGCGGCGCGCGGCCCTCGGCAAAGCGCTCAGGTCGCCCCCTCTTATCGGTTTTTGACCAGAAGTTAAAGAGAGGCGGAAAGCCGCAGGAAATCGCGATTGCCGCTGGCGAAACGGCGCAACACTTCCGGGTAAAGCCGGTGCTCCATCGGCAGGATGCGCGCGGCGAGGCTTTCCGGTGTATCCCCCGGCATAATCGGCACAACCGCCTGCCCCAAAATCGGCCCACCATCCAGCTCCGCCGTCACCTCATGCACCGAACATCCCGCCTCCGCATCACCCGCCTCAATGGCGCGCGCATGGGTGTTCAGCCCCTTGTATTTCGGCAACAAGGACGGGTGGATGTTGAGCATCTTGCCCTGCCAGCGGCGGGTGAAATCCCCGGTCAGAATGCGCATGAACCCGGCGAGGCAGATAATATCCGGGCGCGCCGCCTCCAGCGCGGCGTTCAACTCCGCCTCAAACCCCGCGCGGTCGCCCTTGAAGGGTTTCGAGGCCACCACCGCCGTGTCGATCCCCAACGCCTCGGCCCGCGCCAGCCCCTTCGCCCCGGCGACATTGGACAGGACCAGAACCGGGCGCGCCGGGTGGTCCCCGACCATGCTTTCCGCCAGCGCCACCATGTTGGACCCGGAGCCGGAAATTAGGATGGCAACGCGCAGGCTCACGCCAGCGTCCCCAGCGTCTGCACGCCCGCGCCCGCCTGCACCCGGCCGATCTGGGAAACCGTTTCGCCTTCCGCTTCGAGCGCCGCGCGCACCGCATCCACCTGTGCCGCTTCCACCGCCAGCACCATGCCGATCCCCGCGTTGAAGGTCTTGAGCATTTCCGCCGCGTCGAGATTGCCCGTGCGCGCGAGCCAGCCAAAGACCGGCGGCAGCGT
The DNA here is from genome assembly GCA_002747325.1 of Rhodobacterales bacterium. Lineage (GTDB taxonomy): Bacteria > Pseudomonadota > Alphaproteobacteria > Rhodobacterales > Rhodobacteraceae. The sequence continues at coordinate 134,341 of PDOZ01000027.1, forward strand.
CCACGCCTCAAGATCGACCAGCGCGCCCAGCCCCTCCGGCAAGACCCGCGGCAGGTTCTCCGTCAACCCGCCCCCGGTGATATGGGCCAGCGCATGCACCCCGCCCGCGCGGATCGCCGCGAGGCAGGATTTGACATAAAGCCGCGTCGGCGCGAGGAGCGCTTCGCCGAGATTGGCCGCATCGCTGTCAAACGGCACCGGCGCGTCCCAGCCCAGCCCGGACACCTCCACCAGCTTGCGCACCAGCGAATAGCCGTTGGAATGCACCCCGTCCGAGGCCAGCCCAAGCAGCACATCCCCCTCGCGCACGCCAGCGGGCAGCGCCGCGCCGCGTTCCATCGCGCCGACCGCAAAGCCCGCAAGGTCGAAATCCCCGGCCCCATACATGCCCGGCATCTCCGCCGTTTCCCCGCCGATCAGCGCACAGCCCGACCCCGCGCAACCTTCCGCAATGCCCTCGATAATGCGCGCCGCCTGATCGCCCTCAAGCTTGCCGGTGGCGAAATAATCGAGGAAAAACAACGGCTCCGCCCCCTGACACACGAGGTCATTGACGCACATGGCAACAAGATCAATGCCGATCGTATCCACGTTGCCCGTATCAATGGCGATGCGCAACTTGGTGCCCACCCCATCGGTCGCCGCAACCAGAACCGGATCCGTATACCCGGCCGCCTTCAGGTCAAACAGCGCGCCAAACCCGCCGAGACCCGCCATGACACCGGGCCGGTTGGTGCGCCGCGCCGCCGGCTTGATCCGCTCGACCAGGGCATTCCCCGCATCAATATCCACCCCCGCATCGGCATAGGTGATCCTGGTTTCACTGTTGGACATGTGCGCCTCCGGTCTGGCAGGTTTCAGGCAGTTGAGGCAGCGATAAAACAGGCGCGGAGAAAAAGCAACGCGCGCGCCCATCTTGACGCCGCGCGCGCACCTGATTAGGCACACAGGCACGGTGGGCCTGTAGCTCAATTGGTTAGAGCAGAGCGCTCATAACGCTTTGGTTGCGGGTTCAAGTCCTGCCGGGCCTACCAAATTCCACCTTTCGATTCCCACCGCCCGGTCCAGCCACCAGTTCCAGCCCTCAATTCCCGCCATGACCCTAGCGAATCCCCCTTGGGCATGGTCTATAGGGGCAGCGCCGGGGTGCCGGTGGCCAGCACAGCAACAAACACGGGCAATTCCGGGGCCGCAACGCCCGGATGGGGGAAAGAATGACAGATACACCAACACCGGGCGCTTCCGGCGCCGCTTCTTCGACCGAATATTCATTCAGCCTCGGGCAGGCGCTGATTGGCGGGCAGATGCTCTTTGTCGCCTTCGGTGCGCTGGTGCTGGTGCCGATCCTGACCGGGCTGAACCCGTCGGTGGCGCTGTTCACCGCCGGTCTGGGCACGCTGATCTTTCAGGTAACGACCCGCGGCAAGGTGCCGGTGTTTCTCGCCAGTTCCTTCGCCTTCATCGCCCCGATCATCTACGCCACCACCGAATGGGGGCTGGCCGCGACCACGGGGGGCCTCGCGGCGGCGGGTCTGCTCTATGTCATCCTTTCCTTCGCCATCCGCTTCTTCGGCGCGGGCTTTTTGCACAAGCTCCTGCCGCCGGTCGTGGTTGGCCCGGTGATCATGGTCATCGGCCTGTCGCTGGCCCCCGTGGCGATCAACATGGCGACCGGGCTGGCGGGCGAGGCACAGATCATGCCGCGCTGGATCGCGCTGACCCTGGCAGCGGTTTCGCTGGGGTCCACCATGCTCGTCGCCATCCTCGGGCGCGGCATCATGCGCATCGTGCCGATCCTCGTCGGCGTGGTCGCAGGCTATGTCACCGCGCTGATCCTCGGCGCCATTACCGGCGAGAGCCTGATCAACTTCGCGCCGCTGGCAGACAGCGCGTGGCTCGCCCTGCCGCCCTTCGTGGCGCCCGAATTCAACCTCGCCGCGATCCTCTTCATCCTGCCGGTCGCCATCGCCCCCGCCATCGAGCATTTCGGTGATATTCTGGCCATCGGTTCGGTCACGAAGAAGGATTACGTCAAAGACCCCGGCATCGAGAACACCATGCTGGGCGATGGTCTCGCCACCACCGCCGCCGGTCTGCTCGGCGGCCCGCCCAACACGACCTATTCCGAAGTCACCGGCGCCGTGACCCTGACCCGCGCCTTCAACCCGGCGATCATGACCTGGGCCGCGATTTTCGCCATCGCGCTTTCCTTCATCGGCAAATTGTCCGGCGCTTTGGGCACCATCCCGATGCCGGTCATGGGCGGCATCATGATCCTGCTCTTCGGCATGGTCACGGTCGTCGGCATGACGGTGCTGACCCGGCTGGGCGATGCGCTGCAGGAAAGCCGCAATATGGTGATCATCTCGACCGTGCTGGTCATCGGCATCGGCGGGCTGACCATCAGCTTTGCGGATGGGTTCGCACTGGCGGGGATCGGCCTGTCGGCGGTGGCGGGGCTGGTGCTGAACCTGATCCTGCCGCACGCGCGGGACTGAGCTTGTCAAGGCGCCCTGCGGGGCGCCTTTTGCTTTGGGAGGAGCAAATGCCTTATTACCTTGAAAAAACCGCCCTTGCGCCTCTGTCGCCCGACCTGCTCGACCGCAAGCGGGTCGAACGCCTGTTTCGCATGTCAGTCTGGGGCTTCGGCACCAGCCTGTGGCCGAGCGTCAACCTGAGCATCGACCGGGCCCGCCCCACGGAACACAAGGGCTTTTACGTGCCGCCCGCCATTTCCTTCCACTGGGCCGGGCGAGACAACCCGACCTACACGCTGACCCTGATCGGCGACGACATCGACGCCCGCATCCACGAGCCATCCGACAAGAAATCGCCGTGGCTGTCCGACGAAACCCCGGATCTGGCGGCAATCGAAGCCTTCTGGCCGCCCCTGCGCGACCCGAAGCAAATCGAGGAAATGCTGGAAGTATTCGGCCATGTCGAAAAGATCGCCCTCGATAATTACGTTTTGGACCTGACGGATGAGGAAAAGCTCGCCTGCGTGCGGCGCGAGGACATCAATATCGACACGCTGCACAATTACGCCCGCATTCTGGGCGGCGGGGATGCCGAGAGCGAGGCCTATATCGAAGACCACCTGCTCTTCGCCGCCTACAACCCACACGGCTACCTGCAACAACACGACAAGCTAGCCACCATGGCCCGGCGCGAGTGCCGCGAGTTTTCCTGGCGCGAATTGCTCTATGGTCAGGACAGCTATTTCACCAAAAAATTCTACGTGATCGAACTCGACTGGAAAGCCAGCGCGCAGGACGTGCAATGGTGCATTGAAACCGTGGCTGCGGCGCGCAAATGGGACAAACCGGCCCTGCCGCGCGAAGACGATCCCGATGCCCCCGCCGGGCCATACCTGTCGAAAGCACTCTGGGAGCTGGGGGCCGAAGGGAAATTCCTGCTGACCGTCGATGTGCCGGGGGATTCGACCGTTTACACCGTGCTGCATGGCGGTAAACTGGCCTCGACCTTCGCCGCGATGGGGCAGGAGCTGGGACTTAGCTCCAACCTTGTAGTGCCAGAGCAGCGCAAGGGCTGGCTCTCCCGGCTCTGGCCGTTCCGCAAACCCCGCTCGTAAGGAACAATATGACCGACATGCCAACCCCCGGCCAGCCCGAGACCCTCGCCCCCGGCTTTCGCCGCATCCTCGCGCCGAACCCGTCGCCGCTGACCTATTGGGGCACCAATTCCTTCCTCGTCGGCGAGGGCGATGTGACGCTGGTCGATCCCGGCCCGAACGACCCGGTGCATCTCGCCGCCCTGATCGCCGCCCTCGCGCCGGGCGAGCGCATCGCACAGATCGTCGTCACCCATGCCCATACCGACCATTCCCCCGGCGCCCGCCCCCTGTCTGAGACCACCGGCGCCCCGGTGCTGGCCTTTGGCGACGCGCTGACCGGGCGCTCCGAGACCATGCAACGCCTCGCCGCCGAGGGGCTGGCCGCTGGAGGCGAAGGGCTGGATCTGGACTTTCAGCCGGACGTGCGCCTCGCGGATGGGGAGCGTTTCAACGCGGGCGGACTGGAGCTGGAAACCCTCTGGACGCCGGGCCATTCCGCCGCCCATATCTGCCTTGCGAGCGGCGACACCATCCTCACCGGCGATCACGTCTTCGGCTGGGCCTCGACCTTCATCTCGCCCCCCGACGGCGACCTGACCGCCTTCATGCAAAGCTGTGAGAAACTACTGGCGCGCGCGCCCAAATGCCTCCTGCCCGCGCACGGAAACCCAATCGACGACCCGCAGGCGCGCCTCACCTGGCTGATGGACCACCGCCGCGCCCGCGAGGCGCAACTCCTTGCAGCCCTTGCCAAACCCGGCACCGCCCGCGCGCTGACCGCACGGGTCTATACCGACATCGACCCCGCCATGCTCCCCGCCGCCGAACGCAACCTCTTCGCCCACCTGATCGACCTCACCACCCGAGGCAAAGTCACCGCCCATCCCCACCTGACCCCAACCGCAACCTTCTCGCGCGCGGAGTAAAAAAATCCACCAAAACCACAAAATCCCCCTTGCACCCCCCCGCCCACCTTGCTACATCCGCCCTCGTTGTTCCGGCGTAGCTCAGCGGTAGAGCAGTTGACTGTTAATCAATTGGTCGTAGGTTCGATCCCTACCGCCGGAGCCAAAATCTCCTAGAGATTACAACACGATGCGGGCCGCCCCGAAGGACGGCTTTTGTCGTTTTGGTGGGCTCTGCAACAACTTTACAACATTAGACGGTTCTGCAACGGCAAGGCCGCGCCCGAAGGCGCGGCGATGGTTTCAAAAGAACGCGTTGCGGAAGGTCAGTCGCCAGCGTTCGCCATCACGCCGGATAGTTTGCGTTTCACCACCACGTTCGACGGGAAAGCGGTTAATTCCGCTTCGCTCGAGTTCGGTGATTAGGGCGAGCCGCCTGACTTTTGACTCCGCAATCTGTGATTGACTCCCCTCGCAGCTTTTGATCTAGGTGCTGGAAGGGCGTGGAGCCTAGGTGAGGCGCGACCTACCCGGCCCTTATGGGGTCGATGACGTCCATTTCGGGAAACTGATTTGGCGACAGTGGTTTGAGAGACCTTCGACAAAGATCGCAAACAGGCGGAAAAAGAAAAGAAGTACAGAGAGAAATTTGAGCAGAGGACTGGCGGTGTGGCAGGTATTCCTGCCACGAGAGCGCGGACACCGTTGCATCGACACTTCGATCCTAAACACTGCAAACGCAATGCGAATGTTATCGCTACTGCAATTTGGCACAAGATTCTCAACAAAAATTACGATCCCGAACCCGCAGTATTGTTCGAACTTCCGAAACCAGACGGGTCAAAACGCGAAGTTACTGCGTTTGGGATACCGGACGCGGCGGTAGCGAATGTTCTACTTCGCCGGACTCTTAAACGAAACAAAAAGAGACTTTCGCCAAATTCTTACGCATACCATCCAGACAAGAACGTTTTCGATGCAATCCTTGCACTTCGTGACTTTGACAAGGATGGAAAGCTGTTTGCGGTTCAAATTGACTTTGAGAAATACTTCGACAACATTCCAGCTGGCTATCTCAAACGAAAAATATCTGATCGCGCCACAGTGAGCCTTACGCCTCATGAGCGCCACATCTTCGAAGCATTTCTTCACCACCGCTTGGGAAATTCGGAAGCCCATCGAACATCGACGTTCAAAAGAAAGGTAAAAGGCACACCTCAAGGTTCATCTGCATCTCTGTTTCTGGCGAACCTCGCCAACCATGACCTGGACAGAAAGCTGTCTGCAGAGTCTGGGAAGTTTGTCAGATTTGCAGACGATGTAGTTGCCATTTGTGGAAGCTATGAGGAAGCGCAGCGCTTAGAGCGTTGTTTTGATCGGCATTGCTCGGATAGCGGATTAATCATCAATCGACGAAAGTCTCCGGGGATCGCGGTTATATCCGACTATCCCCATGAAATTCGAACGGCAACCGATTTCACCTACTTGGGTTACGGATTCAGGGATTCCGGCTTGACAATGCCCGACAAGACCAAGCGCAAACTTCAACAAAAGGTTTCCCGCCTCATTAACATCTATCTCATCAACTCCCTTTCGCACGGCTTCAATACGAAGCGCGCCAACCGGCCGGAAAAATACGATTGGGACTTGCTGGGGCTGATTTATGAGCTTCGTCGAGGATTTTATGGTGGATTAAGAGAGCAGGAAATTCAAGATTTCTTATACCACCAAGGAAGGCTAAAAACGATGCGCGGCCTGATGGGCTTCTATTGCCTGATCGAAGATCCGCAGGTGTTGAAGGATTTGGATGGTTGGGTTGTCAATATTGTGCGTCGCGCGTGCGTGGAGCGCAGGCGCATTCTTCGAACCAAGTATCATAGAAACTGCCCGACACCATCCAACGAAGAGTTGATTCTTGGAACGTGGTTTAACCAATCCGCGTGGCGCGACGAAAACGACAGTGCCGAGGATGTTGAGGTCACCTTTCCGAGCCTGGTTCGCGGTTGGCGAGCCGCGAGGAAGCACTTCTTTACCTTCGGATTGGAAGACGTGCAGGCACCGGGATATGACTCCTCATTCGACGTTTCATCGCTGTTCGACGCTTTCGACTACTGATCACCAGTAGCCCTTTTGAGCGGCACTTGCCCGATATGTGCGCCGACGCTGCGGTGATCCGAGAGCCACAGGGCGAGCGCAGCGGAAACGGCAAGGTCCGCGTGGCCGAACTTTGTGCCGCCTTTGATCTTTACGCGCCCACTTGACCCCACATCGGCTTCGAAGCTTTCAAGCTCTTGGCGCATGAGGCCGCGGGCTTCAAAGTTGCCGATGGACAGGTCGCCCGTGTGGATGGCCGAGTTCAGCGCCGACAGGAGTCGGCTGCGCCCCACATTGTTGAAGGTGCGCCTGCGTTCGGCGGTTTCCGACTTGTTCTCCCCGGCCACCATCTGAACGCGGGTGTGCTGGACCGACTTCGTGTCAAGCAGATCGCAGAAGGCCCGCCCGACGCCAGAGGAATCCACGACGAAGACAGGCGCGGCCCGCGATGGACGGGTCCATCATCAGGTTCCGGGTCACGATGGCGAGGTCGGCACAAGACATGGCGGGCAGATGGTCCGCCAGCACGATCTCGCGGCGGCGTTGGGTCAGTTCCTGTCGCCCGTTCGCATCGTAGTATGGCACCCGCTCGTCGAGCAGGATCGAATAGGCGTTGCGGTCTTGCGCCTGTGCAATATCGAGGCCCACGAGGAACCGCCGATAACCCTTGACGATCTCAACCGCCGGATCGGGGTTGAGCAGGATCAAGTCTTCGCCCTGTTCAACCAAGGCCTGTATAAAGGTCTCCTAGCTTGAGTTGCGGGGTGTCTGTGAAGGCAACGGTAATCGCCGCCGAATCGAATAACTGCTGGCCCCAGCCGATCCAGTTCAAACCATGTTCAACGTCGAACTCGAACTTGGACAGCACTTTTCGCTGACGCGCGACCAGCTTCGCCCTGCGCGGTATATCAAGGGAGCAGGCGCGGATGGTCAGGCTTTCAGGAACCTGCAATTCCTCAACAGCCCGCGCGCAGGGCAATCTCGGATGCCTGCGTGGTGAATGCCTCGACCCGCCACAGATCCGGCGCATGGCCGATCCAATGGCTCAGTCGCGCGAAGGGATCGAGGTCACGTTCGAGGCCCACGCACCAGTCATGTAGGGCATCAAACCGCATTCTTCTGTCGCTCGTAGTAGGCGCGCATGTTGGCGACGCTGCATTGGGTGCAGTTGCGATGGACATCGCGCGGTGAGACATGCCCGTTCTTGCAGGGGATGCCCGTGAAGTAAAGCTTACCGCCTTCCTCAAGCATCACATCGCGGCTTTGCGGCAGGCACGCCCAATCGGGCGACCCGGCTTCTGCGGCGGCGGCAAGACGGCGGCGGTATTCGTCCCAGCCCTCAAAATCTCGGTGGATCATGGCACCTGCTCCTCGAATTTCTTGAAGCAGGCAAGCAATGCCTGGTGGGTGATACGGCGCGACAGGCGACCAGTCCTGAGGTCAAGAACTTCGATTTGAATCTTCCGCCTTGAAGAAAGTGGTTGCTGATCTGACGCTGGAAAGCCGGTTGCTCAAAAAAAGCATGCGCGCGCCTTCTCGGGACATCGCGAAGCAATGCCCTGCCGGGTAATAGATGGGCAACCTGACGCCCGCCGATGTCTACTTCGGACGGGCAGAACAAATCCTGAAACAACGAGAGGAGATCAAACGAAAAACCATGAATAAACGGCGATTCCGCCACAAAACGGATAACGCATAAACTCAGTCAAAGGATGAGCCGGAACCTCCAATCAAAACATACTCAAATGTCCCAGATTATCCAACGACGGACACGGAAGTAATCGTGACATAGATCGGTTGTCGAGCCAATATTATGATATGATGGATGTGAATGGCCAGAGTTTGTCAGGATCGCAAAAAGCGCGTTACGAAAGCCGCAGACCTGGCATCATAAGGAGCAAGGAATGCAGCTTGTACCCCGAAATCTCCACAACGTTGAATCAGGCGGGCCACGTCATGTCGGTGCGCGTAGCTGGATGAGTTGGCCAAATTACCAACTTATGAGAGAAAAATGAACGAAGACTATTGGGCCCAAACGCAAATAGAGGATATCTCACCAGTCTCTGCAAATGCGATTATCGAACTTGAGAAAATGATGGGGGCAAAGCTACAGGAGGAATACAAGCGCATTATCTCAACTTATCGTCCGTTCTTTCTGGAAAAAAGTATGGTATTTGACATTGATTGGATACGCATAGACGGTCGAACGCTTTCAATAGAAGAAGGTGACGATTTCGAGAAATGAGGCGCTATGGGTGCGTTTTCACACGAAGAAGATTATTTTGAGGAGTTCCGGGAGCTTTACGAATATGTTCCTGAAACAAAAACCACCATTCCTAAAAAGTATTTTCCAGTAGGTACTGACATTTCGGGAATGTATCTTTTGATGGATATATCGCCCGAAAAATTCGGCACGATCTGGGCGTGGCACAAATCAACCGATCCGTGGGGAAAGGGAGACAACCTTTATATCGGATTTGTGGCGGATAGCTACGAAGATTTCTTGTTCAATCGCCTGCAAGAACCGACGGAAGATTGGTGAGGAATTATGGTGCCTTACATATCTCATGTCTGAGATCAAACTGGCCGCATGATGGTTTAAAGTGTGCGATCCCCATGGCCTGACCGTTAGACGAAAGAAAGCATTATGGATGAAAAATTGCTCAAATCATGGCAAGCCGAAGAAACACCTGCGATGTCCAAGGCTTTCGTGACAGAGGTTGAGGATAGAGTTGGAACCACTCTGCCAGATGGCTTCAAGTACATCATGACACATTTTAGCCCGTTATATCTCGATGAAACAAAAACTTTTGAGGTGGATTGGCGTCGAATTGACCATGAACCACTTTCCGTTGAAGAGCAGGAAGATTTTGAAAGAACTTTCGGTATTAGAGCTTTTTCCGATGAAGCCACTTTGCGGAAAGAAATTTCATTTCTTCTTGATACGCCGCCTTGTGTAACACCAAAAAATCTAATTCCAGTGGCTACAGATATGTCTGGCATGTATCTATTGATGGACCTGTCGCCTGAAAAGCATGGCACAATTTGGGCGTGGTTCCCATCATCTGATCCGTGGGGACAGGAAAACAATATGTATATCGGGTTTATGGCGGACAGCTACGAAGATTTCTTGTTCAATCGCATGCAAGAACCACCGGAAGATTGGTGAGGAAGTATGGTGCATTACGTATCCCATGTCTGAGATCAAACTGGCCGCATGATGGTTTAAGGTGTGCAATGCCGATCCGGCGCACTGCATCTGCTATCGTCATTCCTTGCCCCTGCAGAGCTTCAACCTGACGAAGCTTCGATCCAATATCTTCCGGTTTCTCTCGCTTTACAGCCACCGCTGACCCTCCAAATTGCGGGACAAAACTATCCCCGTTGGGGGACCACTTTCAGGGGGCTGTTCCACGACTATATCGGCCCGTACATATTACATTTTGCCTTAATTAAACTGCTTGTCGTAGTGAACCTGATTGATTTTTGGTAAAAAAGTAATGCTAAACCATCCGATAATTGCACTCAGTACAGCACATTGAATTAGAATCTTTGAAAGGCTCTTAGGTTCATTCTGCCAGCCAAATTGTATGGCGAAAAACTCGATACCTATGTGAATCAATAGAACTGTTACAGCTGCCAAAATCGACAAGGTCTTGATATGCAAACCTATAAACCTAGCGTATGCAATATTTTTCACCAACGCCTCTTCCGGTTTGTTATGCTTCCATATTTTTGATGATAAAATCAAGCTAACCAGTATTGATAGTAATACGGCGACCACGGATAAGTATCCTCTAAAGACTGATACATCGATTTCCAGCTTTCCAATAATGAAGCCGACCAAGAAAACACAGACCTGGCAAATCAGATAACATACAAATAGCTTCAGACAGAATTTCCCCATTTCAGCCAGTCGATTATCGTCTAGCTCTTTACGTAAATTCGTAGTTGTGAGGGCTAGTAGCAGGGTAGGCATTGAGCGTTTCCCGGTATCTGTGAATTTCCAAGATCGGATTGTCCCAAACTTTGCTAAATCAGCAGATAATTCTACGCTTTCTGTCCATCCGGATTTTGATAGTTCTTCGTAAAATTTATCGTGATAACTACCAATAGAGGTCATTTGTTGTGCCCCAGAGTTTTGTTGGGCAGCAACGACACATGATTTATCACCCTCCGACATATTGGTATAAGCTTCAGAAACTTTAGAGAAATCTAATTTATTACTCATTTCCAAACCTAAATTCATATCTGGCGTGTCTTAATCAGGTGGTCCAATTAAATTGTTAGTGCATCGTTGGCCTCTGGTCCATTGGGACTATGCTTTCTGGCGCCGGCGGCCATACATATCCCATATCCGCAAGCTCAATGATATCATCAGTCAACTGCCCCTCATCGGCCCGGCCTTGTGGAACCTTTCTCTGTGTCAAAGGGTGCCGCCCCAAAGCCCGGCAGGCACGACGCTCAGACACACCAAGTTCCTGTCGCACATGATCAATGCACTTACGGCGACGCGAAGGGCTCAGAAGTTTCCCCAGGCAGTCTCGGCCAGGATCAACTTGTCCAGCGTGAGATCAGACACAGCCCGCCGCAGCCGCTGGTTGTTCGACATCTCTCTCGAACCAATGGCGTTCGATGCCACACTTCTCCAGCTCTCTCATCGCTTCAACTACGCGCGCCCATACCACCGCCATCGATAAAATGTCTATTGTGTCACGCCGATCTGGCGCACCGCATCTGCTATCGTCATTCCTTGCCCCCTGCAGAGCTTCAACCTGACGAAGCTTCGATCCAATATCTGCCGGTTTTTCTCGTTGCCAGCCACCGCTGACCCTCCAAATTGCGGGACAAAACTATCCCAGTTGGAGGACCACTTTCAGGGGGCTGTTCCAGAACCGGGCGTTGAAGCTCTCGCAATATCCATTTTCCCAAAGTGATCCCCGTTGACCGTGTTGCGGTTGCTGCCGGTGTGTTCAGCGGTTGGAAAGGAAGACAGATCGGCTGAAAAACAGCACACAATCTCGTGAATTTCAGCCTCGAAATGCGAGAACGGAAGGGATGTCCATTCCTCATGCCTTTTTATCACCCTGTAACAGAAATCAATCACTCAACCAGAGCGAAATCGACTTAGTCTGCAACACCTAGCATCAAAATTCGCGTTCGAAATCAGCCGGATACAGACCCGAAGGCAGAGAATCTTGCTTCAGATTTAGCGATTTCGGCTTCAGGCAAGACCCAAAGTCTAATGAGCCTTGCCCTCCGGATGGTTCAAATTGATTTCGTATAGCCGATACACCTCGTTGGATCGCACTTCCGTCAGCTCTGCGCCGGTTTCTTCGACCGCTTCCAGTACCAGCTTACGTACCCTTGGAGACAGGGGGCAGAGGGGGATCAGCAGGTAATCGGCGTTCTGGAATCCCGGCAAGCCGCCGTAATACCACGGTGATGAGCCTTTCAGCGGGGTGCCCGCACCGAACATCCAGTAAGAGTTGAGGAGGTCCGCGGCAAAAATGCTTTTACCGTAGATCAGCCCGGAGGTTTCGAGGTCGTGGGCAATGGCGTCGAACCAGCCGACCAGTCCGAGATCAAGGGCACAACCCGGAAGGCGTTCGCCCTGCCATTCAGTCACATTATTGCGAAATTCCTCGTCGAAATAGGTCTCGAAGGGCATGCCCGGCTCATCCAGTGCAATCTTCGCATCCAGTCGTCGCGCGCGGAGTTTCACCGTGCGCAGGTCTTCATGCACCCCCGATCCCGGCAGCAGCGCGATGTAATTGTCTGCTTCCGCGCTGAAGTGGCGCAGTGGGGAATAGGCAAGGTTGAGGAGCGAGGGGGTGGCGAAGGTGGCGGCGATGATGGTGGCCGTGGTCAGGGCTTTTCGCAGCTCGACCCCGAACCAGCCGGTGCCTTTCGCCTCTCGCGCCCAGACGCCAAGCATCAGGGCGAAAAGCGGCAGCCATTGCGGGTCGTTGCCGTAATTCTGGTAAGTGACGTAGAAAAAGCCGGGGGCCAGCAGGAACGTGATCAGGCCCGGCAGCATCAGCCCGCCTTGCCGCAGCGCGATTACCGAGCCGATCAGCACCAGCGATGCCCCGGCATAGGCGGGGGCGCCCAAGACCGACAGGAAGGGCAGGCCCGGATTGGGGCGCACTTCAGAGGCGGAAACCGTCGCGAGGTCGCGCATATAGGCGAGCCAGAACAGCGGCGTGCCCGCGAGCAGCGTCACCAGTGCCATGGCCGCAAGGCCAGCGATCAGGCCGGTCAGCAGGGTGCGGCTTGCGCGGCGGTAGATCAGCGCGATCACGATGACGGGGAAGAAAGCGGCGAAATAGGTCACTTTGATCAGGCCCAGCGCGGCTAGCGCCAGCCCCAGCACCGCCCCGTCCAGCACCGGGCGCGCGCGGCCCAGCGGGGTCATCGCGGCGAGGGAAATGGCGAGGAAACTGATGGCCCAGGCCCAGCGGTTATAATGCATCGAGATCGACACGGAGCGTTCGGTTTCCCCATGCACCAGCGCGAGGATCAGCACCAGGGTCACAGCGGCAAAGGCATAGGCAAAACCGCCGGGAAAGCGGCTTTTGGCCACATACCAGATCGCCGGAGCAAGCAGCACTGCCATCAGGATTTGCCCGGCAATGATGGCGCTGCCCGCGCCCCAGCCCGCCGCGACAAAGACCGCCATCGGTGCCATGGCCAGCACCCCGATCGGGGTCTGGAAATCCAGATGCGGCCAGTCGCCCGCCCCCATGCGCAACACCATCTGCAACAGATGCAGCGTATCGCCCTCGTGTTTACCAAGGAAAAATCCGCCCTTGGCGAGGCTTATTCCGCCCAATATGACGATAATTGTTGCGACAAACGCCGCCAATCTGCCCGATCGACCCATTTTTGCCCTCTTTATTCCATTTTTTTGCAAGATGCCTTGCTTAGTCTCGGTTGGCAAAGGGTTTTCCGCCTGCCCCGAGGGGCGTGGATCAAAAAGTGAGGCAAGGCAAGTGAATATGCAAGTGACCCCCGGCGTTCAGCCGCCCCCGGCGACAAAATCCATGCGCGATACTGGCCTGTCGCCGGTGATGATGCGCGACATTTTGTTGAAAACCATGTTCCGCACCAACATGGACACGGTGTCGGAACTGGAAAAGGCGCTCTGCGTGCCATCGCGGGTGGTGCAGGAGTTGATCGAATTGTGCCGGACGCAGGCGCTGATCGAAGCAATGGGCACGATGGCGGCAGATGCGGGCAACGAGATGGGCTACCGGCTGACCGATAGCGGCAAGGCACGGGCGCTGGATGCGCTGGCACAGTCGGAATATTACGGTGCCATGCCGGTGCCGATGGAAGATTACGCCGTGCAGGTGAAACGGCAGTCGATCCGCAATATCAGCATGACACGCAATCAGTTGACCGGCGCCATGGGGCACCTGATCCTGCCCGATGAATTGCTCGACCATCTCGGACCGGCGGTTGGCTCTGGCCGCTCCATCCTGATGTATGGCCCGCCGGGCAACGGTAAGTCCTCGATTTCCAACGGCATTCGCGACGCACTTGGCGACAATATCTACATCCCGCGCGCCGTGGTCTATTCCGGGCAGGTGATCACGGTTTACGACCCGATCGTGCATACGGCCATTCAGGAAGAGGCGGAAAATCCCCATTCCCTGCGCCGCCGCGCCAATACCTTCGACCGCCGCTATATCCTCTGCGAGCGCCCGACGGTGATTACCGGCGGTGAATTGAGCCTCGACATGCTCAACCTGACCTATAACCCGGTCTCGCGCACCTACACGGCCCCGCTCCAGTTCAAATCCACCGGCGGAGTTTTCATCGTCGACGACCTTGGGCGTCAGGCGGAGCCGCCGCAGGCGCTGATCAACCGCTGGATCGTGCCGCTGGAAGAAAACAAAGATATTCTGGCGTTGGAGAGCGGCGAGAAATTCGAAGTGCCGTTCGATACGCTGGTGATTTTCTCCACCAACTTCCACCCGAACGAGATTTTCGACAAGGCGGCGTTGCGGCGGATTTTCTTCAAGATCAAGATCGACGGGCCGTGTCAGCAGGACTACTTGAAAATCTTCGCCATGGTGGCGCGCAAACGGAAAATGCCGCTCAATGAAGAGGCGCTGGTGTATCTTCTGAAGAAGAAATATCCAACGATTGATAATGTTTATGCCAATTATCAGCCGATCTTCCTCATTGATCAGATGATTGCGATCTGTGAGTTTGAGGGCATTCCGTATCAGATGACGCCGGAACTGATTGATCGGGCGTGGTCGAATATGTTCGTGAAGCAGGAACATATCGAGCATTAAAGGCCGACCTTCATGGCTGGGGGTTTCACACCCCCAGACCCCCGTGGAGTATTTCCCCTAAGAAGAAAGGTGCCGGGAGTTACGTCATGCTTGCGTAGACGTGGGCGTGGCGGCAAGGTTGAGGTGTGGTTTGCGCTGGCGGAGGTGTCGGCGGGTTTTGGGCATTGACGGAGGAAACGATGAGCGACCGCGTATTGATTGAGGTGAAGGATCATGTGGCGACGGTGACAATGAACCGGGCCGATAAGCGCAACGCGCTGGATATTGAGATGATCGAAGGGTTGGTTGCGGCGGCGGCGGAAATTCGCGAGACCAAGGGGGTGCGGGCCGTGGTGCTGACCGGCGCGGGGGAAAGTTTCTGTGCCGGGCTGGATATCGCGACCATGCCGAAGCTGGCGGCGCTGGCCCATGAGGTTGGCTTCAAGACCCGGACGCATGGCATTTCCAATCTGTTTCAGGCCTGCGTCATCGACTGGGCGGAACTGCCGGTGCCGGTGATCGCGGCGGTGCGCGGACACGCTTTTGGCGGCGGCTTTCAGATCATGCTCGGCGCGGATATGCGCGTGGCGCATCCGGAGGCGAAACTGGCCATCCTTGAAGGCAAATGGGGCATCATCCCGGATATGGGCGGCATGTTGCTGATGCGGCGGCTGGCGCGGGGGGATGTGATCCGCAAGCTGACCTATACGGCGGAACTGTTCTCCGGCGAGGAAGGCGCAAGCTACGGATTTATAACGGAAACTTCGGACGACCCACTTGCGCGCGCCACGGAAATCGCCCAGCAAATCGCCGCCAAATCCCCGGACGCGGTACAAGCCGCCAAAGCACTGATCACGGCCACGGAACTGACCGACCCGGAGGAAACCCTGATCCTCGAAAGCGCGGCGCAGGAAGCGCTGGTCGGCCAGCCGAACCAGATGGAAGCAGTAATGGCAGGCATGACCAAACGGACGCCGAAGTTTACCGACTGACGCCCCTTCTTCTTAGCCTAAATACTCAAACCGCCCGAAGGGCACTATATGCAAAAGGCACCCAACTGGGTGCCTTTTTCTTTTGAAACCAACGCCTCACGCCGTCAGCCCCTCCGGTTCCGGCAGGCCATTCGCCCGGCAGGTCGCGGTCAGAGTATTGGCCAGCAGACAAGCAATGGTCATCGGCCCGACGCCGCCCGGCACCGGCGTGATCGCACCCGCAACTTCCGAGGCGGAAGCGAAATCCACATCGCCCACCAACCGCGTCTTGCCTTCGCCCTTCTCCGGCGCGTCGATGCGGTTGATGCCCACGTCGATCACCGTCGCCCCCGGTTTGATCCAGTCGCCCGGCACCATCTCCGGCCGCCCGACCGCCGCGACTACAATATCCGCCCCGCGCACCACCGCCGGCAAATCCACCGTCCGCGAATGCGCAATGGTCACGGTGCAGCTCTCGCCCAGCAGGAGTTGCGCCATCGGTTTGCCAACGATATTCGACCGCCCGATCACCACCGCGCTTTTGCCCGACAGGCTGCCCAATTCGTCGCGCAGCATCATCAGACAGCCCAGCGGCGTGCAGGGCACCATCGCTTTTTGCCCCGTCGCCAGCCGCCCGACATTAGAAATATGAAACCCGTCCACATCCTTCGCCGGGTCAATCGCGTTGATCACCAGATCCTCGTTGAGATGCTTCGGCAGCGGCAATTGCACCAAAATGCCGTTCACCGCCGGGTCGTTGTTCAACTGCTCGATCAGCGCCAAAAGCTCCGCCTCCGACGTGTCCGCCGCGAGCTTATGCTCGAAAGAGCGCATCCCGACCTCAACCGTCATCTTGCCTTTCGAGCGCACATAAACCTGCGAGGCCGGGTCTTCGCCAACCAGCACCACCGCCAGCCCCGGCGTGATGCCGCGTTCCTTCAGCCCAGCCACTTCGCGCGCCACATCCGCCCGAACCCGCGCCGCGAATGCCTTCCCATCCATGCGTTTTGCCACCAAAACCGCCTCCTATGCCTTGTCCGCCGGAACGTCCGGCCCCAACACCACTTCCTCGCGCGCAATCGACCATTCGATCAACTGCCGCCACAGCCTTTCCGCCAGATCCGGGTCCAACCCCGCCGCCTGCGCCGCCGCGCGCACCTTCGACACCACATCCTCAACCCGCGCTGGAATGCGCGCGGGCAGCGCCTCGCCGGGCTTCAATTCCGCCGCCCGGTCGATATACCCCGCCCGCCGCGCCAATAACGCCACCAACTCGCGGTCCAGCGCGTCAATCTCAACCCGCAATTCCGCCATATTCTCACACTCGCGCGGCTGTCGCATCCCTCGCCTTTCCGCTCATTCCACCGCCATCCCATACCCCCGACCCGCCCGCTTTGACAAATTCTTTATTTTGCATCTGAAATACCCGCGCATGTTATCTCAACACACCGGGTTCCGGACGGGCGCATATTTATCAAAAGCCTTTTGTGCTTACGCGCCATGAACGCCCATCCACGCCTTATGAAAACGCCAGTTTCACATTTGCCTGAACCCACAGCCCCCCGGAGGATCGGACAGAAACCACCGTCCATGACACGGCACCATTCGCACCTGACAAAACTTGCCGCGAAGGATCAGCGGTTCAGCGCGCGCCGGACGCCTTAAGCCTGTTTTCAGGCGCGCCGAGCCGCTGAACTGAAATTGCGACACAACCAGCAGCACGACGCCCTTCCCGACAATCGACGCAGCTGGGGGCTGACAAACCCGCCAGCCCCCCGCTTCATTGCGCAGTCTGGGCCTGACGGATCAGAAATTCGGCCAGCGCCGCCTCAAGTGCCGCCACCAGATCGGCCTCCCCCTCCTTTTGCCAGGCGTCCGAATTGATCTGAAACGCGACCGTCACATCGTGATCGGCATAATGCCGCAGGCTGGACACATATCCGGGGACCCATCCCCCATGTCCCAAAACCATGCCGAAGGGCGTGTCCTGAAAGATGGCCGTGCCGCTCCCATAACGCACTTCCGGGGCATCCGGATCAACCGGGACGCTGGCCAGAAGCCGGTCCATATACGCCCCCTCGAAAGCGGCGCCCGAATACAGGGCGTGCCCCCAGCGGGCGAGGTCTGCCGAGGTCGAGACAAACCCGCCCCCGGTCCATTCGATCACCGGGTTCCACAGCAACACCCCCTCCGGGTTCGTGGTTCTGGGAGGCAGCCCAAAGGGATTGTCCGCGCTGGTATAGCCAACCGCCAACCCAGCCAGACGCGGCGTGTCGGAAGCGGAGGTTTCTGTCAGACCAAGCGGCGTCAGCAACCGGGTTTGCGCCAATTCATACACCGACTGACCGGAGGCGGCTTCGATCACCAGCCCGAGCAACAGATAGCCGGTATCCGAATAGGACCAGCCCGCCCCGGCCTCAAAAAGCGGCGCTTCATCCAGCACAAGGCCGATCATCTGCGCGGGATCAAAGTTTTCCGCCTCCCCGAGCGCGGCCAAAACCCCGGCAGCGCCCTCCATATGCACATGGTCCGGCACGCCCGCGCTATGGGTCAACAACTGCCCGACGGTCATGGTCGCCGCATTCGGAACACGCGAAAACCAGTCAAGGGAACCGAGATAATCAGACACCGGATCGGATTGTTGAAGCTTTCCCTCGCTTTCAAGGGCCAGCACCAGCGCGCCCCAGATCGTCTTGCCAATGCTCGCCGCCAGCATCCGGCTGTGTGGCGCCATCGGGATGCCCGCCTCGACATCCGCTTCGCCCACAGCGACACTTTCCACACCAGCATCGCCAATAACATACGCAACCGTTATCCCCGGCACATCATGGTCACGTTGAAACGATGCCACCATCTCGCGAACCTGCCCGCGAAGCTCCGGCGCCTCCTGCGCAAGCGCATATTGGCTACAGGCAACAAGACAGCTTACCGACACGGCAAGACGACGCAACATCAACATCATTGGACTACTCCTTTGGCTTGCGGCATGACTTCCGTCACCGCTTCTCCACGTTTCAACATCGTTTCCCGGTTCCACCAGACCACCAGCACCGCAATCGCCAGCAAAATCCAGGTGTCATAGGGCTGCGCATCGGGCCAGAACGGGTTGATCAACTGCCAGTGAAACAGCATGGGCCACAGCAGACTCCCGCGCGCCGCGTTGAAAATCGGCGTCACCAGAACCGCCAGCACAATGTTGCCAATCAGGAACGGGAAAAAGCTCCAACTGGCGAAAACCGTGTTGGTCAGGAAAAAGGCCGGCAGGTGCCAAAGGCCCCAAAACAGCCCGATCACCACGCCCGCCCAGAGCGGCGCAAGGTGGCGCTGCAGGATCGGCTGCGCCACCCCGCGCCAACCGAACTCTTCGACCGGCCCGAGAAAAAGCATCATGAACAAAATGGCGATCCCGGCCCCGATCCCTTGCGACGGGAGCGGCGCGAGCATCCCTCCCCCCTTCATCCAGGACCCCGCAACATAGACCGCCGGCACCCCCAACAGAATGAAGGCCGCCCAATAAGGCGATCCGCGCCACCAAAACAGCCGGCCCAGAAACCGTTTCAGCCCGCCGACGCCGCCATAAAACAACACCAGCACAAGAGCCGAAATGCCGGGCGCCCAGGTGCCCAGAAAGAAGAACGGATGCGCGCCGCTGATATCGCCAAACCGCGCGACTGCCCATTGCGGGGCGAAGAGATAAAGCCCGCCGATGGACCACGTAATGGCGAAGGTCAGCAGGTAAAAGACGATCAACAGGCGCGACGGAAGGTCGGACTTTGTGCGGGACAGATCTGCCATGACAGCATCCTCCAGAGTTGAAATCGAAGCGCATTGCGGCGCAGCTTTTTCCGCACGCGCTTTCTTGTTACTCGCTCAATATGACTGACGGTCAGTCATGTCAACGATTCCTTTCCGGAAGCCGTCGCCACGCCCGCGCCGCCGCCGGGTTACCGCCCCGCCTCCCCCGCGACATCGCCTTGATCTTCCGTTTTGGCCAAAGCTATTAAGGAAACAGGCAATCGCGGGCCGCCATGCGCGACAGCCCGAAACCAAAGGAGCCCTCCGTGGCACGGATCACCAAAACGCGTGACGAACGCCGGTCAGAAATCATCGCAACCGCAAGCCGGTTGTTTCACGAGATCGGTTACGCCAAATGCTCCGTCGACAGGATCATCAACGAGATCGGCGTCGCGAAGGGTACGTTTTACTATTACTTCAAATCCAAGCCCGACATTCTGCAAGCCATTGTCGCGCAGACGCTGGATCAGATCGTCGAAGCTGCGGACAGCATTGCGCAGGCACCGGATCTGTCGGCGCTGCAAAAGCTGCAAATGCTTCTGTCGCAGGGCCATATGGGCGACGACACGTCCCTGAACGTCGCCGAAATGCTGCACGCCCCCGACAACCGCGAATTGCACGAGTTGACCAACATTCAGACCGTCCTCCGCCTCTCCCCGATCCTTGCCAGAATTGTCGAACAGGGGAACCGCGAGGGGGTGTTTGCGGTGGAATATCCGCTGGAAACCATCCAGTTTCTCTTTACCGGCGCGCAATTTCTGACCGATGGCGGGCTGTTTGAATTTACCGACGCAGAACTCCGCCTCCGACGACAGGTCACACAAACGATCATCGAAAAGGCGCTCGGCGCCAAACCCGGTAGTTTTGCATTCATGACCCCGGACAATCCGACGTCCTGACCCGGCACAGACCATGACAGCGGCCATTACGCCCGCGCATTCCGCCCGATGATCCGGGAAAGCGCATCCCCTTGATGTTTCAGAATGCTGTTGCCCCTTATGCAGCAGGCTTCAGGATTTCTCCCAAGACCCAACACGTTTGGTTGCGCGCGTCACCGGCTTTTTATCGAGTAGCAAAGCAAACCTGTCCCTCAGCGCCGAAAACTTGAAACCGCTTTCCTCCAACGGCGTATTACGAAAAACAACCGCATCTCCGGGGTCACAATCTATAGAGATGCCATGAAACAATCCGACATGGCGTTCACGCCCGGCAGGTCTGTTGTCTGGCTATCTTTCCCCCCTATCCCTGTGGCATAACCGGGATGGAACCACGATGCGGCTTGCAAACTCCAGAACACATGGCAAGCTTGCCCACCAAGGCCGCCGCGTGAGGCGCAACGGGGAAGCCCCTCAGGAGGGAGACATGATCACCATCGACGAAGCTGTCGCTGAAATGCGTCGCAAGGGGGATATTGAATGGGACGATGGAGAGCAGTGGTCTGAAGAAGACATTGCCGTTTTTGAGCGCGACGCTGCCGTTTACCGCGAGCGCAAAAGCCCTGCACGATTGAAATTGCCGAAACAGCTGAAAGAGTTCTTGTTAAAACATGGTAGCGTTGGGGCGGAAACCAACAATGCGTTTGTGATCAATTTTCCGAGTGGGGCGCGGGCGAAAAATGAAATGGTTAGTGTTGGGCACGCAGTTGAAAACATGATAAATGATTCCAGAAGCTTTATTCCGCTCCTGTATGGCCCCAACCATGATCAGCTCATGCCGGGCCGCGTCCCTAACGGGTACGTTTTCATGGGCACCGCCGAAGGCGGACACGCCTACCTTTTGATGGACGGCACGAACCCCGAAAACAACGCCGTCTACATCTGGGGCTTGGCCTATGATCCTTGGGGGGAAGGTGACAACACGCTTGGCATTGGCAAATGCGCCGATACGCTTGCGGAGTTTCTTTATAACCTACGGCCTTACGAAGACCTGTAGCCTTGTCATGGCAAATCCTTTCCTGCCAAACGTGCTGGACCGGTAATGCCGACGGGTAGGCGGACGATGGCGGGCGGGCACACTATCCGGAGGGCCGCATGACGAGAGATCCGGAGGCAATTTGATTAGGAGAAATCTGCTATGATCACGATAAAGCAAGCTATGGAAAAGATGGCAACGGTTGAAAATTCTGACTGTGAGCCTCAGAACGCCTGGTCTGCGGAAGATGTCGCCAAATTGGAAGACGGCCTGGTATATTCGAGAATTCCGGGTGATGACGTCCGTAAGTTGTCGCTGCCGAGCCAGTTGAAAGAGTTTTTGCGAGAGGTTGGTATCTGTAGCGCCGGATATGACAATGCTTTTTTGGTAACGTTTGACAGCGGTGGTACTGCTATCAACGAAACACAGGTGATCGGTTCTGACTGTCCGGATAGAATAATAGATTACTCAAAGACGTTTTTGCCATACTATTGTGGTGAAAACCGCGATCAGTTCATGCCGGGCCGCGTCCCTTACGGATACGTTTTCATGGGCACCGCCGAAGGCGGACACGCCTACCTTTTGATGGACGGCACCAACCCTGAGAACAACGCCGTCTACATCTGGGGCCTGGCCTATGATCCTTGGGGAGAAGGCGACAACACGCTTGGCATTGGCAAATGCGCCGATACGCTTGCGGAGTTTCTCTATAACCTATGTTCGCGAGAAGACCTGTAGCCTTGTCATGGCAAATCCTTTCCTGCCAAACTTGCCGGACCGGAAATGACGACGGGTAGGCGGGCGGGCACACTATCCGGAGGGCCGCATGACGAGAGATCCAGAAACAATTTGATTGGGAGAAATCTGCTATGATCACGATAAAGCAAGCTATGGAAAAGATGGCGTCTGTTGAAAATTTCGATTGGGACCCTGAGCATCGCTGGTCAGCCGAGGAAGTCGACGTTTTGGAGAGATCTCTAGTGTATTCGAGGGTCTCTCGCGAGGAGGATCGTATGCTGACGATTCCTAGTCAGCTGAAAGAATTCCTACTTGAAGTAGG
>PDOZ01000035.1 GCA_002747325.1 Rhodobacterales bacterium
GTCGCTGGTCAATGCCTCGACCTGGGCGCTGCTGCTGACCGGCAAGGTGCTGGAAGATCGCGAGCCGGGGATCGTCGGCGCCCTGCGCGGCGCGGTCAAGCGGCTGGGCGAGCCGGTGATCCGCTCTGCCGTCGGGCGGGCGATGAAGGAAATGGGCAAGCAATTCGTTCTGGGCGAAACCATCACCAGCGCCATGAAGCGGGCCGCTGAAATGGAAGCGCGCGGCTATACCTATTCCTATGACATGCTGGGCGAGGCGGCGATGACCGACGCCGATGCCAAACGCTATCATCTGGCCTATTCCCGCGCGATCAGCGCCATTGCTCAGGCCTGTCATTCGCAGGACATCCGCGAGAACCCCGGCATTTCGGTCAAGCTCTCGGCCCTGCATCCGCGTTACGAAGTCGCCCAGCGGGAGCGCGTGCTGGCCGAACTGGTGCCGCGTCTGCGCAGTCTGGCGCTGCTGGCGAAATCCGCGGGTATGGGGCTGAACATCGACGCGGAAGAGGCCGACCGGCTGGCGATCTCGCTTGAGGTGATCGAGAGCGTGCTGGCCGAGCCGGCGCTGGCGGGCTGGGACGGGTTTGGCGTGGTGGTGCAGGCGTATGGCCTGCGGGCCTCTCTGGCGCTGGATGCGCTTTACGACATGGCCACCCGTCACGACCGGCGGATCATGGTGCGGCTGGTCAAGGGCGCTTATTGGGACAGCGAGATCAAGCGCGCGCAGGTCGAGGGCATGGCGGGCTTCCCGGTCTTTACCCAAAAGGCCGCCACCGATGTCAGCTATATCGCCAATGCCCGCGAGCTCATGGCGATGACCGACCGGATCTATCCGCAATTCGCCACCCATAACGCCCATACCGTTGCGGCGATCCTTGAGATGGCCACCCTGACCGGCACCGGGCGCGATGCCTATGAATTCCAGCGGCTGCATGGCATGGGCGAGGCGCTGCACGGGATCGTGCTGAAGGCGGAAAAAACCCATTGCCGGATTTATGCCCCGGTCGGGGCGCATCGCGATTTGCTGGCCTATCTGGTGCGTCGCTTGCTGGAAAACGGGGCAAATTCCAGCTTCGTCAACCAGATCGTTGACGAAGACGTGCCCGCCGAACGGGTTGCCCGCGATCCGTTTGACGCCCTGAACGACCCCACGCCCGCGCTGCCAACCGGGCCAGAACTGTTCGCCCCCGAGCGGCGCAATTCGCGCGGGTTTGACCTGACCCACGGGCCGACATTGAATGCGCTTGACCGGGACACCGCACCGTTTTGGGCGCATCATTGGCAGGCCGCGCCGCTGCTGGCCGGGCCGGCCGCACCCGAGGCTCCGGCCCCGCTGCAAAACCCCGCCAACCCGGCCGAGACCGTCGGCCATGTCGCCACCGCCTCGCCCGCCGACATTGAAACCGCCCTTGGCGCGGCCAGCCCCTGGGTCGAGGACGCCGCCACCCGCGCCCGCATCCTGAACGCCGCCGCCGATCTTTACGAAGCCAACCACGCCGAAATCTTCGCTCTGCTGGCCCGCGAGGCCGGCAAGACCCGCCCCGACGCGGTGGCCGAGCTGCGCGAGGCGGTGGATTTCCTGCGCTATTACGCCGCCAATGCGCCCACGATCGCGCCGATGGGGACCTTTACCTGTATCAGCCCGTGGAACTTCCCGCTGGCGATTTTCACCGGCCAGATCGCCGCCGCGCTGGCGGCGGGCAATGCGGTGCTGGCCAAACCGGCGGAGCAGACGCCTTTGATCGCTCATCTGGCCACCGGGCTGCTGCACGCTGCCGGAGTGCCGCGCTCCGCGCTGCAATTGCTGCCCGGCGCGGGCGATGTGGGGGCGGCGCTGACCTCGGACGCGCGGGTGGATGGCGTGGCCTTTACCGGCTCGACCGAAACCGCCTTGCGCATCCGCCGGGCCATGGCCGACACTCTGGCCCCCGGCGCGCCTTTACTGGCGGAAACCGGCGGGCTGAACGCAATGATCGTCGACTCCACCGCGCTGCCGGAACAGGCGATCACCGCGATCGTCGAAAGCGCGTTTCAATCCGCGGGCCAGCGCTGTTCCGCCCTGCGGTGCCTCTATGTGCAGGAGGACATCGCCGCGCCCTTCACGGAAATGCTGACCGGCGCGATGGATGAGCTGGCTCTAGGTGATCCGTGGCTTCTGTCAACCGATTGCGGCCCGGTGATCGACGAAGAGGCCCGCGCGGGCATCGCCGCCCATATCGACGCCGCCCGCAGCGAGGGTCGCCTGTTGCACAGCCTGTCCACCCCCGAAGCGGGCACTTTCATCGTTCCCAGCCTGATCCGCATTGACGGGATCGGCGATCTTGAGCGCGAGGTCTTCGGCCCGGTCCTGCACCTGGCCACCTTCCGCTCGGATCAGCTGGACGAGGTGATCGACGCCATCAACACCACCGGCTATGGGCTGACCTTCGGGCTTCAGACCCGGATTGATGACCGGGTGCAGCATGTCGCGGATCGCATCCATGCGGGCAATATCTATGTCAACCGCAACCAGATCGGCGCCATTGTCGGCAGCCAGCCTTTCGGCGGCGAGGGGCTGTCCGGCACCGGGCCGAAAGCGGGCGGGCCGCTCTATCTGTCGCGCTTCACCCGGCCCGAACCGGGCCGCGCCGGGGCCGATTGGACCGGGGAGATGAGCGCACAGGAAATGCAAAACGCCATCGACACCGCCCCTGCCGGCACGGGGGGCGAGACCAAGACCCTGCCCGGCCCCACCGGAGAATCAAACCGCCTCAGCACCCTGCCGCGCCCGCCGCTGCTGTGCCTTGGTCCGGGGGCGGAAACTGCTGCCGAGCAAGCCCGGCAAATCCGTGCCCTTGGCGGCGCGGCGGTCGAGGCCACCGGCACCTTGACGGCAGAGGTGCTTGAGCATCTGACCGGCTTTGGCGGCGTTCTGTTCTGGGGCGATGCCGACCGCGCGCGGCCCTTGGCACAAGCGCTCTCTCGCCGCAGCGGCCCGATCCTGCCGCTGATCACCGGCGCGGTGGATATGGGCCGGGTGATGGGCGAACGCCACCTCTGCGTCGACACCACCGCCTCGGGCGGCAACGCGGCGCTTTTGGGCGGGGCCGCGTAAACACGCCGCCTAACGCCCCTTGCGGGTCGACAGCAACAGGTTGGTTTCGGACCGGGTGATCCCGTCCAGCCGACGGATTTGAAACAGGGTCTGGTCCAGCTCCTCCAGCGTATCGGCCCCCAGCTCTGCGATCAGATCCCAACTGCCATTGGTGGTATGCACCGCCTGAACCTGCGGCATGGCCGCCAGTTTCCCCATGATCCGCGCCGCCCCGCGCCCCTCGATGCCGAGCATCATCAGCCCGCGCACCGGGGTTGGGGCAATGTCCTGCCGGGTGACCACCGTAAACCCGACGATCTGACCGGATTGCTTCAGGTTTGCCAGCCGGGTGCGCACCGTGGTGCGGGTGACGCCCAGATGATCCGCCAGTTCCGACAAGGTGGCCCGCCCGTCCCGATGCAGGGCCGACAACAGGTCATTGTCCAGTTTGTCCATTCGATGGTTCCATATTGGGCATTTCAACTTCCATTTTGAACAAATTGCGCTCTTCCGGCAAGGGGGCATCTGCCCGCATACTGGCCTGATGAAAACACATGATCTAATCCTGGTGGGTGTCCCGATGGATGCCGGAAAAATGCGACAGGGCTGCCGGATGGGGCCTGACGCATATCGTGTGGCGGGGCTGGCCGAGGCCCTGACCGGGCTTGGCCATCACGTCGAAGACAAGGGAAATATCGCGCCCGACGCCAACACCGTCGCGCCGGATAATCACCTTGTTTGCCTGCCGGAATGCGTTGGTTGGACCTCGGCCCTGACCCGCGCCACGAAAGAGATTGCGCCTCAGGGGATGCCGATTTTCATGGGCGGCGATCATGCGCTGTCCATGGGCACCGTCGCTGGCATGGCCGAATATGCGCAGATGCAGGGCAAGCCCCTGTTCGTGCTGTGGCTGGATGCGCATACCGATTTCCACACGCCGCAAAGCACCGCATCGGGCAACCTGCATGGCTCGCCCGTGGCCTATTTCACCGGCCAGCCCGGCTTTGAGGCCTTCCCCCCGGTGCGCGCTCCAGTGCCCACGGCGCAGGTCGGCATGATCGGGCTGCGCTCGGTCGACCCGGCAGAGCGGGCGACGCTGGCCCGTCACGATTTGATGCTGGCCGATATGCGCAGCATCGACGAACACGGGATCAAAGCGCCGGTAATAGCGTTTCTCGACCGGGTGCGCGCCGCAGATGGGATGCTGCATGTATCGCTGGACGTGGATTTCCTCGAACCCGCCATCGCCCCGGCGGTTGGCACCACCGTCCCCGGTGGCGCGACCGAACGCGAGGCGCATCTGGTGATGGAACTGCTGCATGAAAGCGGGCTGGTATCCTCGCTCGATCTGGTCGAGTTGAACCCGTTTCTGGACGACCGCGGCCGCACGGCCAAGCTGATGGTCGACCTGACCGCCTCGCTTTTGGGCCGGCGCGTGTTTGACCGCCCCACCCGCAGCTTCTGATCCCGTAGGAGACCCCATGAGCCATACCCCGCAGCCGTCACACAAGGCCCTCGTGCCGTTTGTCTCTGTCGATCACATGATGAAACTGATCCGCCATGTCGGGCTGGAGCAGATGATCACCGGCATCGCCGATGAGATCGAACGCGATTTCAAGCGCTGGGAGAGTTTCGACAAGACCCCGCGCATCCCCGCCCATTCGCCCCATGGGGTGATCGAGCTGATGCCGACCTCGGATGGGGAGGCTTATGGTTTCAAATATGTGAATGGCCACCCCAAGAACACGTCTGAGGGGCTGCAAACCGTCACCGCGTTTGGCCTGCTGGCGGATGTTTACACCGGCTATCCGACGCTGCTGACGGAGATGACCCTGCTGACGGCGCTGCGCACGGCGGCAACGTCGGCGCTGGTGGGCAAGTATCTGGCGCCAAAGGGGGCAAGCTGCATGGCGATGATCGGCAATGGCGCGCAATCGGAATTTCAATGCCTGGCGTTCAGGGCGCTTTGCGGCATCGACACGGTGCGCCTTTACGACACCGACCCGCAGGCCACGGCGAAATGTGCCGCCAACCTGACCGGGCGCGGGCTGACCGTGATCCCCTGCAAAACCGCCGAAGACGCCATCGAGGGGGCGCAGATCATCACCACCTGCACCGCCGACAAGAAATACGCCACCATCCTGACCGACAACATGATCGGCTCCGGGGTGCATATCAACGCCATCGGCGGCGACTGTCCCGGCAAGACCGAGTTGCATCGTGACATCCTGCTGCGCTCGGAGATTTTCGTGGAATACCCCGAGCAGACCCGAATCGAAGGGGAAATTCAGGCGCTGGATGCGGATCATCCGGTGGTCGAAATGTGGAAGGTGATGACGGGTCAGGCCGAAGGGCGACGCGACCCGCGCCAGATCACGCTGTTCGATTCCGTCGGCTTCGCGATTGAGGATTTCTCGGCCCTGCGGTTCGTCAAACAGGTGATCGAAGGCACCGAATTCTACGAACCGCTTGACATGCTCGCCGACCCGGACGATCCGCGCGACCTGTTCGGCATGATCGAGCGTTCGGGGGGCTGAAACGGCTTAACAGAAGGTGCAGGAAAACCCGGTTCGGATGTGACAAAAGTCGATCTGCAGGCGTATGGCAGGCTGAGCGTGACGCAGAACAAAGCCCTGCGCCTTCCCGCCGGGGGCACAGACGCCCCGCCTTTCAAACCGTTCGCACGGCGCGGAATATCCTCACAACGATGACACGCCGCGTCTGCATATCGAATACCTTGCTCGGATCGACGGGATCAGCGGGTAACCCGTGACGCCAGAGCTTCGAGCATCAAATCCGCAACAGCGGCAACCGAGGCGGGGTTCTGGCCGGTAATCAACTGGCGATCCCGAACCGCATGGGCGTTGAAGGTGTCCGCCTTTTCAAACGCCGCACCCTGTTCACGCAGGGCGGTTTCCAGCAGGAAAGGCACGGTCTCTGTCAGGCCCACGGCGGCCTCTTCTGCGTCGGTGAACGCATTGACCTTGTGGCCGGCGACAACGGGCTGGCCGTCGGCCCGGCGGGCGCTCAGCAGACCTGCGGGGCCATGGCAAACGGCGCCGATGATGCCATCATTGTCATATATCGTGCCAACCAATGCGCCCAGCTCCGCATTGTCCGCAAAATCGAACATCGTGCCGTGGCCACCGGGTAAAAACACGGCGTCAAAGTTCCCCGGATCGAGATCCGCAACCGCCGGGGTGGTGTCCAGCTCGGCCATCGCATCGTCGCTGGTCAGAAACCGCTGCACGGCTGCCGGGCGATCGTCCGGGTTGTCCTTGATGCTACCGGGGTCAAACGGCGGCTTGCCCCCCTGAATGGAGGCCAGCGTCACAATGTGGCCCGCATCTTTCAGGGCCCAGTAAGGTGTCGCCATCTCATCGAAATAAAACCCGGTCGCTTTGCCGCTCTCGCCAAGCGTGCCGTGGGATGTCAGAATGATCGCTACGCGTGCCATTTCAGCGTCCTTTCAGTGATTGATACCTCAAGGATGCCCTCTGACCACAGAATTGATAAATCGGATTTCCCGATTGTCGAAATCGTCAGTCCCGCGCGACATACAGCTTACTTGCGCCCCCCTGAAACGTGCCTTTGATCAGGTCGCGAAACCATATCTGCGATGGGTCCTGTTGTGCCGTGGACACCCAGGCCAGACGATTGGCCACCGGGGACACATCCACAGGACAGGGATCAATTGCAAACCCGCCAAAGTCTTGCAGGCTGCGCGCGATGAAATCGGGCACGGTGGCAATCAGATCATTGCCGGTCAGCGTCGCAAGCAACAAAGAGAATTGCGACAAACCCACAGCGACATGGCGACTGCGGCCCAGCTCTGCCAGCTTCTCATCGACAAAACCCGTCAGATTGCCGCGCGGGGTTACGATCGCATGAGGTCGGTCACAAAAATCTTCCAGCCCCGTGACCGGCGGCTGTTTCGCGTCCCGTATGACCACCCATTCGGCGTTGAAAAGTGTCATCACGCGCGTCGTGGCCGACAGATTGTCTCGTAAATAGCCAACCGCCGTGGTGATTTCACCCGTGGCAAGCATATCGGGCAAGGTGCGAAAATCCCCAATACGAACCACCAATTCACATTGCGGCGCGGTTTCTTGCAGAATGCGGGTCAGCTTTGGCAACAGGGCATAGGCCACCCCATCGGTGCACCCCAAATGAAACGCGCGATGATCCTGCCCCGGATCAAACTCCAAAGTCGCACCAACCGCCGCGGCCAACGCATCCATGTGGGGTTTGGCTGTCCGAACCAACTCCAATGCGCGCACAGTGGGCTCCAGAACCCGGCCATTGCGCACAAGAATTTCGTCGTCGAACACCTCCCGAAGTCTGGCCAGAATGCCCGATACCGTTGACTGGGCCAAATGCAACCTCGCCGCCGCCCGAACCGTGCTGCGCTCTTCGACCAAAGCGATCAGAGCCGAAAGCAGGTTAAGATCGACACTGCCAAGACTTGTCCGACTAAACGCCATGTTCAAAGCTCCATGCCAAAAGCATTACAAAAAGGTCTCTATATCATAGCACATCGCCTCCCCTCTGGCGTCACAACCCGAGAAGAAACGCACAACCGCGTTTTCAAGCCGATAGATCGCAGAAAAGAAAATGGCGCACCCATGAGGATTCGAACCTCAGACCTCTGCCTTCGGAGGGCAGCGCTCTATCCAGCTGAGCTATGGGTGCGTTGCCCGGCGGGTATAGGGGATTGCCCTGCCCCCCGCAAGCCAAAAGGGCCCCCAATCGGAGACCCTTTTGCAGATTGTATCGCGAATTAACGCTTGGAGAACTGGAAGCTCCGGCGCGCCTTGCGCTTACCGTATTTCTTCCGCTCGACCACGCGCGAGTCGCGGGTCAGGAAGCCTGCCGCTTTCAGCGCGCCGCGCAGGGACGGCTCATAGAGTTGCAGCGCTTTGGAAATGCCGTGCTTGACCGCACCGGCCTGACCGGAAAGGCCACCGCCCTTGACCGTCGCCACCACGTCGAACTCGCCTTCAACACCGGCAACCTGAAACGGCTGGCGCAGGATCATCTGCAACACCGGGCGGGCGAAGTATTTGTCCATGTCGCGGCCGTTGACCGTGACCTTGCCGGAGCCGGGCTTGATCCAGACACGGGCCACCGCGTCCTTGCGCTTGCCGGTGGCGTAGGAACGGCCCAGCTCGTCGCGGACCGGCTCGCGCGGGGCGAGGGTTTCCGCTACGGCTTCCGGCGCTTCCACGCCTTCGACCACTGCGTTCAGCTCATCAAGAGATTTGATTTCTTCAGTCATGATCAGCCCTCACGCGTGTTTTTCTTGTTCATCGACTTGACGTCGAGCACTTCCGGGTTCTGTGCCTCATGCGGATGCTCGGCGCCCGCATAAACGCGCAGGTTGCCCATCTGCACCCGTGCCAGACGGTTGCCCGGCAGCATACGCTTGACGGCCTTTTCCACCAGACGCTCCGGGTGTTCGCCCTCGAGGATCTGACCGGCGGTGCGGTTTTTGATGCCGCCCGGATAGCCGGTGTGCCAGTAATGCACCTTGTCGGTGCGCTTCTTGCCGGTGAGCTGCACCTTGTCCGCATTGATCACGATGACGTTGTCGCCGCAATCCATATGGGGGGTGAAGCTCGGCTTGTGCTTGCCGCGCAGACGCATGGCGATGATCGAAGCGAGGCGGCCAAGGACGACGCCTTCCGCGTCGACCACGATCCACTTCTTCTCGATATCTGCAGGGGTTGCAGAGAAAGTATTCATGTTGTTCAGCCCTGATTGGGTTTCGGATGCAGTGGTTGTAAAGCCTTTCGCCCCGCAGTCAAGCACCATTTACCCCAAAAGACCAAGCTTTTTCAGGCACTTAACAATTAGGTATTATTTTACCCCACCCCCAAATCACTCCGGCTGACAAATCTCCCCGCGCAAGATCGCCACCAGCGTGCGCCAGATCAGCCCCGCCACGGCAACGAGCAACACACACAACACCGCCGTGCCGATATACCCGTGCAACCGCGACCCCTCGATCCACGCAAAGCGGAACGACGCCACCGACAGCGCCGCCATCGGGAAGCTCAGGGCCCAGAAGCTCAGCGCAAAGGGGAATTTCAGGATTTTCGGCAGCTGAAACGCCACCAAAGCGGCGAAAATATAGGCCGCGTTGAGCAAAACCCGCGCAAAACCGTCCACATAGCCCACCATGTTGATATAGGCGAGAAAGGCGACCGACGGCGGCGCCACGAGGATCACCAAAGTCGGGAACAACCGCCCCGGCATCGGATCGTGAAACACCAGACGGTTCATCACCATGGTCAGCAAAATGCCCCAGAACATCATCCCGCCGGAGAAAAACAGCCAGGAAATCTCCAGATACCCCATCTGCGCCCCGGCCACCGGCACAATGACATTGCCCACCGCCGGAATGAACCACGCAGGCGTCAGATGGCCGACCTCAAAGGAACGGTGGCTGATCCAGCCGGTGACCACCGCCAGCGTCAACACCCCCTGCCCCACCATGCCAACAAGCCAGATCCACTCCGCCCATTGCGCATTGACCGGCCGTAGCGCGGTGGCCATCAACAGAAGCGAAATGGTCATGGTCGGGAAAAACGCCAGCTTCACCGGATGACGCCACTCCGCCAGAACCGCCCCCGGATAGCGCGCCAGCTTGGCCAGATAAAACACGGCAATAACCGCAAACACCGCCAGCGCCAGCCAGAACACCACCAACGCCCCCGCCTCCGCGACCGGATAAAACGGCGTCGCCGCATGCAGCGCCAGCACAACCCCCATCAATCCCATGACAATGGCGAAAAACGTCACCGGAAATTGCTCTAAACGGTTCCCAACAGCTTCAGACATTTAGTCCTCCTATCAACACCGTGACCCTCGCCCAGAGAACGAAAAAGGTCAAGAAACCGCCCCTTCTTCTTAGGATAAATACTCAAACCCAACCCGCGCCACAGGCCCAAACCGCCGAAAGTAGTGACGAAAAGATCAACAAACCCTACCCCCGCCGCCTGCAAAGATGTTCGATTTGTATAAGCGAATAGGCAAAAATAAGATTATAACCGATAAAAAATGTTGCAAAAACACAAACTATCGTCACCACCTCCGGCGATACGCCCAAGACTTTCACCGCGAAAGACACCAAAACAGCAACCGCCCAACGCCCCAAAGCCAGCGAAAAACCCTTCCTGCGGATGGCCTTAAATCGCAACGCAATCACCGGCAGGGTGTAAATCAGCGCGTGAAAGGTAAACATGGAGAACTGGGTGATCGGGCTGGAAGTGTCCGGATTCCAATAATGATTCCCGACCCAGAGCCACTCGTCAGGGCAGAATTCGCTAAGTCTGAATCAAAATTCTCTGCCTCTCCATCCGCATCCTGCTGATTTCGAACGCGAATTTTGATGCCCGATATTACAGATTAAAGCGATTTCGCCCTAAACAACAGCCCAACCCAAACACCGCCACATACCCCAAAACCGACCCAAATCGGGCCGGATTCAACCAGCGTCGCTGAAACGGATAGGCCAAAAGCATCAGCACAGCCCCGTAAAACCCCATCGCAAACAAGAAGTTACCGACCGGCTCTTTGCCTTCAACCCCCGCGATGAAATTAGTGACAAACTCCCCGACAGATGCGGTCAACGGCCCCGCCAGAAGAAACATCAAACGCGGCGTCACGCGTCTGCCCCCGGCGGCAGAGAATAGGTCAATGAGGCGCGCGCCACCGGCGCCTCCGGGTCTTCCCCCTCCGAATGGATCAACACCTCGCCCACCGCCAGCGCCCGCCCCAGCTTCAACAGCCGCGTGCGCGCGATCAGATCCTTGCCCGCCGCCGGTTTGCGCATGAAATCAATGGCGCAACTGGTGGTCACCGCCAAAGCCTCCCGCCCCACCATCGCCAGAACCGCCATATACACCGCCACATCCGCCAAAGCGAACATCGTCGGCCCGGAAACCGTGCCCCCCGGTCGCAATTCCCGCTCGGTCACATGCGCCCGAACCGTCACCCGCATCGGCGCCAGATCCTCGATGGAAAACATCCCCGCAACCTGCGGAAACACCTCCCCCAGATAAGCATCCAACGCCGCCGCATCCATCTTCAACGCCCGTTCCCCGGATTTTTGCATGGCTTTCCTCCCGTTTCTCTTCCATTCTGCACCAAATTGTGGAGAAAAACATGACCGAAAACATCCTGATCCGCGAGGACATTGCCTCCGTCGCCCGCCTGACCCTCAACAACCCGCGCGCCCTCAACGCCCTGTCGGAAGACATGCTGGCGGCGCTGCAAGCGGAACTGGCGGCCATCGCGGCGGATCAGAGTGTCAAAGCGGTGGTGCTCGCCGGGGCGGGCAAAGCCTTCTGCGCCGGGCATGACCTCAAGGAAATGCAGGCCGCGCGCGACGCGCCGGATCAGGGCGCCGCCTATTTCCTCGACCTCTTCACCCGCTGCGGCGCGCTGATGCAATCGCTGCCCGCCCTGCCCCAGCCGGTCATCGCCGAGGTCCACGGCATCGCCACCGCCGCCGGCTGCCAACTCGTCGCCTCCTGCGATATGGCCGTCGCCGCCGACGATACCCGCTTCGGCGTCAACGGCGTCAATATCGGCCTGTTCTGCTCCACCCCCATGGTCGCGCTCACCCGCAATATCGGGCGCAAACAGGCCTTTGAACTGCTGACCACCG
Organism: Rhodobacterales bacterium; assembly: GCA_002747325.1. Lineage (GTDB taxonomy): Bacteria > Pseudomonadota > Alphaproteobacteria > Rhodobacterales > Rhodobacteraceae. The sequence goes on from PDOZ01000035.1 coordinate 11,748, forward strand.
GCGATTTCATCGACGCCGCCCGCGCCCGCGACCTCGGCCTGATCAACCGCGCCGTGCCCCGCGCCGAGCTGACGCAAAGCACAATGGATCTGGCCCAGAAGGTCGCCAGCAAACTCCCCGCCGCCATCCGCATCGGCAAACGCGCCTTTTACGAACAGGCCAACCTGCCCCTCGCCGCCGCCTACAGCCACACCGCACAGGTCATGGCCACCAACATGATGAACCCCGACACCAACGAGGGCATTCAGGCCTTCACGGAAAAACGCCCGCCGAACTGGAAGGGCTGACTCAGGCGTTCACATCGACCACGACGCGGCCCTTGACCTGCCCCGCCAGAATATCGGCGCCCAGCTTCGGCAGGTCGGCCAGAACCGCCGGAACGATCATCGCCTCCAGCTTGTCCAGTGGCAGGTCCGAGGCGATGCGCTGCCACGCCCGCAGGCGCGCCTCATAGGGCTGCATCACGCTGTCAATGCCCAGCAGGTTCACCCCGCGCAGCAGGAACGGCACCACGGAAGCGGGCAAATGCGCCCCGCCCGCCAGCCCGACCGCCGCAACAGAGGCGCCGTATTGCATCTGTCCCAGCACCCGCGCCAGCATGTCGCCACCGACCGCATCGACACAGCCCGCCCAGGTCTCGCGCTCCAACGGGCGCTTCACGGTCTCGTTCAAATCCTCGCGCGCCACGATCTGGCTCGCGCCCAGTGCGCGCAGATACTCCGCCTGTTCCGGCCGCCCGGTGACGCCTGCAACCTCGTAGCCCAGTGCCGCCAGCGTCGCGGTGGCCACCGAACCAACGCCGCCCGCCGCGCCCGTGACCAGAACCGGCCCGCGCCCCGGCACCAACCCGTGATCCTCCAGCGCCATCACCGCCAGCATCGCCGTGAACCCCGCCGTGCCGACCGCCATCGCCTGCCGCGTATCCAGCCCCTCCGGCAAAGGCACCAACCAATCCGCCTTGACCCGCGCCTTCTGCGCATAGCCGCCCCAATGCACCTCACCAACGCGCCAGCCGGTCAGCACAACCTTGTCCCCCGGCGCAAAGCGGGCGTCCTCCGACGCCTCGACCGTGCCAGCAAAATCAATGCCGCCGACATGCGGATAAGTGCGCACCAACCCGCCGCCCTTGGGCGACAGGCACAGCCCGTCCTTGTAGTTGACCGTGGAATACTCGACTGCGACCGTCACATCGCCCTCCGGCAAATCCGCTGTTCCGATCTCGCGGATCGTGGCCGAGGCCAGCCCTTCAGCGTCTTGCTCCATCATCAATGCTTTGAACATGGTGTCTTCTCCCTCCAACAGGCCGGGTCTGGCCATTCCACGCTACGATCCACCGTTGCACCCTGCTTTTCAAGGGGGCGCACAGAGCCAAACGGGAAAATATCACGCCGTTGCGAAACGGGCGGATGCCTCAGAGCCTGCTTTCCCCGCTGCGAAGCGGTTCCTGCGCTGAGCTAATCTGCGCAAAAATTGTCGTCAGCACCCCCACCACGACCAACATCCCAAAGATCAGGGTGGCCACATCCCAGCCCGCCACCGCAAGGTCGCCGATCCACGACGGCAGCTCCCGCATCTCCAGCGAAATAGCCAACTGACCACTAACGCGCAGAAACTGCCACACCAGCAAGGCCGCAAAAAGCAACATCGCAGTCGACCAAAGCATCCCCGCAACCGGGCGGGTCATACGCCAACTCTGGCGCAGCCCCAGATGCCGCCCCTGCAAGGAACGACAGGGCACTGACATGCTAATGCGCAACACCAGATATGTCGGCAGTGTCCCCAGCAATATCAGAAAGAAAATCTTCAGCAAAAGCTGGCTGTTAGATAATAAAATCCCCAGCAAACGCTGGCCGCCGGACAATGAAGTGACCTCCATAGATGCGAATTCAAGAAACATATAAACAAGAATGGAAAAGTAGGTCTGGAACGCTGGCATCAGCGGAGCCAGCAGCAGCCCTAATGGCAGCGACACAACAACAAGAAGCACGACCCATTCCACCACATACAGCACACCGTTCAGGAAAACTCTCTCTGGCATCCCCCCGATCCCGGCCTTCGCATACATGACCCGATGCGCGGGGAACGCAACCAACGCCAGCACCAGAGCATTGATCAGTCCGGTCACAAACTCTCCCGCGCCGAATTGAAGCATCAGGAAATACAACGCGCTCAGGAAAACGAAAACCGCCATGATATAGCCCCAAAATAACATTGGCATTGCAAAGACTTTACCAACAGACCCTGTAAAAAGACCGACCCCACGCTGAAGCATTCTCCCCCACATATTTTTGAAATTGAAATTGCCCCTTTTCAAATACCCGTCGCCCCCCTACATATCAATGGTCCCCTCGGGGACTATGGACATAAACGCGCTCGTAATAAGCGGATCGGACCCGGGGGCGGTACCCGGCGGCTCCACCAAATCCTTCATTAGGGGATCTCGGGGCCGAAACAGGATCGACGAACGTCTAAAGGGGTTAGCTTTGTCTCGGCGGGGTGCCACCGTACCGGCCCAAAACGCATAATTGCTAATGACAATCGTGCTCCGGCAATGGCTCTGGCTGCGTAAGCAGTTCGGGTCGCCGAAACTTAAGTCCTTATGCCTAGCCGCGTAAGGCGGGGTCCGCAGGAACCTGGCAACAGAATCCTGCACCTTCCCCTCCCGCTCAGATCAGGCGTTACAGGTGCGCATCGGCGTACCGTGCGAGCGCATGGAAAAACCCGCATCGCCTGAGCCATGCGGGTTCTCCTGATGTTGCGGTGGAATGCTGGCGGAACTTACCGCGGCGCCATGCGAATCGCGCCGTCGAGGCGGATCACGTCGCCGTTCAGCATCGAGTTTTCCACGATGTGCTGAGCCAGACGGGCATATTCCGTCGGGCTGCCCAGGCGGGACGGGAACGGCACCTGCGCGCCGAGCGCGTCCTGCACTTCCTGCGGCATGCCTTCGAGCAGCGGGGTCTTGAACAGGCCCGGCGCGATGGTCATCACCCGCACCCCGTCGCGGTGCAGATCGCGCGCCATCGGCAGGGTCATGCCCACGATGCCGCCCTTGGAGGACGCATAGGCCACCTGCCCGATCTGCCCCTCGAAGGCTGCAACCGAAGCGGTGTTGATCACCACGCCGCGCTCGCCATCTTCCGTCACCGGATCGGCGGCCACCATGCCCTCGGCGGCGTTGCTGGCGCAGATGAAGGAGCCGACGAGGTTGACCCCGACCACCTTGGCATAAAGCGCCGCATCATGCGCCACGCCCTTGGACACGGTCTTCACCGCCGGCGCAATGCCCGCGCAGTTGACCAGCACCCGCTCCTGCCCATTCGCCGCGCGCACCTTGGCAAACCCGGCCTTGACGCTGTCCGCATCCGATACATCGACCTTGGCAAAGGTGCCGCCGATCTCCGCCGCAAAGGCCTCGCCCGCCTCTTCGTTCAGGTCAAAAATGCCGACCTTGGCGCCGAGCCCCGCGAAATGACGCGCAACCGCCGCGCCAAGCCCCGAAGCGCCGCCGGTAACGACAATGGCCGTGTCTTTGGTGATTTGCATGTTTTCCTCCCGTTTGATGCGCACGCATATGTTGCGCAAGGGCTAGCAGGAACGAAACGGGCGTTCAATTCACCCGTGCCCTGCGTGGCAGTTGACGCAGCGTCGCGCGGCGGCTCACGCCAGCCCCTGCGCCTTCACCATCCGCCACAGGATCTCGCACCGCGTCCCCGTGCGGCAATAGGCAAACAGCCGGTCGCTCGCGCGCATCGCCGCCGCATAGGCCTCCAGCGCCGCGCGGTCCGGCTCCCGGCTGCCGATCGGCACGAAAAAGGTCTTCAGCCCCAGCGCCTCGGCCCGCGCCGCAATCTCCGCCCAATCCGGCTGCCCCGGCTCCTCACCATCGGGCCGGTTGCACATGATGGCGCCAAACCCCATCGCCGCAACCTGATCCACATCCGCCGCCTCGATCTGATAGGCCACGCTGACCCGATCATCCAATTCCCGCATCTGCATCGCGCTTCCTCCATTCTTGCCGCGCGACAGTGCCGCCAAAGCCGCCCGGTTGCAAGCGGCGCGGCTTTGACTTATTTCAGGGCCATGACGCTGAAGAATAGCCCCCAAACACCCCCCGCCGCTCCCCCGCTGGACGGCGCGGATATGGACAAGATGATGGCCTCGGCCTGTGACGCCTCCGCGCTGCTGAAAGCGATCAGCCATGAAGGCCGGCTGATGATCCTCTGCGCGCTGGTCGATGGCGAAAAATCCGTGTCCGAACTGGAAGAATTGCTGCACGCACGGCAGGCGGCGGTGAGCCAGCAACTGGCGCGGCTGCGGCTGGAAGGGCTGGTCTCGCCGCGCCGCGAGGGCAAGACCATCTTTTATTCGCTGGCCGATGAGCGGCCCAAACGGCTGATCGGCCTGATGTATGAGATGTTCTGCCTGACACCAACGGTCGAACCGCGCACCCCCGAACCGCGCAACGAAGAGACATAAGGCCGCGCGCCCGCGAACCCCTAGAAGCCCCCCCGGAGACCCCAATGACCAAGATTTTCGTGCCCGATCCCGGCGATACCAAACCCCTGCGCGCCGCCTTCGGCCAGTTTGGCACCGGGGTCTGCGTGGTCACCGCCGAAGCGGATATCGGCCCGGTGGGCATCACGGTCAATTCCTTCTCCTCGGTATCGCTGGACCCGCCGATGGTGCTGTGGTGCGTGGGCAAGAAATCCGACCGCCACGACACGTTCTGCACCGCCCAGAACTTCGCCGTGCATATCTGTTCCGACGCGCAGGACGACCTGATCATGGGCTTTGCCCGCAAAGCAAACGCCTTCGACCTCTGCCCCGGCTGGACCCGCTCGGAAACCGGCGTGCCGCTGATCGAAAACTGCCCCGCCCGCTTCGAATGCGTGCTGCGCAACACGGTGGATGCGGGCGATCACACGGTGATTCTGGGCGAAGTCACCCGCGTCGCCATGGGCACAGGCACCCCACGCCTGTTCATGGCGTCAAAATTCGGGCACTTTGTCGAGCGCGGGTAAGGCGCGGGGAAACACCTCTTTCGGCCAACGCAACCGTGAAGTCTCCCAGAAACGCCATTTTGGTGGAGTTGCCACAAAATGTATGATTATGCGCTGGCATCTTATGTCAGGATCAACCGTCGTTTTAACCAACGTACATAGCCATAAAACCCAAAAGTTAACACAAGAACGATCATATCTATTGTTGATATCCATTACCCGAATACATGCCAACGGTCTCTGAAGGCGAATGTAAAGGCATCCAGCAATAGCATGGAAAGAAATGCCACAAACGCAGCATCCACCGCCCAACGGAAACGAAACATCAATAAAATAACGGCCATTGGCGCACTGAAAACGCTGGTGGTCCATAATGCCAACAACGGCAAGGGATAATCGGTGAAATAGCGACGGACCTCGGCCCCAAACCCCTGCGCGGCATAGTAGGCTTCATTGTCAGAACGCATCATCAAATAATCATAGATGCCGATTGCATACAGGAACATGAAAAACAGGGCGATGACCCAAAGATGCCAAGGGGTATTCCGCCTTTCGTCTTTCATGTTTTACGCCTTCCGCTTGCACAAGCGTGCATATATACGCAACCATATGTGCGTAAATAAGAAAAGGCTTTGCATTCGGGCTTGTCGTGCGCAATCCACGAACCCGACTGGTTAGGGAACATTCAAATTTCAGGTCTTTGAATTCATGACGCCCCATCGTGCCAAACGATCACAATACCTGACCTATCTACGCGTATCCCTCATCGTGGCGCTCCTGGGGATTGTCCTGTATTATCTGGATGCCTCCACGTTTGGCCGGTTTCTTGGCACTCTTAACCCTTTGATTACAATACTGGTTTCAATTCTGACAGGCGCCTTGCTTCTATACTATTTGATGGAGAAGGCGCAGTTTGTCGTCCACCAGCCCAGCCCCTTTCGAACGCATCTGATCTTGATCGGGATCGCCTTTTTGTTCGGATTTGAAGTGGTGATCGCCGATATCTGGTTTCTCGACTACCCCGCAGATATCAATATCCCCTTCCCAAAATCATTGCTCTTCTACCCAACGATAGGCTTCATTGCAGAGGTGTTTTTCCACCTCTTGCCCCTCACCATAGGCATCTTCGTTTTATCCCAATTCGCAAACCTGTCTCAAAGCAAGATCGTTTGGATCAGCATCCTTTTGGTAGCGATATTAGAGCCCGGATATCAAATGTGGTTTGCACGTCAAAACTCCGCGGCAACCATGATTTACACAGGCGTGCATGTGTTTCTGTTCAGCCTGACGCAACTCGTGATCCTGAAGCGATTTGGCTTCGTTTCCATGTATGCGTTCCGGTTGGGCTTCTACGCAATCTGGCATGTCGTCTGGGGCGCCCTGCGGCTGGACGTGCTTTTTTAGATAAGCCAACCGATGAAGCGCCTATTGAAATAGACCTCAGGCTCCTGTCTGAAGACTTAAATCCGTATGATACACGCCCCCAACAGCGCCCCTCAATACATCAGCACATCCGCGCGGGAGAATTCCACGCTGTCCGATTTGCCGTCGTCATACATAATCCGCACCTGAATGCGTTCGAGCGATTTCAGGGGCAGCGAGATGAAGGGCAGGAATTCTTCGGATTTGATCGCGTTGGGCGTCGGTTCCCCGTCATGGCACGGCTCGGCCTTGAGGCGGGTTTCCGCCCCGCCATTCACCGCGTAATAAATCCCGTCCAGCCCGCAGCGCCAGGTGATCAGATGGGTGAAATAGACCAGATCCTTGCCGTTATATTCACGCACCGCGACCCAGTTGCCCCGCGTTGATGCGAGAATCGGGCGCACCTCGTCCGCCGTGGTGAATTGCTGCGCCGCAACTGGCATTCCTCCCGCCATCACCGCCAGCGCCGCCGCGCCGATCAACCTGCCCAACCGCATTTCTGCCTCCGCTCCTCGTTTCACACGCCGCGCGCTCCGGAATGGATTGCGCCCGCCGCGCCGTGGCCTATAGTGCCGCAAAAGCGGAGGCGTGGCAAATGGCAAAGAAAAAAGGCGGCAAAAGCTTCAATATTCTGCTCATTGGGCAACGGGGGCGGCTGCAATATGAGGCGCTTTTGTTCGCGGCTTCGCTGCGCCGTTTTGACCCGGATTTTGCCGGGCGGCTGATCGTGCTGGAGCCGGTGGGCGGCAAATGGGGCAAAGACGCACGCATGACCGACGCGCCGCGCGCCGCGCTGGAAGCTCTGGGCGCGGAAATTTTGCCCTTTGAGGCGCACCATTTCGGCCCGGATTATCCGCAGGGCAACAAGATCGAAGCCCTGCTCGCCGCACCCGAAGGGGAGCCGTTCCTGTTCGTTGACAGCGACACCGTGGTGACCGGCCCGCTCTCGCATCTGCCCTTCGATTTCGACCACCCCGCCGCCTCGATGCGCCGAGAAAACACCTGGCCGAAACTGGAGCTTTACGGCCCGGATTACGCGGAAATCTGGGGCGCGCTGTATGATAAATTCGGCCTCGACCTCGCGAAGAGTTTAGATGAAAGTCAGCCGGTAAACTACTGGGAACGCTTCCTTTATTTCAACGCGGGATGGTTCTTCGGGCCGGACCCGGTGGCCTTCGGCACGCGTTTCCTAGAGATCGCGCTGGCCATTCGCGACGACCGCCCCGAGGCGCTGGTCTGTCAGGAGATTTACCCTTGGCTCGATCAGATCGCCCTGCCCCTCGTGGTGCAGAGTTTCGGTGGCGGGCGGCCGGGGCCGGAGCTGGACGGGCTGGATGGCGACGTGACCTGCCACTGGCGCATCCTGCCCCTGGCCTATGCCCGCGAGGCGGATGCCACGATCGACGCGCTTGAGGAGGCCGCCGCGCCGAACAAGATCAAGAAGGTGCTGAAAGAATACGAGCCGATGCGGCGGATGATTTATCAGGGCCGGGGCCGCAAGGTGCGCGCATTGTTTGATCGCGACAACCTTCCGTCGCGCGAACGCGCCATCCGCAACAAGATCAAGCGCGAAGGGTTCTGGATGCGCTAGAACAGAAATCGCTTTAGGCAATTTTCCCGCGCGCACCGCTTCAGACCCCACAAAACCGGGAAATTTTCCCGGCCAACCCCGCCTCAAACAGAACATTTTCCCGCGCCATGCGCGCGCGAAAAATCCTCTCCCCTTTGGCCAAAAACCTGCCATCTGCGATTGCCCCGCCGCCCGCTTTCGCCTAGCCTCGCGGGCAAAGGACAGGGCAAGGATAAGGGAGACCCCAATGACCGAAAAGCAACTAGGCTTTGACACGCTGCAAGTTCACGCCGGCGCCGAGCCGGATCCGGCGACCGGCGCGCGGCAGGTGCCGATTTACCAGACCACGGCCTATGTGTTCCGCGACAGCGACCACGCCGCCGCGCTCTTCAACCTCGCTGAGGTGGGCAACATCTATTCCCGCCTGACCAACCCGACCGTTTCCGCCCTTGCCGCGCGCATTACCACGCTGGAAGGCGGCGTCGGCGGGGTCTGTGTTTCCTCCGGTCACGCGGCGCAGATCATGGCGCTGTTCCCGCTCATGGGGCCGGGCCTCAACATCGTCGCCTCCAACCGGCTTTATGGCGGCACGGTGACCCAGCTCAGCCAGACCATCAAGCGCTTCGGCTGGTCCACCACCTTTGTCGATTTCGACGACCCGGCGGCGGTGGAAGCGGCGGTGGACGACAATACCCGCGCCATTTTCTGCGAATCGCTGGCCAACCCGGCGGGCATCCCGACCGATCTCGACGCGATTGCCGCCGTGGCCGACAAGGTGGGCCTGCCGCTGATCGTCGACAACACCTCCGCCACGCCCTACCTGATCAACCCGATCAAGCACGGCGCGACGCTGGTCGTGCATTCGACCACCAAGTTCCTGACCGGCAACGGCACCGTGACCGGCGGCGCCATCGTCGACAGCGGCAAGTTCGACTGGGGCGCCTCCGGCAAATTCCCCTCCCTCGCCGCGCCGGAACCGGCCTATCACGGGCTGAATTTCTACGAGGCGCTCGGCGGCATGGCCTTCACCTTCCATTCGATCGCCGTGGGTCTGCGCGACCTGGGCATGACCATGAACCCGCAGGGCGCGCATTACACGCTGATGGGGATCGAAACCCTGTCGCTGCGCATGGCCAAGCATGTGGAGAACGCCGAGAAGGTCGCGGCCTGGCTGGAAGCCGATCCGCGCGTCGAGGCGGTGTCCTATGCCGGTCTGCCCAGCTCGCCCTATTACGACCTCGCCAAGCGGATTTCGCCCAAAGGCGCGGGCGCGCTGTTTACCGTGTCGCTCAAGGGCGGCTATGACGCCTGCGTGAAGACGGTCGATAATCTGGAACTGTTCAGCCATGTCGCCAATCTCGGCGATACCCGCTCGCTGATCATCCACCCGGCCTCGACCACGCACCGCCAGCTGACCGAAGAGCAACAGATCGCCGCCGGCGCTGCCCCGAACGCCATCCGCGTGTCCATCGGCATCGAGGATGCGGACGACATCATCGCCGATCTGAAACAGGCTCTGGACAAAGCCAGCGCCTGACCCCGGCAACGCGGTTCATGACACCAAGACGGCCCGGCGCACATGCCCGGGCCGTTTTTCTATGCAGTTCAGTTCCCGGAAGCCTCCACCGCCGCCTCCGCTGCTCCCGCTGCCCGCGCCGCCGCTTCCGCCGCTTCGCGCTCCTGAACGGCCCATTCCGGCTCCTCCGTCGGGGTGACGGTCATTAACATTGAGAGCACATACAACGTCTCCCCAAGCGCGCTAATATCGTAGCTGATACGCCCCCCGCGCAAAACACAATTTCCTGTCTGCGACCGCAACGCATCGCAACGCGCGGCCACGTTCTGCAAGGCACTGTCAATCATAGGCTCAATGTCTTTAAAGGTCGTCGGCAACGCCCACAAACCATAATCCAAACCATAGTCCACAGAGGCATGATGATCCTTAACCAACGCAAAACCCTCCGGTGCCGATATGACGCCAACCGGGTGGGGCTCTGTGCCGGTTAACGAAACCTCGAAGAAAAACCTGTCTGCATAGAGTCGTTGGCGCTCTTGTAATTCGTCCTCGAAAATGAGCCGCTTATACTTGTCTTCACTCAAGTCCAATGCTTTGAACTCAAAGCTCCTCATCCGGCATTCACCAAAAATACTACGTTCCGCAATAGCGCAGAGCCGACCCGCGAGAGAAGCACCGTGCAGCTCAAGCGCGGAGTGGAGTAGTTGCGGGTCTTGCGGCAGTTCGCCATCCAGCACTTCATGCGGATCAACCATTACCCGCACCGAAATATTGCGCCCCGCATCGAAGGCACCCGGATTTAACAACGTTTTAAGCTGATGTTGAAGTAATACATCATCATTTCCTTCATTGAAAAAGGTAATGCCCGCTTCATTCAACACTGGCTTTTCTTCCAAGGCAGGTTTCTCTTCGTCTGCCAAGCGCTCAAAGGAAGTATCATCGGAAACCTCCACCGCCGCCTCCGTTGCTTCCGCTGCCCGCGCCGCCGCTTCCGCCGCTTCGCGCTCCTGAACGGCCCATTCCGGCTCCTCCGTCGGGGTGACGGTCAATAACCTGCTTGTTACTTTATACAGGTCCCCGCTCTCGGAAATCTTGAAACTGAGATCCCCGCTTTTGAGGGCACAGGCCCCTTTCTGCGCCCGCAATTCGATGCACCGCGCTGCAATATCCTGCAACACCTGATCCACCACCGGCTCAAAACTCGCAAAACTGTTGGGAAGCTCCATTTCGTATTCCTTGAAATCGGAAGTCGCTTCGACCAGCGCATATCCCGGTTCCACCGTGCCCAGCGGGCGCGCCGCCGTGCCGGTCAAGGTCACATCGAGAATAAACCGCCCGCCATAGCGGCGCTGCTGACGCAGAGCCTCCTCTTCCGGCATCCGGCGATAGCGGTTCGACTTTAGTTCCAGCGCCTGGATCTCAAGATGTTTCACCCGGCACTCGCCAAAAACACTGCGCTCGGCGATCGCGCAGAGCCGGTCGGCAAGGAAGGCGCCGCGCAGGTTGACTGCGGTGTGCAGCAATTGCGGATCCTCCGGCAATTCAATGTCCAGCACCTCGCTCGGGTCGAACAGAACCCGCACCGAAATATCGCGGTTCACCTCAAAGGAATTCGGTTTTTTCAGCACGTCGAGGTATATTGAATGGGCTTTCCGCCCCCGCTCATCGAGAAAGAAAACGCCCAGATCTTCGTCGATCACAGGTTCCGATTCGCGGGCCGCAACCCGCTCAAGATAGGTGTCATCGGTCGCCACCGCGACCACTTCCGCCACCCGCGCCGCGATAAAGACCTGAAACGCGAGGTAGCCAATGCCCAACAGGATCGGGACGATCAGAAATCCAACCGGAGTGCGCATGTCAGTTTCTCCACATCTTTTGCGGCACCGCAATCTGTGCCGGATCGCCGCCCGCCAGCGCCCAGCCGACCTGCCGCACTTCGAGTTTGAATGCCCCCGGCCAGCGGTCCCGGCCCACGACTCGGATCACGTCCTCAACCTGCGCCGTCACATAGGCGCCCGCGAGGGAGGAATAGGTCACCCGCGCCTCCGGGGAAGCGGGCAGCGGACCGAGCAGCGCCCCATCCGCATAGCGGTAAACCACATGCGGCGTTTCGAAATCACGCCCGAACTCCCCCTCGAACCAGCGCCGAAACTTGCCCAGCTGCCGCAATTTCCCGATGATCAATTCATGTCGATCGGCCGGGCTCATCCGGCGAGTCTCTTCGGTATTGTAGGCCTGATAGAACATGCCCCCCCGGTTGATCGGCGCAAGATCACAGGCGATGAGTCGCGCTCTGTCAATCACCTCAATCGGCACGTCCTTCGCCAGCCCCGCCACCGCATTGGCATCACCGCCAAAGATGGAAATGCCGCGAATATTGGCGCCGGGGGCGAGGTGGAAATTGAACAGGATGTTTTCCGACTGGTTGTGCAGGATGAGGTGCAGCGGCTCGCGGTCGGTGACGACGATATCAAACACCCGCATCGCCGTGCCCGACGGGACAAAGGGCACAAAATCCGTGCCTTTGCGCAGGTTTTCCACCCAGGCGTCGATCTTCAGCAGTACCTGCTCGCGCGTATATGAATAAATCCCCGCCTTCGGTTCAGGCGAATGGGCCGCGAGATGCACCAGCTTGGCCCCATGTTCCGGGGAGGTAAAATCGCAGCTCTTGCGCGGCAAAAGCAGTTGCACCACCGCCGGCTTGTCGCGCCGCTCGCTCGCCGGGCGCCACCCATCCAGCACATCCTTGATAAAGACTGGATCGCCCTCGTTATGCCCGAAAACCGGGCCGCTGAGCATCTGGCCCCAGGGGCGCTCGGTAATGTAATCGGTCGGCACGCCTTTGGGGTTTTCCACGCTGGGACGCGGGCGGCCAAGATTAACCACACCGGGGGAAATGACTTGCAATCCCCCGCCTTCCCCCTCGCCCTTCGGCAACATATCTGAGAAGAGCAACAGGCCGACCAGAACCGCGCCGACCATCAACAGCATTTTCATATCCATGGGCACACCAAATGGTTGTTTTCCACCCGGTATTACCCTTGGTTTTGGCGACAATGTGGCAAAGGCGTGAAAATTGTATCGCCGCGCTTATTGCCCCTCGCCCGCCAGCAGCAGGGCCGAAACCGGGGCCAGCGAGACCCGTTGCGCCCGGCTGCCCAGCGACCATTCGAGCAGCGCCTGTAGCGACACCGCCCGCGTGCGCGCGACCACGATCACCCCGTCCTGATTGCCCGCCCGGAAGGCCGCGTTGTCAAGGAAGCGGCGCATGACGCGCCCGTCCTGCCCCTCGCTGTCCAGGTCGCGAAACACCAGCCCCGCCTTGATCCCGCGCGCAATCGCCGTCTTGTGGCCGGTATTCAGCCCGGCAGGGAAGGTGACAAGCCCGTGCCCGGTTTCCGCCAGCATATCCGCCAGTTGTGCCGCCCCGTCGCGGGCGGTCTGGAAGCCCGACGCCTCATCGACCAGCACCCCCGCCGCCTTGGCAAACAGCCCGCCATAGGCCTCGACGGCAACCGCCACGTCAGAGGCGGTGGCTTCAGCCGGCAAGGGCAGCATCGCCAGCACTTCCGCGCCGTTTTCGATATAAAAATCAATGGCCTGCGCCGCGTCGGACCCCGAGACATCCACCGCCACCGAGATCGGGAACGGCAGTTTGGAAATGTCGCCAAGCGCGCTGCGATCGCCGCCCGCGTCGATCAGCAGGAAGGCGAGCTTCGGCCGGTCGTCGGCGCCCTCATATTCCAGCCCGTTAGCGACCAGCGCCGGGGTGCCGGTCGGGGCGGCTTCCGGCGTGTCGCCAATGCTGGGCAGGCGGTTGACGATGGGTTTGGTGGCCGGTTCCGTCGCTTCCGCCATCTCCTCCGACGGGGCCTCTTCTTCGACCACGATTTCCGGCACTTCCGTCCCCGGTTTCGGCGTCACCGGCACCGCGTTGAGCCGCGCCAGCCCCGGCGCAGGTTCCGGCTTCGGCTCCGCTTCGACGACCACGTTGGGAATTGGTTTGGGCTGCGCCGGCGGCTCTTTCGCCTCCTCGTCCACCGCTTCCTCAACCGGCGCGGGAACGGGTTGCGGCGCAGGCGCAGGCGTTGCAACCGGCGCGGGAACGGGTTGCGGCGTCGCGATGGGCGCCGGGGCCGGTTCCGCTTGCGGCTGTGGCTCCACCGGCGCGGGCACAAGCCCCGATTCCGCTACAGGAGCAGGCGCCGGTTCTGGCGCAGGCTGCGGCGCGGGCGCGGGCGTCGCAATCGGCGCGGGTTTGGGCGCGGGCTGCGGCGCAGGTGCCAGACCCTGCGAGACCAACGGTTGATCCGGGCTGCGTGCGCCCGCGGGCAAATCCTTGGGCGGCAAGATCACCGGCGCCCCTTCCGGCGCCGGCGGCGAAGCCGGGACGACGATCATCGTTGCATCGGGTTTAGGCGCGGGCACCGCTTCGGGCTCCGCCACAGATTCGGGCGCGGCGGCAGGTTCCGGTGTGGCTTCGGGCTGCGCCACGGGTTCCGGTGCGGCAGTGGGTTCCGGTGTGGCTTCGACTTCGGGCGCGGGCTCCGGTTCAGACTCAGGCTCCGGTTCGGCAACCGGCTCTGCAACAGGTTCCGGGGCAGGCTCCGGGACTGGCTCTGGCGCAGGCACCGCCGCCGCGACCTTCTCGCCGCCCTCCAGCATCTCCACCGGCCCCATCAGGAGCGACGCCACCCCCAGACCAAACACGGACACCACCGCCCCGCTCACCAGACCCGAAACAAACCCGCGTGCCATCTGCGCCTCCCACATCTTCTTTCAGACAGGCGCCGGTCACGACTTGACCAGCCCCGCCCCTTACGGCCATGTATAGCGCGAGCCGCCCCTGTGAACACCCCTTTCGGACCATCCCATGATCCTACTGATAGATAATTACGACAGTTTTACCTATAACCTCGTGCATTACCTTGGCGAATTGGGCGCCGAATGCCGGGTTATGCGCAACGATGCGTTGAGTGTGGCGGAGGCGATGGCGCTGCGGCCGGACGGTATTTTGCTCTCCCCCGGCCCCTGCGACCCGGATCAGGCGGGGATTTGCCTTGACCTCGTCGCTGCGGCGGCGGAAGCGAAACTGCCGCTCTTCGGTGTTTGCCTCGGGCATCAGACCATTGGGCAGGCCTTTGGCGGCACGGTGGTGCAGGCAGGCGAGATCGTGCATGGCAAGATGGGGCAGATCCAGCACGCAGGCAGCGGCGTTTTCGCGGGCCTGCCCTCGCCGCTTGAAGGCACCCGCTACCACTCGCTGATCGTGGCGCGCGAGGGGTTGCCGGAGGCGCTGGAGGTAACGGCGTGGCTGGAGGATGGCACCATCATGGGGCTGAAACACAAGCACCTGCCGATTGAAGGCGTGCAGTTCCACCCCGAAAGCATCCGCTCGCAATACGGGCATGAGATGCTGGGGAATTTCCTGCGCAGCGCGGGCGTTAAGACAGCGAAAACGGCATTGAGGGAAATAGCATGAGCGAAGCACTCAAACCCCTGATCGAAGCGGCAGCGGAGCGAACGCTGACCCGCGCCGAGGCGGAAACGGCTTTCGCCATCCTGTTTGACGGCGAGGCGACCAATGCGCAGATCGGCGGGTTGCTGATGGCGCTGCGCACGCGGGGGGAAAGCGTGGCGGAATACACCGCCGCCGCCAGCGTGATGCGCCGCGCATGTCTGCCGGTTCAGGCGCCCGCAGGCGCGATGGACATCGTCGGCACCGGCGGCGACGGCAAGGGCACGCTCAACATCTCCACCGCCACCGCCTTCGTCGTCGCGGGCGCGGGCGTGCCGGTAGCCAAACACGGCAACCGCAACCTGTCGTCGCAATCCGGCGCGGCGGATGCGCTGGGGCAGATGGGGGTGAATGTGATGGCGGGCGTGGAGGCGATTGAGGCGGCGCTGGCCGAGGTCGGCATCGCCTTCATCATGGCCCCACTGCACCACCCGGCGATCCGGCACGTCATGGGCGCGCGCCGCGAATTGGGCACCCGCACCATTTTCAACATCTTAGGCCCGCTGACCAACCCGGCGGGGGTCAAACGCCAACTGACCGGCGCCTTCGCCCGCCCCCTGATCCGTCCGATGGCCGAAACGCTGGGCGCATTGGGCAGCGAAAAGGCGTGGCTGGTGCATGGCTCAGACGGCACGGACGAGTTGGCCATTTCCGGGGTGAGCTGGGTCGCGGCGCTTGAGGGCGGCGAGGTGCGCGAATTTGAGCTGCACCCGGAGGAAGCGGGCCTGCCCGAACACCCGTTCGAAGCCATTCTCGGGGGCACGCCGGAACATAACGGCCACGCCTTCAAAGCCCTGCTGGCCGGGGAAAAATCCGCCTATCGCGACGCGGTGCTGCTCAACGCCGCCGCGGCGCTGGTGGTGGCGGACAAGGCGGAGGATCTGAAAACCGGCGTCGCATTGGCCGCCGAGGCCATCGACAGCGGCGCGGCTTTGGGCAAAATCCAAGCGCTGGCGAAAATCACCCACGCCGCATAACCGCTTGGCAACCCCCGCCCAACGTCCTACAAAGCCCCGGACCGTAAGGACAGGGATTTGAGGCATGGGCAATAACAAAATCGCGCGCGCATTCGTGTGGATCATCATGGCACTGGTGCTGGTGGGGCTGATCGGCTTCGGCTCCTTCAACTTCGGCGGCTCCGGCCATTCCATCGGCAAGGTGGGCGACACGGATATTTCCGCCGACCGTTATTATCAGAACATGCGAAACGCGCTCAATGCGGGCGGCGAAAACGGGCAGCGCATCCCCTTCTCGCTGGCGAAAATGGCGGGTCTGGACCAGCAGATCCTCGAACAGGTGATCCGCGAGGCCGCTTTCTCGGACGCGGCGGCGAAAGCGGGCATCTCCGTTGGCGATGCGGCCGTGGCCGAACGCCTGCGCGCCATTCCCGCCTTCAACGGCACCAAGGGCAGTTTCGACGCCGAGACCTACGCTTTTGTCCTCGAACAATCCGGCCTGCGCGCGGCGGATTTTGAAGCTGACCTGCGCACCGACATTTCCCGCTCCATCCTCGAAGGCGCAGTGACCGCTGGCATCACCCCGCCCGCCGCCTTCAGCGAAACGATCTACAGCTGGGCCCGCGAGCGGCGCGACTTTAGCTGGGTCGCCGTGAACGCTCTCGCGCTCGACGCCCCGGTCGGCACCCCGGAGGCGGGCGCGCTGGAAGCCTTTTACGCCGCCAACCCGGAAGCCTTCACCACGCCGGAGCTGAAAAAACTCACCTATATCTGGCTCGACCCGGAAGCGGAAATCACCCGCATCGAAATCAGCGACGAACAGTTGCGCGACAGCTATGAGGCGCGCCGCGACGAGTTTCAGGTGCCCGAGCGCCGCCTTGTGGAGCGGCTGATTTTCGACGATCGCGGCACCGCTCAAGCCGCTGCCGACGCCATTGCCGCCGGAGACCTGAGCTTCGAACAGGTGGTGGAAGCGCGCGGCTTTGCGCTGGCCGATACCGATCTGGGCGACGTGACCGAAGCCGATCTCGGCGCGGCGGGTGCGGCGGTTTTCGCCCTGACCGAGCCGGGCATCACCGGCCCGCTCGACAGCACCTTCGGCCCGGCCCTGTTCCGCGTCAACGCCATTCTGGCGCCGCAAATCACCTCCTTTGAGGACGCCCGCGACACGCTGCACGGCGACCTCGCCGCAGACGCCGCCCGGCGCGCGGTGGCCGACAAGATGATCGACCTCGACGACGCGCTGGCCGGCGGAGCGGAACTGGAAGATCTGGTGTCGGAATTTGGCGTCAGCCTCGGCACGCTCGACTGGAGCGGTGCCTCTGACGCCCCCATCGCGGGCTATGAAGCCTTCCGCGCCGCCGCCGATGCGGTCAGCGAGGCGGACTTCCCGGAAATGGCCGAACTGGACGATGGCGGCATTTTCGCCCTGCGCCTTGATGCGGTGCAGGCGCCGGAACTCCAGCCGCTCGACGCGGTGCGCGAAGAGGCCACCGCCCTGTGGCGCGCAGAGGAAACCCAACGCCAAGTGCTTGCCAAAGCAGAAGAAATCGCGGCCACGCTCAATGCAGGCGGCGCGCTGCCGGAAGGGCTGGGCCCGGAGAAATTCGAGATCGAACAGCCGCGCACCGGCTTCGTCGAGGGCCTGTCCCCCGCCGTTTTCGAAGCGCTGTTCGCCGCCGAGACCGGCCAGTGGACCTCGATCGCCACCCGTGAAGGCGCGGTGCTGTTCAAGGTCGCGACCGTCCGCGCGCCGGAAACCGCCAGCGAGGAAGCCAAAGCCGCCATCGACGGGCTGTCCGGCTATTACGCGCAGGAATTGCAGGTCGAATTGCAAACCGCCATGGGCCGCGCCATTGAAGCGGAGGCGGGCATTTCCATCGACACCGGCATGGTCAACGCCATCAACGCGCAGCTGCAATAATGGCGCTGTTTCCGGCGTATAGCGCCTTTGAGGCGGGCTGGCAGGCGGGCGAGAATCAGCTGGTCTATACCCGCCTCGCCGCCGATCTCGACACGCCGGTTTCGCTGATGCTGAAACTCGCTGGAGCGCGCACGGACAGCTTCATGCTCGAAAGCGTCACCGGCGGCGAAGTGCGCGGGCGCTATTCCATTATCGGCATGAAACCGGACCTGATCTGGGAATGCCGGGGCACAGAGGCGCGGGTCAACCGGCAGGCGCGCTTCGACCCGGAGGCGTTCGAGCCGATGGCAGGCAACCCGCTCGACACTTTCCGCGCCATTCTGGACGAAAGCCGCATTACCCTGCCCGACGACCTCCCCGGCGCGGCGGCGGGACTTTACGGCTATCTCGGCTATGACATGATCCGGCTGGTCGAACACCTGCCCAACGTGAACCCGGACGTGTTAGGCGTGCCGGATGCGCGGATGATGCGGCCTTCGGTGGTGGCGGTGCTGGACGGGGTCAAGGGCGAGGTGATCCTCGTCGCGCCCGCCTTTCAGAAGAGCGGCCTGTCGGCACGCGCCGCATACGCGCAGGCCGCCGAACGGGTCATGGACGCGCTGCGCGATCTGGAACGACAGGTCCCGGCGACGCACAACCTCGCCGATGACGCGGCCCAACCCGGCGAATTGCGCTCCAACTTCACCCCGGAG
Organism: Rhodobacterales bacterium; assembly: GCA_002747325.1. Lineage (GTDB taxonomy): Bacteria > Pseudomonadota > Alphaproteobacteria > Rhodobacterales > Rhodobacteraceae. Next base: position 30,349 of record PDOZ01000035.1, read on the forward strand.
GGCTACCGAAACGCGGTGAAGAAAGCCAAGCACTACATCGAAAAAGGCGATATCTTTCAGGTAGTTCCGAGCCAGCGCTGGATGCAGGATTTTCCCCTGCCCCCCTTCGCGCTCTACCGCGCGCTGCGCCGCACCAACCCCTCGCCCTTCATGTTCTTCTTCAACTTCGGCGGTTTTCAGGTCGTCGGCGCCAGCCCGGAAATCCTCGTGCGCGTTTTCGACCGCGAAGTGACCATCCGCCCCATCGCCGGCACCCGCCCGCGCGGCGCCACCCCGGAAGAAGACAAGGCGCATGAGGCGGATTTGCTGGCCGATGAGAAGGAACTGGCGGAACACCTGATGCTGCTCGATCTGGGCCGCAACGACGTCGGCCGGGTGTCGAAAATCGGCACCGTGCGCCCGACGGAGGAATTCATCATCGAGCGCTACAGCCACGTCATGCACATCGTGTCCAACGTGGTCGGCGAACTGGCCGACGACAAAGACGCGCTCGACGCCTATTTCGCCGGCATGCCCGCAGGCACGGTCTCCGGCGCGCCGAAAGTGCGGGCGATGGAAATCATCGACGAGTTGGAGCCGGAAAAACGCGGCATCTATGGCGGCGGACTGGGCTATTTCTCGGCGGGCGGCGACATGGATATGTGCATCGCCCTACGCACCGCCATCGTAAAAGACGAAAAGCTCTACATTCAGGCAGGCGGCGGCGTGGTCTATGATAGCGACCCGCAAGCGGAATTCGAAGAAACCGTCAACAAATCCAAAGCCATCCGCCGCGCCGCCGAAGAAGCCGCGGCCTTTAATACCAGAACGAACTGAACACACGCCCCGCAGGAACCGCTATGCCGTGTTGTGAGTATTTAGACTAAGAAGAAGACAACAGGCGGAAAAACAGCCCTTCCTTCTTCTCAGAAAAAATACTCCACGGGGGTCTGGGGGTGTGAAACCCCCAGCTTATAATGCGGGTCTGGGGGTGTGAAACCCCCAGCTTGTAGTGCGGGTCTGGGGGTGTGAAATCCCCAGCTTACAGTGCGGGTCCGGGGGTGTGAAACCCCAGTTAAACATGAACTCCGGGGGGCTTGGCCCCCGGCTTGTAAAACGGGTCGGGGAGTTGCTCTAATTCCCCGCCCGCTCCGCCTCAATCGCGCGCCAGGCGGCGACGTTGCGGTTATGCTCGGCGAGGGTTTCGGCGAAAGCGTGACCCCCGGTGCCGTCGGCGACGAAGAACAGGTAGGGCGTGTCGTCCGGGTCGAGTGCCGCTTCAATTGCTTTTTGCCCTGGATTGGCGATTGGCGTCGGCGGCAAGCCATTGATCACATAGGTATTATAGGGCGTGTTCGAGCGCAGTTCCGACTGGCGCAAACCGCGGCCCAGAACCCCCTGCCCTCGGGTCAGGCCATAGATCACCGTCGGGTCGGTTTGCAGCCGCATCCCCCGGTTCAGCCGGTTGACAAAGACGCTCGCCACCTGCCGCCGCTCGGCCGCCACCCCGGTTTCCTTCTCCACGATGGAGGCCATGACCAGCGCCTGTTCCATGTTCTCATAGGGCAGGTCCGGCGCCCGCGCTTCCCATGCTGCCGCCAGCCGCGTCGCCTGTTTTTCCTGCATCTGCGCCAAAAGCGCGTTCACATCGTCACCGGGGCGCACCTCATAGCTGTCCGGCGCCAGCATCCCTTCCGGCGGCAGTTCCGCCACGCTCCCGGTAAGGAAATCCGCGCCCTTCAGGCTCTCGACCACCTGCCAGACCGTCACTCCTTCCGCCATGGCAATGCGGAACCGCGTATCCGGCTCGTCGCGCAGGCGGGTATAGACCTCCGGCAGCGCCTCACCGGGCGCAAATTCGGCGCGGGTCTCGAAGCGTTGCGTCGCCGGGTCCAATTCGCGCACCTGCATTTCTGCACTCGCAATGCCAATGCGATACACGATTTCCGTGCCGCAACTCGACGCGCCGCCGCGGGTCACGATATCGACGATCTCCGCCATCGACGCCCCTTCCGGCAGCAAAAACGACCCGGCCTTGAGCTGGCTCGTCTTACCGGAATACTCGACCCCCATGCGGAAAATCGCCTCGGAGGACACCGCCCCCTGCGCGCCTAACGCCTTGGAAACGCTGCGAAAGCTCGACCCGCGCTCGACCTTGAGGCAAATCGCCGTTTCCAGCGGCCCCGCCGCCTGATACTGCTTTTGCCCCCAGGCCACCAGCCCGCCCGCCGCAATCAACAGCAAAACAAACAGCGAAAGCGCCGTCGAGGCAATGTTGCGCCACATAAGGAAACTCCCGGATTAGTCTTTGAGCTTGCCGACGATCAGACAGGCATTGGTGCCGCCGAACCCGAAGGAGTTGGACAGCGCCACGTTGATCTCGCGCTTTTCAGCCGCATTCGCCGCCAAAGACAGCTTCGGCTCCACCGCCGGATTATCGAGATTGATGGTCGGCGGCGCAACCTGATCGCGAATGGCGAGGATGGAGAAAATCGCCTCCACCGCCCCCGCCGCGCCGAGCAGGTGCCCGACGGACGACTTGGTCGAAGACATGGTGACATTGGCCGCATGGTCGCCCATCAGCCGCTCCACCGCCGCCAACTCGATCGTATCCGCCATGGTCGAGGTGCCATGCGCGTTGACGTAATCCACATTCGACGGCGCCAGCCCCGCGCTGGCCAGTGCCGCTTGCATGGCGCGGTAGCCGCCCTCACCGTCCTCGGAAGGCGCGGTGATATGATAGGCATCACCCGACAGGCCATAGCCCAGCACCTCGGCATAAATCTTCGCCCCGCGCGCCTTGGCGTGTTCGTATTCTTCCAGCACGACAATGCCCGCACCTTCACCCATGACAAAGCCGTCGCGATCCGCATCATAGGGCCGCGAGGCGGTCTCGGGGCTGTCGGCGCGCTTGGTGGACAGGGCTTTACAGGCGTTGAACCCGGCGATGCCCAACTCGCAAATCGCCGCTTCCGCGCCGCCCGCCACCATCACATCCGCATCGCCATGCGCCACCAGCCGCGCCGCGTCGCCAATGGCGTGGGCGCCGGTGGAACAGGCGGTCACAACCGCATGGTTCGGGCCTTTGAAACCATATTTGATCGAAACCTGACCGGAAATCAGGTTGATCAGCGAGCCGGGAATGAAGAACGGCGACACCCGGCGCGGCCCCTTCTTGTCCATCATCAACACCGTGTCGGCAATGGTCGACAGGCCGCCAATCCCGGAACCGATCATCACGCCGGTGCGTAACCGATCCGCCTCCGCTTCCGGCTCCCAACCGGCATCCTCAACCGCCATCTGCGCCGCAACCATGCCGTAGAGAATGAACTCGTCAATCTTGCGCCGATCCTTGGCCGGCATCCAGTCATCCGGGTTGAAGGTGCCATCCGTCCCGTCGCCCAGCGGCACTTCGCAGGCATAGGTCGTCGCCACGCGCGACGCATCAAACCGCGTGATCGGCCCGGCGCCGGACTGCCCGTCCAACAGCCGCTTCCAGCTTTCCTCGACCCCGCAAGCCAGCGGAGAAACCATACCCAGTCCAGTAACAACAACCCTGCGCGACATGTTCCGGCCCTTTCTGCCTGCCTCAATTCTGAAGCGAGTGATACCCCGCCGCAGGGTCAGGGGGCAAGCGAGAAAGCACCCCCTCCCCCCAAGCGCAAGCATCCGCCGCAAGACCCTAGCCACAAACGCAAAACCGCGATACGATCGGCACCACTGCACGGACCGGAAAAAAATGATCAACGAACTGCTTGAAACGCTCCTCCAGATCGCCCTGTTCTCATTGATTCCATTCACGGTCTTCGGAATTCAAAACCGACGTATAAAAGGCTTTGCCGCCTATATCGGGCTGAAAAAAGCCAATAAACGCGCCAACACGCTGGCGATTTTGGCCTCCCTGATCCTGCTCCCGCCCATGCTGATCCTGACGGCTACCAGCGCCGAATTTCAGGAAATCATGTTCGACCCCAACAGCATCACTGGCAAGCTGCACGCCATGACCTTCGGCCCGCAAGCCCTCGCCATCCTGCTCCTCACCGCGATTTTCAAAACCGCCTTTGCAGAAGAAATCCTGTTTCGCGGCTTCATCGCCAAACGCCTGATCAACACCTTCGGCTTCAAAACCGGAAACCTGCTGCAAGCCATCCTGTTCGGCGCCCTACACACCGCCCTCTTTGCCCTCATTACCCCCAATCCGCTCTATCTGGCCCTGATTTTCCTCTTCCCAACCCTCGCGGCCTACCTGTTCGGCTATCTCAATGAAAAAACCGCAAACGGCAGCATCCTCCCCAGCTGGATCGCCCACGCACTGGCAAATACCCTCACCTATCTGATCGTCGGTTTTGTCATCTGAAACACGCGTCCATGAGCAGCGCACAAAACGGGCCAACCGCCTTGGCAAACAGCACAACACCCCTTACCCTCAAGACATGACAGAGTTTGACGACCGCAATATCGTCTGGGACGAATACGACCACGGGCGCTGCACCGCATTTGTCCCCGCGTTAAAAACCGATGTGACCTTCGTGTTTTTTCCCCTCTGTCGGAAAAAATACACCAAACCATCAACGACGTTCTTTCGCTGCCGGAAACGACGGAAGAAACGCTGAAAGATATGGCGTGGGAAGAATGTTGCTTTGCCTTCACGGTCAGTGACTTCGGCATCCCCCCTCAGGACGGCGAAACCGACCTGCAAGCTAACCTGCGTCATTTCGGGGTGCCCGACGCCGAGAGCGCATTCAAGAAATTAAAATTCAAGGAAATTCACTTTGAGGAAAACGAATATTCCTCCCGCTTCGCGATCCTGCTCGTTGAAACCGTGACCGGCGACATGATCAACGTGATCGTCAAAAACGGCGAAATTATCGACTTTTCCGAGGACGGAGCCTATCTGAGCTGGTTTGAAGAAGATGCAAAATACGCCCACAAACAGCGTCAAACCACTCTGAGCAAAATCGCCCAGAGCAGAAATCGCTAAATCTGAATCAAAATTCTCTGCCTCTCCATCAGCATCCTGCTGATTTCGAACGCGAATTTTGATGTACAGTGTTGCAGATTAAAGCGATTTCGCTCTAATTCAAATTTAGCGAGTACTGCGCCCAAATAGCCGAGCGCCCCCCTTCTTCTTAGTAAAAATACTCACATCCCCAACCGCGCCACAAACAAAAACGGCGCCCCGAAGGACGCCGATTTCATAACGTGTCACCCGGCTCAGGCCGCTTCGGAGATGAACTTCACCGCGTCGCCAAAGGTCTGAATGGTTTCTGCTGCGTCGTCCGGGATTTCAATGCCGAACTCTTCTTCAAAAGCCATGACCAGCTCAACGGTGTCGAGGCTGTCCGCGCCCAGATCGTCGATAAAGGCAGCCGATTCCGTAACCTTGTCTTCTTCCACACCGAGATGCTCGACAACGATTTTCTTCACGCGATCTGCGACGTCGCTCATTTCAATTCCTCACATTTTTTCAGGCACTTGCCCGAGTTTTCAGGGTTTGAAGCAAACACTCCGCCCCCCTGTTGCAAGCCCCTCGGGGCCGTTGAAATCTGGCTTTCGCCAACACGCCAGCCCTGACAGGCCCGCGAATTCTGCCCCCCTTTAGCACAAAGCCGCGCGCGGGCAAATGGTTTGTCCAACCCCGCCGCCAAAGCAGCGCGCCGGGGCCGAAACCCCGCATTCAGATCATCACCATACCGCCATTGACATGCAGCGTGGTGCCGGTGACGTAGCCCGCTTCCGGCGAAGCGAGATAGCGCACGGCGGCGGCAATCTCTTCCGGCTGGCCCATGCGCGCCGTGGGGATCTGCACGTTGATCTTGTCCTTTTGCTCGTCGGTGAGCTTCTCGGTCATGGCGGTGGCGATAAAGCCCGGCGCAATGCAGTTGGCGGTAATGCCGCGCGACGCCACCTCATAGGCGATGGATTTGGTCATGCCCTCCACGCCCGCTTTGGAAGCGGCATAATTGGCCTGCCCCGGATTGCCGGTATGGCCCACGACGGAGGTGATATTGACGATCCGCCCCCAACGCGCCTTCATCATCGGGCGCATGACCCCGCGGCACAGGCGCATGGTCGCGGTCAGGTTCACATCCAGCACCGCCTGCCAATCCGCATCCGACATGCGCATGAAAATCTGGTCGCGGGTGATGCCCGCATTGTTCACCAGAATATCCAGCCCCCCAAGCGCCGCCACCGCCTGTTTCGGCAGCGCATCCACCGCTTCCGGGTCCGACAGGTTGCAGGGCAGCACAAACGCCCCCTCGCCCAGCTCCCCGGCCAGCGCTTCCAGCGGCTCGGTGCGGGTGCCGGACAAGCCAACCTTGGCCCCCGCCCCGTGCAAAGCGCGCGCAATGGCCCCGCCGATGCCACCCGACGCGCCGGTCACCAGCGCGGTTTTTCCTGTAAGATCAAACATTTATGCTCTCCTGCTTGCCGCAACGGGCCTATGCCAGCGTTTCCGCCGCCGCTTTCACTTCTTCCGCGCTCTCCATGTTGCGCGTGGCCACGGCCCGATCAATACGCCGGATCATGCCGGACAGCGCCTTGCCCGCGCCGATCTCCCAGATCTCGTTCACGCCCTCGCCCGCCATGAATTGCACACTTTCGCGCCAGCGCACCGAACCCGTCACCTGCTCCACCAGAAGCGAACGAATGGTCGTCGGGTCCGAAATCGCCGCCGCCCGCACATTGGCCACCAACGGCACCGCCGGGCGCTGAATATCGACATGCGACAGCGCCTCCGCCATCGCCTCCGCCGCCGGCTGCATCAGGGCGCAATGGAACGGGGCGGAAACCGGCAGCAACACGGCGCGCCGCGCGCCTTTGCCCTTGGCGATCTCCACCGCCCGTTCGACCGCTTCCCGATGCCCGGAAACCACCACCTGCCCCGGATCGTTGTCATTCGCCGCCTGACAGACCTGATCATGCGCCGCTTCCGACGCCACTTCCGCCGCAGTGGCAAAATCGAGGCCCAACAGCGCCGCCATCGCCCCCTCGCCGACCGGAACCGCCGCCTGCATCGCCGCGCCGCGCTGACGCAGCAGCCGGGCGGTATCGGCAAGGCTTAAGGCCCCCGCCGCCGCCAGCGCTGAATATTCCCCAAGGGAATGCCCGGCCACGAAGCTGGCCGCCTCCAGCGTCACCCCTTCGGCCTCCAGCGCCCGAAACACGGCAATCGAGGTGGCCATCAGGGCGGGCTGGGCGTTCTGCGTCAGGGTCAGCTCCGCCTTGTCGCCTTCCCAGATCAGCGCCGAGAGCTTTTCGCCCAACGCCTCGTCCACCTCGTCAAAAACCGCCTTTGCCGCCGGATAGGCCTCCGCCACCGACTTGCCCATGCCAATTGCCTGAGCGCCCTGTCCGGGAAATACGAATGCGCGGGTCATGCTGCCCTCCCCTGTTTGCTTCAAACCGGGGATAGCGCGTGCGGGCCGCTTGTGCAATGAGGTGACGCAAGGGAATTGCGGCTTACTCTGCCGCAATCCGACTGCTGATCAGGGGCGCCGGACCGCTTTCCAGCAGATCACGGGCCACTCGGGCGCGCAGATCGGCATTCGAGTCGGCTTCCGCCTCTTTCTCCATCCCGTCGGCCCGCTGCGCCAGTTTCACCAGCAGGGTCAACGGATCCAGCCGCCCATGCAGCGGACGTTTGGCCATTGCCGTCAGATCGTCCAGCGGCGCCACGCGCATCAGGTCAAACTGCCCGTCCTTGCCGCGACAGCCCGCGCGAAACTCGCCGCGCGCGGTATCGAACTGCACTTCCTGCACCGGAACCGGGCGGGCACTCCACAGCAACATGGCGCCTATCCCGACGAAAAACGACGTGGCGAGCAGCTTCATCGCAATCAAGGACAGGGCGAAGGTTGCGCCCGGCCAGAGCCAGATACTCACGGCGACCAACAGGGCCACCGCGCCAAAGAACCGGCCCAGAACGACCCGGACTCTGTCCGACTGTTCTGTCACCGCACGGCAGCGCACCGCGTAACCCCAGGGCATGATCTCTACCGCCATGCTGTCCTGTGTCTCATCCTGCGCCAGATCCTGCACCAATGTGCCGATAACCTGTGAAATGCTCATGCGTCTCTCCTCGCCGCCACCCAGATTTCCCACCCGGATTTCCTCGGGGCTCCGCAACCAGAGCCGTTATTCCGATGGTTTCCTTGTGCTTCATACGTGTGGCGGAAATGGGGCCATTCGGGGGAAAAACCGGGCCCCTTTCCCCCGTTTCCTCCCTGATTTTGCCCCAATCTCCGTTCCTTAACTGCCCCGCCATCTCCTCCCCATCTGCCCCTTGCATTCCCGCGCCGACACGCTATAAGTCCCCCACCTTCCGCACGGACTTATCCCCCGTGCCTCTCGTGGATGGGGGCGGAAGGGTTGCCCATCCTTTGAAGCACGCAGACAATATATGGAGAAAACATGCCCCTTTATGAGCATGTGATGATTGCGCGTCAGGACCTGTCCAACGCGCAGGCCGAGAGCCTCATCGAACATTTTGGCACCGTCCTCGCCGACAATGGCGGCAAACTCGTGGACAGCGAGTATTGGGGCGTGAAGACCATGGCCTACAAGATCAACAAGAACCGCAAGGGCCATTACGCCTTCCTGAAGACCGACGCGCCCGCCGCTGCGGTTCAGGAAATGGAACGCCTGATGCGCCTGCACGACGACGTGATGCGGGTTCTGACCATCAAGGTCGATGCACATGAGGAAGGCCCCTCGGTGCAGATGCAGAAACGTGATGACCGCGGCGACCGCCGTGGCCGCGACCGCTAAGAAGGAGCTAAATCATGGCTGGTAAACCGTTTTTCCGCCGCCGCAAGGTCTGCCCCTTCTCGGGCGACAACGCGCCGAAGATCGACTACAAGGACACCCGTCTGCTGCAACGCTACATTTCCGAGCGCGGCAAGATCGTCCCCTCCCGTATCACCGCCGTTTCGGCCAAGAAGCAGCGCGAGCTGGCCCGTGCAATCAAGCGCGCCCGCTTTGTCGCCCTGCTTCCCTATGCTGTGAAGTAAGGAGCGGATCATGCAAGTTATCCTTTTGGAACGTGTGGCCAAGCTGGGCCAAATGGGCGAAATCGTCGACGTGAAGCCGGGCTATGCCCGCAACTTCCTGTTGCCGCAGGGCAAGGCTCTGACCGCCTCGGAGGCCAACAAGGCCAAGTTCGACGAACAGAAAGCACAGCTGGAAGCGCGCAACCTCGAGACCCGCAAGGAAGCGGAAGCTCTGGGCGAAAAGCTCGACGGCGAGCAGTTCATCGTGATTCGCGCCGCCTCTGACGCCGGCGCGCTCTACGGCTCCGTCACCCCGCGCGACGCGGCGGATGCGGCGACCGAAGCGGGCTTCACCGTGGACAAGAAACAGGTTGCCCTGACCGCGCCGATCAAGGAGCTGGGCCTGCACAACCTCGTGGTGCGCCTGCACCCGGAAGTGGAAGTGTCGATCCAACTCAACGTGGCCCGTTCGCAGGAAGAAGCCGAACTGCAAGCCTCCGGCAAGTCGATCCAGGAACTGGCGGCAGAAGCGGAAGCCGAAGCGGAATTCGAGATCGCCGAACTGTTCGACGACATCGGCTCCGCGGCCGAAGACGACGATGCCGGTCTGGTGGAAACCCCGGAAGGCGCCGCCGAGGAAGCTGCGGACAAAGACGCCGAGTAATCCTCACCACACAAAACACCCAAAGCCCCGGCCATCCGCCGGGGCTTTTTTGTTGTCCGCGCGTCTCCGGCCCAACCGCGCAACCCCCAACAAAAAACCGCCCCGAAACCGGGGCGGCTCTTTAATATTGCTCTGGCGCGGAAATTACTCCTCTTCGAGCTTCTCCAGCGCCGCTTCCAGATCGGCTTTGGAAACCTCTTTCTCGCTCACTTTCGCACCGTCGAGGATGTGGTCGACGACCTTGTCCTCAAAGATCGGTGCCTGCAACTGCTGGCGCATCTGCGCGTTCTGCTGCACGAAATCGAAGAAGGCTTTTTCCTGCCCCGGATACTGGCGCGCCTGGTTGAGAATGGCTTGCGTCAACTCGCCGTCGGTGACTTCGATCTCAGCTTTCTGACCGATTTCGGCCAGCACGAGGCCAAGGCGCACCCGGCGGGCGGCGAGTTTCTTGTGATCCTCTTCCACCTCGATTTCCGGGTGGTCATGGCCCTGAACTTCCGGGTGATCCTCATGCCACAGCTGATGCGCGATCTGCTTGGCCTCGGCGTCGAGCAGCCCTTCCGGCAGATCAAACGCCACTTTCTCGTCCAGCGCGTCCAGCAAGCTGCGCTTGACCACCGCACGGGCGGCCTGAGCAAATTCGCCGCTCATCTGCTCGGTGATCCCGGTTTTCAGCGCCTCAAGGTCTTCGGCGCCAAACTGCTTGGCCAGATCGTCGTTGATCTCGGCTGCGGCGGGGGCTTTCACCTCATGCACCTTACAGGCAAACACCGCTTCCTTACCGGCCAGATGCTCGGCACCGTAGTTTTCCGGGAAGGTGACGGTTACGTCTTTTTCGTCACCAACCTTCAGGCCAACGAGCTGCTCTTCAAAGCCCGGAATGAACTGACCGGAGCCCAGCACCAGCGGGAAGCCCTCGGAAGTGCCGCCGTCAAACGCCTCGCCATCAACGGAACCGGCGAAGTCGAAGACCACCTGATCGCCGTCTTCGGCCTTGGCGCCCTCTTCGCGGGCTTCGAAATTCTGCGCGTTCTTGGCGATGTTTTCCAGCGCTTCCGCCACATCCTCATCGCTTGGCTTGACCACGAGGCGCTCCAGCTCGATCGACGCGAAGTCGACTTCCGGGATCTCCGGCAACTTCTCATAGGACAGGTCCAGCTCGACATCGTCGCCCGGTTTCCAGTCCTCATTGGTCATCTTGACTTCCGGCTGCATGGCCGGGCGGTCGCCGCTCTCTTCCAGCAGCGCGCTGATCGCTCCGTCGACGCTTTCCTGCATCGCCTCGCCCATCATCCGCTCGCCGAACTGCTTCTTGAGCAGCGCCATCGGCACCTTGCCCTTGCGGAAACCTTTCATCTCCACTTCCGGCTGCGCCTCGGCCAGCTTCTCATCCACTTTCGCTTCGAGATCTGCGGCAGGCACGACAATCTTGTAGCCACGCTTGAGGCCTTCTTTCAGGGTCTCGATCACCGACATATATTCGTCCTCATTCCGTCGAATTGGCCGCGCAATAAAGGGCGCAGCACGTTTTCCATCCCGGCCCTTCTATGGCTCGCACGAACGCGACGCAAGCGGCTTTGGCGCGATTCACGGTTTTTCAGACGTTTCGCCGCCCGTTCTCTGGCCGCGCGTGACCTGCCAGCCCTCGATCCAGCGCGAAATCGCCGCCATTTCCGGCGCCCCGCTGAGTGCTGTGCGCAGATCCGGCAACGCCCGCGCTGCCGCCGCCCAGTCCCGCACCGGCCGCTGCAGGCTCAGATCCACCCTCTCCAGCAGCCTCTCATTGCCCGATAGCGCCCGAAGCTGCGCCAGCACCGGCGCATAATCGCATGGCATCACCGGACGGCAGCGTGGACCAAACATCTCCACATCCCCGTCCGGGGGCAGGTCCAGCCCCCCGGCATGCCCCGCCAACCACCGCGCCAGCCGCCCCCCCTCGTCGCGCCCCAGCGCATGAATCCCCGCCCGCGCAACCTCCCAAAGCGCCGCCGGGACCGAAGGGTTGCACGGCGCAACCGGCTGTAGCCCCTCGGGCAGCGCAAGGCCCGAATGGGCGGCAAAATCCGCCACCGTGCCGCCCCTGCGCCGCGCCAGATCAAAGTCACGCAGCACCAGCCGCGCACGCGGAAAATGACGCATCCATGCCTCCAGCGCCGCGCCATGCTGAAAATGCGCCGTGGGCTGATAGGCGCCATATGCCGACCCGGCCAGCGGGGAGAGCCTGTCGCCGAATTTCAGCCGCTGGCGGTGCCATGAGGACAGGTAGTCATCCAACCGGCGCAGGGTGAAATAGATCGTCACCTCCTGCCCGGCCAACAGCGCCGCCAGTTGCCGCAGCCCGCGCTGCCCCGGCAACAGCCCCAGCAGGGAAAACACCTCGGAACACAGCACCACCGCCCCCGGATCGTGCTGCACCATCTGTTGCCGGAGGGTGGCGAGCATCTGCCCGGAGGGCGGCAGGTCCGGGTAATAAGGCGGCACCGCGCCCCCGCCCGCCTCCGCCCGCATCCTGAGCGCCAGCGCATTATGCGGCTCGGTCTCGTTCAGCCCCGCCCCGTCCAGCGGCAGATCACAGCCCCGCCGCGCCGCCCGCTCCTGACGCGCCAAGCCGCGCGCCTCCACCGCCGGGTAGAGAATGCCCGCCTGCCGCAAGCGAAGATAATTCTGCGCCAGAAAGCGTTGCAGCGAGGTCGAGCCGGTCTTGAACAAGCCAATATATATGACAACCTGCATCCGGTTTTCTCCGGTCTATTCCCGGTCACGGCCCGGCTCTTACCGCCGGCCTGAACTGATGGAAAATGGTGCGGGTGAAGGGACTCGAACCCCCACGCCTCGCGGCGCCAGAACCTAAATCTGGTGCGTCTACCAATTCCGCCACACCCGCGCCCGGCCCCTGTAACAGCTTCGCGCGGCGGGGAAAAGTGGGCAGGCGCAAAGAAACGCGAAGAAATTGTGTAAAATGCAAGGTTTTTCTCGCGGTCCGTAATCGCGCGTGTTAACCTCTTGTTAAAAATAAAAAGATATGAGGCAGAGTATGAAACAGGATCTTTCCTGGCGCGCGCAGGGCGTGCGCCTTCCCCGTTATACGCGCTCTTACGGCTTCGGCGCCGCCACCGGCATCGTGACGCTGGACGGCATCCGCCCGGCAGAAGCCCTGCGCCCCGGCGACCGGATCGTCACCCGCGACCGCGGCGCGGTGCGCCTTGCGGGCATTCAGCGGCTGGAAACCGACCCGGACCGCATGGTGGAAATCACCCCGGCGGCGATGTCGGGCAAAAACGACGCCTGGCCGTTTCAGGTGGCGGAAAATCAGCAGGTGCTGGTCACGGGCTGGCGCGCGCGGGTGCTGTTTAACCGCTCGCACATCCTCGTGCCCGCCAAACGGCTGATCGACGGTGAGTTCTTCGCCCGCCCGCGCCCCGGCCTGCCGGTCCGCCTGTTGCAACTGTTGTTCGACGATGGCGACCATCTGGTGCAAAGCGCCTGCGGCCTCTGGTTTCCCAGCCGCAACCGCCAACCGGAACCGGCGCGATAACAACACAAACTGGCGCCTCACAGCGCCAGTTTGGTCGAAAACTTGATCTCTTCCATCGAAAGGAGGGCCGTCACATTATAAATTTTCACCTCCGCAATCAGGGCCTGATAGAAGTCGTCATAAGCGCGCGCATTGGGCACCCGCACCTTGAGGATATAGTCAATATCCCCCGCCAGCCGATGCGCCTCCATCACCTCCGGCCGCGCCCGCAAGGCGCGCAAAAACCGCGCCTGCCAGCTGCGCTCATGCTCCGCCGTGCGCACCAGAACGAAAAAACAGGCCTCAAACCCCAGCTTTTCCGCATCCACAATCACCGTCGGCGCCCCGATCACCCCCGCCTCGCGCATCTTGCGAATCCGGTTCCAGACCGGGGTTTTCGACGACCCCACCTTCTGCGCGATCAGATCGAGCGACTGCCCCGCATCCTCCTGCAACTGCGCCAATATCTTCCGGTCGGTCTCATCCAAACGCATCCCAACCTCCAAACAGAACATTTTCCCAAAATCAGCACATATAGGCGCCGAAAGCAGAAAAATGTCCCATTTCCGACCGAATAACAAGCCCACGCGCCAAGCAAAACAACTGAGCCAATTTGGCGCAGCCCCCGCGCCGCACAACCGCTGGACGACCCGCCCGTTTCTCCTATAAATAAGCCCGATTTGAGCAAGAAAGGCACCGCCGTGAGCGCACCCGAAACCGCCCCCAATCCCGCCGCCGCCCGCCTGCCGGACGCGCAGACCGTCACCCATGTGGAACATTACACCGACCGGCTGTTTTCCTTCCGCTGCACCCGCCCCGCCTCGCTGCGCTTCCGCTCCGGCGAGTTTGTGATGATCGGGCTGATGGGCGACCCGGACCCGAAAACCGGCCGGCAAAAACCCCTGCTGCGCGCCTATTCCATCGCCTCCCCCTCCTGGGCCGACGAGATGGAATTTTACTCGATCAAGGTGCCCGACGGGCCGCTGACCTCGAAACTGCAACATATCCAGGTCGGCGATCAAATCATCCTGCGCCCGAAACCCGTCGGCACGCTGGTGCACGACGCCCTGCTGCCCGGCAAACGCATCTGGTTCTTCGCCACCGGCACCGGCTTCGCCCCCTTCGCCTCGCTCCTGCGCGAACCGCAGACCTATGAGGATTACGACGAGGTCATCATCACCCATACCTGCCGTGAAGTCGGCGAGTTGACCTACGGCGCGCGGCTGATCGAAGAAATCAAACAGGACGAATTGCTGGAAGAACTGATCGGCGAAGGCTTCTACAAGAAAATCCGCTACTACCCAACGACCACCCGCGAAAAAAGCCCGAAAATGGGCCGCATCACCGACCTGATCCGCTCCGGCGAAGTGTTCAAAGACCTCGGCGTCGCCCCGCTCTGCCCGGAAAACGACCGCGCCATGATCTGCGGCAACCTGCCCTTCAACCTCGAACTGAAGGAAATCCTTGAGCAAGCGGGCTTGGAAGAAGGTGCCAATTCGCATCCAAAACACTTCGTGGTCGAAAAAGCCTTCCTTGAGTAGAGCCTTGCCCGAATAGGCCATTACCAAAGGGCGCCCCTCAGCGCCCTTTGCCACGTTACTCTGCCGCATTTGACAAAATACCTGCGAGCAGAGCGTCGCGCGGGCACCCGAAGGCTTTGATTTCCGGCAGGGCTAAGGGTTTCAGGTTTTTCGCATGAATATCGCGAGCGGAACGCAGCGTTCCTGCCAGACCAAACGGTCCAGCACGGGGTGAAACGCGCTCATCGGGCGGTAGATTCGGGAAGCCGGCCAAACAAGGCGCCCCACCCCCGCCGAACAAAGCACCGCTTAGGACAAGCCCCGCCAGCCAACCCGCCGCGTCAACTCCCTGCCGCCTGCCCCCGCGCGCAAACCGCCAAAGGTCCGCGCGCTGAGGTCAATACGGAATGCGGGCCCGGCTGATGAACTGGCGCAGGGCGAAGCGGGAGCGCACAACGCGCAGGCCCGGCAGGCGCATGAGTTTGGTCTGCAAAAAGGTCTCGAATTCCTCCAGGCTTTCAACCGCAACTTCCAGCAGGAAATCCTGTGCCCCCGTCATCAATGTGCCGGTCACCACCTCGTCGAACAAAGCGACCTGACGCTGAAATTCCGTCAGTTTTTCCGCGTCCTGCCGCTCCAGCTCGACCGAAACAAAGGCCGTGATCGGAAACCCTGCCCGTTTGCGGTCGATCCGCGCCGTATAGCCCGCGATCAGCCCGATTTCCTCAAGCCGGGCGACGCGGCGTTTGCAGGGCGTCGCCGACAGGCCCACCCGGTCGGAAAGCTCGACCAGTGATATGCGGCCATCTTCCTGCAAGGCGCGAAGAATCTCACGATCCACCCGGTCTGTAGTGCAAGCCGCCATAAATTCCGCCTTTATTGGTGATTTCCGCTCATTTGGCTCCAGAATACCGGCAAAACGCGATTTTTCAACTCCGAAGGCACGTCTAGACTGTCTCAAACGCCGCGGAACGAACCCGCGCCAACATTTTCCACCCGCGAGACTGCCATGACCCTGAACCTGACCGACGAAGCCCCCCCGCCCGGATATGAGCGCCTGATCTATGCCGAAGACCCGCAAGCCGGGCTGCGGGCTTATATCTGCCTGCATTCCACCGTTTGCGGCCCGGCCGCCGGGGGATGCCGCATGTGGGATTATGACAGCCGGGAGGCCGCGCGCGCCGATGTGCTGCGACTGGCGGCGGGGATGACGTCGAAAAACGCGCTGGCTGGTCTGGCGCTTGGCGGCGGCAAATCGGTGATTATCGGCAATGCCCGCACCGACAAGACGCCGGAAATGCTGCGCGCTTTCGGCCGGGCGGTCGATGCGCTTGAGGGACAGTATTACACGGCGGAGGATGTGGGGATTTCGCCGCAGGATATGGCGATCGTAGCCAGTGAAACCCGGTATGCGGTTGGGTTGGACGGCGGCGCATATGGGTCCGGCGATCCGTCCCCCTTTACCGCCGAGGGGGTGTTTCAGTGCCTGAAGGTCGGGGCGGAAAATGTGTTTGGAACGGCGGATTTGCGTGGGCGCCGGGTGTTGGTGCAGGGGCTGGGCTCGGTCGGCATGGCGCTGGCGGAAAAGCTGCACGCGTCGGGGGCCACGCTTTTGGTGTCCGACATTAACCAGAGCGCGGTAACGGAGGCGGCGGACCGCCTGCGCGCAACGCCCGTACTGCCGGATCAGGTCTTTGCGCAGGAGATCGACATCTTCGCGCCCTGTGCATTGGGCGGCATTCTGACCCCGGAAACCATTGATCGGCTCAGCGCGAAGCTGGTTTGCGGCGCGGCCAATAATCAGCTTGCGAGCGAGGAAATGGCGGAGCTGCTGCGCGCCCGCGGCATTCGCTACCTTCCCGATTACGTGGTGAATGCGGGCGGGATCATTTCGGTGGCCAGCGAGATTAACCAGTCCGGGCTGCAATACCGCGAGGAGCGGCTGCGCGACATTGCCGCGCGGGTGCGCCAGTTACTCGAAATCTCCGATGCGACCGGCAAACCGACGACGCGGGTTGCGGACGAGATGGTGGCGCAAATTCTGGCCACAAAGCGCGCGGCGCGCGACGAAAACAAAGAGGAGCGTGCCTGATGGGCGAAAATTCCAACGAATACAAACCGTTATCGCTGAACGTGCCGGAGCCGGGCTGCCGTCCGGGCGACACGCCGGACTTTTCGGATTTTGAAATTCCGCGCGCGGGCGAGGTCGGGCGCCCGCCGGTTGACGTGGACCCGGACGCGATCCGCGACATGGCCTTTTCCATCATCCGCGTGCTGAACAAGGATGGTGAGGCGGTGGGCGACTGGGCGGAGGGGCTCGACGCCGATGAACTGCGCGCGGGCCTGCGTCACATGCTGACCCTGCGCACCTTCGACGCCCGCATGATGAACGCCCAGCGGCAGGGCAAGACCAGCTTTTACATGCAGCATCTGGGCGAAGAGGCGGTGTCCTGCGCCTTTGCCCGCGCGCTGCGCCCCGGCGACATGAACTTCCCGACCTACCGGCAGGCCGGGCTGCTCATCGCCTCCGATTACCCGATGAAAAACATGATCAACCAGATTTACTCCAATGCGGAAGACCCGCTGCTGGGGCGGCAACTGCCGATCATGTATTCCTCAAAAGCGCATGGCTTTTTCTCGATTTCGGGCAACCTTGGCACACAATTCGTGCAGGCGGTCGGCTGGGCCATGGCCTCGGCAATTTCGGGCGATACGCGCATCGCGACGGGCTGGATCGGCGATGGGTCAACGGCGGAGAGCGATTTTCACGCCGCGATGGTTTTCGCCTCAACCTACAAGCCGCCGGTAGTGCTGAACATCGTCAACAACCAGTGGGCCATTTCCACCTTTCAGGGCATCGCTCGCGGCGGGGTCGGCACCTTCGCGGCGCGTGGCCACGGGTTTGGCATCGCCTCCGTTCGCGTCGATGGCAACGATTATCTCGCGGTGCATTCCGTTGCCAAGTGGGCCGCTGAGCGGGCGCGGCGGGGCTTTGGGCCGACGCTGATCGAACACGTGACTTACCGCGCCGGGGGACATTCGACCTCCGACGATCCTTCCGTTTACCGCTCCAAACGCGAAGCCGCCGCCTGGCCTCTGGGCGATCCGATCGAGCGGCTGAAGGCGCATCTGATCCATATCGGCGAATGGTCCGAAGAGCGCCACGCACAGGCGGAAGCGGAAATTCTCGACGAGGTGACGCGGGTGCAGAAAGCGGCGGAGGCGGTGGGCACGCTGGCTTCCGGTTCTGGCCCCTCCCCGCGCGACATGTTCGAGGGCGTTTACGAAACCATGCCGCCGCATCTGATCCGGCAGCGTCAGGAAGCGGGGTTCTGAGATGGCGAAAATGACGATGATTGAAGCCATTCGCGAGGCGCATGATGTGGCGATGGCCGCCGATGAGCGGGTTGTGGTCTTTGGCGAGGATGTCGGCTTTTTTGGCGGCGTGTTCCGCTGCACCGCGGGGCTACAGGAGAAATACGGCAAGAGCCGCTGTTTCGACGCGCCGATCAACGAAAGCGGCATTGTCGGCACGGCGATTGGCATGGCGGCTTACGGCCTGAAGCCGGTGATCGAAATTCAGTTCGCCGATTATGTCTATCCGGCCTATGACCAGATCGTGTCCGAGGCGGCGCGGCTGCGGCACCGCTCGAACGCGGATTTCACCTGTCCGCTGGTGATCCGTATGCCCACCGGCGGCGGGATTTTTGGCGGGCAGACGCATAGCCAAAGCCCCGAGGCGGTGTTTACCCATGTGTCCGGGCTGAAAGTGGTGATGCCGTCCAACCCGGCGGACGCCAAGGGGCTGTTGCTCGCCTCCATTGCGGACCCGGACCCGGTGATCTTTCTGGAGCCCAAGCGGCTTTATAACGGCCCGTTTGATGGGCACCACGACCGGCCGGTGCAAAGCTGGAAAAAGCATCCGGGCGGCGAGGTGCCGGACGGGGATGCGATTGTGCCGCTGGGGCAGGCGCGGGTTGTGCGCGCGGGCGAAGAGGTCACGGTGCTGGCCTATGGCACCATGGTGTACGTGGCCGAAGCGGCGGCGGCGGAAAGCGGGGTGGATGCGGAAATCATCGACCTGCGCACCCTCCACCCGGTGGACCTCGACGCCATCACCGCCTCGGTGCAGAAAACCGGGCGCTGTGTGATCGTGCATGAGGCGACGCGCACCTCGGGCTTTGGCGCCGAACTGATGAGCCTCGTGCAGGAGCATTGCTTCTATCACCTCGAAGCGCCGATCCTGCGCGTTACCGGCTGGGACACGCCCTATCCGCATGCGCAGGAATGGGAGTATTTTCCGGGGCCGGAGCGGGTTGGCGAGGCGTTGAAAAAGGTAATGGAGGGCTAAGGGATGGGCGTTTTTGCAATTCGGCTGCCCGATGTGGGCGAGGGGATCGCGGAGGCGGAGCTGATCGAGTGGCACGTCGCGGTGGGCGATCTGGTGCGCGAAGATCAGGTGATCGCAGCGGTGATGACCGACAAGGCGGCGGTGGAGGTGCCTTCTTCGGTCGAGGGGAAGGTGCTGGAACTTGGCGGTGAGATTGGCGACGAAATCGCGGTTGGCGCGGTGCTGATCCGGCTGGAAGTTGCGGGGGAAGGCAATGAGGCGGAAGGCGCGGCGGAGCCTGTGTCTGCGCCCGAACCCGAAGCCGCGCCCGAAGCTGTGCAGCCCCCTGTGCCCGAACCGGAAGCCCCCGCCCCCGCCCCATCTCCTGCGCCAAAAGCCGCCCCCGCGGTGGCGCGCGCGCAGGGAACCAAGCCGCTGGCCGCGCCATCGGTGCGCGCCCGTGCCCGCGAAGAGGGGATCGACCTGCGGCAGGTGCCGGGGTCCGGTCCCGCCGGGCGGATCAGCCATGAAGATATTGACCGCTGGATTGCGTCCGGCGGTATTCAGCAAGGCGCGGTCACGCGCGGGCACAATACCGGCATCGAGGAGGTGCGCGTCATCGGGATGCGCCGCAAGATCGCGGAGAAAATGGCTCTGTCGAAGCGGCATATTCCGCATATCACCATCGTCGAAGAGGTGGAGATGGAGGCTCTGGAAAACCTGCGCGTGGTGCTGAACGACAAATATAAGGACACGCGGCCAAAGCTCACCTTGCTGCCCTTCCTGATGCGCGCCATTGTCGAAGCGGTGCGCGAACAGCCCGGCCTCAACGCCCTTTATGACGACGAGGCGGGGGTGGTGTATCGCCATGGCGGCGTGCATATCGGCATTGCGACGCAAACCCCGTCCGGGCTGAACGTGCCGGTGGTGAAACACGCGGAGGCGGGCAGCCTTTGGGACAATGCGGGCGAGGTGGCGCGGCTGGCGGAAGCGGCGCGCGAGGGGTCTGTCCTGCGCGACGATTTGAGCGGCGGCACCATCACCATCACCTCGCTCGGCCCCCTTGGCGCGATTGCCACCACGCCGATCATTAACCACCCGCAGGTCGCCATCGTTGGCGTGAACAAGATGCAGATCCGCCCGGTCTGGGACGGCCAGCAATTCCGGCCCCGCCGCATGATGAACCTGTCATGCAGCTTCGACCACCGGGTGGTGGATGGCTGGGACGCCGCCGTGTTCGTCGCCAAGTTGAAAACCCTGCTGGAAACTCCGGCAATGCTGTTCGTCGAGGTATAAATGTCTGAAATTAAATGCAAACTCCTGATTATTGGCGCCGGTCCGGGCGGCTATGTCTGTGCGGTTCGGGCCGGGCAACTGGGGCTGGATACGGTTGTGGTGGATGAAGCGCGTCCCGGCGGCACCTGTCTCAATATCGGCTGTATTCCATCGAAAGCCCTCATTCACGCGGCGGATGAGTTTCACAGGATTGCCCATGCGGGGGGCGGGCCGCTGGGCATCTCGGTAGGCGCTCCGAAGGTGGATCTGGTGCAGACGCAGCGCTGGAAGGACGGGATTGTTGACCGTTTGACCGGCGGCGTCGAGATGTTGATGAAAAAAGCCGGTGCGCGGCTGGTGCCGGGGAGCGCGCGGTTTGTCGATGGCAAGACCGTCGCGATTAGCGGCAATGACGAGGTGACGCGCATCCGGGCGGAAAATATCGTCATCGCCTCCGGTTCGGCGCCGGTCGAACTGCCATTTCTGCCGTTTGGTGGCGACGTGTTGTCCTCAACCGAGGCGCTGGCGCTCACCGAGGTGCCGGAGCGGCTCGCGGTTGTCGGCGGGGGGTATATCGGGCTTGAACTGGGGATTGTTTATGCCAAGCTCGGTGCGCAGGTCACGGTGGTTGAAGCGGCAGAACGCATCCTGCCGCAATACGACGCGGCGCTGACCCGGCCCGTGGTCAAGCGGCTCGAGGCGTTGGGTGTGACGCTCCTGACCGGCGCGAAGGCGACGGGCTTTACCGCCGGGGTGCTGTCTACCGATCAGGGCGATGTGGCGGCGGACAAGGTTCTGGTCACGGTGGGCCGGCGTCCGCGCACGGCGGGGATCGGCATTGAGGAACTGGCGCTGACACAGGACGGCCCCTTCATCAAGGTGGATGAGGCGTGCCAAAGCTCTATGCGCGGCATCTACGCCATTGGTGACGTGACCGGCGAGCCAATGCTGGCGCACCGGGCGATGGCGCAGGGGGAGATGGTGGCGGAACGGATCGCGGGACATGCGGCGGGCTGGGACAAACAGGCCATTCCGGCGGTCTGTTTCACCGACCCGGAAATCGTCACCTGCGGCGCAGCACCGGGCGAGATCGAGGGCAGCAAGGCGACGGAGTTTCCCTTCGCCGCCAATGGTCGCGCCTTGACCACAGAGCGTGAGGATGGGTTTGTGCGGGTGGTCTGGCGCGAAAGCGATCATGCGGTGCTGGGTTTGCAGGCGGTCGGGGCCGGGGTCTCGGAGCTTTCCGCCGCCTTCTCACTCGCCATCGAGATGGGCGCGCGGCTGGAGGATATCGGCGCGACGATCCACGCCCACCCGACCCAATCGGAAGCCCTTCAGGAAGTCTGCCTGAAAGCATTAGGGCATGCGCTGCACATATGATAGCATGAAACGGATACCATAAGACAAAACGAAAAAACGGGAGGAAAACATGACTGAAAAAATTCTGGTGGGATATGACGGCAGTGACGCGGGCAAACGCGCGCTGGATTATGCCGTGGACAGTGCGCGAGAACGGGGGGCTGAGCTTATTGTGGCGCATATTCTCGAATGGTCGCCCTATACCTTCCTGACGCCGAAAGAGCTGGAAGAGCGGCACAAACGCCGCGAGGAAGAGTTGAAACGCGCCGAGGAAGCCCTGCTGGCCCCGGTTGTGGCCGCCGTGAAGAAACAGGGCGTGCCGGTCGAAACCGTACTGCGCTACGGCCATATCGCCGACACGCTGTGCAAGGTCGCCAAGGACGCAAAAGTGCGTCAGATCGTGATCGGTCGCGACGGCAGTTCCAAACTTTCGCAACGCCTGTTTGGCTCCGTCGCAAACTCCGTGGCACAGGCTTCGACCGTCCCCGTGACGATCATTCCTTAAGATGAAAGGCAGTTCCATGACCAAGGCAATTCAACGCGCGGCCCTGACCGCGGCGGCCCTTGTAGCTGCACCCGCATCCGCAATGGCCCAATCCATCGACGAAACGGTCAACAAGATCTTTTCCAATTCGACCGGCTGGTTCGTCAACATCATCTTCAGCTCGTTTCCCGGCACGGATTTCCCGTGGATCGTGCTATGGCTGGTGGTGGCGGCAACCGTGTTCACCATCTACTTCGCCTTCATCCAGTTCCGCGCCTTCCCACATTCGATCTCGCTGGTGAAGGGCGATTATTCCGATCCCGACGACGCGGGCGAGGTCAGCCACTTTCAGGCCCTGACCACAGCGCTTTCCGGCACCGTCGGGCTGGGCAACATCGCCGGTGTGGCGGTGGCGGTCGGCATCGGCGGACCGGGGGCAACCTTCTGGATGATCCTCGCCGGCCTGATGGGCATGGCGTCGAAATTCACCGAATGTACCCTGAGCGTGAAATACCGCAACGAATATGACGACGGCACCATCTCCGGCGGCCCGATGTATTACATGACCAAGGGCTTCGCGGAGCGCGGCCTGCCGCTGGGCAAGGTGCTGGCGGTGATGTTTGCCGTGTTCTGTATCCTCGGATCGCTGGGCGGCGGCAATATGTTTCAGGCCAATCAGGCCCATGCGCAGATTGCCAATGTGGTCGGCGACTATCCGGGCTGGATCACCGGCCTTGTCTTTGCGGGTATCGTCTTCGCGGTGATCGTCGGCGGCATTCAGTCGATCGCCAGCGTTACCGAAAAGATCGTGCCGTTCATGGGCGTGCTGTATGTGGCCACCGCACTGGTGATCATCCTGATGAACGCCAACATGATCGGCTGGGCCTTTGGCCAGATCTTCGAAGGCGCCTTTACCGGGCTTGGCGTGGCGGGCGGCATGGTCGGCGCGCTGATTCAGGGCTTCAAACGCGCAGCCTTCTCCAACGAAGCCGGCGTCGGCTCGGCAGCGATTGCCCACTCGGCAGTGCGCACCAAGGAACCGATCACCGAGGGCTTTGTCTCGCTGCTCGAACCCTTCATCGACACCGTGGTGATCTGCACCATGACCGCACTGGTCATCATCATCACCGGCCAGCTGGTAACCGACCCGAATACGGGCATGTACCTGCTCAACGAAGGCGGCAAAACCATCCAGACCGTTGACGGCAATTCCGGCGTCGCCCTGACCTCGGCCGCCTTCTCCGCGTCCTTCGGCTGGTTCAAATATGTGCTGGCCCTGGCGGTGGTGCTGTTCGCCTTCTCCACCATGATCAGTTGGTCCTATTACGGCCTGAAAGCCTGGACCTTCCTGTTCGGCGAAGGCAAGACCAAGGAACTGGTGTTCAAGATCATGTTCTGCATCTTCGTGGTGATCGGTGCCTCGGCCAATCTCACCCCGGTGATCAACTTCTCGGATGCGGCGATCTTCGCCATGGCAGTGGTTAATATCCTCGCGCTCTACTTCCTGATGCCGGTGGTGAAACGCGAGTTGAACAGCTATCTCAGCCGCCTGAAATCCGGCGAGATCAAGTCGTTCAAACACTGAGAACCAAAGCCATTACACAAAAGAAAAGCGCAGGGCCAACGCTCTGCGCTTTTTACCTTCCCCCAAAGCCTCGCACCCAAAGCAAAACCCGGCCGACCGGAACCCCGCCCGGCCCCTTCTTCTTAGCACAAATACTCAAAACCCCGCCGCATCCAAAAACACCGGCGGGGCCAAAACACATAAACAGCGCAAAACTCAATGGTCGCGATGCACCTTCTCACGCCGCTCGTGACGCTCCTGCGCCTCCAGGCTCAGCGTGGCAATCGGGCGCGCATCAAGGCGCTTGAGCGAAATCGGATCGCCCGTTTCCTCGCAATAGCCGTATTCGCCTTCATCCAGCCGGCGCAGCGCCGCGTCGATCTTGGTCACCAACTTGCGCTGCCGGTCCCGCGTGCGCAATTCCAGCGCCCGGTCGGTCTCTTCCGACGCTCGGTCCGCAACGTCGGGAATATTGCGCGTGCCCTCCTGCAAGCCCTCAATGGTATGCTTGCTGTCATCGAGCAAATCCGCCTTCCATTTCAAGAGCTTGCGCCGGAAATACTCCTGCTGGCGCGCATTCATGAAAGGCTCATCCTCGCTCGGGCG
This sequence comes from Rhodobacterales bacterium, assembly GCA_002747325.1. Taxonomy (GTDB): domain Bacteria; phylum Pseudomonadota; class Alphaproteobacteria; order Rhodobacterales; family Rhodobacteraceae. Next base: position 54,637 of record PDOZ01000035.1, read on the forward strand.
GTATTCCTCCGGCAACGCAATATCGGCTGTCACATTCACGGTTCTCTCTCCCCTAAGGAACAAAACTGCCCCCGTTGCCCGCCCCCTTACACCCAACGCGCGAACTTGTCACGCAGAAAGCCCGCGCTTGCCAAATCCGGCCGCGAAAGCTACTCCCTCCCCAACGCAGGAGACAGAAATGCAAAGATTTGACGGCACCAAAGATTACATCGCAACCGACGACCTGAAAGTCGCCGTCAACGCGGCGGTGGCGCTGGAGCGCCCGCTTCTGGTCAAAGGCGAACCGGGGACCGGCAAGACCGAACTGGCGCGGCAGGTGGCCGGGGCGCTGGGGCTGCGGATGATCGAGTGGAACATCAAATCCACCACCAAGGCCCAGCAGGGTCTCTATGAATATGACGCCGTTTCCCGCCTGCGCGACAGCCAGCTGGGCGACGAACGCGTGCATGACGTGGCCAATTATATCAAACGCGGCAAGCTCTGGGACGCCTTCGCGGCAGATGAAAAAGTCGTGCTGCTGATCGACGAGATCGACAAAGCCGATATCGAGTTCCCCAACGACCTGTTGCAGGAGTTGGACAAGATGGAATTTCACGTCTACGAGACCGGCGAAACCATCCGCGCCAGGCATCGCCCGGTGATCATCATCACCTCGAATAACGAAAAAGAACTGCCCGACGCCTTCCTGCGCCGCTGTTTCTTCCACTACATCAAATTCCCGGACATGGAGACCCTGGCGAAGATCGTCGAGGTGCATCACCCCGGCATCAAACCCGCCCTGCTCACCGCGGCCCTGACGCAGTTTTACGACATCCGCGAGCAGAAGGGGCTGAAAAAGAAGCCTTCGACCAGCGAAGTGATCGACTGGCTGAAACTGCTCTTGGCGGAAGATCTCGACCCGGCGGAGCTTCAGCGCGAAGGCGGCGCGGCCCTGCCGAAACTGCACGGCGCCCTGCTAAAAAACGAACAGGACGTCCACCTCTTCGAACGCCTCGCCTTCATGGCCCGCGCCCGGCGCTAAGCCATGCAAATCCAACGCATCGACCATGTGCATCTCGAAGTCAGTGACCGCGAAGCGGCAGCGGAGTGGTATGGCCGGGTGCTGGGGCTAATCCGCTCGAAGGAGCTGGCGCCATGGGCCGACGACCCGATGGGCCCGCTGGTGCTGGCCGCGCCGGACGGCACCCCGTTGCTCTCCCTCTTCGCCCGCCCGGCAAAACCCACCAGCCGCGACGCCACCATCGCCTACCGCACCAGCGCCGCCGATTTCAAAGCCTTCCTCGCTTCCCTGCCGCGCGAGTTGAAAAACACCCGCGGCAAAACCCTGACCGCACAGGACGTGGTCGACCACGACCTGTCCCATTCGATCTACTTCCTCGACCCGGATGAAAACCGCATCGAACTGACCTGTTACGAGTTGGACGCGCTCAAATAGAGCAGAAACCGCTAAATCTGAATCAGCTTTCGCCTTCGAGAGCAGTATCCTGCGGATGGAGCGGCAGGGAATTTTGATGCAGATTTATGGATTTCGCTCTGGCCGGGCCAGTTTCCCGTTCTGGCTGCATTTTGTCAGCCGAATCGCCCCTGAACCGATTCGGCCACGCTTTGGCCACAATCGTGCCACATTCCTCCGCGCCTCTGGTGCCTCACATTTCCGCAACAACAAGATGTTGAATCTTTGATTGTTCACGCATCAGAACCAATCATTTTCTGCCACATTCCCGCCTTGGTTTTTCTTTTTTTGCCGTCCAATCTGGCGTAACCTAACGGTCGCCTGGGGGGGCGATGAATGGTGAGAACGTGTTCATGGGAGTTGACACGCATATTGCCGTCCGTTCGCAATCGCGTTCGGTCGCACCCGGGAAGAGCCCGCATTCCGCTTGTCTGCAACCGACGGCGCATCTGGCGCGTGTATGGGGACGCCTGACCCCCGTGCAAGCGCCGCGCCAGACCCGGTTGCAGCGGCAGGTGCCGGGGCGTCTTCACCTGTGCGACCCAATGCCCGGCGCGGGGCTGCTTCCCGCCCGGTTGATACCTGCAAGATTCACCCTCCAGATCCCCTGTGACACGCGCACAAGGCCCCTGCCGGCCCTGACCTGCGCGCCGCCCGACCGGGACGCGTTTTCTAAGGTGCGCGCGTCCCGGTCGGGGCCGGAACCGATGCCGAATGTGCGGCGGGCCTGCCTGTGCCCAACCCCGCGCTCTGGCCCACGCTCTGGCCCACACTCTGGCTGCCGTTCCGGCGCCGCCTTGAGGGGAAAGCATCCGGGGGCACCCCCCGGAGATGGATCACGGCAACAGATCATGGTTCCGACCGACGGTAGTATCTCACCAGGCAACAGCCTCCGGGGAGATGCGCCGTGCTACGAAACCTGACCAACCCGAAATCCGTTTTCAGCCTGCTGGCGGCGGGGCTTCTCTCCGGCTGCATGTCGGCGCCGATGCCCAATGACGTGACCAGCGGCGCGCAAAGCCCGGTGGCCTCGCGCAGCGTCAACATGCCCTCGAACCTGCCGCCGATGCGCGCCTTCGCCGAGACCCGCATCACCCGGCCCAGCCGGTCCAACGCGGAAATCGCCGCCGATTTCCTCGACCTCAGCTTCTCGCTGGAAAGCGGCCGCGCCCTGCCGGTGCTGACCCGCTTCGAAGGTCCGGTGACGCTCTCCGTCAACGGACAGACCACCCCCGCCCTCGCCCAGGATGTCACCCGCCTCCTCGCCCGTCTGCGCGTGGAAGCGGGGATCGACATCCGTCAGGTGCCCGCCGGTTCTCCCGCCTCGATCACGTTACAGCTGATCCCGAAACGCGAATTGCAACGCCTCGTCCCGCATGCCGCCTGTTTCGTGGCGCCGAACGTGTCGGGGTGGGAGGAATACCGCAAAATGCGCAGCACCCCGGCGACCGACTGGACCCGGCTGACCACGCGCAAACGCATGTCGGTTTTCCTGCCCGGCGACGTGTCACCGCAGGAAATGCGCGACTGCCTGCACGAGGAAGTGGCACAGGCGCTGGGTCCGGTCAACGACCTCTACCGCCTGCATAACAGCGTGTTCAACGACGATAATTTCCACACCGTGCTGACCGGCTTCGACATGCTGATCCTGCGCGCCTACTATGCCCCGGAACTACGCTCCGGCATGAGCCGCGCGGAAGTAGCCCGCCGCCTGCCCGCGCTGCTGGCCCGGCTGAACCCGGCAGGCGGACACGCCACCACCCCGGCCCGAACCATCGCCACGCCGCGCATCTGGAAAGACGCCATCGAAGGCGCGCTGGGCGGCAGCAACAGCACCTCCGCGCGCCGTCAGGCGGCCGCACGCGCGGTGGAAATCGCACGGCAATATGGCTGGAACGACACCCGCCTTGCCTTCGCCCTCTTCGCGCAGGGCCGCCTTAACCTCGGGGTCAATTCCGACATCGCGCTCGCCTCCTTCCGTGAAGCCGAACGCATCTACCAGTCCAGCCCGAATACCCGCCTGCAAGCGGCCCATATGGGGGTGCAACTCGCAGCCCACGCCCTGTCGCTGGGCAATAACGCCACCGCCATCCGCATCGTCGACAGCCATCTCGGCCCGGTGACGCAGGCGCAAAACGCGGCCCTGCTTTCAACCCTGCTGATGATCAAGGCCGAAGCGCTGGAACATCAGGGCGACACACGCGCCGCCCAACTGACCCGCCTCGATAGCCTCGGCTGGGCGCGCTACGGCTTCGGCACCCAAGCCAATGTCGGCGCCCGCCTCGCGGAAATCGCCGCCCTCGCGCCCAACGGATAGGGTGTCGCGATGGTGATTGCTCCTTCTTCTTAGTCCAAATACTCACAACACCGTGCCTGCCGCACACGCCGCGTTTGAGTATTTTTACTAAGAAGAAGCAGGGGGGGCGCCTATTCTGAGGCGCCACGCTCCTGACACGGCCAGCGCAAATCCGCGGGCTGGCGCGCCTCAAAAACATGCGCGCGACATTGCGGCCCCGCCCCGTGCGCGTTATAGAATGCCCCATGTAACCCCGGAGGCCTGATGCCAAACCTTGTTTTCGCCCCGATCCGCACCGCAGTCAGGGGTTTGAACGGTCTGCTTATTGCCCTGTTCTTTCTGCACGCCTGATGTTTCTGCGCTTCTTTGAAACCCTGCGCGCTGAGAAAGTTCCGGTCTCCCTGCGCGAGTTCCTCACCTTCCTCGAGGGGATGCAGGCCGGGCTTGTGACCTATGATGTCGACGGGTTTTATTACCTCGCCCGCTCTGCCATGGTGAAAGACGAGCGCCATCTCGATCGGTTCGACCGCGCGTTTGCCGCCGCTTTCGAGGGGCTGGAACATATTTCCTTCGAGGACGTGGTGGAGGCGGTCGACATTCCCGGCGACTGGCTGACCAAAATGGCGGAGAAATTCCTTTCCGACGAGGAGAAGGCCGAGATCGAGGCGTTGGGCGGTTTCGACAAGCTGATGGAGACCCTGAAGAAGCGGCTTGAGGAGCAGAAGGGGCGCCATCAGGGCGGCTCGAAATGGGTCGGCACCGCCGGCACCTCCCCTTTCGGCGCCTATGGTTACAACCCGGAGGGCGTACGCATCGGCCAGCACGAAAGCCGCCACCGGCGGGCGGTCAAGGTCTGGGACAAGCGGGAGTTTCGCAACCTTGACGGCGATGTGGAACTGGGCACGCGCAACATCAAGGTAGCGCTGAAGCGGCTGCGCAACTGGGCGCGCGACGGGGCGGCGGAGGAGTTGGACCTTGACGCCACCATCCGCGCCACCGCCGATCACGGCTATCTCGACGTGCAGACCCGGCCGGAGCGGCGCAACGCGGTCAAGGTATTGATTTTCTTCGATGTTGGCGGTTCTATGGACCCGCATATTCAGGTGGTGGAAGAGCTGTTTTCCGCCGCCAAGGCCGAGTTCAAACATCTCGAATACTACTATTTCCACAACTGTCTCTATGAAGGCGTCTGGCGCGACAACCGCCGCCGCTGGTCGGCGCAGATCCCGACCTGGGACGTGCTGCACACCTACGGCCCCGATTACAAATGCATCTTCGTCGGCGACGCTTCCATGTCGCCTTACGAGGTCGCCCTGCCCGGCGGCGCCAATGAGCATTGGAACGAAGAGGCGGGGCAGGTCTGGCTCTCGCGGGCGCGCGAAACCTGGCCGGACCACCTCTGGATCAACCCGGTGCCGGAGCAATACTGGGACTACACCCAATCCATCGCCATGATCCGCGAGATTTTCGAGGACCGCATGGTGCCGATGACGCTGGAAGGCATTGACCGGGGGATGCGCGAGTTGGGAAGGTAAAGGCAGAGGGTTACCATGCTGAAATTCGCCCCGATCCTGATCGCCGCCGCCTATGGCTACCTGATGTTTCGCTTTTCCGCCGCGCGCGCAGAGGCGGAGCTGGACAGCCAGTCGCGCAAACTCGACGACCCGCGCCTGACCCCGCTGATCGAGCGTATGGCGGCGGCGATGGACCTGCCGCATATCGAGGTGTTTCTCTACGAGATCGACGCTATCAACGGGCTGGCCGGGCATAACGGCAAGGTCTATCTCACCCGCGGCCTCATTCACGAACTGAATGCTGGCCGGATCACCGCCGCCGAACTGGCCTCCGTCATCGCGCACGAATTGGGACATCTGAGCCTTGGCCATACCAAGCGGCGGATGGTGGATTTCACCGGGCAAAACGCCATGCGCGCGGCCCTCGGGCTGGCGCTGGCGCGCATCCTGCCGGGGATTTCGGGGCTGGTCGCCAACCTGCTAACCGCGCTGATTTCCGCCCGCTTAAGCCGAGAAGACGAGTTTGAAGCCGACGCTTTCGCCACCGCCCTGCTGATCAAATCCCGCATCGGCACGGCGGGGCAAAAGAGCCTGTTTGCCAAGCTCGACGCCATCACCGGCGCCCGCCACGGCCTCTCCCCCGCCTGGCTCCTGAGCCACCCCGGCAACGCCGACCGCATCGCGGCGATTGAGGCGAACGAGGCGAAATGGCTGGGCGTTTGAGCGGCGGGCGGCGTGTGGGAAGTGGTGAGATGGGCGCGCCGCAGACGCCAACGAAGAAGGGATAGGAGATGGGCGTTACACTTACAGTCATTGGGTTTGCAGATTATGTCAATCTGAGCACGCCGGATCAGGATGGGCGTGAGATCTCTCGTGCGATCCGCCAGTATCTGAAGGAAGAAAAAAATCGGGTGGACGAAGAAAGCCTATATACCTTGATGGCAGAGGCTAAGAAAATCGGAGCAATCGCAGATGCTTCGAAGACGGATATTTGGGGGGATCTGAGGGCACGCGTTCCTGAAGAAATGTACCCCGACCGGCTTGTTCTCAGAAAAGGTTCTCCGCTTCTGGATTACGACACCAGCGATGCGGGGCGGGTTGTCAGTCAGGCATTCCGTGATCTGGTCGAGGAATTTGATCCCGGCGTGCAT
>PDOZ01000044.1 GCA_002747325.1 Rhodobacterales bacterium
TCGGATGTTTCTTCAAAGCTGAGCCCTTCTTTTTCCCGGATGGACAGGGCGTGGCGGCGGAAAGAAATGGGATAGGTCGTGGGGGATAGTATCATAAAATTAACGTTTGGCTATACTCTCCGGGGAAAACCCGTCCAAAGCAGTTTTCCCCGTCATCCCAAAGCATCCTGATCGGCCACTCCACAAGAAATCGAAACAGCAAAACGCCCAATTTCTACAGGAAGCGCTCTAATGCCCGCCCAAAACCCCCGTCTGAACGGTGTAATCTACCGCGATCTGGTAATCCGGGTCATCATCGCTGTCGACCAACAGATGTCCAGCCTTGGTTAATAGCTGGTGGCAATCGCGACTCAGGTGGCGCAGTTGCACGCTCTTGCCCAGCGCCTCATACTTGGTCGCCACCGCCTCGATGGCCTGAAGCGCGGATTGATCGACAACGCGGCTACCGGCAAAGTCGATGATCACGGTTTCCGGGTCGGTTTTAACCTCGAAAAGCTCGGCAAACCCCTCTGCGGAACCGAAGAATAACGGCCCGCGAATGCGGTACACCCGGCGGTCGCCCTGATCCTCCGTATCCGCCTCGATACGCGCCGCCGCATTCCATGCAAAGGCCAGCGCGGAAACAATGACCCCAACCACCACAGCGATGGCGAGGTCTTCCGCCACCGTCACAGCCGTTACCAACAGGATGACAAACGCGTCCGTGCGCGGCACCCGGCGCAGGATTTTCAGCGAATTCCATGCAAATGTGCCAATTACGACCATGAACATAACGCCCACCAGTGCCGCCAACGGGATCATCTCAATCCAGCTCGACGCCGCCACGATGAAAAGCAGCAAAAACAGCGCGGCGGCAATGCCCGCAATTCGGGTGCGCCCGCCGGACCGCACATTGATCATCGACTGCCCGATCATGGCGCACCCGCCCATGCCACCGAAGAACCCGGTCACGACATTCGCTGTGCCCTGCGCGATACATTCCTGCGATGCCCCGCCCCGATGGCCAGTCATTTCACCCACGAGGTTCAGGGTAAGCAGGCTCTCGATCAGCCCGATCGCCGCAAGGATGACCGCGTAAGGCAGAATGATCCACAGGGTTTCAAGGCTGAACGGCGCCAGCAACGCCGGCGGATAAAGCCCCTCGCCGGAGCCAAACGGGATGTGAAACGACGGCAGCCCGCCCGCAATGGACGCCATATCGCCCACGGTCGGCACGTCAATCCCAAAAGCAATGACCAACCCCGCGACAATACCAATCCCCGCCAGCGGCGCCGGGATCACATTGGTCAGCTTCGGCAACCCCCAGATGATCAGCATGGTTAACGCCACCAGCCCCAACATCGTATACAGCGCCATGCCGGAAAGCCACGCCTCCGGGTTAGCCGGATCCCTGAACTGCGTCAGCTGAGCCAGGAAAATCACGATGGCCAACCCGTTCACAAAGCCCAGCATCACCGGATGCGGCACCAGCCGGATAAACTTGCCCCAATGCAATAGCCCGGCAATAATCTGCAAAATCCCCATCAAAATGACCGTGGCGAAAAGGTATTCGACCCCATGTTCCGCCACCAGAGCCACCATGACCACCGCCAACGCCCCGGTTGCGCCAGAAATCATCCCCGGCCGCCCGCCAAACAGCGCCGTGATCAACCCGACCAGAAACGCCGCATAAAGCCCGACCAGCGGATGCACCCCCGCCACAAAGGCAAAAGCCACCGCTTCCGGCACCAAAGCCAACGCCACCGTCAGCCCGGACAATACCTCAATCTTCAACCGCCCAAGCGTGAGCCGCTCGGAAGGCGAAATACGCAGATCGGGCATACGGTCGGTCTTGCGGAGTTGGTCGGCAAAACTTGCCAGAAGGGCACGGGCCACGGGATCACCTCGCTATGGTCTGTCACATTTGGGGTTCGCGAAGCCCCTAGCGACAATCCACCACAGATACAACCAACAATCGCCCACCACGCCTGCCGAACCCCACGGCCCGGCCCTCAAAACCCGCAAAACAACCTCCTTTTTCAACCGCGCAAACCTGATTCTCCCCCATCCTCGCCGCAATTCCTTAAACTTCGGTAAACGCGCCCCAAATTCCGCTTCTTCTTAGCAAAAATACTCACAACGCGGCCCCGAAACCCGCAAGACCTCAGCCCCGGAACCCCGTCGCCACCACAAATTTCTCCGAACTATCCGACCGGCTCGCAGGCGGTTTCACATTGGCCACCTTGGTGAATTTCTGCTTCAGCAACTTCTGCAATTCGCCTTCCGCACCCCCGGCCAATACCTTGGCCACGAAAGTGCCCCCCGGCTCCAACACATCAAAAGCCAGATAGGCCGCCGCCTCGCACAGCGCCATGATGCGCAAATGGTCGGTCTGTTTGTGCCCCGAAGAGGCCGCCGCCATGTCCGACATCACCACATCCGCCGTGCCGCCGAGCCACTCCTTGACCTGATCATCCGCCCCGTCCTGCATGAAATCCAGCACATGCGCTTCCGCCCCGGCGACCGGCTCAACCTCCTGCAAATCGACGCCCAAAACCGTGCCCTGTTTGCCCGGCCGCTCGCCCAAAGCGTTGACCCGTTCGACCGCAACCTGCAACCAGCCCCCCGGCGCGCAGCCAAGGTCCACCACCCGCGCCCCCGGCACCAGAAAACCGAATTTATCGTCCAATTCCAATATCTTATAGGCCGCACGCCCGCGCATCCCCTCCGCCTGTGCCCGGCGCACATAAGGGTCGTTCAACTGCCGCTCCAGCCAGAGCGTCGACGACAATTTCCGCCCCCGCGCGGTCTTGACCCGCACCCGCAAATCGCGCTGCCCGCGCCCGGAGGTATTTTTGCCCCCGCCTTTTTTACCACCCTTCGCCATGCGAAACTCTCCTATAGCGTTTGACGAAACCCCCGAGATACAGAGCATCCCTTAACGCGTCCGACATCTTTGATTTCAGGCAGGTTAAGGGCTTCAAGTTTTTTGCGTAACCCTTAAAACGGCCCACCTTCCAGCACCCCATCCGACGACATCTGCGCGTAAAGCAAGCCCTCGCGCAAGCCCCGATCCGCCACGCTCAGCCGATCCGTCGGCCAGACCCGCAACAGCGCCTGCAAAATCGCCGAACCGGACATGATCAGCGCCTGCCGGTCGCGGCCAATGCGCGGATCTGCCCGCCGCCCCGCTGGCCCGGCGGCGAGATAGCCGCGAATGACCTGGTCGATCTGATCGGTATTCATCCGCAATCCGTCCACCTTGTTGCGATCATAACGCCGCAGGCCAAGATGGGTCGCCGCCACGGTAGTCACCGTCCCGGAGGTGCCAATGATCTGAAACCCCTCGCGCGCCACGTCGCGGTGAAACGGCTTGAACGCAGCTAGTTGCTCCTCGAAATGACACGACATCAGGGCAAACCGGGCCGCATCGTCGCTCACATCGTCAAATGCTTCGCGCAGGGTCGCCACGCCCAACGGCACGGAAATCCAGTCCACCACCCGCGCCGCGGGAAACGGCCCCGGATCGCCGGAAAAGCCGGACCGCAACCGCATGATGGCACGGGGGCGCTCCTGATTTGGCACCTGACTGAGGTCGATCCAGACCAGTTCCGTCGACCCGCCGCCAATATCAACCACCAAAAGCTGCTCTGTGCGCGTCGATACCAGCGGCGCGCAGGAAATCACCGCCAGCATCGCCTCTTCTTCCGGCGAAATCACCTCCAGCTTCAACCCGGTTTCCCGGCGCACAAAACGCATGAAATCCCGGCTGTTGGTGGCCTGCCGACAGGCCTCGGTCGCCACCAGCCGCATATGGCTCACATTATGTTTGCGCAGCTTTTTTTGACAAATCCGCAAGGCCTGCAAGGTGCGTGCCATCGAGGAGCGGCTCAACCGCCCGGACCCGCCCAGCCCCTGCCCGAGCTGCACCGATTTGGAAAAACTGTCCACAACATGAAACTGACTGCCCTTCGGCTGGGCAATCAGCATACGGCACGAATTGGTGCCGAGATCCAGCGCCGCATACAGGCTGTCCGGATCAAGATATTCTGGCGCGGGGCTCTCGACCGCTTTCGGGAATGCGCCCGCACCTTCGGGACGCTTGGGCGCCATCTTACGCCCTCCATTTCAAGTTGCTTTCAAGGTAAGCGCGGGGCGCGGATTTGGCAAGCGCCCATAATGATCTTGAAAACTTCTCAAGCTGCGGGCGCTGGCCCCCCGGCGCGGCTTGACCTACAAGAGAGGCAACAATCGGAGGCATCATGACGGACCTGACCATCGTTTACTGGCGCGACATCCCAGCGCAGGTGATTTCGGGGCGCGGACGGCGCGCGGCCAAAGTGCCGCTGTCCGAGCGCTTCGAGAAAGCCATCGACATGGCCGCCATGCGCGCGGGCGCCAAAGATGCGGATGCCTATCTCGCCGAATGGCGCAAGGCGCCCTATGACGGGGCGCCGCTGGACGCCGCCCAACTCGCCGCGCGCCTCGAAGAAGATTACCCGCAAGCGCGCCTGAAAACCCTGATCGCCCAAGACGGCCACGCCACCCCCAATGAACCGGAGACCCCATGACCCGCACCATCCTTGAGAGCAAAACCAAAACCGTTGCCATCGGCTTCGACGAACCCTTCTGCGTCATCGGCGAACGGATCAACCCGACCGGGCGTAAAAAGCTGGCCGCTGAGCTGGAAGCGGGGGATTTTTCCACCGTCGAAAAGGACGCCTTGGCGCAGGTTGCCGCCGGGGCGGCGGTGCTGGATGTCAATGCGGGGGTGGTGTATAATTCCAACCCGAACCCCAACGAAACGGAACCGCCGCTGATGCGGCAGATGATTGAGCTGGTGCAGGGACTGGTCGACGTGCCGCTGTGCATCGACAGTTCCGTGCCCGGTGCGCTGGAGGCAGGGCTGGCGGTGGCCGAGGGGCGGCCCTTGTTAAACTCTGTGACCGGCGAGGAAGAGCGGCTGGAACAGGTTTTGCCGCTGGTGAAGAAGTATAACGTGCCGGTGGTGGCGATTTCCAACGACGATACGGGGATTTCCGAAGACCCGGACGTGCGCTTTGCGGTGGCGAAAAAGATCGTTGAACGGGCCGCCGATTTCGGCATCCCGGCGCAGGATATTGTCGTCGATCCGCTGGTCATGCCGATCGGGGCGATGGCCACGGCGGGCGAGCAGGTTTTCGCGCTGGTGCGGCGGTTGCGCGAGGAGTTGAAGGTCAACACGACCTGCGGCGCCTCCAACATTTCCTTCGGTCTGCCCAACCGCCACGGTGTAAATAACGCTTTCCTGCCAATGGCTTATGGCGCAGGCATGACCTCGGCCATCATGAACCCGCTGACCCTGCCGGTGGGGCCGAAAAAGCTGGCGGAGAAGCGGGCCGCCGTGGAAGCGGCGGGGGTGATCGTGCCGGAAGGTATGGACGACGAAACCTTCGCGCAGCTTTTCGGCTTGGGCTCCACCGCCCCGCGCGCCGGTTCGGAAATCGAAGCCATCCGCGCCGCCAACCTGCTGCTGAACCGCGACCCGCACGGCGCCGCCTGGATCGAAGCCAACAAGGCCCCCGGCGGCACGGGAGGCAGCCGTGGCGGACGTCGTCGGCGGCGGCGGGGGTAAGGTTCGGTGCGGCGGCGTTAAAGCAGAAATTAACGCCGCGCGACACCCAGGCCGTGTTGTGAGTATTTTTGCTAAGAAGAAGGGGGGCGCGGTGTGCTGCCCCCTTGTTTGCTTATGACAGGCGAATCCCCAATCGTTGGGCCATGAAGGTCAGGGCGACGGAGAGGCCGTCGGGGGCGATGCCGTGGCCGGTGCCTTGCATGATGTGGCCGTAGGTGTCGAAATCCGCGTCGTTCAGCACTTTGCCCGCCTCGTCGAAATGTCCGACCGGCACCACGTCGTCATGGTCGCCATGCAAAAGCAGCACCGGCGGGCGGGACTGGACCAGATCGGCGTAGCCTTCCGGGTCGAGAATGCGGCCGGAACAGGCGACGATGCCGGCGATGGGGTCGGGGCGTTGCGGCAGCACTTTCAGGGCCAGCATGGCGCCTTGCGAGAAGCCGAAAACCACGAGCTTGTCGGGGGTAAGCCCCTCTGCTTCCAGCATTTGATCCAGAAAGGCGTCGATGTCGTCATGGGCGTTTTCCGCCCCCTCGACCATCGCTTCTTCCGACGATCCGTCGATCCAGCTCACCGGGAACCACTGGAACCCCATCGGCGCACCGAGACAGGCTTCCGGCGCGTCCGGGGCGATGAAGGTGGTGTCGGGCATGTGCGGGCCGAGCGGATCGGCAAGCCCTAAGAGGTCCGCCCCGTTGGCGCCGTAGCCATGCAGGAACACGACGAGCGATTTGGTCTCGCCGGATTTGGCGCCGACGCGCCCGAATTTCAATTCTCTGGTCATAAAACGCCCTCCCGGCTGGTGATGACCCGGTAATAGGCCCAGAGGAGCCGCGCCGCAACCGCCCGCTGTGGGCGCCATGCCTCGGCCATGTTGCGAAGGGCGGCTTCGCGGGGACGCGCGGGCAGGTCGAACAGCACCCGCGCCGCTTCCTGCAGGGCGAGATCGCCGGCGGGGAAGATGTCGGCGCGGCCAAGGCTCATCAGGGCGTAGATTTCCGCGGTCCAGCGCCCGATGCCGGTGACGCGGGTCAGGGTTTCGAGGATTTCGGCGTCCGGGGCGTGGCGCAGGGCGTCGAAGTCGATCCCGGCCTCGGCCAGCGCACGGGCATAGCGGGCCTTGCTGCGGCTCAGGCCGAGGGCGCGCAGCGCGTCGTCGCTGGCGGCAAGGATCGGGTCCGGCGCCACCATCCCCGCCGCTTCCAGCCGCGCCCAGATGGCGGAGGCAGAAGCGACGCTCACCTGCTGGCCGACGATGGCGCGCAGGAGTTCGGCGAAGCCTTCCGGGCGGCGGCGCAGGGGTGGCAGGCCGGTGGCCTCAAAGGCGCGGGCGAACTGCGCGCCGTGATTTGGAAGAGCGGTCAGGGCGGCGATGCCGTTTGCAATATCCCTTTCTGAATCAATGCATTGCATCACGTTCTTCAACCCATTTCACCGCTTCCGCAACGCTGGCAACGCCGGGCGGGGCGGCGGGGCGTTCAATCATCACAACCGGCAAGGCCAGCTCCCGCGCCGCTTCCAGCTTGGCCCGTCCCGCCGCGCCGCCCGCGTTTTTGCACACCAGCGCGCGGGCGCCGCAGTTGCGCAGGGTGGCGACCTCCTCGGCGCGGGTAAAGGGCGGGCGGGCGACCAACCATTCTCCGCCCGCGAGCGGCGCTTCCGGCGGGTCGACGCGGCGCACCAGCGGGCGGATTTCTGGCGGCAGGGTAATGGCGGCGAAGCTCTGCGGGCCGGTGGCGAAAAACACCGGGCCACCCTCGGGGAGTAGCCCCGTCAGCGCCGCGCCGACCTCCGCTTCCGAGGCCACCGTGCGCCAGCCCGGCTCCGGCAGCCAGGGCGGGCGCAGCAGGCGCAGGTAAGGCAGGCCCAGTTCGGCGCAGATCGCGGCGCTGCGCGGGCCGATGCGGGCGGCGAAGGGGTGCGTCGCGTCGATCACCGCGTCGAACCCGCCTGCGCGCAGAAAATCGCGTTGCCCCCGCGCCCCGCCAAAGCCACCAATACGCACCGGAGCGGGCAGGTCTTGCGGGCGCCTTGTGCTGCCCGCGAGGCTCAAAAGCACGTCATGTTCCGACAGTCGCGCCGCCAGTTCCCGCGCCTCGGCCGTGCCTGCGAGGATCAACAGCTTCACGTTCCCGCCTCACCGACAATGGTCCCGTCGCGGTCCACCACCAAGACGTCATAGCGCATTTCCGGATGGGAAAAACGCGCCTCGACCGCCGCCAGCGCCTGCTCCGCCACCGCCTGCGCCAGAAGCGCGCCGTGGCGCTCATAGGCTTCCAGCACCGTGTTGGCCTGCGCAATATCGGGCGCGCCGACCAGCGCGGCCAGCGCGTCAAAATCCACCTGTGAGCGGGCCGAATGCAGATCAATCGCCCCCTGCCCCAGCTTGGCCAGTTTGCCAAAACCTCCGGCGATGGTGACCCGGCTAACCGGATGTTTTTGCAGGTATTTCAGCATTCCGCCGACAAAATCCCCCATGTCCAGCAGGGCATGATCGGGCAGGCCGAACCGGGCCTTGACAGCGCGTTCCGACATCTTCCCCGTCGCCCCGGCCACATGGGTCAGCCCCCCCGCGCGCGCCACGTCAATGCCGCGGTGGATCGAGGCGATCCAGCTGGAGCAGGAGAAGGGCCGCACGATGCCGGTGGTGCCCAGAACCGACAGCCCATCCACAATGCCCAGACGCGGGTTCCAGGTGCGAAAGGCCACCTTGCGCCCGCCGGGGATGGAAATCTCCACCTCCACATCCGGCGCCCGCCCGTATTGTGCCGCCAGCTCCGCCACCACCGCGCCGATCATCTCGCGCGGTTTCGGGTTGATCGCCGGTTCACCGACCGCCACCGGCAGGCCGGGCCGCGTCACCATGCCAACCCCCTCGCCCCCGCGAAAACGCAGCCCCGAACCGCCGGGCGCCACCCGCGCCAGCACAGTGAGCCCATGCGTCACATCCGGGTCATCGCCCGCATCCTTGACAATCCCCGCCTGCGCCCATCCGCGCCCAAACCGTTGATCGATAACAGCAAATTCCGGTTCCTCGCCGCCGGGCAAGCGGATCGACACCCGCGCGGGCGCCTCCTCCCCCCAAAGCGCCATCAGCGCAGCCTTCACCGCCGCCGTGGCACAGGCGCCGGTGGTCCAACCGCGTCGAAGCGGGCGGGAGCTATCCTTGCGCGCGTTCATGGGGCAATCATAGCCCGCAATGTCAGACAAGCAACCGGCCACGCAACCGGGCGGCGCTACCGGCAGCGCAATTGCCCATTTCCCCCGCCCGCGCGCGCGCTATATAGAGGCCATGACGGATATGAGCGATTCACAGATCACATTGCCCGAAAACCCGAACGGCTGGGCGGCGTTCAGACCCGGCTGGGTCTGGCTCGTTGGTGCCGGGCCGGGCGATCCGGGGTTATTGACCCTGAACGCGCTGAACGCGCTGCGGCAGGCGGATGTCATCGTCTATGACGCGCTGGTCAACCCGGCGGTGCTGGACTGGGCGCGGCCCGGTGCGGAACGGATTTTTGCCGGCAAACGCGGCGGCAAGCCCAGCCCGACCCAGCGCGACATCTCGCTACGGCTGATCTCCGAAGCGCAGGCGGGCAAGCGGGTGTTGCGTCTCAAGGGCGGCGACCCCTTCGTCTTCGGGCGCGGCGGCGAAGAGGCGCAGACGCTGGTGCAAAACGACGTGCCGATCCGCATCGTGCCGGGCATCACGGCGGGGATTGGCGGGCTGGCCTATGCGGGCATCCCGGTGACGCATCGCGACGTGAACCAAGCAGTGACCTTCGTCACCGGCCACGACCAGACCGGCGGCCCCACCGCGATCAACTGGCGCGCGCTGGCGGCGGGCAGTCAGACCCTCGTGCTGTATATGGCAATGAAACATATCCGCGCCATCACGGCGGAACTTCTCGCGGGCGGACGTAAGGCGGAGGAGCCGGTGGCGGTGGTGATTTCAGCCAGCACGGAGGCGCAGGAAGTGCTGGAAACTACGCTGGGCGCCTGCGCCGATGACGTGGAGCGCGCCGGGCTGACCCCGCCGGCGATTTTCTGCATCGGGCGCAATGTGTTGCTGCGCGAGGCGCTGGACTGGCGGGGGGCGCAGTGAAGGGGTTAATCCTCGCGGCGCCCGGCTCCGGTCAGGGCAAGACCACGCTGACCCTCGGCCTGTTGCGCGCGTTTCGCGCGGCGGGACAGGCGGTGCGCGGCGCCAAATCCGGCCCCGATTACATCGACCCGCGCTTCCACGAAGCCGCCTCCGGCCTTCCCTGCCCCAATCTCGACCCGTGGGCCATGGGCGCGGACCGCCTCATCGCGCTGGCCACGGCCCGGCCCGAACCCCTGCTGATCGAAGGCGCCATGGGGCTGTTTGACGGCGCGCCGCCGGACGGGCGCGGGGCGGTGGCCGATCTGGCGCGATTGCTCGGCCTGCCGGTGGTGCTGGTGGTGGATGCGAGCCATGTCGCACAGTCGATTGCCCCCATCGTCGCCGGGTTTGCCGGGCATGACCCGGATGTGCGCGTCGCCGGGGTGATCCTCAACAAGGTCGGTTCGGCGCGCCACGAAGCGATGCTGCGCCGGGCGTTGGCCCCGACCGGCCTGCCGGTGCTGGGCGCCTTGCACCGGCGCGCGGGGTTGAGCCAACCCTCGCGCCATCTCGGACTGGTGCAGGCGCGCGAGCGGCCGGACCTCGATAGCTGGCTCGAGAGGGTGGCGGAACTGGTGGCGCAGAGCGTCGATCTGACTGCGCTGATGGAACTGGCAGGCGAATTGCCCGCCCCGCGCGCCGCGCCGCCAACACCTCCGCCGGGCCAGCGCATCGCCATCGCATCCGACGCCGCCTTCGCCTTCGCCTACCCCCATCTCTTGGACGACTGGCACCGCCAAGGCGCTGAAATCACGACCTTTTCCCCGCTGGCGGACCAAGCCCCCGATCCCGCCGCCGACTTCCTCTTCCTTCCCGGCGGCTATCCCGAACTGCACGCCGCACGCCTCGCAAACGCGCAGAATTTCCGCGCCGCCATGCGCGCCGCCACCTGCCCGGTTTACGGCGAATGCGGCGGCTACATGACCCTCGGCGAAACCCTGATCGACCGCGACGGCACCGCGCACCCCATGCTCGGCCTCCTGCCCCTGACCACCTCCTTCGCCACCCGCAAACTGCATCTGGGCTACCGTCACCTGACCGCCCTGACCGCCCCCTTCAACGGCACATGGCACGGCCACGAATTTCACTACGCCACCACGCTGGAAAACCGCGCCCCGCCGCTCTTCAAAGCCCGCGACGCGGAAGGCGCCGATCTGGGCCAAATCGGTTCGGTCGCGGGCAACGCCTCCGGCTCCTTTGCGCATCTGATCGACCGCGCCCCTTCCCATTTCCCTTAATCCGCGCTACCTCCCTCCCATGACCCATTCACACCCCATCGCCGACGACCGTATCGCCAAACGCAATGTCGCCGTCCTCGTACTGGCCCAGTCGCTGCTGGGGGCGCAGATGTCGATCCATTTCACCCTGGGCGGTCTGGCCGGGCAATGGCTCGCCTCCAATCCCTGCTTCGCCACCCTGCCAATCTCGCTGATCGTGCTGGGCAACATGCTGATGGCCAACCCGATGTCGTGGATCATGGGGCGCTGGGGGCGACGGGTCGGTTTCTGGCTCGGCGCCGCAGGCGGCGCAACCGGCGCGGCCATCTCGGCCTATGCCCTGACGCAACAAAGCTTCGCGCTGTTCCTCGTCGGCGCCTTTTTCACCGGCATTTACCAATCCGCACAGGGCTTTTACCGCTTCGCCGCCGCCGATGCCGCAAGTGACGAATTCCGCCCGAAAGCCATCTCCTATGTGCTGGCCGGCGGGCTGGCCGCCGCCATCATCGGACCGCAACTGGTCAAGGCCACCGTCGACAGCATGGTGATCCCCTTCCTCGGCGCCTACCTCGCGGTGATCGTGCTGAACGTGGTCGGCGCGTTGTTCTTTATCTGGCTCGACGTGCCGGAAACGCACAAACATGCCAGCACCCAACCCAAAGGACGCAGCACGCTGGAGTTGCTGAAAACGCCGGAAATCGCCGTGGCCATCATCGTCGCCATGGTGTCTTACGCACTGATGAACCTGGTGATGACCTCAACCCCGCTCGCCGTGGTCGGCTGCGGCTTTGATACGGGCGACGCGGCCAATATCGTCACCTTCCATGTGCTCGCCATGTTCGCCCCCTCCTTCTTCACCGGCCACCTGATCGCCCGCTTCGGCACGCACAAGATCGTCGCCCTCGGACTGGCCATCCTCGCCTCCGCGGGCATCGTGGCCCTGCAAGGCGTGCAACTGGAAAACTTTTACATCGCCCTGATCCTGCTCGGGCTGGGCTGGAATTTCGGCTATATCGGCGGCACCGCCATGCTCACCGCCGCCCATACCCCCGCCGAGCGCGGTCGCATTCAGGGCATGAACGACATGCTGGTCTTCGGCGGCGTCACCGTCGCCTCGCTGGCCTCCGGCGGGCTGATGAACTGCTCGGGCGGCAACGCCCAACAAGGCTGGACCGCCGTCAACATGGCCATGGCCCCCTTCATCGCCCTCGCCGGCGCCGCCCTCATCTGGCTGGTTCTGCGCCCGAAAGACGAAGAATACTAACCTCCCCCTTCTTCTCAGAGCAGAAATCGCTAAATCTGAATCAAAATTCCCTGCCTCTCCATCAGCATTCTGCTGATTTCGAACACGAATTTTGATGCTCCTGATCCAGATAAATCGATTTCGCTTCTTCTTAGCCCAAATACTCAAACAGCCGCGGCGCCACCCGCAACAAGGCCACCAGCAAGGCTCAAAGCCCCGCCAGTTTCCCCGCATCAAACCCAGCGCCGGGGCTGAGGCGCACACCGTCGCGCGACATCTGCACCTCGACCCCCGCCGCCAGCAGCGCCGACTTCAGCGCATCCACAGCGGAGAAATCCTTGCTCTCCATCGCCTGCGCGCGCAGCGCTGTGAGCCTTTCCGCCAAAGGCGCAAGATCGACGCCGGTATCCCAGCCGCCAAGTTCGTCGGTCAAAAGCCCAAGCAACCGCGCCGAAGCAAGGAAAGTGCCCTTTTCAAAGAAGCAATCCTTCTGCGGGTTGGCCGCAATCTCCTTGGCCATCGCGTGCAGCCGGGTAATGGCCCCGGCGGTGTTGAGATCATCGGACAGCGCCGCCACCACCTTCTCATCCGGCCCGCTCAGTTCGGCATCCGCCACCAAAGCACGCCAGCCGCGCAGGGTCGCCTCCGCCTCCGCCCGCTTCTTCTCGGTCCAGTCCATCGGCTTGCGGTAATGCGTCGAGAGCAGCACAAAGCGGATCACCTCCCCCGGCACGCCCTCTTCCAACAGATCATGCACGGTGAAGAAATTGCCCAAGGATTTCGACATCTTGCGCCCCTCGACCTGCAACATCTCGTTGTGCAGCCAATACCGGGCAAACGCCGCCTCTTCATGCACGCATTTCGATTGCGCAATCTCGTTCTCATGATGCGGGAATTTGAGGTCATTGCCCCCGCCATGAATGTCAAACTCCGCGCCCAACAGGTCGTGGCTCATGGCCGAGCATTCGATATGCCAACCGGGCCGCCCCCGCCCCCACGGGCTGTCCCAACCGGGCAATGCATCATCCGACGGTTTCCACAGCACAAAATCCAGCGGATTGCGCTTGTAAGGCGCGACCTCAACCCGCGCCCCGGCGATCATATCCTCCACCGATCGCCCGGACAGCGCACCATATTCCGCATAGCTCTCCACCGCGAACAACACATGCCCTTCGGCCTCATAAGCGTGCCCCTTGGCGATCAATTCCTCAATCATCTCAATCATTTGCCGGATATACTGCGTGGCGCGCGGCATATGGGTCGGCTCCATGGCGCCAAGCGCCCCCATGTCGGAGAGATACCAGCCGATAGTCTCATCCGAGCGCTGCGCCACCAACTCCTCAAGGCTCCCCGCCGCCCCCGCCTGCTTGCGCGCCAGCGCGGTGGCGTTGATCTTGTCGTCCACATCGGTGAAATTGCGCACATAGGTCACATGCGCCGCGCCATAGACATGGCGCAAGAGCCGAAACAGCACATCAAACACCACAACCGGCCGCGCATTGCCCAGATGCGCCCGGTCATAGACCGTCGGCCCACAGACATAGAGCCGCACATTCGACGCATCCAGCGGTTCAAACACCTCTTTCTGACGGGTGGCAGTATTATAAAGGCGAATATCGGCCATGATCGGCTCCAGAACTGAATGTGGGGAAAGTCACGCGCCAACAGCCCGGCGCAAAGGCAGGGGCAGCTTCAACAGGAAAGGGTCGTCATCTGCATCATGCCCCCTGCATACGCCCCCGCCCCGCGCTTGGCAAGAGGGCCTGAGCGCCCTAAACTCGTCGCATGACACCCCCTTTCGCCACCCCCGACGTGGAACGCGCTTTCGCCGCCTTTGCCCCAGACCTGCGCGACGGGCTGCTCACCCTGCGCAGCCTGATTTTCGACGTCGCCCGCCGCACGGAAGGGGTCGGACCGCTACAGGAAACCCTGAAATGGGGCCAGCCCGCCTACCTGACCCCCGCAACCAAATCCGGCTCCACCCTCCGGCTCGGCGCCCCAAAACAGGGCGGTTTCGCGCTCTATACCCATTGCCAAACCACCCTGCTGTCCGATTTTCAAACCGTTTTCCCCGATGACTTCACCTATGAAGGCAACCGCGCCATCCAGTTCAACCCCGGCGATGCCCTGCCGCTCGACAAGCTGGAACTCCTGATAAAAAGCGCCCTGACCTATCACCTCAAAGCATGAGGACGCGCGCACTTGGCAGAAAGGCCGTGGCGGGCTAAGCTCAGCACATGACACGCGAATTTGCCATGCAATGCGCTGGCAGCAAGCCGGGCGCCGAGCAGAGCGACCCGTGGGGCGATCCGCCGGGGAGCCATCAGGTCTTCAAAGTCAGCGGCAAGATTTTCGCCGCCATGTCAGATGATTCCGAGGGCGTTTCGGTCAAATGCCCCGACGTGGAAACCGCCGCCATGCTGATTTAGGGCATAGACCCATAACCCCTGCGCCACTGGCGCCAAATCCGCTTCATATCAGCGGCCCGACGCGCTTGGAAATAGACCCACTATGTCCTGCGCGCGCCAAACCACTGATCTTTCGCGGATTTGGCGCCAGTGGCGCAGGGGTTATGGGTCTATGCCCTAAGCCGGCGCAGCGGAAAAGGCGCCCTATTTTCACCGTTCCTGGGTGCGGGTGCCGTTTGCGGCGGGCGAGGATGAACTCGCCCACCGGATCGACATTTCCTACCGGACCATACGCGGCGCACTGAGCAAAAAACTACAAGCCGCGCTGCCGCCTTACCCGTAACTCACCACCTCCCATTCGACCGCATCCGCGTCACGGAAATAGAACCGCCGCCCCGGCTCGTAATCGCCGTGGTTTACCGGGGTGAAGCCCTGCGCCACCACCCGCGCTTCCACCGCGTCGAGATCGTCCACCACCACGCCGATATGGTTCAGCGCAGCGACGGTGGCGTATGAATTACCGCCCGCCGCGGGCGGTTCCGGCGGGGTGTAAAGCGCGACGTAATCGCCCGCGCCGCCCACATGCATGGTAAAGCCGCCGCCAATCGACGCCCCTTCCCAGCGCACCCGCCAGCCGAACACCGCCTCCAGCATCGCCGCCGTGGCGCGCGGGTCGGACACGGTGAGGTTGACATGCTCCAGCCGCGCGGTTTGGTTTTCTCCACTCATCTGCATTCTCCTTATGTGCTGGAACTCTTGTAGTTTCTCAAGTAAACTTGAGATCAAGAGAAAACTTCCGCCGGAGCGAAGAAAATGCCTAAGCCATTGAAAGAATTTGGACTTTCCATCGGAGAAGTGGCGCGACGCACCGGGCTGGCGGTGTCGGCGGTGCGGTTTTACGCCGATGAAGGGCTGGTTTTTCCCGAACGCGCAGCGGGCGGCGGGCGGCGGTTCACCCGCGCTGACCTGCGCCGCATTTCCTTCGTCATGGTGGCGCAGAAACTCGGCTTTTCGCTCAAGGACATCCGCACCCGCATGGCCGCCCTGCCCCGCGAACGCGGCCCCAACAAGACGGAATGGGCCGCCATCTCGCGCGATTTCCGCACCGATATCGACGCCCGCATCGCCCAGCTCGAAGCCCTGCGCGACAAGCTCGACGGCTGCATCGGCTGCGGCTGCCTGTCACTGGACGCCTGCGCGCTCTACAACCCCGAGGACAAAATCGCCGCCAAAGGCACCGGGCCGCGCTACCTTCTGGGAGACAAGCCGTAGGGCATAGACCCATAAACCCTGCACCACTGGTTTGTCAGATTTTTGTTCTGACTATGAGCGGCACCGCAGGAATAGTGGTTCTATTTCAAGGGGTCGCAGCAGAAATCAACAAGGCGGAATCAAATGAAGTTGATTTCGCTATTGAAGACGCTCAGGGCAAAAATCTGGCAAATCCGTCCCGCCAAAGGCGGGCCTTCTGTAAACGGTTTTCCTTCGGAAAAACGACGTCAAATCCGCTTCATATCAGCGGCCCGCTCTTCAAATGGCGCGCTTAAATGGCGCGCTTGGAAATAGACCCACTATGTCCGGCGCGCGCCAACCCACTGATCTTTCGCGGATTTGGCGCCAATGGCGCAGGGAGTATGGGTCTACGCCCTAAGCCTGCGCCGCGTTGGTCTTGATGGCCAGCCCGCCCTTGGCCCACATCTGGTAGATTTTATAGGCCACGAAGGGGATCAGGAAGCTGGCGAAGATGAGCGCGACCCCGGCGACCCAGCGGTAGCCCTCGTGGAACCCCGCCGCCGCCGCGATCTGCATCAGACTGGCGAAAGCGGCGGTTGGGAAGGTCATGGCGCCCCAGAACGGACTGAACTCCGCGCGGATCAGCCAGCGCACGGACAACAGCAACACCGCCGCATAGACCAGCGCCAGCGCCAGCATGAACAGCCCGATCTGCTCCATACCCATCAGGAACGCGACCGTGCCCAACAGTGCCGCTGGGGCGAGGTGGATCAGCAGTAGCGGGCGCAGCACTTCCGGCACGGATTTTTGCGCAAACTGAAGTGCCGACAGGCCCCAGATCACGACCGCCGCGCCGAAGGTGAGCCAGAAAATCCCCGTCGCCAGCCCGTGATAGCCAAGCGGCAGAAGCGTCAGCGTGCTAACGATCGGCCCGACGAAAACCAGGTGATACTCCGGCGAAACCAGCCGCGCGCTGGCCGGGCCGGTGGCGAGGCGCCAGCCGATGATCGCCGCCAGCGCCAGATGCGCCAACAGGCCGAAAAACACCAAAAACGCCGCCATATGGGGAATTCGCTCGATGAAAACCGTGCCGATCAGCATGGTCGACATGGTGAGCGCCGCCAGCCCCGCCCGCCCCGGCAGGGTCTTGATTTCGTCGAGAACCACCGACGGCCGATGAAACATTTTCACCCCATAGGCCGCCGCCGTGAAGGCCCAAAGCAGCGTCACCATACCGAGCAGCATCTCGCCAAGACCCGGCGCAATGCCAAACGTGTCCGGCGCCCGTCGCCAGGCCAGCGCAAGGCCGATCAGCCCGAGGGTCGGCGGGTAAATAGCAGGCGGGGTGCGCGACCAGAGCTTGGCGCGTTTCTGATGGCGGAAGGCCGGGGGCTGTTGCATGGGGTTCCCCTTTGCGCGAACAATTTGCCCCGCATATAAGCCCGCCTCAGCCGCCCATCAACACCTTGCGCGCCATATTCAGCGCCACGATGGCGAGGAACAGGCCGAAAGCGCGCTTGAGCGGTTTCGGGTCTAAGGCATGCGACAATCGCGCGCCCAAAGGCGTGGTCAGCAAGGTCATGGAGATGATGATGAGAAAAGCGGGCAGGTTGACGGAGCCGATGGTAAACGGCGGCGCAACCTCTTGTTTTACCAACATAAACCCGATCACCGATGGCAGGGCGATGGTGGCACCAACCCCGGCGGCGGTAGCCACGGCGCGGTGGATCGGCACGCCATGCAGGGTCAGGATCGGCACCGCAAAAGCCCCGCCGCCAATGCCCATCAGCGAGGAAATAAAGCCGATTCCGGCCCCATAGCCCGCCCGAACCGCCGGGCCGGGCAAAGTGTCGCGCAGCCGGAAATCGGAGCGCCCGAACACCATATACATGCCAATGGCGACGCCCATTACCGAAAACACGGCCATCAGCGTAGTCGAGGACAGGCCCGCCGCGAGAAACACCCCGACCCCCGCGCCGACGACAATCCCCGGCGCAAAGCTGCGCAGCACCGGCCAGTCCACCGCGTCGCGCCGATTATGGGCCGCAACGGAGCGCGCCGAGGTGACGATGATGGTGGCCAGCGAGGTGGCCACGCAGATCTGCATCAGGCCGTCGGAGGCGTAGCCCATGGCGCTGAAAGAATAGTAAAAGGCGGGCACGAGAACGATGCCGCCGCCAACGCCGAGCAGCCCGGCAAGCACCCCTGCAAAGGCGCCGATACCCAAAAGCACCGCCAAAAAGGGAAGAAAAGTCAACAAGTTATCCATGATCCACCGCCTCGATTGCCCGCTCCAAAACCTCCGGCCCCGCCCCCGGCAGCCGCGCCTCTTCCGACAGAATACGCCGGTAGGCGCGCGCGCCGGGCCGCCCGGTGAACAGGCCAAGCATGTGCCGCGTGACCTCCTGCATCCGCCCGCCGGCCGCAATGTGGCGCTCGATATAGGGCAGCATGTCGCGCGCGGCCTCCAGCGCCGTGCGCCCGCCCGCTTCGCCCCAAATCGCCCGGTCCGCCCCGACCAGAACCGCGCCCGGATCGTGATAGGCCGCGCGGCCCACCATCACCCCGTCCAGCCCCGCCGCCAGTTGCGCCTGAGCCTCCGCCAGCGTCCTGATCCCGCCATTGATCGACAGGTGCATATCGGGAAATTCCCGCTTCATCGCCTGCACCAGCGGATAATCCAGCGGCGGTATGTCCCTGTTTTCCTTGGGAGAAAGCCCATCGAGCCACGCCTTGCGCGCATGGATCGTCATGCGCCGCAGCCCAAGCGCCCGTAGCCGCGCGATCAGGTCCGGCAACACCTCTTCCGGCTCCTGTTCGTCAACCCCGATGCGGCACTTGACGGTGATCTCCGCCCCGCCCGCATTCTCCAGCATCGCCCCGACCAGCCGCTCGACCAACTCCGGGTCGCGCATCAACACCGCCCCGAAAGCGCCCGACTGCACCCGGTCGGACGGACAGCCGAGATTGAGGTTCACCTCATCATAGCCCCGCGCCGCCCCAAGCCGCGTCGCCGCCCCCAACTCATCCGCATCCGACCCACCCAACTGCAAGGCCACCGGATGCTCCGCCGGATCAAACTCCAGCAAATGCACCGCGCCACCCCGCACCAACGCCGGCGCCGTCACCATCTCCGTGTAAAGCAGCGCACACCCCGACAACAGCCGGTGCAAATAGCGGCAATGACGGTCGGTCCAATCCATCATCGGCGCCACGCTTAACCTTGCCGACCTGTAAATATCTGATTTTTCTACTTTATTTACCATTACCTTCAACTTTCAGCGCGCCCATTTAGTGCTTATTTTTGCTTGTTTTTGCCCATTTTGTGCTATTGGGACAACAAAAGTTGTTCCGATTCTCGAAAAGTTGTTCCGCCATGGCTCATATCATCGAACGCAAGCGCAAAGACGGCACTGTCGCCTATCTCGCACAGATAGCCATCAAAAGGAAAGGGGAATGGGCACACCGGGAAGCCCGCAGCTTCGATCGAAAATCTGCCGCCAGTGCTTGGCTGAAGAAACGAATGAAGGAAATCGACGCTGCCGGTGATGACCTGTCATCGATCCGCAACCGGGGTCGCACCCTTGCCGATGCAATCGACAGATACACCCGTGAAAGCGTGAAAGAGATTGGCCGGACGAAAGCACAGGTGCTGCGGTCGATCTGTGAATATGACATCGCTGACATGGCCTGCAGCGATATTCAAAGCCATGACATCGTAGCCTTCGCCAAGGAAATCGGCGCAACGCGCACCCCATCGACCGTCAGCAACTACCTTTCACATCTTGGCGCAGTCTTCGCATTGGCACGGCCAGCATGGGGCATAGAACTGGATCAGCAGGCGATGAAAGATGCCTTTGTGGTCTGCAGTCGGTTAGGCATTACCGGAAAGGGTCGCAGCCGCGACCGCCGCCCGACACTGGATGAACTGGACGCCCTGTTGACCCTCTTTGAAGACAAGCACAACCGCAGGCCCAGTTCGCTGCCCATGCACAGGGTTGTAGGCTTCGCCCTGTTTTCGACACGGCGGCAGGAAGAAATTACACGGGTTGCATGGGACGGTTTAGATGCGAAACACAGCCGGGTGTTTATCCCCGACATGAAGCACCCCGGCGACAAGTTCGGCAACGATGTCTGGTGTGATTTGCCAGAACCCGCACTCAAGATCGCACTGGCGATGCCGCGCAACAAAGACATGGTCTTTCCATATCACAGCAACACCATCAGCGCGTCATTCACGCGGGCATGCAAGTTTTTAGGGATTGAAAACCTGCACTTTCATGATCTGCGTCATGAAGGCGTGTCGCGGCTCTTCGAAACAGGGCTTTCGATTCCGCAGGTTGCCGCCGTATCCGGGCATCGCTCATGGTCTTCACTTCAGCGATATACCCACATCAAACAGGCGGGCGACAAATATGAAGGGTGGCAATGGCTGGACCGGCTGACGCAGCCATTCTACTGAGCCGCCCGCCATGCACTGATCGCCGCGTTTTCATCGCGCCCTTTACTTGAAACTTCGTGATCCGCCTCACCCGGCGTCATGGCGTTATGAATGCACCGAATGTTATCCAGCACCACCGGCACCCGCGAAGCGGTTGCGGCCAAAGACTGGCGAAACTCTTGGCCCTTCACCTGCCAGCGCCCGCCGAAATAAAAGCTGACAATCGCCCCCATCAGCCACCAGAGCGGATCTGGCACCAGCGCCAGCCCCTGCATTCGGGACGCAAACCACAGCGGATCGAACATCGCGGTGGCCAAAAGAGAAAACGTAGCGACCACCATCAGCGGACGCGGCAACCGATTGGCCCCATCCATGAACCGATCAAACCAGCCCTTGCGCGGGTGTTGAAACTCCGCCGCAAACTGGCCAAGCGCCGCCTGTTGGAACTCCGCCCGCCGCGCCGCCTCGGCCTCTGAGTTGGGCGCAAATACACCGCCCACAGCCTCAAACGCCTTGCTTGCCCCGCTCAACAGACCGCCGCCCAAAACATCCATCAACCCCATTTTGCCACCCTCTGCCTAAATTCTTCGTCCGTCATGTGATATTTGGGCGAGATAAATTCTTCCGCCCGCCTAATCCATCCGCCCTTACCTCCTGCGCGGGTGCGCGCATATTTGCGCGACGCCGCCCGGCGGTCTGCCAGTCGGAAGTAAAAATTGCGCCGTGCAATACCGTAAGCATCGACCAGATAAGACCCGGCCTGTGCATAGACCCGCTTGGCCGCATCGGCGGTTTGCGGACCGATTGCGCCATCCACCTCGACCGGCTCACCGAACTCCGCCAGAACCTCCTGCAAAATTTTCACCGCGCGATTGCCCGCGTTGACCTGCATGTCAAACACGCTCGCTTGCAGCGCCTTCGGCAACATGAAGATTTTGGGCCGAGTGTAATAGCCGTGCCTGTAGATATTGGCCGCGTCCTTTTGGGTCAGCGCCCGCACGTCATTTGCAGTCACGCGCCCATCGCCATCTTTGTCCAGCCGGTATTGCCGCGCGGTGGCAAGCGTAACGCCGTATTTTGTCGGGCCGCCCGGATCGTCGGGGTCATTCACATACCCGCCTTCACGGTCGACAATTCCGGCGATGATTTCACTAACATTCATCTGCATTCCCCAATCGTTAGTTTGCCGTCCGCATGTCGAGGATCAGTTGATTTATTTCGGCTAAAGATGC
>PDOZ01000036.1 GCA_002747325.1 Rhodobacterales bacterium
CTATGCCGTAATCCTCCAAAAACTGCTTTCGTATTTCTGGGGGAAGGTCCGACGGCAAGAGAGCGGAGATGGGCGAAGCTGCAACATCATGAGCGCAATGCTCTGTGGCTTCAGGCGCGCTATCACGCTCTTCAAGCAGCCAACGCAATGCGGCTCGTTCAGCACGTTGCGCCAGAGAAAGGCACGTCTTATCGCAAAGCCGTTCGTAACGCGGCAGAAGCCGCTCATACAGCTCCGGCGCCGCCATCGTTAGTGGATATATTCCTGCTTGAACTACCCTGTTGATCACATATCCGGGGATGAAAATACGGGGCATATCCCGCAATGGACTGCGTGGGCGTGGCTGCGCCCGCTTCTCAGCCTTTCGCGCCGCAATATAGGCGCGCCGCCTCGTCGCTCTATCCATCACGCAGCCTCCTTCTTGTTCGGGGTGGGACGGGGGATGTCGCGGGGCCAGGCAAGCTCCTGATCCGGCCAGTTATCGCTGAACCATTGCATCAGGCGTTCGGCCGTGCGGGTGCGGCAGTCATAGCCAAGCTCAATCATTTTCTTGAAGAAATCGCCCTTGCCGAGGGCACGCATGGATATGGCGTAATGCGTCACGCCCTGATGGGCGGCGAGAGCTTCGGCAAGCGATATGAGGTGCTGTCTCTGTGTCATGCGGTTGTCTAGCCTGTAGCGGCCCGGATTGTCAAGCTGCTACAGGCTAGGCATTGTCGCTTTAGCCGCTACTGGCTAATAAGGGTTATGGACCCGATTCTTACGACAATAGATGAAGCCTTAAAAAAGAAGGGGCTCTCAGATGCTGCCGCGTCAAAGTTGGCGGTTGGACATCCAGCCCTAATCAAGAACCTACGCATGCCGCGAACAGGGGAGAAGAGGTATAATCTTCCAGCTCTAGAAAAGCTCGCCAAGGTTCTTGATCTGGAACTATACTTCGGTCCGCCGCGCGATCTCACCCCCGCCCCGGAAGTCGAAGTTGACGATCACCGTTTCGCCACCATCGCCCGCCATGACGCATCCGCTGCGGCAGGAGGTGGTGTGATCAATTTTGATGCGCCGCCCGTCGATCATCTGGCATTCTCAAAAAACTGGTTGCAGCAGAACGGCATTCAGGCCGGGTCTTGCTCGCTCATCAACGCCACCGGGAAAAGCATGGAGCCGAGCATTTGGGACGGTGATCTGATTATGATCGACCACCGCAAAACCGAAATCAGAAATCAACGGGTTTATGTTTACAACGACCCCAATGACGGCACCCGTGTAAAGCGGCTTGAGGTTGTGCCTGGTCACACCATCATCGTGCGCAGCGACAATCCCGATCAGAAACAGTTCCCCCCAGAATACCACACCGGCGAGGCCATGAATACGATCTCGCAAAATATCATTGGCGAAGTGGTTTGGTCAGGGCATAAGTGGACTTAAAATGGAGATTTCTATGAAAAAAATAACATTCCTTTTTTCCATTTGTGCTGGTGCCACCGTCGCCTTCACGGCACTGGCGGATCCAACCATTGCGCCCGTTGATGAAACATATGCGCATATTGCGATTTTCAATCCGGGTGAAAAGGCACTTTTATGTCCTTCTGCAGAAACCATGATGAATGCGCGAACAGCAATCTTTTCCGGTGATCTTGATGCGATTATTGCCGTGACAAACGGCGAAGCGTGCTTGCTGGGGGAGTCAGGATCGTGGGGCATGATAACAGCGGCGCATGTCTATAACTATGCTCAGATGCAGTTCAGCTGGCTCGTCGCAACCGAGATAGACACACTTCAAGAGGTTCGCCTCGAATATCCTAAACAACCTTATTGGGCCTATTCATTTAACTTGCGGGACCGTGCCGGCAACAAAGTAGACCCACTTTTAGACAACGCTTTCGAATAAAAAGTGGGAAACCACATTGATTATTTTCAACGCTTCCGATTTTCAAAGATGCCTGTAAACAAAGGATATTTTCATGGTTTCCCACTTTGAAACGTGGTTTCCCATGTTTGGGAAAGTTCGGAAAATCGCCCGGAACCTCAAAACACCCCAGAAACGCCCTTAATCGCCTTATAAAACAGGCGTTTAAGAACCCTTCACCAGTCAACCCACCAGCCCCTCAAAACCGCCCCACACCGCTCAAACGCCCGTTTTCGCCGCTTACTGCAAGACACTTATGCGAAGCCGAATTTTTTGCCGCACCTTGTTGAAACGCCTTGTTTATAAAGCTTCATCCGCATTCTTCCGAAAACCTCCGGGGTCTTCCGGTTACTGCAATAAGTCGTGTCAACTAACATTCAGGTCATCCATAGTGCTCACTAAAGATACCACATTTCATACCACCCAATGAATAGAAATAAGTGTAATCGAAGAAAGCCCAAAAGCAATAGCGAATGCAGATAAATCAACAAAAACAGCCCCATAAGGGGGCGAACAGCGTCGAATGCACCTGAGTAAAAAGGCGGATGGCGGAGACGGTGGGATTCGAACCCACGAAGGGCGTTAACCCTTGCCGGTTTTCAAGACCGGTGCATTCAACCGCTCTGCCACGTCTCCGGTTCGGGCTGGATAGCCTGCCCCGTCCGATTCTGAAAGCCCCGCGCTCCATAAACCCTGCGCGTTTTTGCCCATCTGCCCCGCGTGCAAGGTCAGGACTTTCCATGTGCCTGTAAGCGGGCTATGGTTACAAAAAAGGGGTTGTTCGGTCGCGAAACAGGCAATGCGGCGGAGCAGAAAACAAGGGAAAGAGCAGAAATGACACAGATTTGGGCGGTTAGGCTGGCACTCGTCTTGGGCGGTGCGATGGTATTGACGGGCTGCGAGGACGGGAAATTCCCGTCGGTTCTGGGCAAGGACGACGCGACAGCGGCCGCGGATGGCACGACGCGCACCGTGGAACGCGACGTCGAAGCGCCGGAAGTGTTTCAGCGCACCGATCGCGGATTATGGGACGGGCGGCCATCGCTGGGCGGCGTCTGGGTCGCGCATGCGGATGCGACGGAGCCAGAACGGGTGATCATCCGCAACTCGACCAACGGCAAATTCGTCGTCGGCGTGCTGTATCGCCCGGAACGCCAAAGCAACGGCCCGGCCTTTCAGGTCTCCTCCGACGCGGCAGAGGCGCTCGGCATGTTGGCCGGGCAGCCGGCTTCGCTCAACGTGACCGCGCTACGCCGTAAAGAGGTGCCGGTCGATCCGCCTGCCGACGCGACAGGCGAGGCGCCAACGGAAGCACTGGCCGCGGCACCCGGCGTGACCGCCAAGCCGCTCGACGACGACCCGCTGGCCGCCGCCGCCGCCGCGCTGGATGCCGCCGGAAGCAAACCGGCCCCAGCCCCAACGACTTCCGGCCTCGCCAAGCCCTATGTGCAGATCGGCATCTTCTCGGTGAAGAAAAACGCCGAAAACACCGCCGCTTCCCTGCGTCAGGCGGGCATGACCCCAAGCATCAAACCGGGCAAGATGAACGGCAAACCCTTCTGGCGCGTCATTGTCGGCCCGATGCAAAGCAAGAGCGAGCGGGCCAGCATCTTGAAGAAAATCAAAGGCTTAGGCTTCACGGACGCCTATTTCGTCACCAACTGATCGGGGGAACCCATGCACGCAATTCCGGCTCGTTTTCTGGCCGCGCTGGCGGTGATCTTACTTGCGGCCCTGCCTGCGCGCGCCTTCGATACCGCCGCCCGGTCGGCCTATGTGCTGGACGTGACCACGGGCACGGTGCTGTTTGAAAAGAACGCCGAAGTGCCCCTGCCCCCTGCCTCGATGTCAAAACTGATGACGCTCAACATGCTGTTCGAGGCGCTGAAAGACGGGCGGGTTTCGCTGGAGACCCGCTTCGGCGTGTCCCGCCGCGCGCAGGATATGGGCGGCTCGACCATGTTCCTCGACACCTCTGATCGCCCCACGGTCGACGAGCTGCTCAAAGGCATCATCGTGCTGTCGGGCAACGATGCCTGCGTGGTGGTCGCCGAGGGGCTGGCCGGGACGGAAGACGCTTTCGCCACCATGATGACGGAACGGGCCAAGGCGCTCGGCATGATCAATTCCAGCTTCGGCAACGCCTCCGGCTGGCCCGATCCACGCCAGCGCATGTCGATGAAAGACCTGGCCGTGCTGGCACGGCGTCTGATCACCGAATTCCCGGAATTTTACCACTATTTCTCCATCACCGAATACGGTTTCGACGGGCGCGCCCCGGATAACCGCTTCAACCGCAACCCGCTCCTGAAGCTGGGGATCGGCGCGGACGGGCTGAAAACCGGGCACACGCAGGAAGCGGGCTATGGCCTTGTTGGCTCGGCGGTACAGGGCGCGCGGCGCATCGTGTTTGTGATCAGCGGGCTGGACAGCGAAGCGGCGCGGGCGCGCGAGGCGGAAGCCATCGTCAACTGGGCGTTCCGGCAATTCGCGATGAAAAGCCCGGCCAAGGCGGGGGTGCCGGTGGCGCAGGTGCCGGTATTTCTGGGCGCGGCGGAAAGCGTCGGGCTGGTCCCGGCCCAAGACGTTACCCTCCTGATGCCGATCACGGCGACCAGCACGGTGGAAGCGGAAGTGGTCTGGAAAACCCCGGTTCAGGCGCCGATCACCGCCGGACAGGAATTGGGCTATATGCGCATCGAACCGGCGGGAATGCGTGCAACGCAAGTGCCGCTTTACGCCGCAAATGACGTGGCAAAGGCCGGGTTTCTGGCCCGGTTTCGCACGGCAGCAGGAGTCGGGTTTGCGCAGGTTTTAGCCCTGACCTCCGGCGGCAGCGAAGCCCCGGCAACCAACTGATATGACAGGACTTTTCATCACCTTCGAGGGGATCGACGGATCGGGAAAGTCCACCCAGTCGCGCCGCTTGTTCGAGGCGCTCGACGCACAAGGCATCCCCGCCATCCATACCCGCGAACCCGGCGGCAGCCCTGGCGCGGAAGAAATCCGCGCGCTGGTGCTGGAGGGCGAGCCGGAGCGCTGGTCGGCGGAAACGGAAATCCTGCTGTTCACCGCCGCACGGCGCGACCATCTGGAACGCTGCATCGAACCGGCGCTGGCGGCGGGCAAGGTGGTGATCTGCGACCGTTTCGCCGACAGCACCCGCATGTATCAGGGACTGCGCGCCCCCGGTCTGCGCCAGATCGTTGACCAGTTGCACGCGCTGATGATCGGACGTGAACCGGACCTGACACTGATTTTCGACATGGACCCGGCGAAGGGCCACAGCCGGGCCAAGGGGCGCGGCGGGCATGAGGAGCGGTTCGAGGATTTCGGCACCGATTTGCAGGTGCGGATGCGGGCCGGGTTTCTCGATCTGGCGGCGCAGGAGCCGGGGCGCTGCGTGGTGATCAACGCGGATCGCGATATTGACACCATCGCGGCGGAGGTGCTGGACATCGTGCGGGCGCGCCTGCCATGAGCCGCAAAACAGAGGTCGAACTGCCGGAGCCGGACCGGGTTGAAGGTGCGCCGCATCCGCGCGAAACCCTTGATCTCATTGGACAATCGGAGGCGGAGGCCCGCTTTCTCGACGCGTTCAATTCCGGGCGACTGCACCACGGCTGGCTGATTACCGGGCCGCGCGGGGTGGGCAAGGCGACGCTGGCCTGGCGCATCGCGCGCTTTCTGTTGACCCACGCGCCGCAGGAGACAGGCATGTTCGGCGATCCCGAGCCGCCCACGCGCCTTGACACGGACCCCGAACACCCGGTCGCCCGCCGTATGCGCGCGCTGGCCGAGCCGAATTTTTTCCTGCTGCGGCGCGGGCCGAACGACAAGGGCGACAAGCTGTCCGCCGATATTCGCGTTGCCGAAGTGCGTCGGCTGAAGGAGTTTTTCGCCCTGTCGGCGGCGGACGGGGGCAAGCGCGTGGTGATCGTGGACAGTGCGGATGAGATGAATACCTCCGCCGCCAATGCGTTGCTCAAATTGCTGGAAGAACCGCCGGAAGGCGCGGTGCTTCTGCTGATTTCGCACCAGCCGTCGCGCCTGTTGCCCACCATCCGCTCGCGGTGCCGCGAATTGCGGCTGGCGACGCTGGCGCCGGGCGATCTCTCACAAGCCCTTGAGAACACGGGGGAAAGCGTGTCGCCGGAGGAGGCGCCGCTGCTGGGCGCGCTGGCGGGCGGCTCGGTTGGCGAGGCGTTGCGGCTGTTGCATCAGGACGGGTTGGCGCTTTACGCCGATCTGGTCGCCATCTTTTCGCGCCCGCCGGAATATGACCGCCCCCGCGCCATCGCGCTGGCCAATTCGCTGGCCGGGGTGCAACATCAGGCGCGGTTTGAACTGGCCCTGCGCCTGACCGATTTGCTGCTCACCCGCGCCGCGCGCGCGGGCGCCGGGCATCCGCCAGACGCGGCCAGCCCCGAGGAAGCCGCGCTTTTCGCCCGCATCGCCCCGGACCTTGCCGCCGCACGCCGCTGGGCCGAACTGGCACAACAGCTTTCCGCCCGCGCCGCCCATGGCCGCAGCGTGAACCTTGACCCCGCCGCCCTGTTCCTCGATATGATTTTCAGGATCAACGAGGCGCAGACACCATGAGCGAACCGAAAATTACCGACAGCCACTGCCATCTCGACTTTCCCGATTTCGACGGCCAGCACGCCGAGGTCGTGGCCCGCGCAGCGGAGGCCGGGGTGCATCGGATGGTTTCCATCGCCACCCGCATGGCCAACGTGCCGCAGGTGCGCGCCATCGCCGAGGCCCATGCGCCGGTCTATTTCGCCGCCGCGACGCATCCGATGAGCGTCGCCGAGGAACCGATGGTTTCGGTGGAAGAACTTGTGGCGCTGGCGCAGCATCCGAAGATGGTAGGCATTGGTGAAACCGGGCTGGATTATCACTATACCGCTGAATCGAAAGACGTGCAGCAGGAGAGCCTGCGCATTCATATCGCGGCGGCGCGGCAGACGGGCCTGCCGCTGATCATCCATTCGCGCGACGCCGATGACGACATGGCGCGCATTCTGGCCGAGGAACATGCGGCCGGGGCGTATTCCTGCGTCATGCACTGCTTTTCCTCCGGCGCGGCGCTGGCGCAAGCGGCGCTGGATCTGGGCTTTTACCTTTCCATGTCCGGCATTGCCGCTTTCCCGCGCTCGACCGAGTTGCGCGAGATTTTCGCGGTCGCGCCGGTGGAGCGCATTCTGGTCGAAACCGACAGCCCCTATCTCGCCCCGCCGCCGCATCGCGGCAAGCGCAACGAGCCCGCCTATACCGCCCATACCGCGCGGGTCGGGGCCGAGGTTTTTGGCATGGATTACAAGGACTTCGCAGCGCAGACGGAAGAAAACTTCCTGCGCCTTTTCACCAAGGTTGCCGCCTTTGAGGTCGCGTCATGAGCGATATTACCCTGACCATTCTGGGCTGCGGCTCGTCGGGCGGGGTGCCGCGGATTGGCGGGCATTGGGGCGAGTGCGATCCGAAGAACCCGAAAAATCAACGGCGGCGTTGTTCGCTTCTGGTGCAGCGCGCGGGACCGGACGGGGTCACGCAAGTGCTGATCGACACCGGCCCGGACATGCGCGCGCAGCTCATTGATGCGAGCATCTCCCGCCTCGATGCGGTGCTTTATACCCACGCCCATGCCGATCATGTGCATGGTCTCGACGACCTGCGCCAGATCGTGTTCAACACGCGCAAGCGCCTGCCGGTCTGGGCCGATGGGGCGACGCAGGACGCGCTGATTTCGCGTTTTGGCTATGCGTTTGTGCAACCCGAAGGCTCCGCTTACCCGCCGATCCTCGATATGCACACGATCAACGGCGACATCACCATCGACGGCGCGGGCGGGCCGCTGACCTTCACGCCGTTTGAGGTTGAGCATGGCAGTATTGACGCGCTCGGCTTTCGCGTTGGCAATGCGGCCTATCTGCCGGATGTGTCGGCCATCAAAGAAGAAGCCTGGGCGGTATTGCAGGGCTTGGACCTCTTTATCCTCGACGCCCTACGCCGCGCACCACACCCGACCCACGCCCATCTTGACCTCGCACTGGAATGGATCGCCCGCGTTGGAGCGAAACGCGGCGTGTTAACCAATATGCACATCGACCTCGATTTTGAAAAAGTCGCCGCCGAGACCCCGGCAAATGTCGACCCCGCTTATGACGGCATGGTCCTGACGGTTTGATAGGCCGCTGGCCCGCCGGTGCCCGGCGGGCGTTTGAGTATTTGTGCTAGGGTTTTGCCTAGCTGACTGATTCCTATCGCAAAGCTATGAAAAGAGACGAAGAATGGATATTCCTTTCATTCACGCATTAGGTTTTGTTGCCAACAGCTTTACCAAGTTCATGAACAACCTGGCAGCGCGGGAAAATTTGTAGATATGCCCGACCGTGCCCCGCAGAAGGGCACTTTCGTATCGACCACTCGAAGGACGAATTCGCCCGCGGACGCGTCCATATCGAGGACTTCTGGGCATGGCTGAGCTGCGGCGCGCACAGTTCAAAGCGCTGCTCAGGCCCACCTTCCACCTGCACCTGAAAGCGACCGAATGACGCTACAACCACCGCGCTTCCGATAAGCCCAAATTGCTGCTACGATACCCCTAGGAGAACCCGCTCAGCCAAGCATGACCCGAGGCTTCAGATGATGACAAGTAATGAAAATATAGATATTTCAGACTGGATTTTGATTGAAGAGAAACCAGAGCTGAAAAGATATCAAAAAGATAATGCTGAAAAACGAATTCGGATTTTTGAAACCTACACGATTGAAGAAAACTACATAGACAATCAACTAAACGGATTAACCGTTGGAAGAATGAATAAACCCTTTCCTCATTTCCCTAACAAAATGAGCAAGGTTTATTTGATTGAAACTTATGAAAATGGTGTCCAGGAAAATACCTCTTTCAATTATTATGATGACGGTTCCTGGGCTGAAATACATTTCAAAAATGGTGAACCTCACGGAAAGTACATTGCTTATTTCGGGAATGGCCAGAAAGAAAAAGAACGCAATAATAACAATGGTGAATTAGATGGAATACAATATGAATGGTTCGAAAACGGGCAGTTAAAAATTCAGGAAAACTATAAAAATGGTATTCTTGAGGGGGAAAGCCTGCAGTATCTGGAAAATGGCCTGTTAAAGCAAAAGAAACACTACAAAAATGGTATAATAGAGGGCGTAGTATATACACTTTGGGACTATAAAGGAAGTCCTGTAGAGGGTGGTGTGTATAGCGAAACTGAATACAAAAACGACATCCCTCACGGAAGAGAAACCGTATTTTTTGCCAACGGTAATGTAATGCGTGAAGGTTACTATAAAAACGCCAAAGAAGAGGGTGAACGCGTTTGGTACAATGCAAACGGCACGCTCTCCATGAAGGAAAATTTTGTAAACGGGAAACTGAATGGTGAGCGTTTTTTGTATGATGCGCAAGGAAATCTGGAAAGCATTCAGAAATATATAAATGATGAACGAATTGAATAGGGCCATGCCTGGAGCAGAAATCGCTAACGCCGGGCAGCGGACAGGAGGAACAGCGTCAGGGCGGCGGTGACGATGGAGGGGCCGGCGGGGGTGTCGAAGTGCAGCGAGGCCCAGAGGCCGCCCAGCACGGAGAGCGCGCCGAAGCCTGCGGCCAGTATCGCCATCATCTCCGGGCTGCGGGCAAAGCCGCGGGCGGCGGCGGCGGGCACGATCAGCATGGCGGCGATGAGCAGCGCGCCGACCAGTTTCAGTGCCAGCGCCACGGTGAGGGCCAGCGCGAGGGTGAGCAGCAGGTCTTCGCGGCGTGGGTTGATGCCCGATGCCACCGCCAGATCGCTGTTGACCGTCGCCGTGAGCAGCCGCGACCAGCGCCAGATCAGCGCGGCGCAGACCAGTATGGCGCCGCCCCAGATCATCGCCACATCGGTTTTCGAAACCGCCAGAATATCACCGAACAGGAAGGCGTTGAGGTCCACCCGCAGGCCCGGCGCGAAGCTGATCGCCACCAGCCCGACCGCCAGCGCCGAATGGCTCAGAACGCCGAGGGTGGCGTCCATGGCGTGTCCGCGCGCCACCAGCGCCGAGACCGCCAACCCCATCGCCGCTGCGACGATCAGTGTGCCGAGCGTGATCGGCAGAGAGAAGATCAGCGCCAGCGCCACGCCAAGCACCGCCGCATGTGCTGTTGCGTCGCCGAAATAGGCCATGCGGCGCCAGATGACGAAGCTGCCCAAGGGGCCGGTCGCCAGTGTCAGGCCGATGCCCGCCAGCGCAGCGCGTAGGAAGAAATCATCCAGCATCTTGGGCCTCGTGGCTGTGGTCGTGGCTGTGAGGGTAAAGTGCCAGCCGCCCGCCGCTGCCTTCGCCAAACAGCGCCCGGTATTCCGGCGCCGCGCCAACCACATGCGGCGCGCCCTCGCAGCAGACATGCTGGTTAAGGCAGATCACCCGGTCGGAGGTGGCCATGACGACATGCAGGTCGTGGCTCACCATCAGGATGCCGAGGTTCAGTTCTCGCCTAAGTTCTTCTAATAGCGCATAAAATGCCGCTTCGCCGGGTTGGTCCAGCCCCTGCGTCGGCTCGTCGAGCAGCAGGAGATCCGGGTGCGAAAGCAACGCGCGGGCCAGCAAGACCCGCTGCATTTGCCCGCCCGAAAGCCCGCTGACCGGGCGCGCCATCAGGGCGGCAATCCCGGTTTGTTGCGCAACTTCCGCCAGCGCCTGCGGCGTCGGGCGGCGGGGCAGCGCGAGGAAGCGGCGCACAGTGAGCGGCAGGCCGGGATTGAGCGCCAGTTTCTGCGGCACATAGCCGATCCGCAGCCCCGGCGCGCGCCGCACCTCCCCGCGCGCGAGCGGCACCGAGCCGAGCAGAGCGCGGATCAGGGTCGATTTGCCGGAGCCGTTCGGGCCGACGATGGTGACGATTTCGCCGCGCCGGGCCGTGATCGACACCTTGTCCAGCACCGTCAGATCGCCGTATTCAACGCAAACCCCGCGCGCCTCAATCAGCATCGGAGGGCTCCCCGGCGCAGTTCGGGCAGCGGCCGGTGGCCTCGATCGACGTGCGCCGAATGGCGAAGCCAAGCTGCGTCGCCGCCGCGTCCAGCGCCGCGAAAACCGCCCCGCCCGCCATTTCCGCCACGTTGCCGCAATGCTCGCAGATCAGGAAAGCGGGCGCGTGGGCTTCCTGCGGGTGGGTGCAGGCGGTGAAGGCGTTGAGGCGGCGCACCCGGTGGGCAAGTCCTTGATCTACAAGGAAATCCAGCGCGCGATAGGCGACCGGCGGTTGGTGGCCAAAGCCGTCCTGACGCAGCCGTTCCAGCACCTCATACGCCCCCATCGCCCGGTGTTCTTCCAGCAAAATCTCCAAGGTCCGCCGCCGCACCGGCGTCAGCCGCGCCCCGCCCGCCGCGCAATGCGCTTCGGCAAATTGCAGCGCCGCGCGGCTGCACGCGCCGTGATCGTGGCGGTGA
Organism: Rhodobacterales bacterium; assembly: GCA_002747325.1. GTDB lineage: Bacteria > Pseudomonadota > Alphaproteobacteria > Rhodobacterales > Rhodobacteraceae. Next base: position 11,380 of record PDOZ01000036.1, read on the forward strand.
AACGCCGGGGTCTGGTTCTGCATCCTCGCCCTCCTTTCGCGGCGCATTTGCCGCTGGACGGGGTGGATAATGTAATATTATAACCCGCGCAACCGAAATGTTATACTATTACAGGAAACCCATGCGTTCTCATCTTCTCGCCCCCCTTGCCCTTCTCGCCACACCCGCCTTCGCCGAACCGCCCCGCGTCGTCACCGATATCGCGCCGGTGCAGTCGCTGGTGGCGCAGGTAATGGGCGATCTGGGCGCGCCAGCCCTGCTGTTGAAGGGCGGCGAAACCCCGCATCAGATGCAGTTGCGGCCCTCGCAGGCGCGTGAACTGGCCAATGCCGAGTTGATCGTCTGGATCGGAAGCGGCTTGTCGCCGTGGCTAGCAGAAGCGATAGAAAGCCTCGCGGGCGGTGCGGAAAGCCTCGCGCTTTTAGAGCAACCGACGACCCATCGGCGCGAAATGGGCGCGCACGAAGAACACGACCACGAAGAGGGCCACCACCATCACGGCCCGGACCCGCATGTCTGGCTCTCGGTCGAAAACGCTGCCCGATGGGTCACGCTTTTCGCCGACAAGCTCGCCGATCTGGACCCGGAAAACGCCGCGATTTACCGCGCCAACGCTGCACAGGCACAGGCCGGCCTTAGCGCGTTGCAGACGGAACTTCGCGCCACGTTGGCCCCGGCGCAGGGCGCGGAAATCATCACCTTCCACGATTCCCTCGGCTATTTCGCCGACGAAAATCATCTGCATATCGCCGCCACCCTGCGCGAAAGCGACGCCAGCAGCCCTTCCGCCGCCCGCGTCGCCGAGATGCAGGCCACGCTGGCCCACACACCCATCGCCTGCGCCTTCACCGAACCCGGTTTCGACCCGGCTTTGCTGCAAAACCTGCTGGGCGATGGGGTTCGGGTGTCGGAGCTGGACCCGATCGGCGCCCGGATCAATCCCGGCCCGCAGCATTACCCCAACACCCTGCGCGCCATGGCCCGCAGCATTGCCGAGTGTCTACAGCGATGACACCAGCACGTCGCGATCCGTAAAGCGCAAAATCTCGATGTTTTGCAGCTGGTCGGTGCCGTTGCCCGGCCCGCTGACGCTCACCCCGTCGACGGTGCGGGCAATCTTCGCCTCCGTGAAAGCAAAGCCGAACTGCACCACATCGTTGCCACCCTTGCCGTCAATCGTGTTATCCGCGCCGTTGCCCAACAGGATATTGTCAAAATCATTGCCGCTCAGTCCGGACGGCAAATCCCCTAACAACCGCGCATTAACCAGATATTGCGACTTGTGCGTATAGGGCTGCGCCGGATCGAAACTCATCTCGAACGTGCCGGAAAACTTCGGATCAATGCGCGCCATATAGGTCACGGTATCAGACAGAAACGCGGGCACCAGCGCCGCGCCCATCGGGTCCATCTGCTTCACCTCCGCGCGGGTCTTGGCAGCATAAATGCCCCACATCCCGCCCGGCGCCTCGCTCCACGCGCCCCAATAGCCGAAATAGCTGTCCAGCACGCTGACGATATATTCCTGCTCCAGACTGCCTTCCTTCTCCAGTTCCACAAGCCAGTCCTGCGTCCCGCGATCGCCGCGCCCCCAAAGGTTTTTACGCCGCGCATGGCTCATCGCCGCCGAAATCTCCGCCTGATAGGTAGCCTTCAGCGCACCTTCCGTATAGCGGGTGCCGATGCCATAATCATGCACCATGTGGAAGATTTCCTCGAACCCCGCATCGCGCTGACTATAATCATTCTCGATATAGGCGCGCGAACCTTCGGTCGGGAATTCCAGCGCATAAAGCGGCTGCCCGACCAACGCGCGGTCCGAAATCGGGCTGTCGCCATCGGCCCCGCCCGGCAATACCAGCACCGCCCCGTTATCCGCCATCGCATTGGCCACCGCCCGCTTGTCGGCGCCATATTTCGAACCGGGCACATCGGTCAGATAAAAGTCCAGAATGTTATAGGCGCGCAAAAGCTGCTCGTCCGACATGCCATCCGTCGCCACCAACAGGATCTCGCCCCCGTTCGGCGTCGGATACGAGATGAACTTGCTGTAATTCTTGCGATACACCCGATCCAACCGGCTCAGATCCCGCTGGATCATCGACGGTTCCGGGTAAAGCACATATTTCCCATTCACAGGCGTCTGCGCCTGAGCCGCATTCGACGCCAGAACAGCCAGAGCCGCAATCGCAAGGGGGCGTTTAAACATCTGTGTCTCCTTTAACTTGACAACGCCCTACTTAAGCAGGCGATATAGATAAAACAATAAGGTTTTTATGTTTTATTTAAAAACAGGGCAGAATACGGAGACAAAATGCTGAATTTCCTCACCAAACTGGCCATCCTCACCAGCTTTGTCGTCTTCGCCGGATTTACCGTGGATGACTGGCTCGGGCAGTTGACCGGCCGGCATGACGAGATCAAAAACCTGCTCGACCTGCCGCAAAATACCAGCCCCCTGCCAACGCTCCCGGTCCTGCTCGGCACCGGGATCGCCTTCGCAGGCATTGCCGGTCTGACGATCTCCTTCATCGCCATCTGGCGCATCCTCAGCGACGGCCCAACGCAGGATTTCCGCCACCTCGCCCGCCGCCTGCACCGCATGGCCTACGGCTTCCTCACCTTCTGGCTCAGCAATTACCTGCTCTTCAGCCTCGTGCGCAGCCTGATCCTCTGGCAAACCCCCGCCTTTAACACCGCCGAACTCCACTGGGATCCCTTCGGCCCCGACCTGATCTTCGCCATCACCGCCGTCGCCCTCCTGGCCATCGCCAAAATGATGGAACGCGCCTGGCAGGCCGAAGACGAAACCCGGCATTTCCTGTAAAGGCACCCCATGACAATCACCGTCACCTTGGACCGCATGCTGGTCGAACGCAAAATCACCTCGCGCGAACTGGCCAAGGCCATCGGCATCTCCGAAACCAACCTTTCCCTGATAAAATCCGGGAAAATCAAAGGCATGCGCTTCTCCAGCCTGAACGCCATCTGCGCCTACCTGAACTGCCAGCCCGGCGACATCCTGCACTTCACCCCCGACCCGCCTTCTTCTTAGCAAAAATACTCCCGCCGGAGGCCAGCAACATCGCCACCATCAAGGAATAGACCCGCTTACCCGACACCCGCCAAATGCCCCAGCAACGCGTCCAGAACCTCCTCCGGCCGCTCCTCGACCAGAAAATGCCCCGCCTCAACCGCATGGCCCACCGCATCCGGGAACCACACCCGCCAGGCCTCAACCGGATCGACATGGTGCCCCACAACCCCGCGGCTGCCCCAAAGCACAAGGCAGGGAACAGACCGGGTCTCCCCAAGATTTTCCCGATCATGCTCCAGATCAATGCCCGCCGCCGCCGTGTAATCCCCACACCACGCCGCCACCACATCCGGGTTGCGCGCCGCCCGCTCATATTCCGCCAACGCCCGCGGATCAAACAGCTCTTTTGACCCGGAAAGCCCGAGCAGAGCCGAATGCAAAAACAGGACCGGATCGCTGTTGATCAACCGCCGGGGCATCTCGCCGGGCTGGGATAAAAAGGTCCAGTGATAATAGCGCTGCGCCAACCAATCATCCATGCACCGCCAGACATCGAGCGTCGGCAAAATGTCGAGCAAAGCAACTGAAAGCACCGCCTCCGGATGATCCAGCGCCAGACGATGCGCCGTGCGCGCGCCCCGGTCATGGGAAATGATATGAAACCGCTCATGCCCCAATTGCCGCATGAGGGAAACCATGTCCTGCGCCATCTCGCGGAAAGAAAAGCCGCCGCGCTTCACCATCGATGCACCATACCCGCGCAGATCCGGCGCGACGACCCGATAAGACCGCGCAAGCTCTTCAGCAACCCCGTGCCACATGACATGGGTTTGCGGATAACCATGCAACAGCAAAAGCGGCACGCCCTCCCCACCGATCCGGGCGTGAATGGTCGCGTCCGGAAGCGCGATATCGATTTGCGTAAAGCCTCTGAACATATCCCCTCCACCGGCTTAACCCCTTGCTAACAAAAGACCGGCGGCCCCGCAAAGGAACCGCCGGTGCAATTAACCGCAAGGCCCGGAGCTTATCCCTCCTGCCACAGCCCCTGATCCTTGACCAACTGCATCCCCTCGTCCAGCGACTTGCGGGCGCGGGCGACCAGTTCGTCGATCTCGGCCGGGGTGATGACCAGCGGCGGGGCGATGATCATCCGGTCGCCGACATGGCGCATCACGAGGTTATTGGCAAAGCAGCGCTCGCGCACCAGATAACCAACCGTCCCGGCATCGGAGGCAAACGGCGCGCGGGTCGCCTTGTTCGGCGTCAGCGCCATCGTCGCCATCAGGCCAAGACTGCGCGCTTCGCCGACCATCGGGTGATCCGCCAGCGACCCCCACTTTTCCGCCAGATGCGGCGCGGCCACGTCGCGCACATAATCAACGATCTTTTCCTCTTCCATGATCCGCAGGTTTTCCAGCGCCACCGCACAGGCCACCGGATGCCCGGAATAGGTATAGCCGTGGTTGAACTCGGTGCCCGCCAGAACCGACGCCACCTCATCCGACACGATCGACGCGCCCAGCGGCACATAGCCCGAGGACAGCCCCTTGGCCACGGTCATGATATCCGGGCGGATATTCAGGGTCTGCGAGCCGAACCACTCGCCCGTGCGCCCGAAACCGCAAATCACCTCATCCGCGATCAGCAGGATGTCATACTTGTCGCAAATGCGCTGGATTTCCGGCCAATAGGTCTCCGGCGCGATGATCACCCCGCCCGCGCCCTGCACCGGCTCGGCGATGAAGGCCGCAACCTTGTCCTCGCCAAGCTCCAGAATTTTCGCCTCCAGCTGACGGGCGCGCTCAAGACCAAATTCCTCCGGGCTGAGATCACCGCCTTCTTCCCACCAATGCGGCTGGTCGATAAACTCGACGCCGGAGATCGGCAGACCGCCCTGCCCGTGCATCCCCTTCATGCCGCCCAGCGAGGTGCCGCCGATGGTCGAGCCGTGATAGGCGTTCCAGCGCGAAATGAAGACCTGCTTTTCCGGCTGCCCCTTCTCGGCCCAATAGGTGCGCACCATGCGGATATTGGTGTCGTTGGCGTCCGAGCCGCCGGAAGAGAAGAACACGTTATTGAGATCGCCCGGCGCCAGTTCCGCCAGCTTCTGCGCCAGCGCCACGGCGGGCACATGGGTCGTCTGGAAAAAGGTGTTATAGAAAGCCAGTTCGCGCATCTGCTTGGCCGCAACCTCCGCCAGCTCGTCGCGCCCATAGCCCAGATTGACACACCACAGCCCGGCCATACCGTCGAGAATTTCCTCGCCCTCGCTGTCCTTGATCCAGACCCCCTTGGCCGAGGTAATCACCCGCGCGCCCTTCTGCGCCAGATCGGCGCCGTGGGTAAACGGGTGCATATGGTGGGCGGCGTCGAGCGCCTGTAACTCGGCGGTGGGCAGGTGGTTGGTGATGCGTTGCATGGGAAAACTCCAGTGAATAAGCCTTCCCGCAGAATATGATCAAATTATGCCCTGTCAACGCAGAAGCGCGATCCGGCTCCGATCCGGCCTAAAGCGGCGCGGCGGCAAGGCTGGTGCGCACCTGCGCAATCCCCTGTTCAATGTCGCCGCGAATGGCCGAAGCCACCCCCTCCGCATCCCCCGCCCGCATCGCCGCCAGCGCCTCAAGGTGCATGTCCGGCAAATTCGCCGTGCCGTGGCGCCCCAGCACAACCCGAAGCGACGGCCCCATGCGCAGCCAGAGCGTGTCAGAGAGGGCAAACAGCACCTCCGCCCCGGCGGCGCGATACAGCCCGGCGTGGAAGCGGTGGTTCTGGCGCAGATAGCCGGACACATCCCCCTGCGCGATGGCCCGGTCGGTGGCGTCATTGGCCGCGGAAAGGGCAAAAATCGCCTCCGGGGTCAGGCGCGGCGTGGCCAGCCGGGCCAGATGCGGCTCAATCGCCAGCCGCGCATAGGAAATCTCGGCAAACACCCCCGCATCCATCTGCGGCACCTCAACCCGGCGATTGCCCTTAAAGGCCAGCGCGCCCTGCGTCGTCAGCCGCCGAATGGCCTCCCGCACCGGCGTCACGCCCAGCGCCATCTGCTCCACCAGCCCCTGAATGGTCACCGGCTGCCCCGGCGCCAGATCACCGTAGAGAATCATCTGCCGCAAGGCCCGGTGCGCCCGCTCATGGTCCGGCAATTTCTCCACCCGATGCTCCATCCGCCCCTTTCCCGACCGCTTTCCCGCCGGTATTTGTCAACAATCCCATGCCCTAACGGCATGCACGCGCAATTTCCGTACCCTAACCAGCCAAAGAGCGTTTGACCACATCCGACTTCACCGCTAAATTTGATCAAAAATTACCGGCGACATCCGCCGAAACGAAAGCTGCCGGATGCAAAGGGCAAAAGGCGGCGTAAACATGGGAGCACCTACATGAAGAAATCAATCAGCTGGATTGCGCTTGCGCTTGCGATGGCCGCCGGAACGGCCAACGCCGCCGAAGAGGTCCGCGTCTATAACTGGTCCGACTATATCGACGAAGAATTGCTGGCGAAATTTGAAGCTGAAACTGGCTATGACCTGATCTATGACGTGTTCGATTCGAACGAAGTGCTGGAAACCAAGCTGCTCGCGGGCGGTTCCGGCTATGACGTTGTGGTGCCGACCGCTTCCTTCATGGACCGTCAGATTCGCGCCGGTGTGTTCCAGACCCTCGACGTGTCGAAACTCCCCAACAAGGTGAATGTCTGGGACGCCATCGCCTCGCGCACGGCGCAGTTTGACCCCGATAACGCCTATTCCATCAACTATATGTGGGGCACGACCGGCATCGGCGTCAACGTGAACAAGGTGCGCGAAGCGCTTGGCGAGGACGCGCCGATTGACAGCCTGTCGTTGATCTTCGACCCGGCGAACATGGAAAAGCTGGCCGAATGCGGTGTGCATTTCCTCGACGCGCCTGACGAGGTGGTCCCGGCGGTGCTGACCTATCTCGGCCTTGATCCGAACACGCATGACAAGGGCGAAATCCAGCAGGTTCAGACCGTGATGGACGCCGTGCGCCCCTATATCCGCAAGTTCCACTCCTCGGAATATATCGAGGCGCTGGCCAATGGCGAGATTTGCGTCGCCTTCGGCTGGTCCGGCGATGTGCTGCAAGCGCGTGACCGGGCGGCGGAAGCGGAAAACGGTGTCGAAATCGCCTATAACGCGCCGAAAGAGGGCGCGCTGATGTGGTTCGACCAGCTGGCGATCCCGGCGGACGCGCCGAACCCGGAAGGCGCCCATGCGTTCGTCAACTTCATGCTGGACGCTCAGAACATGGCCGCCGCGTCGAACTATGTCTATTACGCCAACGGCAACTTCGCGAGCCAGGAATTCCTGGAACCGGACGTGATCAACGACCCGGCGATCTACCCGTCGGCGGAGGCAATGGAAAACCTCTACACCAAGGCGCCCTACCCGGCGAAGATCCAGCGCGTCGTGACCCGGCTCTGGACTGCCATCAAATCCGGCACCTGATTTGACCCCACCCCGGCCGCCATGCGTGGCCGGGGTCTTTTTGCATTTAAATTCAACGAGGTGATGATGACCGAAGCCGCGCACGCCCAGCCGACCCCCGATCCGAACGCCGTGTTCGAACCCTGGAACGACCCCGACGCCGTGCCGCTGATCCGCTTTGAGAATGTCACCAAGAAATACGGCGAATTTGTCGCCATTGACGACCTGACGCTCGACATTTACGAGCGCGAATTTTTCGCCCTGCTCGGCCCGTCCGGCTGCGGCAAGACCACGCTGATGCGGATGCTCGCGGGGTTTGAAGAGGCAACGGCGGGGCGCATCACCATCGGCGGCGAGGACATGGCGGGTGTTGCCCCGAACCTGCGCCCGGTCAACATGATGTTTCAGAGTTACGCCCTGTTCCCGCACCTGTCGATCTGGGAAAACATTGCTTTTGGCCTCAAGCGCATGGGGATGAACAAGGAGCAGACCGCCGAGCGGGTCAAGGAAATGCTGCGCCTCACCCGGATGGAGAAATTCGCCCGTCGCAAGCCGCATCAGGTTTCCGGCGGTCAGCGGCAGCGCGTGGCGCTGGCCCGCTCGCTGGCGCGGGCGCCGAAACTGTTGCTGCTCGACGAACCGCTGGGCGCGCTGGACAAGAAGCTGCGCGAAGAAACCCAGTTCGAGCTGATGGATATTCAGGAAACCACCGGCACCACCTTCGTCATCGTCACCCACGATCAGGAAGAGGCGATGACGGTGGCGTCCCGCGTGGCGGTGATGGACCACGGCATGATCCGGCAGGTCGATACCCCGGCGCGGATTTATGAAGCGCCAAACTCGGTCTATGTCGCGGATTTCATTGGCGATGTGAACATTCTCAAGGGCACCGCCTCCCCCTGCGAAGCGGGGCAGGTTTCCATCACTTACGCCGAGAACGAACCGCCAATCACCGCCGAATGCGCCGAGGACATTGCCGCCGGCACCGAGGTGTCCTACGCCATCCGCCCGGAGAAAATCTCCGTTTCCCGCGAGCGCCCGACCGACCGGGCCAATGCGGTGCAGGGCGAGATCATCGACATCGGCTATCTCGGCAACATCTCGACCTACCATGTGCGCCTGAAAAACGGCCAGATGGTGAAAGCGGCAGTGACCAACGAGACCCGCATTTCGCGGCGTAACTTTACCTGGGAAGACGAGGTCTGGCTCGGCTGGCGCCATACCGCTGGCGTGGTGTTGCCGAAATGAGCGCCGCCGAGACCCCGAAAGCCGCCCGCGTCTGGGGGCTGAACGCCGTCCTGCTGGCGCTGACCGTTGCCCTTGCGGGCTTCGTGATCTTCTCCATCGGTGAGCGCTCCTTCTGGACCATCCTGCTTGTCGTGGCCGGGGGGATCGGCGCCTTCATGCTCGCCGTTTTCCTCAGCCCCGAGCGCACCCGCGACATGGCCCTCGGCAAGCTGGTCATTCAGGTGCCGTATATCTGGCTCTTCGTGCTGTTCTTCTGGCCCTTCCTCATCGTGCTGAAGATCTCGCTCTCCGACATGGCGCTGGCCATTCCGCCCTATACCCCGACCCTCGATTTCGCCGATGGCTGGATCACGGGGATCGTGCAATGGGCCCGCGAGCTGGACATGGAGAATTACATCTTCCTGACCGAAGACAATCTCTACTGGAAAGCCTATCTCAGCTCGCTGAAAATCGCCCTGATTTCCACCACACTGACCCTTTTCGTCGCCTACCCGATCGCCTACGGCATGACCCGCGCGCCCGATGAATGGCGCCCGACCCTGCTGATGCTGATCATCCTGCCCTTCTGGACCTCGTTCCTGATCCGGGTCTATTCGTGGAAAGCCATTCTGGCGCAGGAGGGGCTGCTGAACCAGTTCCTGCTCTTCACCGGCATCATCAACGAACCGCTGACCATTCTGGGCACCAACACCGCCGTTTATATCGGCATGGTCTACACCTACCTGCCCTTCATGGTGCTGCCGCTCTATTCGGCGCTGGAAAAGCTCGATGAAAGCCTGCTGGAAGCGGCGCGCGACCTTGGCTGTTCGCGCTTCAAGGCGTTCTGGCTGGTGACGATCCCGCTGTCGAAAGGCGGCATTATCGCGGGCTGTTTCCTCGTTTTCATCCCGGTGATGGGCGAGTTTGTCATCCCGGCGCTGCTGGGCGGATCGAAAACCCTGATGATCGGTAAAGTGCTGTGGGAAGAGTTCTTCTCCAACCGCGACTGGCCGGTGGCTTCCGCCGTGGCGGTCATTCTGCTCCTGATCCTGATCATCCCCATCGTGCTGTTTCAGCGCAACGAAGAGAAAGCACGGGAGGCGGAGAAATGAGAAAACTGAGCTGGTTCAACGCAACGTCGCTGACGCTGGGCTTTGCCTTCCTGTACCTGCCGATGATCATTCTGGTGATCTACTCGTTCAACGCGGGCAAACTCGTCACCGTCTGGGCCGGGTTCTCGACCAAGTGGTATGGCGAATTGTTCCAGAACGAGGCCTTTCTCAATGCCGCCTGGGTCACGCTGCGGGTTGCGGTGATTTCCTCGACCCTCGCCGCCGTGCTGGGCACCATCGCCGCCTATACCCTGGTGCGCGGCGGGCGCTTCTTTGGGCGGCGCCTGTTTTCGGGCATGATCTATGCGCCGCTGGTGATGCCGGACGTGATCCTGGGCCTCTCCCTGCTCCTGCTCTTCATCTCGATGGGGCTGGACCGGGGCATGGTGACCATCATCCTCGCACATACGACCTTCTCCATGGCCTATGTCGCGGTGGTAGTTTCGACCCGGCTGGCCAGCTTTGATCAGTCTCTTGAGGAAGCGGCGCGCGATCTGGGCTGCACCACGTTTCAGACCTTCCGCCTTGTCACCCTGCCGATCATCGCCCCCGCGGTGATTTCCGGCTGGTTGTTAGGCTTCACCCTGTCGCTCGACGACCTCGTGATTGCCTCCTTCACCTCCGGTCCCTCGGCCACCACCCTGCCGATCAAGATTTTCTCCGCCGTGCGACTTGGTGTCTCACCGGAGATCAACGCCCTGTCCTCCATCCTGATCGGTCTGGTAACGGTTGGGGTGATCACCGCATCCCTTTCCTCCAAACGCGCCATCATGCGCCGGATGCGGGACGAACAGAAAGCAGACCAATGAGCGACTTTATCACCGAATATCAGACCTATTGCGACACGCATGGACGCCCGGACCGGGTTGAGCTGATGCTGGCGGATATGTCCGGCATCTTGCGCGGCAAATGGCTTCCGGGCGAGGATGAAGAGAAGCTGGCAGAAGGCTCGGTGCGCCTGCCGCAATCGACCTATGCGCCCAATATCCTCGGGGCGGAAGTGCCGGAAACCGGGCTGGGCATCGTGATCGGCGACCCGGACGGGCGGCTCTATCCGGTGGCTGGTTCGCTCAAGCCGGTGCCGTGGCAGAAAACGGGGAGCGGGCATGTCGCGCAGGTTCTGGTGGAAATGCACGACGAGAAAGGCGAGTTGTTCGACCTTTCGGCGCGCGGCAAACTCGCCGCCATGGTGGCCCGGTTCGCCGAGCGCGGCTGGAAGCCGGTTGTGGCGACGGAGCTGGAATTTTACCTGCACCTGCCGCGCGACGAGGACGACGACGCGCCGACCCCGCCGCCGCGTTCGCCGGATGCGCAGAATTACGACCTTGAGGTGCTGGAACGCGCCCAGCCGGTGCTGGACGACATCCTCGCCGCCGCCCGCGCGCAGAACCTCGCGCCCGACACGCTGATCGCGGAATACGGGCCGGGGCAGTTCGAGATCAATTTTCACCATACCGACGACGTGATGGAAGCCGCCGATGCGGCCCTGACCTTCCGGCGGCTGGTGCGCGGGGTGGCCCGCACCCACGGGCTGCGCGCCACCTTCATGGCCAAACCCTATACCGACCACCCCGGCAACGGCATGCACGCACATATTTCCGTGGTCGATGAGAACGGGCAGAACATCTTTGACGATGGTTCCGGCGCCTTGTCCGACCGGCTGAAACAGGCCGTCGCCGGGACGCTGGCGACGATGGAAGACATGCAGGCCATCTTCGCGCCGCACATGAATTCCTACCGCCGGTTTCAGGCCGCCAGCTTCGCCCCCTCCGCCCCCGACTGGGGCTATGACAACCGCGCCGCCGGGGTGCGCCTGCCGGACGTTTCGGGGCCGGGCGCGCGGCTCGAACACCGGATTTGCGGCGCCGATGTGAACCCGCATCTGGCCCTGACCGCCATTCTGGGCGGTATGCTCTACGGGCTGGATACTCCCGACCTGCCGCTGCCCAAGCCGCTCGACGATGCGGATGCAACGCCCGCCGATCCGCTGACCGCCGACTGGCTCGCCGCGGTGGACCGCTTCGCGACCTCGGAACTGGCCGCCGACCTGTTTGGCCTCCGCTACCGCGACATCTTCACCGCCGTGAAACGCGATGAAATCGCTCAACTGACGACGGAAATTTCACAGGTCGAATACCGCACCTATCTCGGGCGGTTGTAGGCTTGCCGACACTATTGTCGAACGGTTGTTTATCCGTTTTCGGAGAAATCACACGTGAGGGACATTGCTCAAAGGGCAGCGCCCGGCCGCACGGGTGGGCGAGAAGCGCCCGCGCGTCAAACCGGAGGTTTGCCTTCGGCAAAACAGGGGCGGTCGGGCGCTGCCCGGCGGTGCCGCCGGGCAATTAAATCATTCCCCCAAAATCCCAAAGGGGCCGCAGCGACGCGGCCCCTTTCTTTATAGCACTTCAACGCCTTACTTCGCCGTGATCCGCCCGTCGAGGAACGGGGTGTAAGGCGCGCGCTCGGCGAGGTATTCCGCCATGACATCCGCCAGATCCGGGCCGAAATCGTAAACATCGGACGCGGTTTTGAACATGTCGTACCCATCGCCACCATTGCGCAGATAGTTGTTGGACACCACGCCGTAGGTCGCTGCCGGGTCGAGCGGTTTCCAGCCCATCCCGTCCGCTACGCGCACCTGCGAGACCCGTGCGCCCACTTCGGCGCTGGCGTCAAAGGTGAAACGCAGCCCGGCGACCTGCGGGAAGCGCCCCGCGCCTTCCTCGACCTGACTGACCCCGTTTTCCAGCGCCGCAAGGATGGCTTCACCGCTGACAAAGAAGGTCGACAGCGTGTTCTGGAACGGCAGCACCGTCAGCACCTCGCCCATCGTCACCTCGCCCGCATCAATCGAGGCGCGCAGGCCGCCGCTGTTCTGAATGGCGATCTGAATGCCCTGATCGCGCACCCGGTCGAGCATCGCATCCACCACGAGATTGCCCATGGCGCATTCCATCACCCGGCACCGCGCACGATCCCCGTCAATCACCTCGCTGGTCGAAGCCACAACCTTTTGCCGGATTTCCTCCAGCGGCGCCGCCGCCTCCGCTATCCGCGTCTTCACGCCCGTATCTTCGGCCACCGCCCCATCCATCAGGATCGGCTCGCCCACGGCCTCGACCACGTTGCCCGCATCGTCAAACGTCACCTTCAACTCACCCAGAAACTTGCCGTAAGCATAGGCGGACAGGATCTGCGTCGTGCCCACCACCGTCGGATACGGCCCTTCCGCTTTCTCCAGCGTGTTGGACAGCAGCGTATTCGTGTGCCCGCCGACGATGATGTCAACCTCCGGCACCGCCTTGGCCAGCGCAATATCGTGCGAATACCCGATATGCGACATGACGATGATCTTGTTGACCCCCATCTCCTGCATCTTCTGCACCTCATGCGCCACCGCATCGGCAACATCGGTAAAGATCACATTGTCGCCGGGGCTGGACAGCTCGTCCGTGTCTTCCGTCGTGGCACCGATCAGACCGATCTTCTCGCCGCCGCGCTCAATCACCACGGATTTCTTCAGCTTGCCATGCAGCGCCGGTTCGCCGGACACATCCGCATTAGACATCAGCACCGGAAAATCGACCGCATCCATGAAGCCCGCCAGCACTTCCGGCCCGTCGTCAAACTCATGGTTGCCGACCGTCATGCCGTCATAGCCCAAACGGTTCATCATCTCCGCCGCCAGCTTGCCCTTGTAGTAGGTATAGAACAACGTGCCCTGAAACTGGTCTCCGCCATCCAGCAAGAGCGTGTTGTTACTACGCGCCCGCGCCGCTTCGATCGCCGTCGCCAGCCGGGCGGAGCCGCCGAAACACTTGCCTTCCAGGTTCTTCTCCTCGCTACAGCTGGAATCGTATTTGGAGATCGGTTCAAACCGGGCGTGGAAGTCGTTGGTGTGCAGAATGGTCACGGTGTAATCCGCCAGCGCGGTGCCCGTGGTCAAGCACAGGGCGGCGGCGGTGGTCAGCAGGTGTTTCATGAAATCCCCCTATGGTTGCTGGGCCCAGAGTGACGCAAGCCCCCCCGCCTGTCAAAACATCTTCTGCGCTTCGACGGAGACACGCATCCCCTCTGCCCCGCCCGGCGGCACCGCCGGGCAGCCAAACACACCGAAGAATTGTTGCAGAAAGCCAATCCGGCTTGACGCAAGCGGGACGGGAGGGCACATCAGGCCCATGTTGGTATTCAAGATTTTTCGCGCCCCCGAATGGGAGGCCTTTCAAAGCACCGGACGTTCCGAGGGCGCGCCGGTGGACCTGACAGATGGCTATATCCACCTCTCCACCGCCGGGCAGGTCCGTGAAACCGCCGCCAAACATTTTGCCGGTGAGGACGGATTGGTGTTGCTGGCGCTGGAAGCGGCGCAGCTGGGGCCGGAACTGCGCTGGGAGAAATCGCGCAGCGGACAGGATTTTCCGCATCTCTACCGCCCGCTGGACGCAACCGATATTCTTTGGTGCAAACCCCTGCCGCTCACCGGCGGGCAGCATGTATTTCCGCCAGATCTGAAAGATTAAGCCATGAAACTGATCGAGAAAATCGGCCTTGCCGCCCTGCACCGCGTTGACCCGGAGCAAGCGCATAAGCTGGCGCTGCTGGCGCTGAAAACCGGCGCGGTGCCGCTGTCGGGGGAAGTGACCTCGCCGCGGCTGGAAACCACGCTGGCGGGGCTGACCCTGTCCAACCCGGTGGGCCTCGCCGCCGGGTTTGACAAGGACGCGGAAGCGGTAGACGCGCTGTGCCGCGCGGGGTTCGGCTTTGTCGAGGTCGGCGCCATCACCCCGCGCGCCCAGCCGGGCAACGAAAAGCCCCGGCTGTTTCGGTTGAGCGAAGACCGGGCGGTAATCAACCGCTTCGGCTTCAACAATCACGGCATGGAAGCGGCGGCGGTGCGGCTGTCCAAACGGGAGCGGCCCGCAGCGGTGCCGGTCGGGCTCAACCTCGGCGCCAACAAGGACAGCACCGACCGGGCGGGCGACTATGTTGCGGTGCTGACGCGCTGCGGCCCGCTGGTGGATTTCGCCACGGTCAATGTCTCCTCGCCCAACACCGAAAAGCTGCGCGATTTGCAGGGGCCGGAGGCGCTCGACGAGTTGCTGTCGCGGGTCATGGCGGCGCGGGCGGGCATGGCGAAACGCATCCCCGTTTTCCTCAAGATCGCCCCGGACCTGTCCGACCCGGAGATCGAGGCCATTGCGGAAGTGGCGGCGAAACAGAAGCTCGACGCCATCATCGCCACCAACACCACGTTGAGCCGCGAAGGTTTGAAATCTGCAAGTAAATCGCAGGCAGGCGGGCTTTCCGGGCCGCCAATGTTCGAAAAGTCCACGCAGGTATTGGCGAAGCTGTCGCGCGCAACCGACGGAGAAATCCCGCTGATCGGGGTCGGCGGCATCGCCTCCGCCGCCGATGCCTATGCCAAGATCCGCGCCGGTGCCTCTGCGGTGCAGCTCTATTCCTCGCTGGTCTATCATGGCCTGTCACTGGTGGCGGAGATCGCGCGGGGGCTGGACGCGTTGCTGGCACGCGACGGGTTTGACACCGTGTCAGACGCGGTGGGCACCGGGCGGGAGGAATGGCTGTGAACGCATTAACCCTCTGGCATAATCCGCGCTGCTCGAAGTCGCGCGAAATGCTGGCGCTGCTGGAGGCAGAGGGGCACGCGCCCAAGCTGCGGCTTTACCTGAAAGAGCCGCCGGAGCGGGCCGAACTGAGCGACCTGATCGCACTTTTGGGCCTCACGCCCCGCAGCTTCATCCGCAAAAGCGACCCGGCCTTCAAAGCCGCCGGGCTGGCGCCGGACCTGACAGATGAAGCCGCGCTCGACGCCATGCTGGCCGAGCCGCGCCTGATCCAGCGGCCGGTGGTCGTGTGGAACAACACCGCCCGCATCGGCCGCCCCCCTGCCCCGCTGGCGGAGTTGTTTGACTAAAACCTCCGGCCTTTAACCGGAAACACCCAGCGGCACCAATGTCGCGAAAACACCAAGGACATGACGAAGCACTCTCATGATCACAGTCAAACACTGTTAAAAAGCAAAAATACCCGGCCCATGCCCACCTGGGTACCCATCTGGAGTATACCAGCACGCCGGTGAAACGATCACGCGCAACAAAGACAAAAGGCCCCCATGACGTTGACTGAGGTTAATCCGGCGCAAAACAAGGCACCCCAATCACAACCACTCTCGGCGAAAAGAAACCCGGATCCCCGCCAGCTTTGCCGCCGCACGGAACCATCAGATAAAGGCAGCAAACCAAACGTCAGAACGCATACCGCCCAACGCTTCAACACAAAAACCCACCCCGCCCCTTCTTCTTAGCAAAAATACTCACAACACCGAGCCCGTAGCAGCTCAGGCGCCGGGGCAGGTCACATCCCGGCCAGCTTCTTTTGCAAATCCGCCAGTTGCGCCTTGATCTCCGCCAACTCGCTCTCTTTTTCGCCCTCCGGTTCCGCCGCTTCTTCGCCCGACTGAAACCCGCCCATCATCGCCTGCAAAAACGCCTGTTGCTGCGCCTGCAAGGCCTCGAAACCGGGCATTTGCGCCATCGGGTTGGGCACGGTGGTGAGGTTCTCCATCATCTGCGACTGCCCGGTGCGCAGCATCTCGAACGAGGCCGCAAGGAAACCCGGCACGATGGATTGCGCCTGACTGGTATAGGAGCGCACGAGGTCGGTCAGAACATCGACCGGCAGCACATTCTCCCCCCGGCTCTCATGCTCCGCGATGATTTGCAGCAGATATTGCCGGGTCAGATCATCACCGGATTTCAGATCAATGATCTGCACCTCCCGCCCCTCGCGGATAAAGCCCGCAATATCATCCAGCGTCACGTAATCGGACGTTTCAGTATTATACAGCCTGCGCGAAGCGTAGCGTTTGATCAGCAGCGGATCTTTGGCAGCCATGGTTCCTCCCTTTCGCCCTTCCAGCCCTCAAAGCCTATGCCAGAGACCGGAACTTGCCAAGCCCTTCGCTGCGCAGCATTGCAGGTGCAGAAACGCGCATGCCTCCGCCGCAGCGCAGCAAAAAAGGCGGGCCGCTTTGGAGCGGTCCCGCCTTCTGTTTCGCCGGCAGGGAGGAGGAGGCCAGCGATATTCTTGAAGTCTTACTTCTTTTTGGTGGTGGCCTGCTTGGCCGCCTTGGTCACTTCCTCGGTGGCCTTCTTGACAGCCGCCTGCGCTTCTTCACCGGCTTCTTTGCCAGCGGCGAGCATCAGCTCAACGGTCTCGGCCTGAACCTTCTTCGCCACTTCCGCGAAAGCGGCCATATGCTCGGAAGCCATCTCGGCCTGTGCGGAAGCAAAATCGCTCAGCGCTTTGGTGTATTCGGCAGCGTCGTCCTTGACCGCAGTCACGTCGCCCATCTTGCCCAGGGTGTTCTTGGTCCACTTGGTCGAGATCTCGGTGGATTTGTCGGCAGCGTCCAGCGCCACTTTCGACAGTTTCTCCGCCAATTCGGCCTGCGACTTGAAGGCGCCTTCCATGGAAGACATGTCAACCGGGAAGTTGGCGAGCATGTCCTGGAACATCTTGGTGTAGTCCTGCGAATTAGCCATATTTCTATCTCCTGACTGTGCCCGGAAAAGAAACGGGCGATCTGTTTCGTTACAGAAGATATAAATGCTGCACCGCAGAAATTCAAGAATTTATTCTGCGGTGCAGCAATTTTTCTCGACACTCGGCTTTTTTCGCTTTGATTTCAGCAGCTTCCGCTACATCACCCCAAATCCGGCTTATGCACGACATAGGTTCCCGGCGCGGGACACAGGACCGGATGGGACGAATCGCCCGGCTGGCGCGCAGGCACCTGCTCCCCGGAACGCGGCGCGAGCCACTTGTCCCAGCGCCCCCACCAGCTTCCCTCGTGAAACTCCGCCCCCGCCTGCCATTCTTCCGGGCTTTCCGGCCAGTCCGCATTGACATAATGGCCATATTTCTTCTTCGACGGCGGGTTGATAATCCCGGCGATATGGCCACTTTCCGACAGGATGAAGGTGTGGTCCTTTGAGCCAAATTTGTGCATCCCGCGATAGGAACTCTTCCAGCCCGCAATATGGTCGGTCTCGCAGGCCACGGCACAAACCGGCACCGTAATGTCGGAAATGTTCAGGGTCTCGCCGAGAATATGAAAGCCGGTGCCGTTGGCGAACTCGTCCCTCTGACACAGGCCGCGCAGATACTCGACCGTCATCTTGCCCGGCAGGTTGGTATTATCGCCATTCCAATAGAGCAGATCAAAGGCCGGCGGTGTCTTGCCCAGCATGTAGCTGTCAATCGCCGGTTTATAGACCAGATCGTTGGCGCGTAGATAAGAGAAAGTGCGCGACATATAGATCGCGGGCAGAATGCCGGTTTCGGTGCATTCTTCTTCAATGCCGCCGACAAAATCATCGTCGAGGAACACGCCGACCTCGCCCTGATTGGAAAAGTCGGTCAGGGTGGTGAAAAAGGTCGCGCAGTTGATACTGTCATCGCCAGTCTGCGCCAGATGCGATAGGGTGAGCGCCAGCGTGGTCCCCGCGATGCAATAGCCCACCACGTTGATCTTTTCCTGCTCCGTGATCTTCTTCACCTCATCAATCGCGGTCATGAAGCCGCTCTCGATGTAATCCCCAAGGCCCACATCGGCGTAGCTCTTGTCCGGGTTGACCCAGGACACCATGAACAGCGTGTAGCCCTGATCGGTGATCCATTTGACCAGCGAATTTTGCGGCTTCAGGTCCATGATGTAGAACTTGTTGATCCACGGCGGAAAGATCAGCAGCGGTCGCTCATAGACCGTTTCCGTCGTCGGCGCATACTGGATCAGTTCGAACATGCGATTGCGAAACACCACCGCCCCTTCGGAAGTGCCGATATTGCCGCCGACCTCAAAAGCCGACGGGTCCGACAGCGTGACCACCAACTCCCCGTCATGGCTCTCCAAGTCGCGGATCATGTTTTCCAGACCATCCACAAGGCTCTGCCCCTCGGTCTCGATGGCGCGTTCCAGCGCGTCCGGGTTGGTGGCGAAAAAGTTGGTTGGGGCCATCAGATCAATAAGCTGCTGGCCGAAAAACCGCACCCGCTGCATGTCATGCGCATCCAGCCCCTCCAGATCCTCAATCGCGGTTTCCATCGCCTCGGAGGCGATCTGATATTGCTGCTTGAGGTAGTTGAAATAGGGGTTGGTATCCCAGAGCGGGTTGGCAAAACGGCGGTCCTTCGGGCCGGTATCCTCCGGCACCAGCCCCTTGCCCTCGGTCAGCGCCTGCCCCGCCTCCACCGCATGTTTCAGCGTCTTGCCCCAGAACGCAACCTGCTGCTCCATGATCCGCTCCGGGTGGCGCATCACCTCGGCCCAGTAGGCGCCCATGGTCTTGAGATAAAACTCCTGCCCCGGCCCCTGCAAGCTCGCCCGGACCGGCTTTTTCTTCCCCATCACCTCGATCAGCCGGGCCGTAAGCGCTTCGATTCGTGCAATATTTTCCTGCATCTGCGCCGTATCGAGCGCATTTTCGCTATCTTTTGTTGCCATACTAAAGATTTCGTCCTATTTTATTTCGCACCCGCAGCATAACCGCCAATGGCATCCCGGATACAGGCTAGCGGAGAGCAGTGCGAGAAAGCAACAAAAAGGGACGGCAAATGCGTTACATGCTGACTTATGACCTGATGGAAAGCATCCGAAACACCAATGAGTGGCTCGGCGCTTCCGCCAAGGCTCTCGGCTCTTACCCCGCCCTCGCCGCGCTGCCGACCCCGGCTTTCGGCATGATGGCCGCCTGGGGCGAAGTGACCGAACGCGCCTTTTCGCGCATGGTCGCCAAGCCGGACTGGCATATCGACAGCGTTGTCGGTGAAGACGGGCGCGACCATCTGGTCGAGATCGAAACCGTTCTGCCCAAGCCCTTCGGCGACCTCATTCATTTCAACGTGCAGGGCCGCGCGCCGCGTGCGCGCAAGGTGCTGCTGGTCGCGCCGATGTCGGGCCATTACGCGACGCTGCTGCGCTCGACGGTGATTTCGCTCCTGCCGGACGCCGAGGTTTACATCACTGATTGGCACAATGCCCGCGACATTCCGGCCTCCACCGGCAAGTTCGATGTCGAGGATTATACCCTCTATCTGGTTGATTTCATGCGCCATTTGGGACCGGACACCAATGTGATCGCGGTCTGCCAGCCGGCGCCGCTGACGCTGGCCGCCACCGCCTATCTGGCGCAGGAAGACCCGGAAGCGCAGCCCCAGACCCTGACCCTGATCGGCGGCCCGATCGACCCGGACGCCGCCGAAACCGACGTCACCGATTTCGGCCGCCGCGTCACCATGGGCCAGCTGGAGGAGCTTGCCATTCAGCGCGTCGGCGCCAAATATGCCGGCGTCGGGCGGCTGGTCTATCCGGGGCTGGCGCAGCTTTCGGGCTTCATGTCGATGAACCCGGAGACCCACGGCAAAGCCTTTTACGATCAGATCCTGCGCACCGCGCGCGGCGAGGCCTCCGAACACGACAAGCACAACAAATTCTACGACGAATATCTCGCCGTGATGGACATGACGGCGGAGTTTTACCTCTCGACCGTCGAACGCGTCTTCAAGAACCGCGAGATTGCGCGCAATGAATTCGTGGTGGACGGCAAAAAGGTCGATATTGGCAAGATCACCGATGTAGCGGTGAAGACAGTCGAAGGCTCGAAAGACGACATTTCCGCCCCCGGCCAATGCGCCGCCGCGCTCGACCTCTGCACCGGCCTGCCGGATGAAAAGAAGACCGGCTATATCGAAATCGGCGCCGGACATTACGGCATTTTCGCCGGCAAATCATGGCGCAACCATATCCGCCCGCTGGTGCTGGAATTTATTGATCAGAACATGGGCACCCACGCCGAACAGGCCAAACGGGTCGCCGCCAAGCGCAAGAAGCCAGCGGCAAAGAAGAAGGCGCAGCCGAAGCTGAAAGCGGTTTGAAAGGGGGGGCCTACCGCAGCACCATCGGTTGCGTCAGCCAGGTTTCCAGCGCAGAAATCATCGCCGCGGGCGTTTCCAGCGAGGGCACATGCCCCGCGCCGGAGAGGATTTTCATCTGCGCGTAGGGCACCAGTTGCGCCATGAATTGCTGGCGCTGCACCGGCACGATCCGGTCCGCCTCCCCCGCCAGCACCAGCACCGGCATCTTCACCACGCGCAGCACCTTTTGCGTGTCCGGGCGGCGCTGCATGGCGCGTTGGTGGCGCACAAAAACCTCCGCGCCCAGCTCCAGCGCCATCTTGTGCATCAAGGCCCAGACCGGCCCGCGCACCGGCCCTTCCGCCAGCGTATCCATGTGAAACACGCTGCGAAACGCCTCGTCCAGCCCGCCGGACTGCGCCTTGACGATCACCGGCTCGCGCGCCGCCGCCGCTTCCGGGCTATCGGGCAGTGGTGAGGTCGAAATCAGGGCCAGCCGGGTGACGCGATCGGGCGCGCGGTGCGCCATTTCCAGCGCCACAACCCCGCCCATCCCCTGCCCGACCAGCGCGAATTTCGGCGGCGCGTTTGACAGGCTCTGCGCCGCCATCGCCCGGATCGAGTCCTCCCCCGCCAGCGACGCCACCTGCACCACATGCTCGCGCGACAACGCATTGACCTGCGGCGCGAAAACCCGTGCATCCGAGGCCAGCCCCGGCACAAACAAAACCGGCTCCGTCACGCCAACACCTCCATGATCGCCGCTTCAATCAGGCCAAGACATTCCGGGGTCGAAAAGCTGTGATCGGCGTCTTTGACCAACAGAAGCCGCATGTCTGGCGAGGTCGCGTGTTCGAGCAGTTTCACCGCCTGCGAGACCGGCACCGCCGTATCCGCCGTGCCCTGCAACAGCCGCACCGGAAACGGCAGATCAAGCGGCGAACGCAAAACCATCTGCGCCCGACCATCCTCGATAAGCCGTTGGGTTATAATGTAATCTTCTTCGTAATCGGACGGGATGCGCAGGAACCCCTCGCGCGCCAGCTCGTCGCGCTGCCCCGCATCAAACCCGGCCCAATAGCCGTCCTCGGTAAAGTCCGGCGCGGCGGCAATGCCCACCATCCCCCGTATGCGCTCCGCCCGCGCGCGCGCCAGCAAAAGCGCCTGCCAGCCGCCCATCGACGAGCCGACAACAACCAGCGGCCCCTCGGTCAGCGCATCCACCGCCGCCAGCGTATCCGCATGCCAATCGCCGATGCAGCCATCTTCAAAGCGCCCGGAACTCTGCCCATGCCCCGAATAATCGAAGCGCAAAAAGCCCAGACCCCGGCAGGTGGCCCAGCCTTCCAGCGCCACCGCCTTCGTGCCCTCCATGTCCGATTTCAACCCGGACAGAAACACCACCGTCGGCTCCAGCCGCCCATGCGTCCCAAGTTTCGGCGGCGTATAAACATAGGCGATCCGCCGCCCGTCTTTCGTGTCGAGAAACTCTGCCTGACCCATGATCCGCCCCCTCTTCTTTCCGCCGCACCTTCGCCCAATCCGCCCGGTTTGAAAAGGGCAAAGCGCGCTTGACTTGGCGGCGCTGCGCAGGCAAACGGAGGCACCAATAACTTGCAACCGGGCGTTCCGTGGGCGCCAAACCGACGAGGAGAAAGGCCGATGGCCCAGATTTCCCTTACCTTCCCCGATGGCAATTCGCGCGCATACGACGCCGGCGTCACCCCTGCCGAGATCGCCGCTTCCATCTCTAACTCCCTGGCCAAAAAGGCCATTTCCGCCACCGTCAACGGCACGCATTGGGATTTGCAATGGCCGATCGAGACGGATGCCAGCATCGCCATTCACACGATGAAAGACCCCGAACAGGCGCTCGAACTGGTGCGCCATGACCTCGCGCATATCATGGCGCGCGCGGTGCAGGAGCTTTGGCCCGATGTCAAAGTCACCATCGGCCCGGTGATCGAACATGGCTGGTATTACGATTTCGACCGCGCCGAGCCCTTCACCCCCGAGGATCTGGGGCTGATCGAAGCACGGATGAAAGAGATCATCAACAAGCGCGACCCGGTGACGACGGAAATCTGGGACCGCGAGCGCGCCGTGCGCTTTTACGAGGCCAATAACGAGCCGTATAAGGTCGAGCTGATCGACGCCATTCCCGAGGGCCAGCCGGTGCGCATGTATTGGCACGGCCACTGGCAAGACCTGTGCCGAGGCCCGCATTTGCAACATACCGGACAGGTGCCCGCCGATGGGTTCAAGCTGATGAGCGTCGCCGGGGCCTATTGGCGCGGCGACAGCGACCGGCCCATGTTGCAGCGCATTTACGGCGTGGGCTTTCTCAACCGCGACGGGCTGAAAAAGCACCTGCATTTCCTTGAGGAAGCCGAAAAGCGCGACCACCGCAAGCTGGGCCGCGAAATGAACCTGTTCCACATGCAGGAAGAAGCGCCGGGGCAGATTTTCTGGCACCCGAACGGCTGGACCATTTACACCACGCTTCAGGATTACATACGCCGCAAGCAGCGCGCCGGCGGCTACCGCGAGATCAACACCCCGCAGGTGGTCGACCGCAAGCTCTGGGAAGCCTCGGGCCACTGGGACAAATACCAGCACCACATGTTCGTGGTCGAGGTCGATGAAAGCCGCGACGGTGAAGAGACCGGGGCACTGACCCGTAACGCCGCCACCACGCGGATAAACGCGCTCAAACCGATGAACTGCCCCTGCCATGTGCAGGTGTTCAATCAAGGCCTGAAATCCTACCGCGACCTGCCACTGCGGCTGGCCGAATTCGGCTCCTGCGCGCGGTTCGAACCCTCGGGCGCGCTGCACGGCCTTATGCGGGTGCGCGGCTTCACCCAGGATGATGGGCATATCTTCTGCACCGAAGATCAGATTCAGGACGAATGCGCCCGCTTCATCGACTTCCTCGCCGACATCTACCGCGAACTGGACTTTGCCGATTTCGAGATCCGCTTTGCGACCCGCCCCGAGAAGCGCGTCGGCAGCGAGGAAAGCTGGGACCACGTCGAAGGCGCGCTGGAAAAGGCCATCAAGGCGGTGGGGCGCGACTATGTGCTTGAACCGGGCGACGGCGCCTTCTATGGGCCGAAGCTCGATTTCTACCTCACCGACGCGATCGGTCGGGTCTGGCAATGCGGCACCTTTCAAGTTGACCCCAACCTGCCCGAACGGCTCGACGCCAGCTATATCGGCGAGGATGGCGCGCGCAAACGGCCCTACATGCTGCACCGCGCAACCCTCGGTTCGTTCGAGCGTTTCTTGGGCATCCTGATCGAAAGCCACGCAGGCAAATTACCGTTCTGGCTCGCCCCGCGGCAGGTTGTCGTCGCCTCGATCGTGTCGGAAGCGGATGATTATGTGCATGAAGTGGTGAATACCTTACGCGCCGCGGGCGTGCGCGCCGAAGCCGACACCCGCAACGAAAAGATCAACTACAAAGTGCGCGAACACTCCGTCGGCAAGGTGCCCGTGATCCTCGCCATCGGCAAAAAAGAGGTCGAAGAACGCACGGTCTCCATGCGCCGCCTGGGCGAAAAACACTCCAAAGTCCTGCCGCTGACCGAAGTCACCCCGGCCCTGGCCACCGAGGCCACCCCGCCGGATTTAGAGCAGAAATCGATAAATCTGAATCAAAAATTCTCTGCCTCTCAATCAGCATCCTGCTGATTTCGAACGCGAATTTTGATGTGCCCTGTTGCAGATTAAATCGATTTCGCTCTAGCCTGATCCCAACAGGGGCGCCCCCCGGCGCCCCTTGCGAAACCAGCCCGGACGCTGTTGAGTGGGGGTGGGAACCATGGGAGTAGTTCAATGGATTTGATTAAGGGGATCAATATACAGGCCAACACGGTCTGGACGTTGTTAACAAATGGCAAGAACGCAGCGACGGTGGGGATCGTAGCCCTCCTTGCCGCAAGCGCGGGCAGCCCCGCCCCGGCCGATCCCATCACCTCCCCGCTAGCCGATGCCCAACTGAAACAACCCCACACCAAAGGCCGCGCAGAGCTGCAAAGAGAAGTCGACGATCTCAACACGGCGGTCGAAACAAGCCTGCAAAATGGTGATTACGCCACGGCCCTGTCGCTTTCCCTCCAACACCTGACCTTAGCCCTGTCTCTGGAACCCGCCGGAATAGGGCCAGAATATCTGCGCGCCAGAAATCTTCACGCCGTCCTGCTGCAAAGCATGGGGCATTACAGTGAAGCCGAAACAATCTATCAGCAAGTTTTGCGCATTGCAAAAGTGAGCTTGGGAACTCAACATCCCACCTATACGGCCAGCCTCAACAATCTGGCGCTACTTCTCATTGAAATGGGGCGATATGAGCAGGCCGAAACGCTTTACCGAGAACTAATCGCAATTGATCAAAACACCAAAGGCGAGGCACATCCCGACCATGCAGCCAACATCAACACTCTGGCGCTGCTGTTGCAAGGTATGGGCCGGTATCAGGAAGCCGAACCGCTTTTCCGACAAGCATTGGAGATTACCAAGAATACTGCGGGCGAAACACATCCAAACTATGCAAGCCAACTCAGCAATCTAGCCCTGCTGCTGAAAGACATGAACCGTTATCAGGAAGCCGAGCCGCTTTTCCGGCAAGCGCTGGAGATTGACCGGAATGCCTTAGGCGAGGCGCATCCCTATTACGCAACTGACCTCAACAATCTGGCTCTACTGTTGAATGACGCAGGCAGGTTTAACGAAGCCGAGCCGCTTTTCCGGCAAGCGATGGAGATCATCCGGCAGGCATTGGGAGAGGCGCATCCGAACTATGCAGGTGGCCTCAACAATCTGGCGACTTCGCTCATGCACCAGGAAAAATGGGCCGAGGCGGAACCACTGATAGAGCAGGCCTTAGAAATTTTCAAAACCACCCTCCCTGCCGATCATCTCCATATCGCGAACGCCGAACGCAACCTCGCCACCATCCGCGCCAGGCTGGCGGGAGAGTGAGATCAGGTCCACATCCCCTGCGCCGTCTTGTCCCAGCCCAGCGTCATCCGCCCGCCCTCTTCGATCACCGGGCGTTTCATCAGCGTGGGGTGGGCGGCGAGCAGGGTTGCCGGGTCGCCTGCGCGTTCTTCTTCTGACAAGCCGCGCCACGTTGTCGAGCGTTTGTTGATCAGCGCCGGGCCGAAGGCGTCCAGAAAGCGGGTGATCTCGGCCTGTGTCAGCGGCGTGGCGCGGATGTCCACCAGTTCCGGCCCCCGCCCCGCCGCCTCCAGCGCGCGCATCGCCTTGCGCACCGTGTCGCAATTCTTAATGCCGTAAACCCGCATCATTCCGCCTTCGCAATCACCGCCTGAAACTCCCGCCATTCGCGCGCCGACATGCCGGAGCTTTCCTGCGTCACCGCCTCGCCCGCCAACATGCGGCGCAGGCAATCGACCATCTGCGCCGAGAGCGACACCGCGCCGAGCCGGTAATCCTCGAACGCCTTATAGGCAAAAGGCACCCAATCCGCGACCACCTTGCAAATCGCATCCGCATAGACCCGGATTTCGTATTGCGCATGGGCATCGGCACGCAGGCGCAGGAAGTGGAACAGGTTGTGCAGATCGACCTTCCAATACCATTGCGTATAGATATTGGCGGGCAGGTTCATCCGCGCCAGCTCGCGCGCCAGCCCCTGCTGCCCCTCCTGCGAAATCATCTCCTCGTAATGATCATAAGCGCGGGTGCTGTCGGCCTTGAGGATTTCCAGCACGCGCGCCGCCTCTTCCCCCTCCAGCGCCGCGCCGCGCCCCTGATTGTTCACCTTCGATTGCGCCGCCACATGCTCCGGCGCGGGAATGTAAAACTCGCGATCAAGAATGGAATAGCGGGCGGAATACTCGTTTACATTGGCGGTGCGGTGGCGGATCCACTGCCGCGCCACAAAGACCGGCAGCTTCACATGCAGCTTGATCTCGCACATCTCGAACGGGGTCGAATGCCAGTGGCGCATCAGATAGCGGATCAGACCCTCGTCGTTCTGAACCGACTTGGTGCCCTTGCCATAACTCACCCGCGCCGCCTGACAAATCGCCGCATCGTCGCCCATATAGTCGATCACACGGACAAATCCGTGGTCCAGAACCTCCTGCGCGGTATACAGATGCCGTTCCATCCCCGGACTGACCGCGCGCAGCGTATGCGCCCCGCCTGCCCGCGTTTCTTCGATTTCAGCCCGCTGTTTGTTGCTAATTGGCATCCGAATCCCCCCTCTGCGTAGATAAAAAGCACTATATACCGCCCGCAACTTGACAGCGAGCGTCCAGCAAGGTCACAAATTCAAAAAAATGAGGCACCCGAGCATGTATCGTATATTCCTTCTGACCCCCGCTCTTCTTCTCGCTGGCTGTATGAACGGCGGCAACCCCCTGACCGGCGGTGGCGGCCCCGATCTTGAACTTCCCCCCGGCACCGGAGTCTCCTCCGCTGACAGACCCGTCGAGCGCTACGAAGCAGAGGGCCAGAACGGCAACGGTTATGCCCAGTCGATCACCTACGACGCCGACAACGATACTTTCACCGTCGACAACCTCGCCTTCGATGGCGACAACACCTATTCGCGCGATCCCGTCACCCCGGAGATGAACGGTTTCCGGGTTTATTCCAGCGACGCGCTTTACACAGACCCCGTGACCGGCACGCAGTTCGGCCAATACTCGCACCACGCCCTGATGGCAGAGGGTGCCTCCGGCGAGACCCACGTCGCCGTTGTGCGCACCGGGGCCTACTTGAATTACGGCTTCGGCGGCTTCCTTTACAGCCGCGATGGCAGCGTCGTATTGCCGGAAGGCGGACAGGCGGCCTTCAGCGGAAGATATGCCGCCATTCGCGACTTCAACAACTGGGGCGGCACGGAATTTGCCACCGGCAACGCGCAGGCAATCATCGACTTTGAGGATTTCAACGATGGCAACGGGGTCCATCTGCAAATCACCAACCGGCGCATTTTCGATGCGAGCGGCAGCGACATCACGGAGTCACTGCTGGAGGCGATGGGACCGAATCAAACCACCATGCCAAACCTGAACCCGGTTGTTGGCCCCAAGGCCATGTCGGAGGCGGGCGAGATCACCCAGGGCATGAAGTCCCTTTACATTAACGAGAGTGGACGAGTTGTCAGCTATGAAAGCGGCAACTATTATGGCGTTCTGTCCGGCAGCGGAGCAGATATGGAACTTGTCGGTGTTGTCGTGGTAGAAGGGCAGGATCCGCGCTGGGAAGGCAGCGTCACGACGCGCGAAACCGGCGGGTTTATCATGGAGCGGCAATAAGGAGCGGCATAATGGGGGGCGGAGTTTTCAAAGCAGCGCTGGCATCGGCGGCTTTGGCCGTAGGGCTTTCGGGGGGGCTTTCGGGCACTCCGGCGCTGGCGCAGCAGGTTGAGCTGACCCGAGGTCAGGTCTTTGCGCTGGCCATGCAGCAATTGCAGGCGGGCGAGGCGGCGAAGGCGTTGGTGCTGGCCAATGCGCTGATCGGAGCCAACCCGGAGGAATCGGCTCCCTGGATCGTGAAGTCGCGGGCGCTGCTGGCGCTGGGGAAGGCGCGGGCCGCGCGGGATGCGGCGCAACGGGCCTGGGCGCTGGCGGAAAAACAGAACGTCCGCTTCGGCGCAGCAATGGCGATGACCGAAAGCACCCGCGCCACGGGCAATCTGACCATGGCACAGGTCTGGAGCCGCTTTGCCTATGAAAACGCCAAAACCCCCGGCGAGGTTCAACTCGCGACCCGTGCGTACAAAACCATTCAGGCCGAAAACCCGTTTTCCTTCTCCCTGCAAGCCACCATGTTTCCGAACAAGAACGTGAACAATGGCTCGTCGGCGGATGTGATCTTTATCGGCGGTCTGCCCTTTGTCCCGGTGCGCCATTCCGGCTGGACGACGGAACTGTCCGGCGGCGTGACCTACCGCTTTTCCAAACGCGAACACGGCGCCAGCTTCATCGGCCTGCGCGGCTATCTGGCCAAACACTGGCTTGACGAAGAGAGCCGAAACGAGATTCTGACCAACATCGATCCCGATGACACCGTCCACGATTTCGATTTCGCCAGCGTCACCGCGACCTTCCGCCATGTCGAGACCGTAGGACGCATGACCTATTCCTTCGATGCCGGCCTGAGCCGCTCCTTCTACGGCTGGGAGCATTACGCCGACACCGCCAACGTGAGCGGAGAAGCACGCTTCCGGCTGTCGCGGCAGACCGAACTGAGCCTTATCGGGCGCGCGCGTGGGCAATGGTATGCCGATCCCGCCGACGCGCCGGTCTATTCCTTCGATCTCGGCGGCAAAGTGCGTCACACACTGGCCAATGGCGACCGGATCAGCTTCACGCTCACCGGCGAAACCGCCTTCTCGAACGACGAACCGCGCGAATATCTCGGCGGCAAGATCGACGTGCAATACGAATTTGGCAAACCCGTTGCCGGGCTGGACCTCGACGTTTCCGCCTATCTCGGCTACCGCGACTATGCTGTCTCGCCCTATGATCCGGACGGACGCCACGACTGGAGCTATGGCGGCAAGATTTCCGCAGGCATTCCCTCCATTTCCGTTCTGGGCTTCATGCCGGTCGTCGACGTCAAGTATAACCGCCGCATCACCAACGTCGCCGCTTATGAGGCAAATTCTCTTCAAATTGGCGTCAGCCTGAAGTCGGAATTCTGACCACGACCATGCAGGTTTTTTCCGGGCGCCCGTTCACGCACGCGGCCCTGCATTCGGTATAAACTGCCCCCACCCAAGGAACGGCAGGGTGTGTTTTACACACCGACGGGGAAGCCGCGAGCAATAGAATCCGCGACAACGGCACCAGGCGGCACCCTCACACCACCGGGCAACACGCCCGCTCCATCGCAAACCTCAATAAATATACCTAATCTGGTCGGTCCAGAAACGCTCCATGCGTTTTAGTGAGGTATTGATCTCGTTCATCTCCTTCATCGGCAGGATGGCGCGCTGTTGCAGGTCTTCCGCGTGGCGTTCAAACAGACTGTGCACCGTATCGCGCACATCGCGGCCCTTCTGCGTCAGACGCACCCGGACCGAACGGCGGTCGATCTCCGAGCGCTGGTGGTGCATGAAGCCCATTTCCACCAGCTTTTTCAGGTTATAGGAAACATTCGACCCCTGATAATAGCCGCGCGATTTCAACTCGCCCGCCGTCACCTCATTGTCACCGATATTAAACAGCAACAGCGCCTGCACCGCGTTGATTTCCAACACGCCGAGCCGCTCGAACTCGTCCTTGATCACATCCAGCAACAACCGATGCAGCCGCTCCACCATGGCCAGCGTATCGAGATATTGCGGGAAATAACCGGGCAGGACTTCCTGCCCGAATTGCGTATGAATACTCATCAAACTCTCCGCTTTTTGTCGTCGAGTCGATAATCCCCGCAAAGTTCAAACAATTCGTTAAAGCGGCCAAAAAAAGTCGAAAAAATTTCGAAAAAGCGGCGCGCGGTCAGAATTTTGCGCCGATTTCGCGCACCTGATCCATCAGTTCGACAAGTCGTTCGGGCGTGGGCTTTTGTTCCGTAACCCATTGATATAAATCATTATCATTCTCGCCCAGAAGCAGCTCATACTGGTCCAGCTCCGCCGCCGACAGCCCCGCCAGCGCGCGCTGCGCAAACCGGCCCAAAATAATATCCATTTCCTTGATCCCGCGGCGATTCGACCGCATGGTCAGGCGTTTCAGCCGGTCTTCCCGACTCTCAGAATGGGTATTTTCGCCGCTCATCTGGCTCTCCGCTGGCTCATTCACGCATTGACCGACACTGTGCCAGATGCCTAAAGGAAAGGGAACCACGCAAAGCGGAAGTCCGATGTCCTTTCTGTCCAAAACCCTTGATCGGGTCAAACCTTCGCCCACCATCGCCATCACCACGCTGGCCCAACAGATGCGCGCCGAGGGGCGCGACGTGATCAGCCTCTCCGCCGGGGAGCCGGATTTCGACACCCCCGACCCTATCCGCGCCGCCGCCAAGGCCGCGATTGACGCGGGCAAAACGCGCTACACCGCGCCGGACGGGATGCCAGAGCTGAAAGCCGCCATTTGCGCCAAATTCGCCCGCGAAAATGGCCTGACCTACCGGCCCGAGCAAATCTCTGTCGGCACCGGCGGCAAGCAAATTCTCTATAATGCACTGATGGCGACGCTCAATCCGGGCGATGAGGTGATCATCCCGGCGCCCTATTGGGTGAGTTACCCGGATATGGTTTTGCTGGCGGGCGGCACGCCGGTGATTGCGCCGGCAGGGATCGAAACCGGGTTCAAACTGACGCCGGACGCGCTGGAAGCGGCGATTTCCGAGCGCACCAAATGGCTGATTTTCAACTCCCCCTCGAACCCGTCCGGCGCGGGCTATACGCGGGCGGAACTGGCCGCGCTGACCGAGGTCTTACGGCGCCACCCGCAGGTCTGGATCATGTCGGACGATATGTATGAACACCTGACCTTCGACGGGTTCGAATTCGCCACCCCAGCCGAGGTTGAACCCGCGCTTTACGACCGCACCCTAACCTGCAACGGCGTATCGAAAGCCTATGCCATGACCGGCTGGCGCATCGGCTATGCGGGCGGGCCGGTGGACCTGATCGCCGCCATGCGCAAAATCCAATCGCAATCGACCTCGAATCCCTGCACGGTGAGCCAGTGGGCCGCGGTTGAAGCGCTGACCGGACCGCAGGATTTCCTCGCAAGCAACCGAGCGCTGTTTCAGGCGCGGCGCGACCTCGTGGTCGACATGCTGAACGCGGCGGAGGGGATCGACTGCCCGGTGCCGGAGGGCGCGTTTTACGTCTATCCTTCGATCGCGGCCCTGATCGGCAAGCGCTCGGCGGGCGGGGCGGAAATCACCGATGACGAAGCCTTCGCCAAGGCGCTGCTGGAGGAAGAAGGGGTGGCGGTGGTCTTCGGCGCGGCCTTCGGCGCCTCGCCCAATTTCCGCGTCAGCTACGCCGCCTCGGAAGACACGCTGCGCGAAGCCTGCACCCGAATTCAACGCTTTTGCGCCCGCTTGGCATAGACCCTCCCGCGATTTGGCGCCAAGCAGAAAACGATAAATCTGAATCAAATTTCGCTGCCTCTCCATCCGCATTTTGCGGATTTCGAACGCGAAATTTGATGCTCCGGTTGCAGACGATATCGTTTTCGCTCTACAAAGGCCAAATGACGACAGAATTGCCGGAATATTACTTTCGCGTGCGCGAAAATGGCGCCTTCGTGTTCCGCGTGGACACGGAAAACCGCCATCGGCGCATCGACATGGATCAGATCGCCGTGGTCAATGTGCGCAACGGCGAGATCAAACCACATGGCGACCGGGAGTTGACCCAAGCGGATTTGGACGCAATCCGGAACTGGGTCGAAGAGCGCACAGCGCTGCTGGCGCGGCGCAATATCGACGACATTCTTCGCACGGTGGACCACCTGAATTTCACCACCCACTGGACCCAGACCCGCGCCACCGACGCTGAGCTTGAAGCCGTGACCGACGCCCTGCTGCTGGCGATGCACGACCTGCGCACGGTGCTGGTGCGTAAAAAAGCAGAGCGGATTATTGGCAAGAAATAGGGCGCGCCCCGCTTGCACAATCACAACATTTTTCGCAAATTTCCGGGCTGTAAACGCCAATAAATAGCACTTATCCGACTTTCTCCCGGATCAGCCGCCGCAAACGCAGGGACAAGAAAAGTGCGGCACAAGTCAGGCCAAGCGTCAGCCCAAGCCAGACGCCGATCCCTTCCAGCCCGACCCCAAAGCCCAGCACCAGCCCCGCCGGCGCGCCGACCAACCAATACGACGCAGCAGCGATGAACATCGGGCGCTTGGTGTCGGTCATGCCGCGCAACAGGGCCATGACCATGACCTGCACCCCATCGACGATCTGAAACAGCGCCGCCACCGCCAGAAGGACCGAGCCGGTGGCGATGATCTGGCCGCGCAACGGATCGACCGGGTCGATGAACAAGCCGGTCAGGAATTCCGGCACGACGAGAAACATCACTGCCGCCGTCACGGCCCAGCCGACCGCCAGCACCAGCACCGCCCGCGCCCCCATGCGCAACCCGTCCATGTCGTCGCGGCTCAACGCGCGCCCCGCCCGCACCGTCGCGGCCTGACTCAACCCGACCTGCACCATGAAGGCAACCGAGGTGATCTGTGACGCAACCCCATGCGCCGCCAACGGCACCGCCCCGAGCCAGCCCATCATCACCGACGCGGCGGAAAATAACCCAACCTCCGCCAGCGCCGTCACCCCGATCTGCAACCCCATCACGGTGACGCCGCGCAAGGTCTCGAAATCGGGGCGCCAGAGGCGGTGAAACAACCGATGAGAAGGGAACTTGCGCACCGCCACCACGCCCAGCAACAACAGGTTAAGGCTCACGACGATCAACGAAGCCAACGCCGCACCGGCAATCCCCATCTCCGGCGCGCCCAAATTGCCGAAAATGAGCGCGTAATTCAGCACCACATTCACCGCCGCAGCGGCGAGCGTGGTGTATAAAACCACACGCGTCATCTCGAGCGCCGACAAATAAGAGCGCAGCACAAAGATCCCCAAGGCAGGCAACAGGCCCACCCCCATAATGCGCAAATAGGTCGCCGCCTGCTGCGCCACCGCCGCCTCCTGCCCCATGGCGCGCAGGATCGGGCCGGAGAACAGCATTAACGGCAGAAAAACGAGGAAAAACCCGGTCGAAGCCCAAAGCCCCATGCGGGTGACACGGCGAATGTGGTCCTCCTCGCCCCTTTCCGCCGCCGCCGCGACCAGCGGCATCACCGCAAAGCCAAACCCGGCACCAAACAGCAAAAGAGCGAAATAAATCGAGGTCGCCAACACCAACCCCGCCAGCGCCTCAACATCATACCACCCCAGCATGAACGTATCCGTCATGCCGATCAAAATCTGCGCCACCTGACTGCCCACCAACGGCAGGCCCAACACCAGATGCGCGCGAATTTCCGAACCTATGGTCTTTGCCGTCTGCATCCCTCCCCTTGCCACGCCGCGCGGGGCAGAGCAAGTTTCCAACACCCTGCCCCCGCGCCACAAGCAAAAAGTGTGCCAGAGTTATAGCGTTTGACGAAATACCTGAGAAATAGAGCATCGCTTAACGCGTTGAAATCTTTGATTTCAGGCAGCGTTAAGGGATACAAGTTTTTCGCATAACGCTCTAATTCAAATTTTCACCTTCCAGCAAAAATCGGAAAATCCGAGCCAAAATGCGCTGCCCCTCAATCCGCATCCCGCTGCTTCCGAACACGCATTCTGACGCCGAATAACACAGGTGAACCCATCTTCTTCTTAGTAAAAATACTCACCAACACGGACGCAAACCAAGCAAGGCACAAGGGCTACCCCCCGCCCGCGCCGCCTTACCCCCGCAAATGGTTCAGCAAACGCTGCGAAGCAATCCCCGTCACCGGCAGGCCGCGCGCCGCTTCATAGGCGCGGATAGCGGCGGTGGTCTTGTCGCCGATCACCCCGTCATTGCCCCCCGCGTCAAACCCGGCGCGGGTCAGCCGCTCCTGCAAGTCGCGCCGCTCCGCCAGCGTCAGACCGTTGGCATCCTCGCCAAACGAGCCAACAAGCAGCCCGCCCCCGGCGAGGCGGTCGGAAAGGTGCCCCACGGCAAGGGCGTATTTCAGCGAATTGTTATAGCGGCGCAACACCTTGTAATTATGGAACAAAAGGAAAGCCGGACCGCCCGCGCCGCCGGGCAGGATCAGTTCCGCCGGGCCATGATCGGGCAGGCGTCCGCCGATCGCACGGGTCAGACCCAGCGCGCGCCACTCGGAAATCGGCTTCGTCGTCAACGGCGCCTCCCCGCCGGGAACCTTGACCTCCAGCCCCCAAAGCGCCCCGTGTTTCCAGCCGCTTTGCTTGAGGTAATTCGCCGCCGAAGCCAGTGCATCCCCCGGATCGTCGGACCAGATATCGCGCCGCCCGTCACCATCAAAATCAGCGGCATGGGCGAGGTAGGTTGAAGGAATGAACTGCGTATGCCCCATCGCCCCGGCCCAG
The DNA here is from genome assembly GCA_002747325.1 of Rhodobacterales bacterium. Taxonomy (GTDB): domain Bacteria; phylum Pseudomonadota; class Alphaproteobacteria; order Rhodobacterales; family Rhodobacteraceae. The sequence goes on from PDOZ01000036.1 coordinate 46,209, forward strand.
GAACCAAGCATCCGCGGCGCGCTGATATCCCCGGCGGCAAGGATGCGCAGGGCCGCGATCAACTCGCTCTCGAAAAACGCCGCCCGCCGGGAGCCAAAGCCAAGGGTCGCCAGCGCAGCCAGCACCGGGGTATTCCCCCGCCGCGCGCCAAAGGAGCTTTCCATACCCCAAATCGCCGCCACCACCTCCGCTTCAACGCCGTAGCGCGCCTCGATCCGGTTCAACAACGCCTTATGCTTGCGGGTTTTCTCCGCCCCGATGCGCAGCCGCTCCGGCGAGGCAGCCACGGCGATGTAATCCTCCAAAGTGCGGCGAAACTGAAACTGCTTCTTGTCGTTTTCCAGCACCGAAGGCAGGTAAACCATGGTTTTCTTTGCCTTTTCCAAAACCCCCTCCGGGATGCCCCTGGCACGGGCGCGGGTCAGAAACCGGGCGCGCCAAGTGTCAAAGCCCGCATTTTTGCGCGCTTCCGGCGCAGGCGCAGGCGCCGCAGCCGGGGCCGCAGTGCGTTCAACCGCGCGCGACGCTTCCGGCAGAGCGGAACAGGCGGCAAGCGCCAACGGACTGGCAGTCATCAGGGTAAATTGGCGGCGATTCATGGTAAATTCCTTTGATATTCAGGCACGAGCATAGGCGGCAACCCGCCCCGCCCCAAGCACGAAAAACGCGACCCCACCCTTTGGCAGGACCGCGCTTATTCACGCATCACCCAAGGCTTAACTGCGTCGCTGATCCGGGTGCAGCGAAGCGCCGAGAATGTGATCGGCCTTGTGGATCACCTGACTGGCCTGCCCGATGATCAGCGGGTCCGGCGCCACGGCCACTTCCGGGTCTTTGTCCGGGTAGTCCAGCGTGTAGAGGAAGTAGCGCATCACCTCAAGGCGGGCGCGTTTCTTGTCGTCGGACTTGACGATGGTCCAGGGGGCGTCGGCGGTGTGGGTATAGAAGAACATCGCCTCTTTCGCCTCGGTGTAATCGTCCCACTTATCCAGCGAAGCCACGTCGACCGGCGACAGCTTCCAACGCTTCAGCGGGTCTTCCTTGCGCGAGTCAAAGCGGCGCTTCTGTTCGGTCTGCGTCACCGAGAACCAGAACTTGTAAAGCTGAATGCCCGAACGCACCAGCATCCGCTCCAACTCCGGCGTCTGGCGCATGAATTCGAGATACTCGCCCGGCGAGCAGAAGCCCATCACGCGCTCAACCCCCGCACGGTTATACCAGGAACGGTCATAAAACACCATTTCACCCGAGGTCGGCAGGTGCTGAATATAGCGCTGGAAGAACCACTGGCCTTTCTCGATATCCGTCGGCTTGTTGAGTGCCACAACGCGGGCTTCGCGCGGGTTCAGATGCTCCATGAAGCGCTTGATCGTGCCGCCCTTACCGGCCGCATCGCGCCCCTCGAACAGCATGACAAACTTCTTGCCCTCTTCGCCAACCCATTTCTGCACCTTGAGCAATTCCGCCTGCAACCGGGCTTTCTGACGATCATAGCTCCTGCGGTCCAGCTTCTTTTCATACGGATACTCGCCGTTCTCAAAAGCCTGCCGGATGGCGTCATGCGTCACCTTGGTAATGACATCAGGGCTGTTTACCGGCTCGTCGGCAACCGGCGTTGCGGTTTTGGCTTCCGCTGCCGCTGGCTTGTTCCCGGCAGGCGCCCTTCCCCTCGCCGGAGTTTTGCGCACAGTTCCACGGCCCTGTTCATTAGTCATACGAATCTCCTCATTTAAGTATTCGGGGGGAGCCTATAACAGAAAAGTTAACCACTCCTTGATCCGCATCAAGAAACCCGCGCGTTTTCCAAAAAAGCCGCCCCAATTGGAGCGGCTTTTTAAAGTTTCAAAAGGTCCGGCGGGTCAGATCGGCTTATCGACCCGCGCCGTCACCTGCACCGCCCCGCGACAGGGGGTCGACCATTTGAGCCGCACCTGATCGTTGCCGCTGCCCACCGCCGTTTCCACATGCGGCATGGTGAACACATCCGCATTGCTCGCGTCACGAATAGCCGATTGCGCCACAACCGACGTCACCGTGCGGGCATAGCCGTTGAACGGCAGGTATGGCGACACATCCAGCGTCCAGCTCGACTGGTTGGTATTTTGCTGAAATTCCAGCGTCACCGGGCTGATCGTGCGCTGATCGACGCCGTGGAACGTGTTATCCGTCACCGTCACCAACCGACAGGCCCAGCTATTGAGCGGCGCGATCGAGGTATCGACCCCGTCGATCCGGTCGATATTGCCCCGCACCGCCTTGAACGCGTTGTTGGAGATGTTTAACCCCGCGAGGTGATGGCCGGTGCCATAGGGCTTCACGGTGATGAAATTCATATAGCTCGCCGCGTCCTGAAAGCGGAAGATGTTGCCGGTAATGTTGAGGCCGCCAAAGGAGTATTCCGACGCGAAATCAGGATGTTGGTCGTGTTCGTTGGTCCATTCAATGGTGCAGTTGTCGATGTAATTGCCGGTGATGGTCGAACAGGTCGGCGGGTAGGTGAAGATGATCCCCGGCACGCGCGCCGCATGGGACTGGTTATCGCCCTGAAACACATGGTTGCCAACAAGAATATGGCTCTCGCCGTGCAGCACCATCGAAGTGCCCAAGCGCTGAAACCGGCTGTCGCGGATTTTGGCATCGTTGGCATTGACATTGAACCCGTGCGACACGCGATCAACGGCGGGCTTGCCCTGCTCATCGGAAAAGAACTGGCAGCGGTCGATATGCAGGTCCTGACAGGCGCGGCCCGGCGAGGTGATGGTGCGCTTTTCCGGGCGCAGGAAGAAGCAATCCTTGAACTGGATATTGCCGCCCGCCGGGGGCAGAAGCACGCCGTTGGCATCGCCGTTCATCTGAATTTCGATATTCTGGAACTCGAACTTGGTCAGCTTCTGGAACCCGTTGAAATCCAACACATATTTGAAGCGGGTGAAGGTATAATTCTGCGTCGTGTTCGGCCCGTAAAGCGGCTGCGACAGGATCACCTTGCCCTGCGACACGTTCACTTCCTTGACATAGACCTCCCGGCCAACCCCATTACCCGCCACATGCGAACCCGGCTGAATCTGCGCCACCTGCGCCACGTTGGTCAACTCATAGGCATTGGCCGGGTTGTAGGTGCCCGCGGACACGACCACATCCTCGTCCCAATCCGTGCTGTTATTGACGTAAAACGCCCCGTTGCGCAGCACCCGGCGGATTTGAAACGAATTGATCGTATGCACCGCATCCTGCATGTCGATCGGTGCGGTCAGATTGACCCGGCGCCCGGCCATGTCGAAACTGTCATGGTCCGAGTAATTCATCAGCGCCTGAAAGCCCTTCTTGAACCCCTCGACCTCGTCGCCAAAGGCGTCAATATAGGAGGGCAGGTCAAAATTGCGCATCAAGACCAGCTTGTGCTGCTTGGCCATCGTAACCGTACCTTCAAACCGCGCCTTATTCTCCAGCGTCAGGTCCGCGCCGAGCTTATACGTCCCCTCCGGGATGACCACGGTACGCCCGCCCGCCGCGTCATCAGCGGCAATGAAAGCGGCGTGATCGTCCGTCACCCCATCGCCCAGCGCGCCGAAATCGCGCACGTCCACCGTGTCGATCATGCCGCGCAGGAAGGCTTCCGTAATGTCCTCGATGTAAATATCGTCGATGCGCACGAGACCGCCAGACGCGCCGGTCAGATCCAGCCCGATATGCGCTTCCACCACCCCCGTGCCCCAGGGCATATCGACCCCATCGCGGTTGCCCGAGCCGATAATGGCCGCAATTTCAACCACTTCGCCGTAGGTGTCGAGGGTGGTCGCCGGACCGGCCTGCGGCACGGTCGCAACCGTATTGCCCGCCGCATTCAGCGGATTGGCAGCGATGCGCACATTCGGGAACACGCCGGAAACCGCCTTCACCCGCACCCGCACCCGGTAATACACGCCGGGGATCAGCTCGGTCTTGCCCATCCAGCGCAGGCTCTGCACGCTATTGGTCTTGAGCAGTTCCAGACAGCCGCCAAAATCCGCATCCGCCGCCACAATCGCCGCATTGCCCGCCCCGGCATAGGTGGCGGAACCGGCACTGCCGTCTTCGCTGGACCAGACGCCGAGACCGTCTTCAAAGGCCGGAGGGTTGAGGTCGATCCCCTGTGTAATCGCGATATTCATTCTTTTCCCTTTCAGGTGCAAAACCGTGGGCCGGGAAAGGCGGCCAAACGGCCCGGCACTCCCGGCGCGAAAGGGGTAACAATGCGGGGTTAATCCCCCCTGAGCGCAGCGCGCGTTGCGTGGCGCTCAGGGGCGTGGGGCGGCTCAGTCGGAGAGCAATTCCCCGGCCAGCGCCCGGTCGATCAGGGCTGCGGTTTCCTCAACGCCGTAAAGCGCGATGAAGCCGCCAAAACGCGGGCCTTGGCTGGTGCCCAAAAGCACCTCGTAGAGCGCCTTGAACCAATCGCGCATCGGGTCGAAACGCTCGCGACCGACGCTGTAAACCAGCCCCTGAAGCTCCTCCGCGTCCAGCCCGCCGTCCCAGTTCCGCAACCCATCGCGCAGCACTTCCAGCGCCTCGCGTTCGAGATCGCTCGGCGCCCGGAACACCTTGTTGGCCGCCACGAAATCCTCGTAATACCGCACCGCATAACCCGCCGCCGCATCGAGATCGGGATGGGTCTCGGCACTCGCCTCCGGCGCATAGCGCTGGATAAAGCCCCAAAGCTGCGACTTATCATGCGCGTGCGCCACCGAGGCGAGGTTGAGCAGCATCGAGAACGGCACCACCATATTCGACACCGGCACCTCGCCGCCATGAATATGCCAGACCGGGTTATTCAACTGCGCCTTCAGATCCTGCTTGTGATAGGCATTGAGCTGCTGGTGATACTCGTCCATCGCCTTCGGGATCACATCAAAATGCATCCGCTTGGCGGTTTTCGGCTTGAGATACATGAAATAGGCAAGGCTCTCCGTCGACGCGTAGGTCAGCCATTCATCAATCGACACCCCGTTGCCCGAGGTCTTGGAAATCTTCTGCCCGTTCTCATCGAGGAACAACTCATAGACGAAATGCTCCGGCGCGCGATGGCCCAGAATGCGGCAAATCTTGTCGTAGATCGGCGTGTTGGTGCTGTGATCCTTGCCATACATCTCGAAATCGACCCCCAGCGCCGCCCAGCGCGCGCCGAAATCCGGTTTCCATTGCAGCTTCACATTGCCGCCCGTGACCGGCAGGGTCCATTCGCGCCCCTCTTCATCGTCGAAGGTGATCGTGTGGGTCTCGGCGCAAACCTTCTTCATCGGCACATACAGAACCCGCCCGGTCTCCGGATGGATCGGCAGGAAGATCGAATAGGTCTGGCGGCGCTCTTCGCGCAGGCTCTTGAGCATGACCTGCATGATCTCGTCATATTTCTCCACCGCCCGCTTCAGCACCGCATCAAACGCACCCGAACGGTAAAACTCCGTCGCCGAACGAAACTCGTATTCAAAACCGAACGTATCGAGGAAGCGGCAGAGCATGGCGTTGTTGTGATCGCCAAAACTGTCATGCGTGCCGAACGGGTCCGGGACCGAAGTCAGCGGCTTTTGCAGATGCTCCGTCAGGCTCTCGGCATTAGGCACATTGCCCGGCACCTTGCGCATCCCATCGAGATCGTCGGAAAAACAGATCAGCTTGGTCGGGATGTCGGAAATCACCTCGAAGGCACGTTGAATCATCGTCGTGCGCGCCACCTCGCCAAAGGTGCCGATATGCGGCAGGCCGGACGGGCCATAGCCGGTCTCAAACAGCACAAATCCCTTCTCCGGCGCGCCCTTGTCAAAGCGTTTGAGCACCCGGCGCGCCTCTTCAAAGGGCCAGGCTTTCGAACTCATCGCGGCGTCGCGCATCTCGGACATGTCATTTCCTCTCAGACTTGATCCCCCGTGTCCTATTGCCCCGCGCGCAAAGGGTCAATAATGTCAGGCCAAATTGCACAACAGGAGCCCGCCGTGACCGAATTGCCGCAACCCCTCTCCCCCGCCGATGCGCTGGTCGCCGTCATGGTCGCCGTCGCCGCTTCCGACGAGACCATGCGCACCTCCGAACTCGTCACCATTGAACGCATCATCAACCACCTGCCGGTTTTCGCAGGCTACGATCTCGACCGCCTGAAACGGGTATCGCAGGCGGTGTTTGACCTGTTTTCCGAGGAAGACGGGCTGGACGCCCTGTTCGGCCTGATCCGCGAGGCGCTGCCCGAACGGCTGTGGGAAACCGCCTATGCCCTGTCCTGCGACGTGGCCGCCGCCGACGGACACCTGACCGGCGAAGAGCTGCGCCTGCTGGAAGAAATGCGCTACGAACTTTCCATCGACCGGCTGCACGCCGCCGCCATCGAACGCGGCGCCCGTGCCAGACACATGACAATCTGAGCGCCACCTGAGCGCCGCGCGGCCCTTGAACCGGCCGCACCCGCACCCCATATTCGCCGCAATGAATATAAAGGACAGACCCATGCTCAACGACTTCCCCATCACGAAGAAATGGCCCGCCAAAGACCCGTCCGTGATCCAGCTCTATTCCCTACCCACGCCCAACGGCATCAAGGTCTCCGCCATGCTGGAAGAAACCGGCCTGCCCTATGAGGCGCATCAAGTGCGCTTTGGCAAAAACGAGCAGTTTTCCGACGAATTTCTCTCCCTCAATCCGAACAACAAAATCCCCGCCATCCTCGATCCCAACGGGCCGGAAGGCACGCCGATGGGCCTGTGGGAAAGCGGCGCGATCCTGATCTATCTGGCGGAAAAGACAGGGAAATTCCTGCCCGAAGCCCCGGCGGCGCGGGCGCAGACCATCCAGTGGTTGATGTGGCAAATGGGCGGGCTTGGCCCGATGCTGGGACAGCTTGGCTTCTTCACCGTCTTCGGCGGCAAGGATTTCGAGGACAAGCGCCCAATGGAGCGATATCGCGACGAAAGCAAGCGTCTGCTCGGCGTGTTGAACCAGCGCCTTGCGGGCCGCGAAAACGTCATGGGCGACGCCTATACCATCGCTGACATGGCGATCTGGCCGTGGATTCGCACCGCCAAACTGCGCTTTCAGGCCGACGACATGCTAGGCGTAGACAAGATGGACGACCTGAACCGCTGGTTCGATGCCTGCATGGCGCGCGAGGCTTCCAAAGTGGCGATCAACACGCCGCCGATGCCCAGCTAATAATGCAGCTCTAAAAATGCAGCAGCGACCAGCGGTGGATCAGCTGGTGCTGCAACGCCCTTGAGCGGCCCGACCAGCCCCGCGCCCCGTCGGGCCGTTCCATATCCTCCGGCGCGATGGCGGCGCGGCGTGGCATATCGGCAGTCAGGATAGCGAAGGCCAGCGGCCGCCCGTTTTCCGGCACCATATACCCCGCCAACGTCGAGACAAAATTCAGCGAGCCGGTCTTGGCAACGATGCGGAAACCGGGCTGGGCATCGGTCTTGCCCTCCCCGTCGCGCGGTGCAATCTCCTTCATCAGATCCCGCAGCGCCGTGTCCTGCCCCGCCCGCACCAGCATCCGCACCAAATCCGCCACCGAGACCCGCGAGCGGTCGCTCAGCCCGGAATGATCAACAAACCGCGCCCCCTGCGCGCCGAGCCGAGCGCGGCACCAAGCGGTCATCTGCGCCGCTGACGCCTCAATCGACCCCGCCGCCGAAGCGGTCAGGCCCAGCACTTCCGCCGTCAGGTTGGTGGAGTATTTCAACATGCCGCGCACGATTTCCACCAAAGGCGGGCTTTCATGCAGCGCCAGATCCGTGCCCATCGGAGGGTGCAGCACCGCCTGCGCTTTCGGCAGCGCAATCCCCTGCCCGCGCGCCAAAACCTGCATCACCTCGCCCGCATACAGGTCCGGGCGGCGCACCGGCAACCAGCGCGTGCCGCCATTGCCCAACGCCCCCGCCGCCACGGTCCATTCATCGACCCCGCCCTTGGCCTCGCGGTAGGTGTAAACCGGCAAATCGCGCGCCACGACCTTCATCCGCGCCACGCTCACCGCCGGACGCAGGGTCTCCGAGCGCGCATCCATCCGCACGTCCCAGCCGCTCTCCCCCCGCACCCACTGAAAATGCACCCGGTTGAAATTCAGGTTCAGGCCGGAAACCGAGGGGTTATAACCGAGGTGATCGGGCTGGATCGGCGCGATTTCGCGGGTATAGGGCAGCGCGCCCGCATAGGTCAGAAACCGCCCGGAAACCTTGGAAATTCCCTGATCTTTCAACTGCTTGACCAGTGAAGCCAGCGCGTCCGTATCCAGAACCGGATCGCCGGAGCCAACCAGCGCCACGTCCCCGATCACCTCGCCATCCACCACCGGCCCCAGCGCGACCACCCGCGTGCGAAAGCGAAACTGCGGCCCCAGCGCCTCCAGCGCATACAACGCCGTCACCGCCTTGGTCACGGAAGCGGGCGGCAACATCCCATTCGCCCCGCGCGCCTCCAGCAATTCGCCCGAAACCGCATCCGCCACAGCAAAAGAAACCGCCCCGCCCAAACGCGCGCGCGCAATCAACGCATCGGCACCCGCCGCCAACCGCAACGCTTCGGGGCCAAGCGGCACAGCAGGCCGCGCCACGGGACGCGGCGAAACCAACGGCGCTTGCGCAAATACAGCCCCCGCGACTGCGGACACGGCACCACCGAGAAAGAATCTTCTCGAAAGACCAGCAGACATGCGGGGAATTAACCAAGCTTACCGAGTCGGCTCAAGTCCGAAAGCAGAAACAATTGTCGCAACCCGCGAAACATTGATCCCGGCTTACCACTCCCCCGCCGCCCGGATCGCGGAAGACGACACGGCGCGCATCGGCAGGTTGGTCATGCACCAGACCGGCGCCGGGCGCGTGGCCAGCAGCCCCGCATCCTCGCCCGCGAGCTTCGCCGCCCGGTAGACCCGCGCCGCTTTCGACAGCCGTGCCGCAACCCGCTTGCCCGGCCGCGCCAAAACCCCGATCGGCACGTTGTCGGCAATGGCGCGCCAGTCCTCCCAGCGGTGAAACTGGCTCAGATTATCCGCCCCCATCAGCCAGACGAAACGCACGCCGGGATAGGCGCGGTGCAACTGCGCAAGGGTCTCGGCGGTGTAGCGGGTGCCGAACCGTGCCTCCAGATCGGTGATCTCAACCCTCGGATGCCGCATCACCCGCCGCGCCCGCGCCATGCGCTCCGGCAGGGGCGCGGGCGGGTTGGCCTTGAGCGGATTGCCCGGAGAGACCAGCCACCAGACCCGGTCCAGCCGAAACCGTTTCAGCGCCTCGCGGGTGATATGCACATGGCCGGAATGGGCCGGATCGAACGACCCGCCCAACAGCCCGACGACCTGCCCCGGCCGCGCATATGGCATCTCATGGCGCATCATCCCAACTCGGCGCAGCGACCATCCGCCACCGTATAGATATAGTCTTCGCTGACCGTGCCAATGCTGGAGGTCGAGAAGCTGAAGCGCAGCCCGGCCAGATCCGCCGGATCAACCACCGCCCCGCCCCGCTCCGGCAAATCCGCCAAGAGCGCCTGACAGACAAGCAGCGCGCGCGCAGGCACCGGGCTGGTATCGCCCCCCGGCTCGACCAGAAACCGCACCCGCAACAAGAGCGCCTCTTCCGGCCCGGCCCAATGCGCCTCGGCCACCAGATAGCGCACCTGCCCAACCGCGATCCCCGCGCTCCAGTCGCGCCCGCCAACCACGCCGCGCCCCCAGCCAATCAGCCCCATGACCACAACCAACAGCGCCAGCGTGCCCAAAATCGGCCGCACATCCCAGTCGCGTTCACTCTTATGAAACGGATTTTGCATGTCTCGATTGCCCTTTGCTCAAGCTTTGCCTAAACCCTTGCGAAACGAATTCCAAGGAGTCCCCCATGGCGGCTTACCAATATGTCTACCATATGGACGGCGTGTCCAAGACCTATCCCGGCGGTAAAAAGTGTTTTGAGAACATCCGCCTGAGCTTTTTGCCCGGCGTCAAGATCGGCGTCGTCGGCGTCAACGGTGCGGGTAAATCCACCCTGCTCAGAATCATGGCAGGCTGGGACACGGATTTTTCCGGCGAGGCCTGGGCGGCAGAAGGCGCCAGGGTCGGCTACCTGCCGCAGGAACCGGAACTGGATAACAGCCTATCGGTGCGCGAAAACGTCATGCTGGGCGTGAAAGCGAAAAAGGACATCCTCGACCGCTACAACGAACTGGCGATGAATTACTCGGACGAAACCGCCGAGGAAATGGCGCAGTTGCAGGACGAGATCGACAGCCAGAACCTCTGGGATCTCGACGCGCAGGTCGACGTGTCGATGGAAGCGCTGCGCTGCCCGCCGGACGATGCGGAAGTGGCCACGCTCTCGGGCGGTGAAAAGCGCCGGGTGGCGCTGTGCAAATTGCTGCTCGAAGCCCCCGACATGCTGCTGCTCGACGAACCGACCAACCACCTCGACGCCGAAACCATCGCCTGGCTGCAACAGCATCTCATTGATTACAAAGGCACCATTCTGGTCGTCACCCATGACCGCTACTTCCTCGACGACATTACCGGCTGGATCCTCGAACTCGACCGCGGCCGCGGCATTCCCTATGAGGGCAATTATTCCGCATGGCTGGAACAGAAGGCCAAACGGCTGGAACACGAGGCGCGCGAAGACAAGGCGAAGCAGAAAACGCTGGAGCGCGAACTGGAATGGATGCGGCAGGGGCAAAAGGCGCGGCAGGCCAAATCCAAGGCCCGGATCGCCGCCTATAACGACCTCGCCAACCAGTCCGAGCGCGAGCGCATCACCCGCGCGCAAATCGTCATCCCGCGCGGGCCGCGCCTCGGCGCCAAGGTGATCGAGGTCGAGGGGTTGAAGAAACATATGGGCGACAAATTGCTGGTCGAAGACCTGTCCTTCGCCCTGCCCCCCGGCGGCATTGTCGGCGTCATCGGCCCCAACGGCGCCGGTAAATCCACCCTGTTTCGCATGTTGACCGGGCAGGAAACCCCGGATGAGGGCACGATCGAATACGGCGACACGGTGAAACTCGCCTATGTCGACCAGTCGCGCGATGACCTCAACGATAACGACACGGTCTGGGAAGCGATTTCCGGCGGCGCGGAGCTGATCGAGCTGGGCGACGCACAGGTCAATTCCCGCGCCTATTGCTCCTCGTTCAACTTCAAGGGCGGCGACCAGCAAAAGAAGGTCTCGCTCCTGTCCGGCGGCGAACGCAACCGGGTGCATATGGCGCGGCTGCTGAAAGAGGGCGGCAACGTGTTGCTGCTCGACGAACCGACCAACGACCTCGACGTCGAAACCCTGCGCGCGCTGGAAGACGCGCTGGTCGATTTCGCCGGTTGCGCCGTGGTCATCTCGCACGACCGTTTCTTCCTCGACCGCATCTGCACCCATATTCTGGCCTTCGAAGGCGAAGCGCATGTGGAATGGTTCGAGGGCAACTTCGAGGATTACGAAGAAGACAAGAAACGCCGCCTTGGCCCGGATGCGTTAGAACCTAAGCGCCTGAAACATAAGAAGTTTACCCGCTAAGCTTCCCGGATACACATCAAGGGCGGGCCACCTCGGCCCGCCCTTTCGCCGTCGCACCTCCCGCCCCCGACAGCGCGCCAGCGATTGCCAAACGCTGCCGCACCCCCTAGGCTTTGATCAAATCCAACGCGGGAGGCCAACATGAACGCCAACGATCTGCAAGCGGTGATTGACGCCGACAAGGCCCATGTCTGGCACCATCTGACGCAGCACAAAGCCTTTGAAACCACCGACCCGCGCATCATCGTCGAAGGCAAGGGCATCCGGGTCTGGGACGCGGCGGGGCGCGAATATATCGACGCGGTGTCCGGCGGGGTCTGGACGGTGAATGTGGGTTACGGGCGGGCCGAAATCGCCGACGTCATCCGCGAACAGATGTTGAAACTCAACTACTTCGCCGGGGCCGCGGGTTCGATCCCCGGCGCGGAATATGCCCAGAAACTGGCCGAAAAGATGGACGGAATCCGCCGGGTTTACTACACCAATTCCGGCTCCGAGGCCAACGAGAAGGCCTTCAAGATGATCCGCCAGATCGCGCATAAACACCACGGCGGCAAGAAGCACAAAATCCTCTACCGCAACCGCGATTACCACGGCAGCACCCTCGCCGCCATGTCGGCGGGCGGACAGGTCGAGCGCAACATGCAATACGGCCCCTTCGCCCCCGGTTTCGTCGAGGTGCCCCATTGCATGCAATACCGCCCGGCCGACCCGTCCTGGGAAGGGCTGTCGGAGGAGGATTTCGCGGCGAAAACGGTGGAGGCCATCGAGGACGTAATCCTGCGCGAGGGGCCAGATACGGTGGGCGCGCTTTGCCTTGAGCCGATGACGGCGGGCGGCGGGGTCATCGTGGCGCCGAAAACCTACTGGGATCGCATTCGTGTCCTTTGCGACAAGTATGACCTGCTCCTGCATATCGACGAAGTGGTCTGCGGGCTGGGTCGCACCGGCACCTGGTTTGGCTACCAACACTATGATATCAAACCGGATTTTGTCACCATGGCCAAAGGTGTCGCCTCCGGTTACGCCGCCATCGGCATTTGCGCCACCACGGAAGCGGTGTTCGAAATGTTCAAGGACGACCCGACCGACCGCCTGAGCTATTTCCGCGATATTTCCACCTTCGGAGGCTGCACCGCCGGTCCTGCCGCCGCGCTGGAAAACATGCGCATCATCGAGGATGAGGGGCTGCTGGCCAATACCGACGCCATGGGCACGCGGCTGGCGACGAACCTCGCCGGGCTGGCGGAAAAGCACCGCGTCATCGGCGACGTGCGCGGCGCGGGGCTGTTTCAAGGGGCGGAACTCGTCACGGACCGGACGAGCAAAGAGCCGGTTACGGAGGCCGAGATCGGGCGCGTGGTGGCGGAATGCGCCGCGCGCGGGGTCATCATCGGTGCCTCCAACCGCTCTGTCGTCGGCCTCAACAACGTCCTGATGTTCGCCCCCGCCCTGATCGCCACCGAAAGCGACATCGACACCATCACCGGCACACTCGACGAAGCCCTGAGCGCGGTTTTCGGCTAAAGCGAAATCGACGCACCGATCCCGTCAAGCATCAATAGCCCAGCCCGCTGCGGCGGGAAGGGCCGTGTTTTCTGCCAGAGCGCACTCCCCGTCCCGCCTTTCAACGACATTACTGCCTGCGATCTCGCCCCCTTCAGGAAGTAAACTCTATGAAATCAAACAGCTTTCCATACCCTGCCTTCACCAGCGCAACCTTCAAAGGGTCAGAGAAAAACAGCAATTTGAGTACGTAAGAATCCGCCCAAAAATCCAGCGACGTGGAAAACCTCGGCATCTTGAGCTTGGAGCTCTTCTTGGGTACCGATTATCCGCCCTTCGACATCTGCTCTTTCGAGGACTCCGGGCCTAATCCACCCTTTCTCCAGACCCAGCTCCCGATTCACCACCTGACGCTGTTCCCGGGTGATGACATGATAATAATACCCGTCATGTTTCTTCACCTTGCCGGTTTCATCAAACAATTCCACACGGTGCAGAAACGTATCCCCAAGGTTGAATTGCTCCATGACCTGCTTCGCGGTTTCATCCACATGTAGTCCATCAATACTCAGCAACTTCCGCAGCTTTCGTTTGGCGCTAGCAGCATCAAAGGCAACTTTCGTATGGGGAAGGCCCGATGTATCAACTTTGCGACCGGCCAAAATTGAAAAAGCGATCTGCATCGCCCTTTCATGCGGGATTTGATCCTCAGGATAACTATAATAGAAGTGCGCGGAAGGCGTGTTTAAAAAAGTGCTGACCCAAATCTTGTCGCTCATGTCTTTGCTCCCATTCTCTCTTCTGTAACCAGACACCTCCCCTTTCAGGAAGTAAACTCTATAAAATCAAACAGCTTTCCATAGCCGGGTTGATATTACCTTGACCGATGGTCGGCGTATTCTCGGACATGCGGCGCGGGTTCAATACATTGGCAGCACAGGCCGAGAAGGTTCTGGAAGGGATTGAGTGGTGGATGCCGCAAACTTAAAGGTTTTCGCGTGCGGTCAGGTTGTTCATGAACTCGGTAAAGCTATTGGCGACAAAACCCAACCCAGTTGTGTTTTCTCCTTCCATCCATGGGTCTTGCGTTTGCATCCAAGTAAAGACCTGGCCATAATCTGGCGCCTCCTTGCGGACGGATAGTAAAACACTGGTATAGTTGGCATCACCCTCAGCGGTCCCAATATCAATATATCCTTTTGGAACCGTGTATCCATCGTGAAACATGTTAACCTGAAATCCAAGCGTCCCGTTTTTGACGGAAAAAAATTCCGAAAGATACTCAAGCTCGAGTATTTTGGGGCCATTTGGGTAATCTGATACAAACCAGGAATTGGTATCCTTGGTGCCCAACCCATTCGAATACAGCATGAATTCTTTGTAATCTTCCGGAAGCCATACATCGCCCACCAAATCGTCAAAATGTACCGAGCCATCTTGATTAAATATAATTTCTGCGGGCTCTTCTCTTTCCCAAGTTGGTTTCCAATTAATCGCCATCGCTCAGTCCTTGGTTTTTAAAACTCTGGAGAAGTGTTCACCGCCACCCCCCTTGGTGAGCCAATGCGCCGTAAACGTCTTGATCGACGTACTGCATCGTAACACCATCTCCTGTGTGGCGCCAGTTTCCACCAGTTGGATTCTGGGCAATCCTCTCCTCTTTGCCTCCATGTTGCCGCAGCTTCTGGAAAGGAGCGAATGGTGGGTGCCGCAAATTTATAGGTTTTCCCGTGCGGTGAGGTTGTTCATGAACTCGGTAAAGCTATTGGCGACGAAACCTAACCCAGTTGTGTTTTTTCCTTCCATCCATGGATCATGACTTTGAGGCCATGCAAAAACTTTTCCATAGTCATGGTGATCTACAAGGCAGCAAAGAAGCACATCGAATTCTCCTTTTGCCCGGTCTGTCTGGCCAGGAGCGGCACGACCCAGTTGAATATAGCCTTCAGGCAGCAAAGGTCGGCCATGATGCGCATTGTCAAAGTATCCCCATGTGCCAAGCATAATACTACGTAGGTTATTGACACCATACGCATTCAGGATGACGGGGCCGTTTGCAAAACAGGCCGAGAACCACGCGTTGGGATCATCGTAATCAATCCCCAGTCCATTTGAGACTCTCAGAAACGACAGCACGTCATCTGGCACGAAAACATCTCCAACAGGTCCCTTGAAAGTAACCGAACCATCCGTGTTCATATCAATGCTTGCCGGATCATCTAAGTTCCACTCTGGACGTATTTTTAATTCCATCTTATCTCATCCTTAGAATTCTGGAGCAGCGTTCATCGCCCCCCCTTGGTGAGCCAGTGCGCCATGAGCTTCTTTGTTTTCAAATACATGGTAACTCAATCGCCGGTATAGTGCCAGTTGCCGGGTTTCACGTATCAGGATAGTTTCGACACGCTTCAGAGTTACATCTCCCATAACTGATATGGAGACCTTAAACGACCTCTATATGTATCTGTGGGTCAAACCCGATAACTTGGGCCGCCCGAAATGCCTCTGTCAGCTCATCACTGATGAAACGTTGATACCCCACCTGCGGATCGGTCCAGATATGAGCATTGCCGATCGCCTCCTTGCTGAATACCAATTTACGATCGGGATTTTTGTACAGGTCATAGCCGTCCCAAAACTCATTCGGCCCGGGATATGGCGGTTCAATCAACTCAGGGTGCAGGCCCTTGATGCTCTGTTGTATGATCCAGATGAAATGCCCTTTATCCTTCTGCCCGGATTTTCCGCTCCACTCAAAAGTGACCGGATAAAAGGCATGCACACCAGGCTCGAATTCTTCGACGATGTCCCTGACCTTTTCAGACGCGAGAAGGCCTGTTGTCGACCCGATCAAATCAGCCAATTTGTAACGTCGCCCCTTGGGTTGCAGGCGCGTCGGCAAATAAGTGGGATCAATAGCGCGCCCGCAATATAACGCAAGGTTGCTCTCAGGTGGATTGATCCCCACATCCACACTGCGATCCAGGTTCTCGACCTTCTTTGGATCACCATCAAGATAAGTAAAGTGATCTGTGTAAGTTGCGACTCTTTTTAATGCAAAGTAATACGCCATCAGTCTGTTCTCTCCCTGGCCTGAGCCGCGCCCATCTTCTCCAGTGTATCTTTATCCACCAGAACGATTTTCATGTCACGCGGGGTGCCGCTTGGGGTTGTTGACCCGAGAAAAGTATTATTTGTCGTCATCACGCACCTTACTGAAATCGTTGGTC
>PDOZ01000045.1 GCA_002747325.1 Rhodobacterales bacterium
GGTCTGGTCGGTCACGATATCGGGGCGGATGCCGCGCTTGTGGATCTCGGGGAAGATGTCGGCGGCGTTGGCGATCAGCGCCACGGATTTGGCCTCGCCCGCCCTGGTCCAGCGGTCGATCATCTCCAGCGCTTCGTCCAGCGAGTGGGTCTTTTCATCCACATAGCGGGTGCGCAGGCGGAAGTCGGCGCTCTTCTCGTCGCACTCGACCGCGAGGCAGCAGGCCCCGGCCATCACCGCCGCCAGAGGCTGGGCACCGCCCATGCCGCCAAGGCCGCCGGTGAGGATCCATTTGCCCTTGAGGTCGCCGCCGTAATGCTGACGCCCGGCCTCGGCGAAGGTCTCATAGGTGCCCTGAACGATGCCCTGCGAGCCGATGTAAATCCACGACCCGGCCGTCATCTGGCCATACATCATCAGGCCCTTCTTATCGAGTTCGTTGAAATGGTCCCAGTTGGCCCAGTAGGGCACGAGGTTGGAATTGGCGATCAGCACGCGCGGGGCGTCGGCATGGGTCTTGACCACGGCGACGGGCTTGCCGGATTGCACCAGCAGGGTCTCGTCAGCCTCAAGGTCTTTCAGCGTATCAACGATCAGGTCGAAATCCTTCCAGGTCCGCGCCGCGCGCCCGATGCCGCCATAGACCACCAGTTCGTGCGGGTTTTCGGCCACATCCGGGTGCAGGTTGTTCATCAGCATGCGCAGTGGCGCTTCGGTGAGCCAGCTTTTCGCGTTCAACTCGGTGCCGGTGGGCGGGTAAATGTCGCGGGTATTTTTGCGCGGATCGGTCATGGCGGTTCTCCTTATCGGGTGAGTTCGCCGGACAAGGCGAGGGTGTTGAGGCTGTGCAGGATGGTTTTGAGATGCGGGCGCAGGCGGGCGGCGCGGGGCTCGCGGTAGGCCCAGGGCGCGGCTTCGTCCATATAGGCGCGCTGGGCCAGTTCCATCTGGATCGCGTGTTCGCCAGCCTCGGGGCGGCCATAATGGCGGGTGGTCCAGCCGCCCTTGAAGCGGCCATTAACCACAGAGTCGAACCCGTCCGCCGCGCGCGCCACGCGGGTCACCGCGTCTTCGATGGCCGGCGCGCAGGTTTCGCCATTGTTGCTGCCGATGGAAAACACCGGCAGGGTGCCGTCAAACAGGAAGGGGATTTCCGAGCGGATCGAGTGGCAATCATAGAGGATTGCAACGCCATGTTTCGCCTTTACGCGGGCGATTTCTTCGGCCAGCGCGGCGTGATAGGGGGCGTGATAAGCAGTGCGGCGGGCTTCGATTTCGTCTTCTGAGGGTTCCTGCCCCGGCTCCCAGATCGGTTGCCCATCGAAATCGGTCAGCGGCACCAGCGTGGTGGTGTTCTGGCCGGGATAGAGCGACACGCCCGCCGGGTCGCGGTTGGCGTCGATCACATAGCGGTGGATGTTGGATTTCACTACCGTCGCGCCCTCCAGCAGCCCGTCATACAGCCGGGTGATATGCCAGTCGGTATCGTCCAGCCCCCGCCCGCGCGGGTTCAGGCGGGCGGCAATGTCGTCGGGAACGTGGGTGCCGCCGTGGGGCTGGCCGAGGATGATGGGGCTGTCGCCGCGCAGGACATCGAACCCGTTCATGCGTCCAACTCCGGCAGGGCGGTGGCGCAGGCTTCGGTCAGTGCGCCGCTGGCAACGAGCCGCGCCGCGGCTTCCAGATCGGGCGCCATGTAGCGATCCGCGCCCATGGTCGCCACCTCCTGACGCAGCCGCGCCACGGTGTTTTGCAAAGGTGCGCTGGTCTTGAGCGGCGCGCGAAACTCGACGCCCTGCGCGGCGCAGAGAAGCTCGACGCCAAGGATACGGTTCAGGTTCTCGCCCATCCGCATCAGGCGGCGCGCGCCATGCGCGGCCATCGACACATGGTCCTCCTGATTGGCGGAAGTCGGGGTGCTGTCGGTCACGCAGGGGTTCGCCAAGTGCTTGTTTTCGCTCATCAAAGCGGCGGTGGTGACTTCGGCGATCATCAGCCCCGAGTTCAGCCCCGGCTCCGGCGTGAGGAAGGGCGGCAGGTCGAAGCTCAGCGTCGGGTCCACCATCAGCGCGATGCGGCGCTGCGAAATCGCGCCGATTTCCGACAGGGCCAGCGCGATCATGTCGGCGGCAAAGCCTACGGGTTCGGCGTGGAAATTGCCGCCCGAAACGATCAATCCGGCTTCGGTCAGCACCAGCGGGTTGTCGGTCGCGGCGTTGGCCTCGATTTCCAGCGTGGCGGCGGCTTGGCGCAGCACGTCCATCGCCGCGCCCGTGACCTGCGGCTGGCAGCGGATGCAATAGGGGTCCTGCACGCGGGTGTCGCCGTCCCGGTGGCTCTCGCGGATCTCGGACCCGTCCAGCACCGCGCGCATGGCATCGGCGGCCTCGATCTGGCCGCGCTGGCCGCGCAGGGCGTGGATTTCGGGCTGAAGCGGCGCGGTGGAGCCCATGATCGCGTCGGTCGAAAGCGCCGAGATCACCAGCGCGTTCTGCGCCGATTG
This sequence comes from Rhodobacterales bacterium, assembly GCA_002747325.1. GTDB lineage: Bacteria > Pseudomonadota > Alphaproteobacteria > Rhodobacterales > Rhodobacteraceae. Next base: position 2,504 of record PDOZ01000045.1, read on the forward strand.
CCATGTCTCGAACAGGCCGGCGAGGGCGAAAGCGGTGGAAAACTGCGTGCCGTTGATGAAGGCCAGCCCCTCTTTCGGGCCGAGCTGGAGCGGCGCAAGACCGGCTTTCGCCAGCGCTTCGGCGCCGGGTAAGATGCGCCCGTCATATTCGGCCTGCCCCTCGCCAATCACCACGGCGGTCATATGCGAAAGCGGCGCCAGATCGCCCGAAGCCCCGACCGAGCCCTGCGCCGGGATCACCGGGGTCACGCCGCGCGCCAGCATCTCTTGCAGCAGCTCGACAAACTCCCAGCGCACGCCGGACGCCCCGCGCCCGAAACTCAGCAGTTTCAGCGTCATCATCAGCCGGGCCAGCCGCCGCGGCACCGCTTCGCCCACGCCGCAGCAATGGCTGAGGATCAGGTTGCGTTGCAGCGTTGCGGTGTCTTCTGAAGCGATTTTCATCGAGGCCAGCTTGCCGAACCCCGTATTGACGCCGTAAACCGGCACGTCGCCCGCCGCCGCCGCCGCGATCCGGCTCGCCGCTTCCTCCACCGCAGGCTTGCAGGCGGGGTTCAGCGTCACCGGGGTCTCGTTGCGGTAAATCCCGGCCAGTTGCGACAGCGTTACCGCGCCGGGGTTGAGTTGCATCGCGCTCATGAGCGACCTCCGAAAATGCGTTTGTAAATAGGGTTAAAGCCAATGCGATAGGCCAGTTCGGCGGGGTGCCGGGCGTTCCAGACCGCCAGATCGGCGCGTTTGCCGGGCGCGATCATGCCGCAATCGTCCAGCCCAAGGGCGCGGGCGGCGTTGCGCGTCACCCCGGCCAGCGCCTCTTCCGGCGTCATGCGAAACAGGGTGCAGCCCATGTTCATGGTCAGCAAAAGCGAGGTGAGCGGCGAGGAGCCGGGGTTGGCATCGGTCGCCAGCGCCATCGGCACACCCTGTTGGCGCAGCGCCTCGATCGGCGGCGCCTGCGTTTCGCGCAGGGTGTAAAAGGCGCCGGGCAGGATGGTCGCCACGGTGCCCGCTTCGGCCATCGCCGCAACGCCGTCTTCGTCGAGATATTCGATATGATCGGCACTGAGCGCACCATAGCTGGCCGCCAGTTTCGCGCCGCCGAGATTGGAGAGTTGCTCCGCGTGCAGCTTGACCGGCAGGCCCAACTCGCGGGCCACGTCAAACACGTGAGCGATCTGGTCCGGCAGGAAGGCGATGCCCTCGCAGAACCCGTCCACCGCGTCCACCAGCCCCTGCGCATGGGCGGCGCGCAGGGTGGGGATGCAGACCTCGTCGAGATAGGCATCGGCGCGGCCGGTATATTCCGGCGGCACCGCATGGGCGCCGAGGAAGGTGGTTCGGACCCGGATCGGGCGAACCTCCGCCACGCGCCGCGCCACGCGCAACATGCGCAGTTCTGTATCGCGGTCCAGCCCGTAGCCCGATTTGATCTCGATCAGCGCCGTGCCCTCGGCGATCAGGGCATCCACCCGCGGCAAGGCATCGGCGAGCAGAGCCTCTTCCGAGGCGGCGCGGGTTGCTTTTACGGTCGAAATAATGCCGCCGCCCGCGCGCGCGATTTCCTCGTAACTCGCCCCCTCCAGCCGCATTTCAAACTCGCGCGCCCGGTTGCCGCCCGCGACGATATGGGTGTGGCAGTCGATCAGCGCCGGGGTGACGAGCCGCCCGCCGAGGTCTTCTGCCGGTAGGTTGGTGAATGGCTCCGGCAGGTCGGCCAGCGCCCCGGCCCAGATGATATGCTCGCCCTCCAGCACCAGCGCGCCGTCCTCGATCGGCGCGTATGTGCCGGGGGTCGTTAGGGGAATGAGGGTCGCGTTTTTCAGCAGCATTGGGCGAATCTCTTGTCTGGCTTTGGATAATGTGTTTTATGTCTATACATAATCGAAAGTCAACGGGGAAGACCATGCAGAGCATTTGGGCACAGCAAGCATTGACGGCCGAGGGCTGGGCGACAGATGTTCGGGTCGATATTGGCGCGGATGGGCGGATTGCGCGCGTGGAAACCGGGGCGAAACCGCAGGGGCAGAGGGTTGGCGCGTTGCTGCCCGCGCCCGCCAACACGCACAGCCACGCTTTTCAGCGGGCGATGGCGGGGCTAAGCGAAAAGCGCGGCGACAGCCCAAGCGACAGTTTCTGGACCTGGCGCAAGCTGATGTTTCGCTTCCTCGACGCGCTGACGCCGGAGCAGGTCGAGGCGATTGCGGCGCTGGTGCAGATGGAAATGCTGGAGGCGGGGTTTGCCACCAATGTGGAGTTTCATTACCTGCACCACCAACCCGGCGGCGCGCCCTATGCGCGGCTGGGCGAGATGGCCGAGCGCATCGCCGCGGCCAGCGCCCGGACCGGCATCGGCCTGACGCTGCTGCCGGTGCAGTATCAGTTCGGCGGTTGCGATCAGCGCCCGCTTGGACCGGGGCAGATCCGCTTTGGCAACGACCCGGAGCGGTACGCGCGGCTGGTGGACGCGGCCCGCGCGGCGCTTGCCGCGCTGCCGGCCGACGCCCATCTCGGCGTGGCGCCGCACAGTTTACGCGCCGTGTCACAAGACAGCCTGAAATCGGCGGCGTCGCTGGTGCCGGACGGTCCGGTGCATCTGCATCTGGCGGAGCAAATCCCGGAGGTTGAGGAGGTGCAGGCGGCCTGGGGGGCGCGTCCGGTGGAATGGGCGCTGGAAAACCTCGCCCTCGATGCGCGCTGGTGCCTGATCCATATCACGCAGATGGAGCCGCACGAAACCCGCGCTCTGGCCCGCACCGGCGCCGTGGCGGGCCTCTGTCCGTTGACCGAGGCTTCACTCGGCGACGGCATTTTCGACGGTGTGCGCTGGATGGACACGGGCGGGCAGATTTCCATCGGTTCCGACAGCAATATCCGCATCTCGCTGGCCGAAGAGTTGCGCCAACTCGACACGAGCCAACGTCTGCGCGACCATAGCCGCGCTGCACTGGCCACCTCGGACCGCTCCACCGGGCGGCGCCTTCATCAAGCCGTTTGCGAAGGCGGCGCGCAGGCGGCGGGGCGCGGGGCAGGGCGCGTGGCGGTGGGCCAATGGGCCGACCTGCTGGCGCTCGATACCGCGCATCCCGACCTCGCGGGCCTGCAAGGCGACACCCTGCTCGACAGCTTCGTCTTCACTGGTGATAACCGCATGGTGGCGCATGTCTGGTCCGCCGGACGGCACATGGTGCGCGACGGGCGGCATGTGCATCGTGAAGAGATCGTTGCTGCTTATGCAAAGGCGGTCAAACCCCTGCGTGACGGGCTTTAGGGCGTAGTCCATAAATCCTGCGCCATTGGTGCCAAATCAACGAAAGATGAGGGGGGTGGCGCGTGTCGGACATGGTGGATATATTTCTGCCGCAACACCTTGAAATAGAAACACTATTCCTGTGCCGCTGCTGATCGTCAGGACACTAATCTGGCAAGTCAGTGGCGCAGGGGGTATGGGGCTGAACCCTAATACCGCGCGGTCATCCGATACCCACGGTGAAATACCAACCGGACATAGGTGATGGCGTTCCCTTCGAACCAGGTCGCGCGCTCTGCCATGAACAACGCATCCCCCACAGCGCAGTTTAGATGCCCAGCGACTTCGGCCTCCGCTGTCAGGGCGGAAAAACTGATTTCGGCGTCGGAATAAGGCACCTCGGCTACCAACCATTCGTTTGGACCAAGCGCAGAAAAATCGGCTTCGACAGCCTGTGGCAGGGCGGCGAGATTGATCCAGCGGTCCTCGAATTGATACGGAATGTCGTCGGCAAAATGCAGGCAGGTCAGGCGCAAAACCCGCCCGCTTTCCGCCAGACCAAGCCGCGCGCACAACCAATCCGGTGCATCGCTCACCGCACGGTCCAGCAACACGTAACGATACACCGCGCCGCGTGCTTCGATTTCCTTGCGCACAATGGGAATGGCAAACCGCGCCTGACGCTCCGGGGACATCCGCACCCGCGTTCCGGCCTTGCGCTTGCGTTCGACCAACCCCTCTTCGGCCAATTCTTGCATGGCGCGGTTCACCGTGGCGCGGGCGCAACCAAACTCCCCGGCAAGGTTTACCTCGTTGGGCAACAAATCCCCCGGCCCCCAGAACCCTTCAACGATCCGGCGGCGAATGTCTTCTTTGACCTGCTGATATCCTGTTTTTACCTTTATCGACGCACCTCTCCTTCTTCTTAGCACAAATACTCACAACACGGCGGCCCGATCGGGCACGGCCTCACTCCAGCTCGACCAACAGATCTTTTGCGTCGATCTGCCCGCCGGGCACCACATGCACCGCCTTCACAATCGCGTCACGCTCGGCGTGGATGCCGGTTTCCATCTTCATCGCCTCGATGGTCAGCAGCAAATCGCCCTCCGCCACATGCTGCCCGACACTGACCGCCACCGAGGCCACAACCCCCGGCATTGGCGCGCCGATATGCCCCGGATTGCCCTCTTCCGCTTTCGGATGCGCCACCTTGGTCGCCGCAATCTTGCGGTCGGGCACCCGGATCGAACGCGGCTGGCCGTTCAACTCGAAGAATACCTTCACATCCCCCGCCTCGTCCGGCTCACCGATGGCTTGCAAAAGGATTTCCAGCGTCTTGCCGGGGTCGATCTCGGCGGAAATTTCCTCGCCGGGCTCCATGCCGTAAAAGAATGTCCGCGTCGGCAGGGTGCGCACCGGGCCGAAACGGCGGTGGCGGCCCATGTAATCCATGAACACTTTAGGATACATCAGATAGCCGTTCAGATCTTCGTTATCCAACTCGAAACCGTTCAGTTCCTCGGAAACCTTGGCGCGCACCGCCTCGATATCGACCGGCTCAAGGTGCTTGCCCGGCCGCTCCGTATTCGGCGCCTCGCCCTTCAGCACCTTGTCCAAAATGGGTTGCGGGAAGCCGCCGGGGGGCTGGCCCAGATTGCCGCGCATCATGTCGACGACCGAATCCGGGAAGGCCACGTCGCGCTCCGGATCCTCGACCTCGGCACGCGAAATCCCCTGACTGACCATCATCAGCGCCATGTCGCCGACCACTTTCGACGACGGCGTCACCTTCACAATATCGCCAAACATCCGGTTCACATCCGCATAGGCCTGCGCCACTTCGTGCCAGCGTTCCTCCAGCCCCATCGAACGCGCCTGCGCCTTCAGGTTGGTAAACTGCCCGCCGGGCATTTCATGCAGGTAAACCTCGGAGGCGGGCGCTTCCAGACCGGCTTCAAAGGCCGCATATTGCCCGCGCACCGCTTCCCAATAATTCGACAGGGCGCGGATTTGGGCGCCGTCCAGCCCGGTGTCGCGCTCCGTGTGGCGCAAGGCTTCGACGATGGAGCCGAGGCAGGGCTGCGAAGTGCCGCCGGAAAGCGCGTCCATCGCCGCGTCCACCGCGTCGACCCCGGCTTCCGAGGCGGCGAGAATGGTGGCGCCGGCGATGCCGGAAGTGTCGTGGGTGTGGAAGTGGATCGGCAAGCCGATCTCGTCTTTTAGCGCCTTGATCAGCGCGCGCGCTGCGGCGGGTTTGAGCAGCCCGGCCATGTCCTTGAGGCCTAAAACATGCGCCCCCGCGGCCTCTAACTCCTTGGCCATATTGACATAATAGGCGATGTCATATTTGGCCCGGTCCGGGTCCAGCACATCGCCGGTGTAACAGATCGTGCCCTCAATCACCTTGCCCGCCGCGCCGACCGCATCCATCGCCACGCGCATGTTTTCCACCCAGTTCAGGCTGTCGAACACCCGAAACACGTCAACCCCGGTTTCGGCGGCCTGATGGACGAAACTTTGCACCACGTTATCGGGATAGTTAGTATAACCCACCCCGTTGGAGGCGCGCAGCAGCATTTGCGTGAGCAGATTGGGCATGGCCTCGCGGATGTCGCGCAGGCGCTGCCACGGGCATTCCTGCAAGAAGCGATAGGCCACGTCGAAGGTCGCGCCGCCCCAACACTCGACCGAGAACAGGCCGGGCAGGTTGGCGGCGTAAGCGGGCGCGGCTTTAACCATGTCGATGGAACGCATCCGGGTCGCGAGCAGGGATTGGTGCCCGTCGCGCATGGTGGTGTCGGTCAGGAGCAGACGCTTTTGCGCCAGCATCCAGTGCGCCAGCCCCTCCGGGCCTTTTTCCTCCAGAATTTGCCGTGTGCCGGGGGGCACGTCGCCGATCCGTTCCGGCACGCGCGGCGGTTTCAGATCGGCGCGCGGCTCCGGGCGGCCCTGCGTTTCCGGGTGGCCGTTCACGGTCACTTCCGCGATGTAATTCAGCACTTTGGTGCCCCGGTCGCGGCGTTTTTTGAAGGTGAAAAGCTCGGGGGTCTCGTCGATGAATTTGGTGGTGTATTCGTTGGCGAGGAAGGTGGGGTGTTTCAGCAGGTTTTCGACGAAGGCGATGTTGGTCGACACGCCGCGCACGCGAAATTCGCGCAGGGCGCGGTCCATGCGGGCGATGGCCTGTTCGGGGGTCGGGGCATGGGCGGTGATCTTGACCAGCAGGCTGTCGTAATAGCGGGTGATGACGCCGCCCGCATAAGCAGTGCCGCCGTCGAGCCGGATGCCCATGCCAGTGGCGGAGCGGTAGGCGGTGATGCGGCCATAATCGGGGATGAAATTGTTCTGCGGGTCTTCCGTGGTGATCCGGGTTTGCAAGGCGTGGCCATTGAGGCGGATGTCGTCCTGCGAGGCGGCGCCGGTGGCGTCCGCGAGGCTCTTGCCCTCGGTGATCAGGATCTGGGCGCGCACGATGTCGATGCCGGTCACTTCCTCCGTCACCGTATGTTCGACCTGCACCCGCGGGTTGACCTCGATGAAGTAAAACGCGCCGTTTTCCATATCCATCAGGAATTCGACCGTGCCCGCGCAGCTATAGCCGACATGGGCGCAGATTTTGCGGCCCAACTCGCAGAGGTCGCGCCGTTGCGCATCGCTCAGATAGGGGGCGGGGGCGCGTTCAACCACCTTTTGATTGCGCCGCTGCACCGAGCAATCGCGCTCCCAGAGGTGGTAAATCTCGCCGTGCCGGTCGCCGAGGATTTGCACCTCGACATGGCGGGCGCGGGTGATCATCTTTTCGAGATAGCCCTCACCGTTGCCGAAAGCGGCCTCCGCTTCGCGCCGCCCCTCCAGCACCTTTTCCTCCAGCTCATCCGGGCCGTAAATCGGACGCATACCACGCCCGCCGCCGCCCCAGCTCGCCTTGAGCATCAGCGGGTAGCCGACTTCTGCGGCCTGATCGCGGATCGCGTCCATATCATCGCCCAGAACCTCGGTCGCTGGGATCACCGGCACGCCCGCCTCAATCGCCACTTTGCGGGCGGAAGCCTTATCGCCCAAAGCGCGCATGGTGGCCGCGCGTGGGCCGATGAAAGCAATCCCCGCCGCGTCACAGGCATCGACAAATTCCGGGTTCTCCGACAACAGGCCATAACCGGGATGGATCGCATCCGCGCCCGATTCCCGCGCCACCCGGATGATCTCCTCGATCGACAGATACGCCGCGACCGGGCCAAGACCTTCGCCGATGCGGTAAGCCTCGTCCGCCTTGAAACGGTGCAGCCCGAGCTTGTCTTCCTCTGCATAAACCGCGACGGTTTTCTTGCCCATTTCATTGGCGGCGCGCAGGATACGGATGGCGATTTCACCGCGGTTGGCGACGAGGATTTTATTAAAATTGGTCATGGAGTCCTGCCAGTACTGTGCCGCTCCCGAAGGGGGCTGAATTGGGTAGTTTTCTCAACCAGATAGCCATATGCCGCGTTGTGGCGCAAGCGAATAGACCGACTTGCCTAGGGTTTGGCTTGGGATAGTCGTGCGAAATGGCGGAGCTTTTCGATGGGTCTCGGGGCAGTATTGTGCGTGATGATTGGGCTAAATCCGTGCAGGTCCGTGCAGGACTTTGTTGGCAGGATGGGCATGCGTATTTGGTCAGTGTTTTTACATTGGCCCCGTGGTTTTGTTGCGTCATTCGGTGGACTGGGTGGGGGATTTAAAGGTGGTATCAGTCGTTTGGGCGGTTCCATCTCTTTCTGATGTTTGGGCAAAATACTTAGGATATGTTGCGTTAACAGGTTTTTTTCTGCTGTGGGACATCGTTGCATGGCGTCGTGCTGGAAGTTTTTTGAGAAATGGCTGGCTTGGCGAGGACAATGGTGTTTCGTCCTTCTGCTTTAGCTTGATACAGAGCTTCGTCGGCGGCTTTCAGGAGTTCTTGCGGCAGCTCGCCGTGGGTTGGGAAATCTGCGACGCCGAGGGAGACAGTAATGCCGGGCAAGGTCTTTTCGCCGTAACGGACAGTTATTCGGCTAACCGTATCGCGCAGTATTTCGGCGCGTTCGAGAAGTTGTGATTGCTCACTATTGGGCAGGATCAATGCAAATTCCTCGCCACCCAGTCGACAGGCCAGTTCGTCCCCGTCGCAGTTTTTGTCAAGCGCGGCACCTACAGCACGCAGGACCATGTCGCCCGCATCATGTCCGTGGTTGTCGTTGAATTTCTTGAATTCATCGACGTCCAGAGCAATGATGCCAAGGGGCAATCCATCAAGATCGGCGCGTCGGAGCAGGCGACGCAGGGTTTCGTTCAGGTGACGGCGATTGTATAGGCCGGTCAAGGGATCTCGGATCGACTGATCTTCCAACTGATCGCGCATGCGCACGTTGGCGATGGCCATGGAAATCTGCTCAGCTGTCATTTGTGCCAGCTTTCGGTTTGCTGCAAATGCGGCGGCTGACACGCCTTCCGCGGCGGAGAGATGTAGTAATCCAACCGTGTCGCCGTGCGCCAGAACAGGGAAACAGAAATAGGGATCCTGATGCGCGTTTTTGTTGGTGCGCTCTACATGGCCGCAGGTAAAGTTTACTTCATTTTGCCCATAAAAATAAGAACGCCCACGTCGCAATCCCCAGCATTCATCCGGTTGGATATGGTCTTTATGCGTGGCACCATTCCAGCTAACGGCACCATCCAGAACATCGCGTGAGTTGGAGTATATGTAGAGGGAGCCGCTGCATTCTGGCAGCAAATGTGTCATGAAACGCGCGACCATATCAAATAGTTCATGTAGTGATTTGGAGCTTTGCAGCCACTCGTTCAATTCGGAAATCAAACGGATTTCCCGCGAAAGCTGCATTTGTTTTTCCACTTGCGTTTGTTCTTTTCTGCGGCGTGCGCGGTATTCGGCGGCTTGGGCACGGGCGGTTCGGAGGGAAAAAATCATTGCGCCGGCCAGAATGGCCAGGATCAGACCGAGGATGAGGATCAGTGTCGTGCTGATTTTTGCCTCCAGAGAGGCATGCAGGTCGGAAAGGTCCGAGTAAAAATGAAATGAACCAAGGGGTTGGTTGTTGGGTGCGAATGGGGCGAATATTTCCACAAACCCGTCGCGAGCGGTTTCCGGAATGCCGCGTGCCTTGCGTTGCTCTGGCAGGAGCTGTGGTATTTTGACCACGATGGGTTTCCCGAGTTTGATCGAATCAAAATATTCTTGTGTATTCAAGGCAATACCCGGCTTTATGCCACGAATTGACCAGAAGACATTGCCGTTTGAATCGATCATTTCGAATCCGGCAATTTCCGTTGTCATGGCCAGGGATTCAAAGACGATTTCCTGTTCATAGGTCAGCGTTTGGGTTCGGAAAATCTGTTTGAGTTCCGGCACTTCCTGACCCAGTCGTTTGATCCAGACTTCGGTTTGTGTTGGCACGCCTGTATTAACCAGCCAATTGACAATTGGGCGGGGTGCCATCGAAGCTGTCAGGAAGGACACGATGGCGACGAGCAAAATAAAGCCGGTCGCGGTCCATAGGCGTCTGCGAATGATGGATTTTCGTTTGTGTTGCCAGGTTTTTGTCAAGACGTTGCCCGTTTCGATAGATTCGCAGGCAGAATGGCGCGAAAGAATTAATAAAGGTTCAACACGCACAGGAATTGTGAAATTTGATAGCTAAAATTGTAAGGACTTTTTGCTTTGCAGCGAAAAATGGATGGTATAATAGGTGAGAACATTTGGCGAACAGGGCTTTTCAGGGCGCGGGATGCAGGTTATTTGGAGGTATGAATGAGGAAGATGTAATACATACGGGGTTGAGCCTGTCGCAGATGGCCATGGCGGCGCGGCCTGCAGACTATCTTGATGGGCTGAACGAGGCGCAGCGCGAGGCGGTTGAAACGCTTGACGGGCCGGTTTTGATGTTGGCCGGGGCGGGGACGGGCAAGACCAAGGCGCTGACTTCGCGGGTGGCGCATTTGTTGCATAGCGGACGGGCGCGACCGGATGAGGTGCTGGCGGTCACGTTTACCAACAAGGCCGCCAAGGAAATGAAAGACCGGGTTGCGGCGCATGTTGGCGGTGCGGAGGGTCTGCGTTGGATGGGGACGTTTCATGCCATTTGCGTGAAATTGTTGCGGCGCCATGCGGAGCTTGTTGGGTTGGAGAGCAACTTCACCATTCTCGACACTGATGATCAGTTGCGCTTGCTCAAGCAGTTGATTGCGCTGGAAAATATTGATGAGAAACGCTGGCCGGCGCGACTGCTGGCGGGGATCATTGATGGGTGGAAAAACCGCGCCTGGGGGCCGGAAAACCTGCCGGCTTCAGAGAGCGAACAATATAATGGGCGTGGGCCCGCCCTCTATAAAGCCTATCAGGCGCGGTTAAAAAGCCTGAACGCGGTGGATTTTGGCGATCTTTTGTTGCACGTGGTAACGATTTTTCAACAGAATCACGATATTCTGGAACGGTATCAGCGGTGGTTCCGGTATATTTTGGTCGATGAATATCAGGATACCAACGTTGCGCAATATCTCTGGCTGAGGCTGCTGGCTTCTGGGCACAGGAATATTTGCTGCGTAGGCGATGATGACCAGTCGATCTATGGCTGGCGCGGTGCGGAAGTGGGCAATATCCTGCGTTTTGAGCAGGATTTTCCGGGCGCCAAAGTGATCCGGCTGGAGCAGAATTACCGCTCTACCCGGCATATTCTTGGGGCGGCGTCTGGGGTTATTCGCGGCAATGAAGGCCGGTTGGGAAAGGAGTTGTGGACGGCGAAAGAGGGCGGCGGCAAGGTGCGTCTCATCGGCCATTGGGACGGTGAGGAGGAGGCGCGTTGGGTCGGGGAAGAGATCGAGGCGATGCAGGGCGGGACGCGCGGGCAGGCTCCGCGCAGCCTTGAGGAAATGGCCATTTTGGTGCGTGCCAGCCACCAGATGCGTGCGTTTGAGGATCGCTTCCTTACCATTGGCCTGCCATACCGGGTGATCGGTGGCCCTCGGTTTTACGAGCGGATGGAAATCCGCGATGCGATGGCTTATTTCCGCGTGGCTCAGTCACCGACGGACGATCTGGCCTTTGAGCGTATCGTCAACACGCCGCGCCGGGGGCTGGGCGACAAGGCGATCCAGTCGATGGCGCGGGCGGCGCGGGAGTTTTCGGTGCCCCTGATGCAGGGCGCGGCCATTGCGCTGGAGCGCGGAGATATTAAGGGCAGGGGGGTAAAGTCGCTCGACCTTTTGCTGACGCAGTTTGCGCGCTGGCACGGGAAAATTCTCGCCGGGGAACCGCATGTCGAACTGGCGGAGACCATCCTTGAGGAAGCGGGCTACACGGAGATGTGGCTCAACGACAAATCGCCGGAAGCGCCGGGCCGGTTGGAAAACCTCAAGGAATTGATCAAGGCGCTGGAGGAGTTTGAAAACCTGCAAGGCTTCCTCGAACATGTCTCGCTCATTATGGAAAATGACGCGGATGCGGAGGAGGAAAAAGTCACCATCATGACCCTGCATGGGGCGAAGGGCTTGGAATTCCCCGTAGTTTTCCTGCCGGGATGGGAGGACGGGCTGTTTCCCTCGCAGCGTTCGATGGATGAAAATGGGGTGAAGGGGCTGGAGGAAGAGCGGCGGCTGGCCTATGTCGGCATTACCCGCGCCGAAGAAATCTGCACCATTTCTTTTGCCACCAACCGGCGGGTCTATGGGCAGTGGCAAAATCAGATGCCCTCCCGGTTTATCGACGAATTGCCCACGGAGCATGTGGAGGTTTTGACCGCGCCGGGGCTTAGCGGCGGCGGGATGGGGCGCTATGAAACCAGCGACAGCGCGGCCATGCAGCGCGCGGCGCGGGCCGATGCCTATAATTCGCCGGGCTGGAAGCGGATGCAGGCGCGACAGGAACGGCGCGCCGCGGCTAAAACGCACGGCACCAGCATCGAGGGACTGGTCCAACCCGCGTCCGAGTATTTCGCGGATCGGCTGGCGCAACCGGGGGATGCGCCGGGGATCACCATCGACGCAACGGCGCTCAGCGTGCTGGACCGGGTGCATCACGCCAAGTTTGGCGCGGGAACCGTGTTGCGGGTCGATGGTGAGAAAGTGGAGGTGGCGTTTGATACGGTGGGCGAGAAAAAGATCGTCGCGCGGTTCCTGACCCGGATCGCGGAGAAAGCCCCGGAGGACGATGTGCCGTTTTAAGGCGGTGCGTTTGGCGGCAGGGGCGGCGCGGCAGCGCTTTCACAGGAGGAAACAGGCATGACGCAACAGAATGATCCGGCGGATGCATATATCCTGCACGCGGATGAGATTGCGGCGACGGAGGGGCGGAAGAAAGCGCATTTTCTGATCCCGAACGCCCGCCGGGCGAATAAGAACCTTGGCGACCGGGTTGGTCTGACGGGGTTTGGCTTTCATCGGATTGAGGTCGAGCCGGGCTGCGAAACCACGGAGCATCATGTGCATTACCACGAAGATGAATGCGTGTTTGTGCTGGACGGAACGGCGGTGGCGGTGATCGGGGAGGAAGAACACGCGATCGGCCCGGGCGATGATCTCGATAGTGTCCGCCCGCCGATGAAAGGCCGCGTTGTCCATCACCAGCACGGCCCCCGCCGGCAATTTCGGGATCAGGTCAC
>PDOZ01000037.1 GCA_002747325.1 Rhodobacterales bacterium
ACGCGCTTGGAAATAGACCCACTATGTCCTGCGCGCGCCAAACCGCTGATCTTTCGCGGGTTTAGCGCCAGTGGTGCAGGGATTATGGGTCTACGCCCTTAGCCCCCGCACCGTGCAACCCTGATATGCGCAAAAGAACAAGGGTCATGCCTAGCTGAGCGGGTTTTCCCGGAGGTATTGTGGTAACGGTTTTCACTTATCAGAAGCCCGGCGGTTGTAGCGCCATTCGGTCTTCTTCAGGTGTAGGCGAAAGCTATGTCTGGGCAGCCCTTTGAGTGTCACGCGCCGCACCCCGGCTCCTCGGTCCCGTTGGTCTGGGCGCGACCTCGCGCGAATCCGCCCTTCGAGTGGTCAATGCGGAAGTGCCCGTAGCCGAGGGCGATCAGGCCGATTTAACCGTGCCAACCGCCCATTGCCCGGCAGGCGATTTGTATCGCAAATCTGCCGAGAGGGAGAGTTGATCACCGTTGCAGGGTCAACCCGACCACGAATACTCCTTTGCAGCACTGGCTTTGAGCCGTCCGGCACGATCTCGGTGTAAACCTGCCGGTCGCGCTCGAAAATGCCGAAGACCGTGGTCTTGCCATAAGCCCCGCGTCCGCGGTTGCAGAGCATCCTGGGGCCGTATTCAGCAGGCACGCCGGACCACCGATCGCTTCGCTGGATGCGGAAAAGGTTAACGCTTTAATCGGCAAACGCTGCCAGATGCCGCAGTGCTTCGGCGTGGATTTCGCGGTTCGCCGCTGCAATCACCTGCCCACCCCGATGCGCCGGGCCGCCGCGCCAGTCGGTGACGATCCCGCCCGCCGCCTGCACCACCGCCATCGGCCCCTGAATATCGTAATCCGACAGCCCCGCCTCGATCACGAGGTCGATCTGTCCGGCGGCGATCAGCCCGTAGGCGTAACAATCCATGCCGTAGCGCGTGAGCTTCGCCACACGAGCGACCGCTTCAAACCCGGCGCGGTCGCGCTCGGAACCGACTTCGGGAAAGGTGGTGAACAAAACCGCCTCGGAAAGCGGACGCGGCGGGCGGGTTTTGAGCGGTGCGCGCCCCTGCGGCCCCTCAACATATGCCGCGCCAAAACCGCCGACGAATCGCTCGCCGATATAGGGCTGGTCGATGATGCCAAGGCGCGGCCCGTCCGCATCGCCCACCGCAATCAACACGCCCCAGGTCGGGGTGCCGGAAATGTAGCCGCGCGTGCCGTCGATCGGGTCCAGCACCCAGATCAGCCCGCTTTCCCCCTCGGTCGCGCCGTGTTCTTCGCCGCGGATGCCGTCCTGCGGGCGCCGCTCGGCCAGAACCGCGCGCATCGCCGCTTCCGCCGCGCGGTCCGCCACCGTGACCGGGTCAAACCCGCCTTCGAGCTTGTTCTCCGCCGCCAATTCCGCTGTGCGGAAATATTGCAAAGCCGGGCCGCGCGCCGCATCCGCCAAAGACAAAGCCGCCTCGGTCAAGGCGGCTTTCAGGTCGTCATCATATCGCATTATACCCTCCGAAAGCGCCTCGGAGGGTAATGCCCGGTCGAAAACCCGTCAAGTTCAGGCCGCGTCCGACAAGACGCGGGCCAGCTCGAACAGACGGCGGCGCTGATTTTCCGGGATCGCGTAATAGGAGCGCACCAGTTCCAGCGCTTCCTTATCGCCCAGAATATCGCTCGGCACCTGCGTGCCGGGTTCCTTTTGCTCCGCTTCCAACCCTTCAAAGAAGAAGCTGATCGGCACGGAAAGCGCGCCCGCAATGTCCCAAAGACGCGACGCCGAAACGCGGTTCATCCCGGTTTCATACTTCTGAATCTGCTGGAACTTGATGCCCACCTGCTCCGCCAATTGCTGCTGCGTCATCCCCACCATCCAACGACGGTGCCGAATGCGTTTCCCCACATGCACATCAACAGGGTGTTTCATTTAACAATCTCCCGGCCACTTGCGGCCATTCCCACTCTCGCCCCTCAAAACACATCTGCACCGACAACCTCAACCTGTCTTTTCGGCCTATTGGTTTGCAAACTCGCTACAGTGCCAACTCTAAAGAGCGTCTATCCTCATCCAAGCAACATTGCGGGCAACTTTGCCCACGGAACCCATACAGGTAGCGCGCGTATCAAGCATTGCGGCGCCATTAGTAACTCCGCCGTGCAAACACACGAGCCGGCGCAACCTATGCAGTTTTTTACCAATTGGCAAGAATTTCCGCGCGAGGCGGAACAAGAACGTAGCGTTCCGGTTGATCCGCCCCTGACCGCGCGCCATCCTGAGGCTGCATGATCGGGGAGGAGCAAATGCGGGCATTTCAGATCAGCGCCTATGGCGAATCACCCGCCCTGCGCGACGTGCCGCGCCCGGAGCCGGGACCGGGGGAGATCTGCATCCGGGTCGCGGCCTGTGGGCTGAATTTCGGCGATTTGCTGATGCAGAAAGGCACTTATCAGGAGAAACCGGAACCGCCCGTGACCCTTGGCATGGAGGTTGCGGGGGTGGTGGATGCGTTGGGGCCGGGGGTGGACGGTCCGGCGCCGGGCACCGCGGTTTGCGCCCATACGATCCACGGCGGGCTGGCGGAATACTGCCTCGCCCCGGCGGCAAAGGCGGTGCCCCTGCCGGACGGGGTCGATGCCGTGACCGCCGCCGGGTTTCAGATCGCTTATGGCACCAGCCACGTTGGCCTCAAACACCGCGCCCGCCTTGCCCCCGGCGAAACCCTGCTGGTTCTCGGCGCGGCGGGGGGCGTCGGGCTGACGGCGGTGGAAATCGGTAAGGCGATGGGCGCGCGGGTCATTGCCTGTGCGCGCGGGGCGGCGAAGCTGGAGATTTGCCGCGCGGCGGGGGCGGACCACCTGATCGACAGCGAAACGGCGGATATCCGCGAGGCGGTCAAAGCGCTTGGCGGCGCGGATGTGGTCTATGATCCGGTGGGTGGCGACCAGTTCACCGCCGCCATGCGCGCCACCAACCCCGAGGGCCGCATTCTCGTCATTGGCTTTGCTTCCGGCGAGGTGCCGCCCGTGCCCGCCAACATCCTGATGGTGAAAAACATCGACCTGATCGGCTATTACTGGGGCGGCTATGACCGCTTCGCCCCCGAGGTGATTGCGGAAAGCTCGCGCGAGCTGCTGGGTTGGATCGCGGCGGGGAAGCTGACGCCGCATGTGAGCCATGTGCTGGGGCTGGATCAGGCGGACACAGCGCTGGCCCTGCTGCGCGAGCGTAAAAGCACCGGCAAGGTCGTGGTTAAGATTTAGCCCGTATAGGCCTGCACCAGCATCGAAACAAACGCCTTTTCCGCCTCACCATTGCAGGTATCGGCGACGTAAAGGTTAACCTGCCTTTCGCCGAGCGGCGGCAAGGCGCCCCCGTGGTCAATCGGCTCCAGGCCGGGCGGCACCGTGCCATGCAACATCGCATGCACCGCAAGATCGGCCCGCACCGACGCCTCGACCGTCCGGCTCATATCGCTTTCCACCGCCATCTCCCACTCGATCCCCGCCCGGTCCAGCGCAGCCTGCACGTCGGCGCGGAAAATGCAGCGATTCTCAAAGGCGAGGCGCAGCGGCCGCGCTTTCCATGCCTGCCCGCCCGGCGCACCGATCCATTCCAGCGGTGCAGTATAGAGCGTGCGCCCGCCCGGACGCACCCCGTCTTCCGTCGCCATCATGATTTCGCAATCGCCACGGGCAAACATCTCGCGCAGGCGGGTGGTGAAAGACGAAACAAGGTTCACCTTCATGCGCGGGAACTCGACGGCAAAGCGCGACAAAACCGGCGGCAGATGCGGCAACACGATGTCATGCGGCACGCCCAGCACGATCTCCCCCTCAAGCTGTGCGTCGGTCAGCCGCCCCCAGGCCTCATCGTTGAGCGCCAGAATGCGCCGGGCATAGCCCAGAAGCTGCTCCCCCTCGCCGGTCAGCGCGATAGAACGCCCGGATCGGTCGAGCAATTTGCGCCCCATCGCCTCCTCCAAGCGCTTGAGCTGCATCGAAACCGCCGATTGCGTCAGGTTCAAAAGCCCCGCCGCCCGTGTCACCCCGCCCACTTCGGCCACGGTGACAAAGGCGCGCAGGGCGGTCATGTCCAGATTACGCGGCATATCAAATTTCCTGATACATTAAGTCAAAATCATTCATTTTACGAATGTTTAACTTTTTGGCAGTAAGATCAACAACAATGATGAAACACGCGAATCGCATCGCAGAACATGAGGTAGAGAAGATGCATCCCGCTTTTGAATATCCGCAACCGCTCGAACGTCCCCAAAAACGCAGCAACATTATCGGCTGGCTGCGTCACGCGCTGGAAACCAGCGTCGAACGGCGCCAACTGACCCGCCTGAACAGCCACATGCTCGACGACATCGGCGCCGCTCCGGCCCGCCTGGAGCGCGACGCCACCCGCTCGTTCTGGGATCTGCCGTAAGCGCATTTGCAACGATTTGCCTTCAAATCGACATCAAACAGACTTGAAAATTACCGCCGCGTCGCCAATATCTATGGCAATGCGGCGGTTTTCGTTTGAGAACCGCCCGCGAATGGTTTGAATATGGAGGTCTTAATGGCTCAACCGTCCCCGATCCGCAGCATGGGCACCGCCCGCGCCGCCGAAATTGACGAGGGCCTGCGCGCCCATATGAACAAAGTCTACGGCACCATGTCCGTCGGCCTGCTGGTGACCGCGCTGGTGGCATGGGCCGTGGGCTCGACCCCGGCGCTGCTCAGCCTGCTGCGCGACCCGATGACCCTGCAACCGAACATCTTCGGCTGGATCGTCATGTTCGCCCCGCTGATCATGGTCTTCGCCTTCGGCGCCGCCGTCAGCCGCCTCTCCGCCGCCGGCGCACAGCTGTTCTTCTACGTCTACGCCGCCGTGATGGGCCTGTCCCTGAGCTGGATTTTCGTCGCCTTCACCGGCATGTCCATCGCCCAAACCTTCCTGATTACCGCGATTTCCTTCGCCGGTCTCAGCCTCTGGGGCTACACGACCAAGCGCGATCTGTCCGGCTTCGGCACCTTCCTGATGATGGGCCTGATCGGCATCATCGTCGCGTCAATCGTCAACATGTTCCTCGGCTCTTTCGGCCTGCACTTCGCCATCTCCGTGATCGGCGTGCTGATCTTCGCGGGCCTGACCGCCTATGACACGCAGAAGCTCAAAACCGATTACATCCAGCACGCACACGCCATGGACGGCGAGTGGCTGGCCAAATCCGCCATTATCGGCGCGCTGAACCTGTATCTGGACTTCATCAACCTGTTCATGTTCCTCCTTCAGTTCCTCGGCAACCGCGACTAAGGCGGCACGATACCATTTCCAAAGGCCGTCCTTCGGGGCGGCCTTTCTTGTTTTCCGCCCACGCGCTCCTCGCCCAACAGAGACACGCCGCAGATCACAGAATCATATTTACCGGGTAATTCTTGACAAATGGTTTCCAAAGCCCGATTTCGCACCCAAATGGGCGAGAAAATCGAGAAAATAATGTGGATTTTAATAAAATTACTGCTATCCCCCCTGCTCCTGCTGCAAGCCCTATGGGTGCGGAAGGTCACACCCAAACTGCCCGAAGCGGCAGGCGCGCGGGAAGGGCATATCGGCACCGGACGCCCCCTGCGCCTTCTCTTTTCCGGGGACAGCGCCATGGCCGGGGTCGGCGTCGCGCAGCAATCCGAAGCGCTTTCCGGCGCCGTCCTCGAACGCCTCTCCCCGGACTATGAAATCGACTGGACCCTCATCGCCAAAACCGGCTGGACGACGCAAAACCTGCTGACCAAACTGCACAATACCCCGGCAAAACCCGTCGACATCGCTATCCTCTCCCTCGGCGTGAACGACGTTTTGAGCCAACA
This sequence comes from Rhodobacterales bacterium, assembly GCA_002747325.1. Taxonomy (GTDB): domain Bacteria; phylum Pseudomonadota; class Alphaproteobacteria; order Rhodobacterales; family Rhodobacteraceae. The sequence continues at coordinate 5,844 of PDOZ01000037.1, forward strand.
CAGCCCCGCCCGCTTTCGCCGCGAACAGGAAGAACTCCGCACGCTCCTGAAAGAGAAATTCGGTGCCCGGCTGATCCTGTCCTCCGCCGTGCCCGAAATGGGCAAATTCCCGGCCCTGCCCCAGCCCCTGCGCTGGACCCTGGGCCGCGACGCGACCCGACTGAACACCGCCTTGGCGGACAGCACGGCCACCGACCCCGCCGCGCACCACCTCACCCCCGAAATCGACCTGACCCCGGACCTAATGGCCTCCGACGGTTTCCACCCCGGCGCCAAAGGCTACCAACTCTGGGCCGACGCCGTTACCGTCCAAATCCGACAGGAATTCCCCCGATAAACCAACGCAAAAAGCCGCCCCAAAGGGCGGCCAATACGCGCAAAGAAAGCCAGATCTTACTTGATCTTGCCTTCCTTGTACTCAACATGCTTGCGCACAACCGGGTCGTATTTCTTCACAACCATTTTCTCGGTCATGGTGCGTGCATTCTTCTTGGTCACATAAAAGTGGCCGGTATCCGCGGTCGAATTCAAACGGATCTTAATGGTGGTCGGCTTCGCCATGTCTTAGCTCCTCATCGGGCGGGCAGCGCCCGGTAAATCCTTGAAACCCGCCTTTTAGAGCATCACAACCGGGAGTCAACCGCTATTCCCGGACTTCTTGCGCGGATGGCCTGTAAGCCGGATTTTGTCCCCGCTTTCGCGGTGGATGACCATTCATCTGGGACGCCGGTCGCCCGACGCCTCCTGCTGCCAACCCGGACCTTCGGGCCAAAGCCGCCCTGCGACACGCGCGTAAGGTCCCTATTTGGCATTGCTCCCGGTGGGGCTTGCCGTGCCGCCCCTGTTGCCAGCGGCGCGGTGGGCTCTTACCCCACCGTTTCACCTTTTCCCGCCCCACTTGCGCGAGGCAGGTAGTCTCTTCTCTGTGGCGCTTTCCCTCGGGTTACCCCGGCCGGGCATTACCCGGCACCGTTGCTCTGTGGAGTCCGGACTTTCCTCTGACCATAGCCAGCGGCCATCCAACCATCCGCGCCCGCCCTAGCTAAGCCCCCGAACCAAACAGGTCAACGCCCCTGCTTCTTCTTAGCATAAATACTCATATCACTGCGCATCCAAACGCGCCGCCGGAAACCGCACCGCCGTCACCTCTGCAATGAAAAACGGAAAATACGCATCAGAGCCAAAGAAGTTCCCCGCCTCAACATGGGTCGGCAGACGGTAACCACCAAAGTCCTTAAACCCAGACACCACACCGCCGAACGGCTGCTCCCGGAATTCGCGGCTGGGATTGGCGTCGCTCCAGCGGGGAAACACGATCCGATCCGGGCGACCCTGCGCATCGACATGCACCTCGACAGATTGCTCCATCCCCGCATGGCGCATGATCAGGCGGGCGGTATTCTCATCAACCGCATCCCACGTCACACCGGGACCGGGCAGAACCGCCGCAGGGGTCCAGAAAATCGCCTCGGACACATATCGGCCAAAGGCGGAGCGGGCATGATCCGTCGTACCGCCAAACCGGGCCACGGGAATCAGCCCAGCAAGCCAGAACCGGGTCCAGCGCCCGCTATCCGAGCCCGAAACCCGCATCGACACATTCCCGCCACGCATCTGCCAGACAAAGCCATGCGGCGCAGCCAGAACCTGCTGCGCCTGCATCTCCATGTAATTGGGCGCCTCCTTGTTCCCAAGGCTGAATTGCCCCCGCATCTCGATCTCGGCGACCGTCAGAAGCGGCGTCCCCTCAGCAATGGCAAAGGTGAAAAACCGCCGCGCAGGCTCCGGCAGCTCCACCACCATCTGCGCAGAAAACCGCGGCGGATTGGCGGGTTGAAACGCGCGCAACCGCTCCATTTCCCCCCGCATCGACCACGCATCCGCCTGCCGCCACGCCAGCAGCGCAACAAGCGCAAGGCCGATAACACCCCCCAAAACCATCAAAGCTGTCTTCATACCCGCACTGAAACAAACACCGACGCAGGCGTCAACCGTAGGTCATGCCGTTCATCCAAGATCAACGAAGTTGGCCAGCGGCCACCGGAGGCCCCGAAACGCTTCAGCTTTCGCCCGGTGTCTCGATCACCTCATAGGTTTGCGGGGGTGTGCTGGCCCCGCCGCGCGCGGCGCGGAACGGGCGGGGATCCCAATAGCAGGCAAAGCCGTCGCCATCCGGGTCCATCCCCTTCGGATCGCGCTTCGGGCCGCCCGCGTCGAGAAATACCTGCTGCGCCTGATCGGCGGACGGATACTTGGCACAGGCGCGGTCAAACCGGCTCTTGGCGCTAAAACTGGAACGCCGATACAGCGCCTGCCCCGGCTGGTTATTGGTCGCCAGCGCAAACGCCACGATAGACGGGCCGGAGCCAGACGGGCGCGGCGGCAGGTCGGTCGGTTCGATGATGACAAATTGCGCGCGGTTGGCGGCAATGCGCTGCGCGTCGCTTTCAATGCTTTCACGCCCCGAAACCGCACCAAAATCCTGCTCGTCTGAAATGCCGGAATGACCCGTTGCCGCGCCTTCCGCGGGCAGATTCAGCGCTTTGCGCGTATCCGCCGCGAGAACACCCGCCGCGTCGAGCGGACGGCTGTTCACCGCAACCGCAGGCGGCAAGGTGTTGCGCGCCCCGGCGGCGGAGTTCGGAACGTTCGGGCTACAGGCAACAAGCGCCAGAGCGGAAAATACAATAAACGGCAGACGCATCGGAGCCTCTCAACTGGTTTCGGCGCGGATTACCACCATTTCGCGGGCTTGGAAACAAACCCAGCGGCGTTTTCCAGCGCATAGGCGGTATTCAGCAAATCGCCCTCTTCCCACGGGCGCCCGATCAGTTGCAGCCCCAACGGCAGCCCCGCCGCATCCAGCCCGGCGGGCACGGAAATCCCCGGCAGGCCCGCGAGGTTGACGGTCACGGTAAACACGTCGTTAAGATACATCTGCACCGGATCCGCATCCACCATCTCGCCCAGCCCAAAGGCGGCGGAGGGGGTGGCCGGGGTCAGGATCGCGTCGACGCCCTGCTCGAACACCTCGTCGAAATCGCGTTTGATCAGGGCACGCACCCGACGGGCGCGGTTGTAATAGGCGTCATAGAACCCGGCGGACAGCACATAGGTGCCGACCATGACCCGGCGCTGCACCTCGTCGCCAAAGCCCTCGGCGCGGGTCTTTTCATACATCTCGTTGATGCCGTCGCCCTTGCCAAGCTGCGCGCGGCGCCCGTAGCGCACCCCATCATAGCGCGCGAGGTTGGAAGAGGCTTCCGCTGGGGCGATGACGTAATAGGCCGGCAGGGCGTATTTGGTATGCGGCAGGGAAATGTCGATGATGCGCGCGCCCGCGTCTTTCAGCATGGCCGTGCCATCGGCCCAGAGCTTTTCGATCTCGGCGGGCATCCCATCCATGCGGTATTCGCGCGGAATGCCGATCACCTTACCCTTGATGTCGCCGGTCAATGCGGCCTCGAAATCCGGCACCGCGCGCTCGGCGGAGGTGCTGTCTTTCGGGTCATGCCCCGCCATGGCGGAGAGCATGATCGCCGCGTCGCGCACGGATTTGGTCATCGGCCCGGCCTGATCGAGCGAGGAGGCGAAGGCGATGATACCCCAGCGCGAGCAGCGCCCATAGGTCGGCTTGAGGCCGGTAATGCCGGTGAAGGCGGCGGGCTGACGGATCGAACCGCCGGTATCGGTGCCGGTGGCGGCAAGGCAGAGATCGGCGGCCACAGCCGCAGCGGACCCGCCCGAGGAGCCACCCGGCGTCAACTGCCGGTCATCGACTTTCCACGGGTTCACCGCGTTGCCATAGGTCGAGGTCTCGTTGGACGAGCCCATGGCGAACTCATCCATGTTGAGCTTGCCCAGCATCACCGCGCCCGCATCCAGCAGATTTTGCGACACGGTGCTTTCATATTCCGGCTTGAACCCGTCGAGGATGTTGGACGCCGCCTGCGACGGCACGCCCTTGGTGCAGAACAGATCCTTGATGCCCAACGGGATGCCGCACATATCCGGCGCGTCGCCCTTGGCCAGACGCGCATCCGCCGCCGCGGCCTGTTCGCGCGCCAGTTCCGGCGTGTTATGCACGAAAGCGCCCAGCGCTCCCGCGCTTTCGATCTCGGAGAGGCAGGCTTCGGTCAACTCGGTGGCTTTGACCTCGCCCTTGCGCAGCGCGTCACGGGCCTCGGAAATGGTGAGTTTGTTCAGGTCAGACATGGGTTACTCCACCACTTTCGGCACGGCAAAGAAGCCCTCGCGGGCATCGGGCGCGTTTTTCAGCACTTTCTCGGGGTAACCCCCATCGGTCACGACATCCTCGCGCCGCTTGAGCCGCTGCGGCGTCACCGACGTCATCGGCTCCACGTCGTCCACATTCACCTCATTGAGTTGCTCAATGAAGCCGAGAATGGTGTTGAACTCGTCGGCCAGGGCGGGAAGACGCTCTTCCTCCACCTTGATACGGGCCAGATGCGCCACTTTACGCGCGGTTTCGATGTCGATGGACATGGGGACTCCCCGGATTTCGCCAATTTCGGCCCGGTTTACCCGCGCAGGGCGGGCGGGGCAAGCAACAGTTGGAGATCGTGGCTCCGGCGGGCGCCCGCTACGCGGCTTTTGAGTATTTATGCTAAGAAGAAGATGATGATCTCGAGACAGAACATTTTAACTCAGCTTTATCGTTTTCTGCTTCAGGAGGAAGACAGGACGCGGGCGAGGATGGGGAGCGCCACGAGGGAGAGCAGGAGTTGCCAGGTGATGGTGTCGGCGTAGAGATCGGCATCGCCGCCCATTTTGCGCGCCATGACGAAGCCGATAGACGCGGCGGGCACCCCCAGCACGAAAGCGCCTGCAAGCAATTCCGGGTTGGACAGGCCGAAGGCGGTGCCGATGGCCAGGAACAGGATCAGCATCAGGCCGGGGCGCAGGGCGAGGGCGCCGAGGATGGGGGCGCGCAGGTGGATCAGGCGGCGCCCGGAGAGCCCCGCGCCGATGGCGAGAATGCCCACGCCCAAGGCAGCGCGACCAATCAGGTCGAGCCAACCGAGGATTGGTGCGGGCAGGGTCCAGCCGGACAGCGAGAGGAACAGTCCGATGCTCGCGCCCTGCACGACCGGGTTTTTCACAATTCCTGCAAAAAATCCGCGAAAACTGGCCTTTCCATCGCCGTAAACCAGCAAAATTGCAACATTTACCAAATTGATCGGCACCACGAGGATGGCGAAGGCGATACCGATCCGCGCCATTCCTTCCGACGGTAGGTATTGTTCGGCAAGGGCAAGGGAGATGAAGCCATTCCAGCGGGTTGTGGTTTGAAACAGGGTAGAGAAAGCAGGCCGTTTGAGGCCCAACGCGAAGAGCGGTCGGGACAGGGCCAGAACCACGAGACCGGCAGCGACGACCGCGCTCAGAAGGGCCAGCGCGTAGGGTCCGGCGGCAAGGTCGCGCAAATCGGTTCCCGCGATGACCGAGACCAGCATCACCGGGATCAACACCCGAAAGGACAGGCTTTCGATAGCGGGCCAATCGGCCTTCGCGATCAGGCCGGAGCGGCGCGCGAAATAGCCGGTGGCGAGGGTCAACACGACCGGCAGAATGGCAAAAACCGCGCTCATGAGCGTTTGTCCCGGAAAAAATCTTTCAGCAGCGCAGCGCATTCGGCCTCGGAAATGCCATCATAAACCTCAGGGACATGGTGGCATTGCGGATGGGTGAATATGCGCGGACCCTGAGCAATACCGCCCGATTTCGGGTCCGGCGCGCCATAATACAGGCGCCGGATGCGCGCGGCAGAAATGGCGCCGGCGCAAATCGGGCAGGGTTCGAGGGTGACATACAGATCGTGCCCCGACAGGCGTTCGGAACCAAGCGCGGCACAGGCCTGCCGAATGGCGAGAATTTCCGCATGCGCGGTCGGGTCGGACAATTCCCGCGTTCGGTTGCCCGCCTGCGCTACGATGCGACCCAAAGAGTCCACAATCACCGCCCCGACCGGCACTTCGCCGCGCGCCGCCGCCGCACGCGCTTCTTCGAGGGCCGCGCCCATATGAGTGGTGAATTCCGCCATGCCCCCTTTTGCGTCCGCCCCCGCCCCGTTGCAAGCCCGCTTTACAGGAACGGCGGAGGCGGATAAGCGAAAGCATGGTTCAAAAATCCCCTTCCCGCCCCCCGAAAGGCGAACGCATCGCCAAGTTCCTCTCCCGCGCGGGCATCGCCAGTCGCCGCGAAGCGGAGCGTATGATCGCGGAAGGGCGCGTGGCGGTAAACGACACGGTGCTGGACGGCCCGGCCTTTCTGGTCACCGGCACCGAGAAGATCACCGTCGATGACAAAGAGGTCGCCGCACCAGAGCGGGTGCGCCTCTGGCTCTACCACAAACCCACCGGCCTCGTGACGACCGAGCGCGACGAGAAGGGCCGCGATACGGTGTTCGCCGCCCTGCCCGACGACCTGCCACGCGTGATGAGCGTCGGACGGCTTGACCTCAACTCGGAAGGACTGCTGCTGCTCACCAACGATGGCGGCCTGAAACGACGCCTTGAACTCCCGGCAACCGGCTGGGTGCGCAAATACCGGGTGCGGGTGAATGGACGGCCAACCGAAGACATGCTGGCCCCGCTCAAAAAGGGCATCGAGGTCGAAGGCGAAAAATTCCAACCCATGGCCGTGACCATCGACCGGCAACAAGGCGCAAATGCCTGGCTGACCATCGGCCTGCGCGAAGGCAAAAACCGCGAAATCCGCCGGGCGATGGAAGCGGTCGGCCTGAGCGTCAACCGCCTGCTCCGCATCTCTTACGGCCCCTTCCGCCTGGGCGAGCTGAAAGCCGGCGAAGTTCGGGAAGTGAAAGAAAAGGTGCTGCGCGACCAGCTCGGGATCGGCGAAAAGTCGGAAAACGACAAGCCGAAAGGCTGGGCCTCCGGTAAAAAACCATTCAAAAAACCTAGCAAAAAACCCGGCAAAAAACCGCCCAACCACTCCAGACGCCGGAAACCCTGACCCCCAAACCGCCCCTTCTTCTTAGTATAAATACTCAAAATCACCGCCTCGCAGCCCTCTTGCCCTCAGGGGCAGCGCGAACACGCCGCAACCTGTTGCGACATTTTCCCCAAAGATGCTGCTAGCGAATACAGGCGCAAAGGCTTATATCTGGAACCGACACTTCCGGGGAGGGATGTATGACAAATACCGGCCTGCAAAAACTGAGCTTCTTTTTGCTCGTCGCCCTGATCTTCTATGTCTCGATCACGGGGGGCAACTGATGGCACAGCGCTTCGGAGGGGAGTTCAGCCCGGAGGGGAAATCCGGCCCGGAAAGCCATCCGGCAGACAACCACCCGTTCGACGGCAAGGTGCCCAGCAAGGCGGGCGCACGGGTCAATTTTCTGTTCTTCGCGCCCCTGCCGCTCGCCGTCATCGCCTTCCTCTCTTCGCCGCCCATCCTCGCCATGCGCCTCGCCGCCTTCGGCCTCCTGATGATGGCCGCGCTGATGACACGCGAGGGGATCAAGGCGCAGGAAGCCTATGACGCGCGCAAGATCGCCCGGCGCCCGGCCCTGCCGCGCAAGCTCCTCGGATCGGCCCTGACCGGAGCGGGGCTGGCGCTGGTTGGCCTGTCCGGCGCCTCGCCGCTCAACGCAGTGATCTTCGGCCTGCTCGGCACGGCGCTGCACTTCCTGTCCTTCGGCCCGGACCCGCTGAAAAATAAGGGCATGGAAGGCGTGGACGAGTTTCAGACCGACCGGGTTGCGCGCGCGGTGAACGAAGCGGAGACCACGCTGGCGCAGATGAAAGACGCCATTTTACGCGCCAAGGACCGGAAGCTGGAAGCGCGGGTTGATCGCTTTGCTGTCACCGCGCGTCAGATGTTTCGCACCATCGAGGACGACCCGCGCGACCTGACCGCCGCGCGCAAATATCTGACCGTTTACCTGACCGGCGCCCGCGACGCGACGGGCAAGTTCGCCGACATTTACGCCCGCAGCCGCTCCGATACGGCGCGACAAGAATACGAACACCTGCTGGATGACCTTGAGGCCAATTTCAGCGGCAAGACACAGAAATTGCTGGACGCTGACCGCACCGACCTGAACGTGGAAATTGAAGTTCTGCGCGAACGGCTGGCGCGCGAGGGCGTCCCGACGAAACTATAGGAGTAGAGCATGACCGAAACGATTCGCGACAAAGCGGCAAACGACCTGAAAGCGGTGGAGGAAGTGACGGCGGTGGTGCTGCGCGAACCGTCCACGGCGCTGGTGGCGCTGGAAGAAGCAGACGCGCCCACCACGGCAGAAATCGAAACCCGCATGGCGGAAATCGACATGACGGACAGCCAGTCGATCATCGAATTCGGCTCCGGCGCACAGGCGGAATTGCAGGTCATCAGTCAGGAAATGCTGACCGGCGTGCGCAACAAGGATGTCGGCCCGGCGGGCGACGGCCTGCGCTCAATGGTCACGACCATCCGCGGCTTCTCGGTCTCGGAACTCGACATGCGCCGCGAGCGCAGCTTCTGGGAGCGGCTGCTCGGCCGCGCGGCCCCGGCAGCCAAGTTCATGGCGCGCTATGAGGACGTGCAGGAACAGATCGACCGCATCACCGACAACCTGCTGCACCACGAACACACCCTGCTCAAAGACATCAAGTCGCTGGACAAGCTTTACGACAAGACGCTGGATTTCTACGACGAACTGGCGCTCTACATCGCCGCCGGCACGGCCAAGCTGGCGGAGCTGGACACGGAGACCATCCCGGCGAAACAGGCGGAAGTTGACGCCGCGCCGGAAGAGGAAGGCGTGATCCGGGCGCAGGAATTGCGCGATCTGCGCACGGCGCGCGACGATCTGGAACGCCGGGTGCATGACCTGAAACTGACCCGGCAGGTGACGATGCAATCGCTGCCCTCGATCCGGCTGGTGCAGGAAAACGACAAGTCGCTGGTGACCAAGATCAACTCGACGCTGGTCAACACGGTGCCGCTTTGGGAAACCCAACTGGCGCAGGCCGTGACCATTCAGCGCTCGGCGGATGCCGCCGCCGCGGTCAAGAGCGCCACCGATCTGACCAACGAATTGCTCAAATCCAACGCCTCCAACCTGCGCGAAGCCAACAGGGCGGTGCGCGAGGAGATGGAGCGCGGGTTGTTTGATATTGAGGCGATCAAAGCGGCCAATGCCGACCTGATCGGCACGATCGAGGAAAGCCTCGCTATTGCAGATGAGGGCAAGGCGCGCCGGGCGGCGGCGGAAGCCGAACTTGGCAAGATGGAACAGGAGCTGAAGACCGCGCTCGCCTCCGCCAAGGCCAAAGCGCCCGCACCCGCAGATCCCGTCGCAGATCCCGCCGAAGATTCCACCGAAGAATCTGGGGGCGACGCGTAAATGCGGCGGGGCTGGGCATTCGGCCTCGTGGTCGGGGCGCTGCTGGCAGGGTGTGACCTGCCGGTAAGCGGCGCCGTGACCACCTCCCCCGCTGCCCTGCCCCGCCCCGAGTTGAAAACGGAAGCCCCCGAGGGGGCCTCCGCCGAACTGACGGCCTATTACCAACGGATCGAGGACAGCTTACGCGCGCGCGGTTTGCTACGCACCGACCGCAACCCGCCCGACGCGCCCTATTACAGCCGTGATCTGGTGCGCACCTTCCTCAAGACCGCGTTCTATGAGGAATATTCCGCCGCCGCCGGGCAGTTGGTCTCCCGTGAAAACGCCAGCCGATTGCACCGTTTCGCCGCCCCGGTCCGCCTGTCGGTCGAGTTTGGCCCCACCGTTTCCGCCAGCAAACGCGCCCGCGACGCCGCCACCGTTTCCCGCCTGATCCAACGCCTTTCCCGCGCCACCGGGCACCCGATGACGCAGGTCGCGCCGGGAAGCGGCAACCTGCGGGTTTTCGTGGTCAATGAAGCCGAGCGGCGCGCGCTGGCGAAGCGCCTGCCCTCCATCATGCCCGGCATTTCCCGCGCAGCCCAAAACACCGTCGCCAACCTCCCCGCGACCACCTATTGCATCGCGCTGGCCTCCGATCCGCAGGGCGACGGCACCTATGAACAGGTCGTCGCCATCGTCCGGGGCGAACACCCCGACCTGATGCGCAAAAGCTGCCTGCACGAAGAGATCGCGCAAGGGCTGGGGCTGGCCAATGATTACGCCCTCGCCCGCCCGTCGATCTTCAACGACGACGAGGAATTCAGCCTGCTGACCCTATACGACGAACACCTGTTAACCATCCTCTACGACCCCCGCCTCTCCCCCGGCATGCGCGAAAGACAGGCGCGCCCGATTGTCGAGACCATCGCGGGGGAAATTCTGGGCGAAGCCCTGTGACCTGCCCGATGACGGGCTGAAAGGAGACCCAATGGGAATTTTAGACTTTCTGACCGGCGAGTTTATCGACGTCATCCACTGGACCAGCGACACGCGCGACACCATGGTCTGGCGCTTTGAGCGCGAGGGGCATGCGATCAAATACGGCGCCAAGCTGACCGTGCGCGAGGGGCAATCGGCGGTGTTCGTGCATGAAGGCCAACTGGCGGATATTTTCACGCCGGGGCTGTATATGCTCGAAACCAACAACATGCCGATCCTGACCACGTTGCAACACTGGGACCACGGCTTCCAATCCCCCTTCAAATCCGAAGTGTATTTCGTCAACACGACCCGCTTCACCGATCTGAAATGGGGCACGAAAAACCCGATCATGTGCCGCGACCCGGAGTTTGGCCCGGTGCGCATCCGCGCTTATGGCACCTATTCCGTGCGCGTCACCGATCCGGGCAAGTTCCTTGTCGAAATCGTCGGCACGGACGGCGAATTTACCATGGATGAAATCTCCTATCAGGTGCGCAACATCATCGTGCAGGCCTTCTCGCGCGTGGTCGCGGGCAGCCAGATTCCGGTGCTGGACATGGCGGCCAATACGAGCGAGCTGGGCAAGCTGGTCGCGGGGGAGATCACCAAGATCGTCGCGGAATACGGGCTGGAAATCCCGGAATTTTACATTGAAAACATCAGCTTGCCGCCTGCGGTCGAAGCGGCGCTGGACAAGCGGACCTCCATCGGCATCGTCGGCGATCTCGGCAAGTTCACCGCCTATTCCGCCGCCGAAGCCATGACCACCGCCGCCGCCAACCCGAATGGCGGAGGCGGTATGGGCGCAGGACTGGGCGCCGGGATGGGCATGGCCATGGGCGCGCAGATGGCCGGGATGGGCCAGCAACAGGTCGGGCCTTGGGGCGCAGCGCCGCAACAGGCCGCGCCCGCCGCCGTTGCCCCGCCGCCCCCGCCGCCGGTTGAAAAGGTCTGGCACATCGCGAAAAACGGCCAGACCACCGGCCCGTTCTCACGCGCCACGATGGGGCAGAAGGTCAGCGCTGGCGAGGTCGACCGCGATACGCTGGTCTGGACCGCCGGGCAGGACGGTTGGCTCAAGGCGGGCGAGGTTCTTGACCTTGCACAACTTTTCACCATCGCCCCGCCGCCCCCGCCGCCGGGCATCTGAGGGATCGGTAAGTGACTGATTTCGAAACAGAAACCGAAGCCGCGCAGCCGGAACGCGAACATCGCTTCCCCTGCGCGGCCTGCGGCGCAGACATGCGCTTCAACGCCGAGGCGGGCGAGCTGGTCTGCGACCATTGCGGTGCCCGGCAGGAAATCGACGAACCGACGCCGCAGCTCGCCGGCATCCGCGAACAGGACTTTCGGGAGGCGCTCGACGCGCGCCTGCCGGAAGCGGAAATGGAGGAAACACGGGTTTCCACCTGCCCCAACTGCGCCGCACAAATCGAGTTCGATGCGGACATCCACGCCGCCGAATGCCCCTTCTGCGCCACGCCCGTCGTCACCGACACCGGCATCCAGCGCCAGATCAAACCGCAAGCCCTCCTGCCCTTCGCCATCGAAGAGGAACGCGCGCGCAAGGCGATGAACGACTGGCTCGGCAAGCTGTGGTTCGCACCGAACGGCTTGCAGGAATATGCCCGCAAGGGTCGGAAAATGAACGGCATTTACGTTCCCTTCTGGACCTATGACGCCGACACCAAATCCCGCTACACCGGCCAGCGCGGCACCGAATACACCGTCACCCGCACCGTGATGCGCGACGGAAAACCGACGCAGGTCAGCGAAACCAAAGTGCGCTGGACCCCGGTTTCGGGCCGGGTGGCGCGGTTTTTTGACGACGTATTGGTGTTGGCTTCCAAGTCCTTGCCAAAGAAATATACCGACGCCTTGCAGCCTTGGGATCTGGAGGCGCTGGAGCCGTATCGACCGGAATTTCTCGCCGGATACCGCGCCGAAGGCTATCAGATCGCGCTGTCCGAGGGCTATGACGAGGCGCGCGCCTATATGGACCGGGTGATCCTGCGCGACATCAAGTTCGACATCGGTGGCGACCGGCAATTAGTAAGCACCGTCGACACCACGGTCAGCGACGTGACTTTCAAGCATATTCTGCTGCCGGTCTGGCTCGCCGCGTATAAATTCCGCGGCAAGAGCTATCGCTTCGTGGTTAACGGGCGGACCGGGCAGGTGCGGGGCGAGCGGCCGTGGAGTTGGATCAAAATCACCTTCGCGGTGCTGGTGGGGCTGGCGATTGCGGGCGCCATCGGTTACTTTATTGCGCAAAATCAGTGAGATAGCATGTCTGACTTCGACGCCTTCAGCCGCATCCTGCACGCCCGCCATTCCTGCCGGGGCTTTCTTGACACGCCCGTGCCCCGCGCGGAAATCGAGGCCATTCTGCGCGCCGCGCAGCGGGTGCCAAGCTGGTGCAACGCCCAGCCGTGGCAGGTTGAAATTACCCAGCCGGACGAGACCCGCCGCCTCGGCGCGGCCCTGACCGACCACGCAGCAAACAATCCGCCACAGCCCGATCTGCCCTGGCCCGAGCGCTATTCCGGCGCGCATCAGGAGCGGCGGCGCACCTGCGGCTGGCAGCTTTATGACGCGGTGGGTGTGACCCGCGGCGACCGCGAAGGGTCCGCCCGCGAGATGACGCGCAATTTTGACTTTTTCGGCGCGCCGCATATCGCACTGATCACCTCCGGCGCCGAATTGGGCGCCTATGGCGCGATGGATACCGGCGGATTTGTCGCCGCTTTTTGCCTTGCCGCACAGGCGCGCGGGCTTGGCTCCGTGCCGCAAGCCGCCCCCGCCGCCTATGGGCCGTTCCTGCGCGACTGGTTCGGCCTTGGCGATGACCGGCTGATCCTCGCCACCATCGCCTTTGGCTCCAAAGACCCGGACCATCCGGCCAACGCCTTTCGGACAGAGCGCGCGCCGCTCGGAGAGTGGGTCCACTGGAGGGACGGCTGATGCGGGCGCTGGTGCAACGGGTCAGCGCGGCGCAGGTCGATGTTGCGGGGGAAACCGTCGGGCAGATCGCGGCGGGATACCTGATATTGGTCTGCGCCATACACGGCGACGGGCCAGAAAACGCGCGTAAACTGGCCACGAAAATCGCCAATATGCGGGTGTTTCAGGACGCGGCGGGCAAGATGAACCGCTCGCTGCTGGACACGGGCGGCGCGGCGCTGGTGGTGAGCCAGTTCACCCTCGCCGCCGATACCTCTTCCGGCAACCGCCCCGGCTTTTCCAACGCCGCGCCCCCCGACGAAGGCGAACGGCTTTACGCACTTTTTTGCGAGGAATTACAATCGCTTGGCGTGCCGGTGGAAACCGGGAAGTTCGGGGCGAACATGCAAGTCAGCCTGACCAATGACGGGCCGGTGACGATCTGGCAGGAGTGGTGACTACAGCCCTAGCCGATCGCGCAGCGCTTCCATCACCGCCCGATCCTCGCGGCTCCAATCGGCCTTGCGCGAGCGGAAAAGCGTGGCCTGTGAGCGATGTACCGGGCCGCCTTCCAGCACCTTCAGGTGATTGGCGCGCAGGGTTTCGCCAGTGGAGGTGATGTCGGCAATGGCCTCGGCGGTCTGGTTCTTCACCGTGCCCTCCGTCGCCCCCTGACTATCGACCAGTTGGTAATCCGCAATGCCCTCTTCGCGCAAAAATTCACGCACCAGACGGTGATATTTGGTCGCGATGCGCAGGCGGAAACCGTGTTCGCGCCGAAACGCGGCAGCAACGGCGTCGAGGTCATCAATCGTCGTCACATCGACCCAGATTTGCGGCACCGCAATGATCAGATCCGCATGGCCAAACCCCATCCCGACCAGTTCCTCGACCTTTCCGGACCAATCGGGCAGCTTTTCGCGCACGAGGTCAGACCCGGTCACGCCAAGGTGAATGCGCCCGGCGGCCAGTTCGCGCGGGATTTCACCGGCGGAAAGCAGCACCAGTTCGACGCCCTCAATGCCGGAAACCGCGCCGGAATATTCCCGGTCGCTCCCGGTGCGCGCCAGCTCAATCCCATGCTTGCCAAACCAGCCGAAGGTCTTTTCCATCAACCGCCCCTTGGACGGCACGCCAAGCTTGATCGTCATGCCCCGCCCTCCGTCAGCGCCAATACCAGTTCCGGGCGGATCACCGCCCCCACGGCGGGAATTTCACGCCCCTGCCCCAGCACCCGCGTCAGCGCGTCATAGCGTCCGCCGGTGGCAACGGGGGGCAGATCGGGGCGAGTTTCGGCGTAAAATCCGAAGACGAACCCATCGTAATATTCCAGCGCGGTGCGTCCGTAAGAACCTTCGAAATCAAGGGTTTCGACGTCAATTCCCCGCGCCGTCAGTGCATCGACCCGGCGGCGGAACCGCTCGGCGGCGGGGCCAATGGCAGGCATATCCACCGCGAGATCGAGCAAATGTTCGCCCGCATCTGCCGCATTGCTGCGCAGCGCCAGCAAATCCTCCACCAGCCGCAGTTGCGCCGCCGGGATCGGCGGGGTCTGGGCATCTTCGCGCAGGGCGTTCACCCGCGCTTCGATCTCCGCCCGGCTGCGCAAGCCAATCTCCGGCGCGTCACAGGCCATCGGGTCCGCCGCCGCGATCAATTCCGCACGGCCTTTAGGCATCGGCGCCCGGCCCGCGAAACGTTCCAACAGGGCGCGAAAACGGCGCGGGCGCCAGAGATGCCGCAAGAGCGCGCCCTTGCGCCGCTCCGAGGTTTCCAACCCGGCAACAGCGGCGCGCAACAGCCCCATATCCCCGGTCGCTGCCCGCAATCCAAGCGGCGCAAGCACCTCAGAAATAAGGGAAAAAACCTCGGCATCGGCGGAGGCGGGGTCGTCGCGTTCAAACAGCTCATAGCCGACTTGCAGGCTCTCCGGCGAACGGTGCGCCGCCTCTTCCTGCGCGCGGAAAACCTCGCCAGCATAGGTGTAACGCGCCGGTTCCGAACCCTCTGCCATGTGCATTTTCACCACCGGCACCGTAAAGTCCGGCCGCAACATCGCCTCGCCGATCACCGGGTCATGGGTGACGTAAGCGCGGGCGCGGATGTCCTCGCCGTAAAGGTCGAGCAGGGTGCCCGCCGGTTGCAGGATTTCCGCCTCGACCGGACGCGCTCCAGCCGCCTCAAACTGCGCCTGCAAGCGCGCCGCTTCCGCCCGAATGGCCGCTTTGCTAGCCATCATAACTCTCCAGAACCCGCCGCACTTCGGCCACCAGATCGCCCCGCGCCACCTCAAATTGCGAAGGCCGCTCCTTCCATTCTTCCAGCGTCGCATTCTCCGCGATTTTCGCGCCAAGGATCAGATCCTTGATCTGCACCCGGCCCGCTTCGAACTCGTCCGACCCGGCAATGACCGCGACCGGCGAACGGCGTTTATCGGCGTATTTCAACTGGTTACCGAAATTCTTCGGGTTGCCGAGATACATTTCCGCCCGGATACCCGCCGCACGCAACTCGCCCACCATGGCCTGATACTGCGCCAGATGCGCCTTATCCATCACCGTGACCACAACCGGCCCCGGCCCCGGATCGGCCGCACGGCCCTTGGCACGCAGCGCCGCCAGCAAGCGATCCACCCCGATGGAAACCCCCGTCGCGGGCACCGGCTGGCCGGTGAAGCGCTTGACCAGATCGTCGTAGCGCCCGCCCCCGGCAACGGAGCCGAACTGACGCGGGCGACCCTTGTCATCGAGAATTTCAAAGGTCAATTCCGCCTCGAACACCGGGCCGGTATAATAGCCAAGCCCGCGCACCACGGAAGGGTCAATGACAATGCGGTCCGGGCCATAGCCCTGCGCGCTCAAAAGCCGTGATATTTCGATGAGTTCATCAACACCCTCAATGCCTTGAGGACTCTTTTCAACAATTCTCCTAAGTTCCTTCAAGGTATTTTCTTGAACAGCTTTCGAGACTTCCAAACTCTTAAATGCACCTTCACTACTAGCAGCGATTTGCCCACCACCTTTTCCAACAGGCCTCTGGATTCCCAACCCACCTAAGTTCGCTTGCTGGTGGCCTGAAGTTAGAAACAATATTACTGGTTCTATCTGCTCGGGCGCCAACCCAACCCCATCGATATAGGCGCCGGACGCATCCAGCCGGCCTTCGCCGAGCAACGCCCGCACCCCCGCTTCGCCGACCTTGTCGAACTTGTCGATGGTGCGCAAAACGTCGTCGCGCGCCGCCCCGTCGGCCACGCCCATGACCTCCAGAACCCCGTTCAGCACCTTGCGGTTATTGACCCGGATCAGGTAATCGCCGCGCGGGATACCAACCGCCTCCAGCGTATCGGCCAACATGGCGCAAATCTCCGCATCCGCCGCCGGGCTGGCCGAACCGACCGTATCGGCATCGCATTGATAAAACTGACGAAACCGCCCCGGACCGGGCTTTTCGTTGCGCCAGACCGGACCCATGGCGTAGCGCCGATAGGGGGTCGGCAGGTCGTTGCGGTGCTGGGCAAAAACACGGGCCAGCGGCGCGGTCAGATCATAGCGCAGCGCCAGCCACTTCTCATCATCCGCCTCCTGCCAGGCAAACACCCCCTCATTCGGGCGATCCACATCCGGCAGGAATTTCCCCAGCGCCTCGACGGTTTCCACCGCCGAACTTTCCAGCGCATCAAAGCCATAGCGATGATAGACCGCAGCGATCTCTTTCAACATCGCATCACGCTCCCGCACCTCGGTCCCGAAATAATCGCGGAACCCTTTCGGGGTCTCCGCCTTGGGCCGCGGCTGTTTCTTCACTTTCGCCATGGTTTTCTCCTTCTTCCCGCGCGGTTTAGCCCGCCGCCGCGCATGGGGCAAGCAGCGTTAGGGTTCTATACAAATTCTTCGTGATCTGTCAGAGAAGCGGCATGGATGAGATGACCTATCAGGAAAAGATCGCGCATCTGGAGCGCGTGGTGGACGAGTTGTCCGATGTGGTGGCGCGTCAGGATGCGGAACTGGTGCTGTTGAAGCGACAGGTGCGGATGCTGGTATCGCGCGAGGCGGACCGGGAAGCGGCGGGCAGCGGTGGGGTGATCCTGGGCGACGAACGGCCGCCACACTACTAAAGTTCCTCGACGCTCACCACCCCCGGCAAGCCTTTCAGCGCCGATTTGATCTGCGGGTTGAGCGGGTATTGCCGGCCCAGATCAATGGTGATCTCGCCGCCGCCGGGCAGGCTCGGGTCGCTCAGGCAGATGCTCACCTCGCCGGGCTTGGCCTTTTTCGCCGCCGCCCGCGCGCCGTCCAGAACCTGCTGGATCAGGGGCATCGCCGCCGCGTCATCGGAAAATAATTTCAGCGCCATGCCGCCCGCTTCCGCCGCAATCGCGTCCGCAGGCGTCACCGCGCGGGCCAGCAATTTGAGCTGTTCCGCCTCCATCGTCGCCTCAACCGTGACCACCACATTCGCCCCGGTCTCGAGATCGTCGCGGCATTTCTCCAACGTATCTGAGAAGATCGTAACCTCATAAAGTCCCGTCGGATCAGACAGTTGTGCGAAGGCGAAACGGTTGCCGCGCGCCGATTTGCGCTCTTGCCGCCCGGCTACCGCCCCGGCCAACTTCTTCACGCACGGTCCCTTTTCCGCCTCCCGCGTCAGCTCTTCGAGCGTCAACACCCCCTTGCGTTTCAGCGCGGGCATGTAATCGTCGAGCGGATGGCCCGAAAGGTAAAAACCAATCGCCTTGTGTTCTTCCGCCAGCCGCTCATTGGCCAACCAATCCGGCGCGCCCGACAGGCGCGGCTCCGGCAAATCCTCCCCCGCCTCGCCGAAAAGCGAGACCTGCGCGGAAGCGCGTTGCTCGTGGATCGCGGCGGAATAGCCCACCAGCGCGTCGAGGCTGTCAAACACCCGCCGCCGGTTCGGGTCGAGCTGATCAAAGCCCCCCGCCCGCGCCAGCATTTCCAGCGGGCGCTTGCCGACGCGTTTCAGATCCACCCGGCGAGCAAGGTCAAACAGGGTGACAAACGCCCCCCCCTCCTCGCGCGCCGCCGTGATCAGTTTCATCGCCTCCACGCCGACATTTTTCAGCGCGCCCAGCGCATACACCACCGCCCCGTCCTTGACGCTGAACGTCGCCTGAGAACGGTTAACGCAAGGGGGCACGATCTCGATATCCAGCCCCCGGCGCACCTCTTCGGCATAGACCCCGAGCTTGTCGGTGAGGTGAATATCGCAGTTCATCACCCCGGCCATGAACTCGACCGGATGGTTCGCTTTCAGCCAGGCGGTCTGATACGATACGACAGCGTATGCTGCGGCGTGCGACTTGTTGAAGCCGTAATTGGCGAACTTCTCCAACAGGTCGAACACCTCGGTCGCCTTCTTCGCATCGACCCCGTTGGCCTTCGCCCCCTCCTCGAATTTCGGCCGCTCCTTGGCCATCTCCTCGGCGATCTTCTTACCCATCGCCCGGCGCAGCAAATCCGCGCCGCCAAGCGAGTATCCCGCCATGACCTGCGCGATCTGCATCACCTGTTCTTGATAAACGATAATGCCTTGAGTTTCCTCAAGAATATGGTCGATCAGCGGGTGAACCGAGGCGATTTCGCGCTGCCCGTTCTTGACTTCGCAATAGGTCGGGATGTTTTCCATCGGCCCCGGACGGTAGAGCGCAACGAGGGCCACGATATCCTCGATCGTCGTCGGTTTCATCCGCCGCAGCGCGTCCATCATCCCCGTGCTTTCCACCTGAAACACGGCGACGGTTTTGGCGGAAGCGTAGAGTTTATAGGTGCGTTCGTCGTCCAGCGGAATGGCGTTGATCTCGTTCACCGCGCCGTCTGGCGGTGTATAAAGCGCCTCACCATCCGGTCCCGTATGGATGTCGCGCCCCTGCCCCCGGATCAGGTCCACCGCGTTCTGAATCACGGTTAACGTCTTCAGCCCGAGGAAGTCGAATTTCACCAACCCGGCCTGCTCGACCCATTTCATGTTAAATTGCGTGGCGGGCATGTCCGAGCGCGGATCGCGGTAAAGCGGCACCAGCGCGTCCAGTGGCCGATCCCCGATCACCACCCCGGCAGCATGGGTCGAAGCGTTGCGCAACAAGCCCTCGATCTGCTGGGCATAATCGAGCATCCGCCCGACGACCTCTTCCGCCCGCGCCTCCTCGTTGAGCCGAGGTTCATCGGCCCGCGCTTTCTCGATGGAAACCGGCTTCACCCCCTCGACCGGGATCAGCTTCGACAGCCGGTCAACCTGCCCGTAAGGCATCTGCAACACCCGGCCCACATCGCGCACCGCCGCTTTTGACAACAGCGCGCCGAAGGTGATGATCTGCGCCACTTTGTCGGCGCCGTATTTCTCCTGCACATAATGGATCACCTCCTCACGGCGATCCATGCAGAAGTCGATGTCGAAATCGGGCATCGAAACCCGTTCGGGGTTGAGGAAGCGTTCGAAAAGCAGCGAGTAACGCAGAGGGTCGAGGTCAGTGATGGTCAGCGCATAGGCAACGAGCGAACCCGCGCCGGAACCACGCCCCGGCCCGACCGGAATGCTCTTATCCTTGGCCCATTTGATAAAGTCGGCCACGATCAGGAAGTAGCCGGGGAAGCCCATGCCTTCGATAATGTCGAGTTCAAAATCCAGCCGCTCCTGATATTCCTCCGGCGAAACCGCGTGCGGAATGACAGCAAGGCGCGCCTGTAGCCCGGCATTGGCCTGACGGCGCAATTCCTCGACCTCATCATCGGCGAATTTCGGCAGGATCGGCTTGCGACGATAGACCATGAAAGCGCAACGCCGCGCGATTTCCACCGTGTTTTCAATGGCTTCCGGCAGGTCGGCGAAGAGCGCCGCCATCTCCGCCGGGCTTTTGAGATAATGTGCGGGCGTCAGGCGGCGGCGCGGTTCCTGTTGATCGACATAGGCGCCCTCCGCGATGCAGATCAGCGCGTCATGGGCTTCGAACAGGTCCGGTTTGGGGAAGTACACATCGTTGGTAGCGACCAGCGGCAGGGCCATGGCATAGGCCATTTCCAGAAAGCCCGGCTCGGTCAGCCGCTCCGCTTCCGGCAAGCCGCCGCCCTCGCCGGGATGGCGCTGCAATTCGATATAAAGCCGGTTCGGGAAGGTCTCGGAAAGCCGCGTCATCAGCGCTTCCGCCTTGCCGCGCTGCCCCGCCTGCAACAACCGCCCCACCGGCCCTTCCGCCCCGCCGGTCAGGCAAATCAGCCCCGCCGCATTGGCCGCCAGTTCCTCGAACATGACCCGCGGCACCCCGTCCTGACGCTTGACATAAAGGCAGGTCGAAAGGCGCATAAGCCCTTCATATCCTTCCTCATTTTGCGCCAAAAGCACCAGTGGCGCGCTGTCGGTGCCCTCCTCCTCCAGCGCCAGAGAAACCTGACAGCCAATGATCGGCTGCACCCCCGCGCCGGACGCGGTGACGGAAAACTCCAGCGCCGCGAACATGTTGTTGGTGTCGGTCACGGCAACGGCGGGCATATCCATCCCCGCCACCAGACCGGGCAATTTCTTCACCGGAACCGCCCCTTCCAGCAGGGAGTATTCGGTGTGCAGACGGAGGTGAATGAAGCGCGGCAAATCGGACATGCGGCGAGGTTACAGGAGCGCGCGCGGCACCGAAAGGTGCAAAATCATCCGGCATCGGGAGTCAGAAGCTCAATCCGGTTACCAAACGGATCCTCAGTATAGAACCGTCGCATTCCCGGCAGGGATGTGTCCCATCGCACCGGCGCTCCCGCCTCTTCCAGCCGCGCGGCGAGGGCATTCAGATCGGCACACAGAAATGCCGGATGGGCCTTTTTTGCGGGGACAAATGGCGTTTCCACCCCCAGATGCAGCTCCACCGCCTCACCTCGAAACCATACCCCGCCGCGCGAGCGCAATGGCTCCGGTTTTTGCACCTCCCGCAGGCCCAGTGACCCTTCATAGAATCGACGCGCGCGGTCTTCGCCCCCTTGAGACATGGCGAGTTGAATATGGTGGATGGCAACAATCATCGCTTTCTCCTTTGTATACAATTGTATACCAATATAGTGCCGCAGACAGCCCTACCGGAAAACCACAACCCCCTTACACAAATCGAACCCATTCTCCCACAGCACATCCACAGCCCATGGTGTTAGCGCAAAAAGTGGCCCCTATATGTTGCGATTTGGCGCAGAAGGCATTGCGGGGCGGGTGCGGCGCGTCTAGGGTGCGCGCGAAGCGAGTCGGGCCGCCGGGCGGTCGGGTTTGCACCGGGGACATGCCTTTCGACAGGGAACTTCAATGCCAGACCCGCTTCTGACGCTTGACGGCCTGACCAAAACCTATCCGGGGGTCGTCGCCAACGAGGATATTTCCTTTTCCATCGCCGCCGGAGAGATTCACGCGCTGCTGGGCGAGAACGGCGCCGGGAAATCGACGCTGGTCAAGACGATCTACGGGCTGGTGAAGCCGGACCGGGGCGGAATGCGCTTTGGCGACACGGCTTTCGCGCCGCGCAATCCACGGGCCGCGCGGGAAGCCGGGGTGGCGATGGTGTTTCAGCATTTTTCGCTGTTTGACGCGCTGAGCGTGGCGGAAAACATCGCGCTTGGCATGGACAACCCGCCGCCGCGCACCGAGTTAGCCGAACGCATCCGCGCGGTCAGCGCTGAATATGGGTTGCCGCTCGATCCGTCCCGGCGGGTGGGTGATCTGTCGGCGGGGGAGCGTCAGCGCATCGAGATCGTGCGCTGTTTGCTGCAAGACCCGAAACTGCTGATCATGGACGAGCCGACCTCGGTTCTGACGCCGCAGGAAGTCGACATCCTGTTCCACACCCTGCGTCAGCTGCGCGACGAGGGCACCGCCATTCTCTATATCAGCCACAAGCTCGAAGAAATCCGGGCGCTGTGCGAACATGCGACGATTTTGCGGCATGGGCGGGTGGTTTCGACCTGTGACCCGCGCGAGGAAAGCGCGCGCTCGATGGCGGAGATGATGGTCGGGACGAGCCTGCATGTGCCGGTGCGCGAGGCGGGGGATCTGGGCGAGGTGGTGCTGGAATTGCGCGACCTGAACCTGCCCGCGGCGCAGCGCTTTGGCATGGCACTCAAGGGGATCAATCTCGAACTGCGGGCCGGGGAAATTCTGGGCATTGGCGGGGTTGCGGGCAACGGGCAGGACGAGTTGATTGCCGCCCTGTCCGGCGAGCGGCGCGCCAAGCCCGGCGCGGTGCGGCTCAAGGGCGAAAAGATCGGCACGCGCCGGCCCGATGCGCGGCGCCGCCTAGGGCTTCTGAGCGCGCCGGAAGAGCGGCTGGGCCATGCCGCCGCGCCCGCCATGTCGCTGACAGAAAACACTTTTCTCACCGCCGCCATTCGCGGCAAGCTGACGAAACACGGTTTTATCAACTGGGGCAAAACGCGGGAACTGGCGGAAGAGATCATCGCGGATTACGACGTGCGCACCCCCGGCCCAGAGGCCGCTGCGGGCGCTCTATCGGGCGGCAATTTGCAGAAATTCGTCATCGGGCGGGAAATCCTGCAAGCGCCGGATGTGTTCGTGGTGAACCAGCCGACCTGGGGCGTGGATGCGCGGGCGGCGGCGGCGATCCGGCAGGCGCTTCTCGACCTTGCCAGCCGGGGCGCGGGGGTGATTGTCATTTCGCAGGATCTGGAAGAGTTGATGGAGATTTGCGACCATTTCACCGCGCTCAACGAGGGGCGGCTGGCGCCGATCCGCAAGGCGCGCGGGCTGAGTGTCGATGAAATCGGGTTGATGATGGGGGGCGCGTCATGAGTTTCATCCGGCTGGAAAAACGCGCCGCCCCCTCGCGCGCCATCTCTGCCGCGACCCCGGTTCTGGCGGTCATCGCGACCATGCTGGCGGGCGGGGTGATGTTCTGGTTTCTGGGCTATAACCCGGTCGAAGCCATTCGCACCATCTTCTGGGATCCGCTATTCTCCGAAACCTTCGCCAGCTATTCGCGCCCGCAGCTACTGGTCAAGGCCGGGCCGCTGATCCTGATCGCCATCGGGCTGTCCATCGGCTTCAAGGCCGGGATCTGGAATATCGGCGCGGAGGGGCAGTATATCATGGGCGCCATTGTCGGCGCGGGGGTCGGACTGGCCTTTTACCCGACCGAGAGCCGCTGGATTTTCCCGCTGATGGTGTTGGCGGGAGCGTTTGGCGGCTGGGCCTGGGCCATGATCCCGGCGACCTTGCGCAACCTTTTTGGCACCAACGAAATTCTGGTCTCGCTGATGCTGGTCTATGTGGCCGAAAACATCCTTGCCTCGGTGTCGCAGGGGCTGTTGCGCAACCCGGACGGCATGGGCTTTCCCGGCTCGCGCAACTTCGCGCGCGACTTTCCCGCCGCCTCCAACGGCGAGCTGATCGCGGGAACGGGGATGCATTGGGGCGTTGTCGCGGCGCTGATCGCGGTGATTTTCGCCTATGTGTTAATGACGCGGCACCGGCTGGGCTTTGCCATCCGGCTGACCGGCGAAGCACCGCGCGCCGCACTGTTTTCCGGCATCCGCCCGCGCCGCCTTGTGACTTTCGCGCTGGGGCTGTCGGGGGTTCTGGCGGGCATGGCCGGGCTGTTTGAGGTTGCCGGTCCTGCGGGACAAATCTCGATTGATTTCAACTCGGGCTACGGCTTCACCGCCATCATCGTCGCCTTCCTTGGCCGTCTGAACCCGGTCGGCATTCTGTTCGCCGGGTTGCTGATGGCGCTGACCTATATTGGCGGGGAACTGGCGCAGCTCATCATGGGCATGCCCGGCGCGGCCATTCAGCTGTTTCAGGGGATGCTTCTATTCTTCCTGCTGGCGATGGATGTGTTCGTGGGCTACCGGGTGCGGTTTGGCAGCGCAAAGCGGGAGGCCGTGTGATGGACCTTGGACAGATCAACCCGGTTCTGATGATCGCCAGCCTGATGGTGGCCTCGACGCCGATCCTGCTGGCCGCCATCGGGGAATTGGTGGTGGAGAAATCCGGGGTGCTGAACCTCGGAGTTGAGGGCATGATGATCACCGGCGCGGTGATGGGCTTTGCCATTGCGGTCAATAGCGGCAGTCCGACGCTGGGCTTTGTCGGCGCCGCGCTGGCCGGGGCCGCGCTATCGGGGATTTTCGCCTTTCTCGTCTTGATGCTGATGTCCAATCAGGTCGCCACCGGCCTCGCCCTGACCCTCTTCGGCCTCGGCCTTTCTTCGGTCATCGGCAAGCCATATGAACAGCTCAAGGCGCCGGTTCTGGGCAAGCTGGACATCCCGGTTCTGGCCGATCTGCCGGTGCTGGGGCCGATGCTGTTTCGCCACGACGCGGTGGTCTATCTCTCGCTTCTCATCGTCGCCGCGACCTTTGTCTTTCTGCGCCGCACCCGCGCCGGGATGATCCTGCGCGCGGTGGGCGAAAACCACGCCGCAGCCCATGCTTTGGGCTACAAGGTCCGGCGGGTGCGGTTCGCCGCCATCCTGTTTGGCGGGGCCTGCGCCGGGCTGGGCGGGGCGTATATTTCGCTGGTGCGGGTGCCGCAATGGGTCGATGGGCTGACCGCCGGGGCGGGCTGGATCGCGCTGGCCATCGTGGTCTTTGCCTCGTGGCGTTCGGCGCGCATCCTCGTCGGCGCCTATCTCTTCGGTGGCATTTCCGTGCTGCAAGTCAACCTGCAAGCCGCCGAGGTCAACGTGCCGGTCGAAGTCCTGTCCATGAGCCCCTATGTGATCACCATTCTCGTGCTGGTCGCCATTTCCATCTTCGGCCAATACGGCGCGCCCGGTTCGCTCGGCAAGCCGTTCCACGAAACCGATTAACCCAGATAACCCAATCAAGGAGATCCCCTATGAAACTCTTCAGAAACCTGCTCGCAGGCGCCGCTCTGGCCACTGCGACCGCCGGCGCCGCGCTGGCCGGTGACGACCCGGTGAAAGTCGGCTTTGTCTATGTCGGCTCCATCGGCGATGGCGGCTGGACCTATGAGCATAACCAAGGCCGCCTCGCGGTTGAGGCGCATTTCGGCGATGCGGTCGAGACCACCTATGTTGAGAACGTCCCGGAAGGGGCCGACGCCACCCGCGTGCTGACCCAGATGGCCCTGTCCGGCCATGACCTGATCTTCACCACCTCCTTCGGCTACATGGACCCGACCCTCGAAGTCGCCGCCAAGTTCCCGAACGTGAAATTTGAACACGCGACCGGCTTCAAGACCGCCGAAAACGTGTCCAATTACAGCGCCCGTTTTTATGAGGGCCGCGCCGTGCAGGGCACCATTGCCGGGCGTGTGACCAAGTCCAACATCATCGGCTACATCGCTTCCTTCCCGATCCCGGAAGTGGTGCGCGGTATCAACTCCGCTTACATCCACGCCAAGAAGGTGAACCCGGATGTCGAGTTCAAGATCATCTGGGCCTATACGTGGTTTGACCCGGCGAAAGAGGCCGATGCCGCCCGCGCGCTGATCGAACAGGGCGCCGACGTGATCTTGCAGCACACCGACAGCACCGCGCCGCAGGCCGCCGCGCAGGAAGCGGGCAATGTCTACACCTTCGGCCAAGCCTCTGACATGGCGGAATACGCCCCCTTCCCGCGGGTTTCCTCCATCATCGACAACTGGGCGCCCTATTACATCGCCCGCACCCAGGCCGTGATGGACGGCACCTGGAAAAGCGTCGCAACCTGGGACGGCATGGATACCGGCATGGTGGAAATCGGTGAGATCACCGACGCCGTTCCCGCCGAGGTCAAAGCCGAAGCCCTCGCCATGGCCGACGCCATCGCAAAAGGCGAATACCACCCCTTCACCGGCCCGCTCAACAAGCAGGACGGCACGCCTTGGCTGGCGGAAGGCGAAGTGGCGGATGCCGGCACCCTGCTGGGCCTCGATTTCTACGTCGAAGGCATCACCGCCGAACTGCCGAAGTAAGGCAACAAAATCCTTCAAAAGCCCCGCCCCGCGCGGGGCTTTTTTCTTTTTGACCCCTCCCGGCAACAATCCGCGTTTTTCTTGACCAGAATCAATTTCTGTTAACCGAAAATTTGCAATTTGCTGCAAAGGGGAGGAAACAGAACACGCGGGGCACCTGCTCCGTGCGCGAATGCATATTGAAGGATTTCAAGAAATGGATGCAAATCCCCTTTCGAAACTGATGAACCCGGCTTCCATCGCCGTTTTTGGCGCTTCGGCCAGCGAAGGCTCCGTCGGAGCGATCTTGCTGAACAACCTACTGGCCGATGGGTTCAAGGGGCCGATTTACCCGATCAACCCGAAACACGAGAAGATCGGCGCGCTGACCTGCTATCCCAGCGCCGACGCCATCGGTGAAGAGGTTGATCTCGCCGTGATCGCCACGCCCGCGCGCACCGTGCCGGGCATCATCCGCGATTGCGGTGCGGCGGGGATCAAAAACGCCATCATCCTGTCGGCCGGTTTCGGCGAAGGGGGCGGCGCGGGCAAAGAGCTGGAAGGGGAGCTGATCTCCGCCGCCCGCCGCGCCGGGGTGCGCTTCATGGGGCCGAACTGCGTGGGCCTCGTGCGCCCGTGGCACAACATGAACGCCACCTTCCTGCGCTCCGGCACGCCCAAGGGCAATCTCGCGCTGATCTCGCAATCGGGCGCGCTCAACGCCGCGATTTCCGACTGGGCCGGGCCGCATCACCTGGGCTTCTCCGCCCTTGTCAGCCTCGGCAATTCCTTCAACATCGACTTCGGCGACATGATGGAATTTCTGTCCACCGACCCGAAAACCGACGCCATCCTGCTCTATGTCGAAGGGGTGCGGCAGGCGCCGGAATTCATGTCCGCCCTGCGCGCCGCCGCGCGTCTGAAGCCGGTTATCGTGCTGAAATCCGGGCGGCACGCCACTTCCGCCGCCGCCGCCAGCACCCATACCGGCGCGCTGATCGGCTCCGATGACGTGTTCGCCGCCGCGCTGGAACGCGCCGGTGCCGTGCGCGCGCAAACCTTCGGGCAACTTTTCGCCGCCGCCGAGATCCTGTCGTCTTCCAAGCGCACCCGCGGCAACCGGCTCGCCATCGTGACCAATGGTGGCGGTGCGGGGGTTCTGGCCGCAGACCGCGCGGGCGATATGGGCATCGAACTGGCGCAGCTATCGCCGGAAACCATCGAGAAGCTGAACGGCAAGCTGCCGAAATACTGGAGCCACGGCAACCCGGTCGATATCCTCGGCGATGCCGGCGCGGATGGCTACCGCGAGGCGGTCAAGGCCGTGATGGCGGACAAGAATGTTGACGGTGTGCTGGCGCTGCTGATCCCGCAAGCGGTGACGGATGCGACGGAAGCGGCGCAGGCGGTGCTGGACGCCCTGCCCAAACGGCGCAGCAAGCCGGTGCTGGCAAGCTGGATGGGGCAAACCTCGGTGCAGGAAGGGCGCGATCTGTTGTCGCAAAACGGCGTGGCCGATTTCCTGACCCCAGAACGCGCCGTCGAAGCCTTCTCCTACCTCGCCAAGCACGAGCGCAACCGCAAGCTGGCGCTGGAAACCCCCGGCCCGCTACCGCGCGAAACCCGCCCTGATTTTTCCGGCGCCAAGATGATCATCGACGCGGTGCTGGCGGATGGTCGCGACATGCTCTCCGACATGGAAAGCAAGGCGCTGCTGCATGCGTTCCATATCCCGATCAACGTCACCCTTGAGGCCAATTCTGCCGCCGCCGCGCTGGTCGCTGCGGAAACCGTTGGCTTCCCGGTCGCGATGAAAATCAACTCGCCGGACATCAGCCATAAATCCGACGTTGGCGGGGTTGTCCTCAATATCCGCAACGCGGGCGAAGTAAGTCGCGCCTTCCGCCGCATGACCGAAAGCGCGCGCGAGGCAGAGCCCAAGGCGCGCATCACCGGCGTCACCATCGAATCGATGGCCAAGCTGCAAGACGCCCGCGAACTGGTGGTCGGCGCCAGCCGCGATAACATCTTCGGCCCGACCATCCTCTTCGGCGCAGGCGGCACCATGGTCGAAGTGCTGCGCGACAGCGCCGTCGCCCTGCCGCCGATGAACTCGGTGCTGGCGGACCGGCTGATCAACCGCACCAAGGTCTCCAAAATGCTGGACGCCTTCCGCGATAAAGCGGCGGTGGACCGCGATGCGGTGATCGACGTCCTGATGCGCATTTCCGACATGGTATGTGAATTGCCCGAAGTGATCGAACTCGATATCAACCCGCTCTTCGCCGGCCCCTCCGGGGTGATCGCGGTGGATGCACGGGTGCGGGTGGCCCGCCCACCTGCGAGTCACGGCCGCTACGACCACGTCGCCATCCACCCCTATCCGCACCACCTGCGCAGCGAGGAACACCTCGCGGACGGCACCCCGCTGATCCTGCGCCCGGTGCGCTCCGAGGACGCGGATACGCTGCAAACCTTCACCCGCGAATTGTCCGACGAGGCGCGCAAGATGCGCTTCATGGGCACGATCACCGAGCTATCGCCGGAAATGCTCGCCCGCTTCACCGAGCTGGATTACCGCCGCGAAATGGCCATCGCCGCCGTGGCGGAGCCGGAAGACGGGCCGAAGCTCTGCGGCGTGGCGCGCTATGTGATCAACCCGGACCAGAAAAGCTGCGAATTTGCCATCGTGGTTGGGGACGCGGTGCAGCATCAGGGCATCGGCACGCGGCTGATGAAAGCCCTGTTCCGTGCCGCGAAAGCCCATGACCTCGAGATCATCGAAGGCACGGTGCTGAAAAACAACGCCCCGATGCTGGCGCTGATGACCGAACTGGGCTTCACCCAGCGCTCTGACCCGGACGACCGGGAACTGATGATCGTCGAACGCTGGCTCTGACAAACACGCCCCCGCGCGGCAAACCCTGCGCGGGGAACCACCAAAAGACGCTGAAAACAGCGCGTTGCACCGAAGGGAGACACCATGCTTGGCTTTATTTCGCATCACGAATGCCTAGACCACCAAACCGGCGCCCTGCACCCGGACGCGCCGGTGCGTCTGCAGGCGATCAACAACCAACTGATCGCCTCCGGCATGGATTACGTTCTGCGCCATTACGACGCCCCGCTGGTCGCGCGCGCCGATCTGGAGCGGGTGCATGATGCGGGCTATCTCGACAAGGTATACGCCCTCGCCCCCGGCCCGGACGACGCGCCGGTTTCCATCGACGGCGACACGGTAATGAGCCCCGGCACCCTGCGCGCCGCCGAACGTGCGGCGGGGGCCGGGGTGCTGGCGGTCGATCTGGTGATGCGCGGCGAGGCCAACCCGGTTTTCGCCGCCGTGCGCCCGCCGGGGCACCATGCAGTGCGCGATCAGGCGATGGGCTTTTGCCTCTTTAACAACATCGCCGTGGCCGCCGGACACGCGATGGAGGTGCATGGGCTGGAACGCGTCGCCATCGTCGATTTCGACGTCCATCACGGCAACGGCACCGAGGACATCTTCCAACACGATCCCCGCGTGCTGTTCTGCTCCTCCTTCCAACACCCGTTCTACCCCTTCACCGGCCACGAAAAAGAGACCAACAATCTGGTCGACGTGCCGCTGACGGCGGGGGCCGGATCGGAGGAATTCCGGCAGGCCATCACCGAACACTGGCTGCCCCATCTCTATGATTTCAAACCGGAATTGCTGCTGATCAGCGCGGGGTTCGACGCGCACATGGCCGATGATATGTCTCATCTGAACCTGACGGATGAGGATTACGGCTGGCTGACCCGCGAATTGCTTGCCGTGTCGAAGGAGCATTGCAGCGGGCGGGTCGTGTCCATGCTGGAAGGCGGG
Organism: Rhodobacterales bacterium; assembly: GCA_002747325.1. GTDB lineage: Bacteria > Pseudomonadota > Alphaproteobacteria > Rhodobacterales > Rhodobacteraceae. The sequence continues at coordinate 35,870 of PDOZ01000037.1, forward strand.
TATGAGCCGCACGCGCTGGCGCGCTGCGTAATCAAACATCTCGACGCGTTGATGGGGTAACTACCCCACCAGCGCCAGCGTGATCGCCGGAAAGGCCACCAAAAGCCCGACGCGAACAAGATCGGAAGCGATAAAAAAGCTCACCGCCTTGTAGGTCTCAACGATGGGCGTTTTGCGATCCATCGCATTGATAATAAACAAGATCATGCCGACCGGCGGCGTGATCAGCCCAACCTCGACCACAATCAGCACAAGGATCCCGAACCACAGCGCGATGCGCTCAATCTCGATCCGATCCGCCCGCGCCTCGGTGAAATTCACCCCCAATTCACGCGCCGCTTCCCGGCTGACCGCAACCCCGTCCGCCAGCGCCGCGCGCACCTGCTCCAACACCTCCGGCGCCACGCCCTCGACCCCGCTCGCCAGCGCCGCGCGGATCAGGTCGTGCTGCATGGCAACGAAATCAACCAGCCCGAAATCCAGCGCCGTGACGATGGGAAAGAAGATCGGCACCGTGAGCAGGATCATCGACAAGCTGTCCATGAGACAGCCCAAAACGAGGTAAAACAACAGGATCAGCAGCAACACGATCCACGGCGAAAACCCCTGCCCGACCACCCAGCCCGCGAGCTTTTGCGGCACGCCGGTTGTGGCGAGGAAGGAATTGTAAAAGGCCGCGCCCAGCACGATGAAAAAGATCATGCCGGTGGAACGCCCGGTCGCGGTGAAGCTGCCCGCCAAAGCGCGCAAATCCGCGCCGCGCCCGAAAAAGGCGATGAGGCCGGTGCCGAGCGCACCGACGGCGGCGCCTTCCGTTGGGGTGAACACGCTGTTGTAAATGCCGAGGACCACCAAGCCAAACACCAGCAAAACCGGCCAGACCGCCGCCGTATCGGCCAGGCGCTGGCGCCACGGCACCGGCGGTTTCAGCCCGGCGCTGTCCGGGTTCAGCCGCACATAAAGCGAGATGGTGAGCATATAACCCAGCGCTGCCAACAGGCCCGGCAAAACCGCGGCGACGAAGAGTTTGGCGACGTTTTGTTCGGCCAGAATGGCGTAAATCACCAGCACCACGGAGGGCGGGATCAGAATACCCAACGTGCCGCCCGCCGCTAAAGTTGCGGTGGAAAACCCGCCGGAATAGCCGTATTTTTTCAGCTCCGGCAACGCGGTGCGGCCCATCGTGGCCGCCGTTGCCAGCGACGAGCCGCAGATGGCGCCAAACCCTGCGCAAGCCCCGACCGCCGCCATCGCCACCCCGCCGCGCCGATGCCCGAGCCAGCTTTCAGCGGCGCGAAACAGGGCTTGCGACATGCCGCCCAACGTGGCGAAATGGCCCATCAGCAGGAAAAGCGGCACGATGGACAGCGAGTAGTTGGAGAAGGTGACATAGCTTTCGGTCTTGAGCTTGGCCAGCGGCACGGCGAAGCTGCCATTCATCACGCCAAAGCCCAGAAACCCGGCGAGAAACATCGCCAGCCCGATCGGCACGCGCAGGAAAATCATCAGCATCAGGGCCGGAAAAGACCACAGCCCAAGGGCAAAATCGCTCATACTTCCGCCCCCTCCACACGCGGCAAGATCACGGCGCCAGTGAGTATTTCCCAGAGCCGCGCGGCGGCGACATAGACCCCGACCAGCGCCGCCGAAACCGCACCGAAAAAGCTCGCCGCATAGGCCCACCAGATCGGCATTTGCAACAAGAAGGTCGTCTGCCCGCGTTTGAATTTCGCCGCCAGCCCCTCGAAAAGCTGCGCCACAATCACGATCAGCACGAGGGCGAAGACCACTTCCGCCAGCATGATCAGGACGCGTTCGACGCGCGGCGGCAGAAAGCGGGTGAAGAGATCGACAACAGCATGGCCGGAAGTCAGTTGCGTCAGGGGCAGGAAGGCGAAAATCGCAAAAGCCATGCCGGCCTCGACCAGCTCATAATCCCCCGTCACCGGGCCGATGCGCAAGTCGCCGAACGGGCCGGGCGCGCGTAGCGACAAGAGCCAGTCCGCCAGCCCTTCCGCATGGGTCTGCATGAAATCCCCGGCGAGAAAGGCCGCGCTTTCCCGCCCGATGACCGACAGCACCACCAGCATCACCAACGCACAGAGCATCACCCCGCCCGCCACGGCCAAAATGCGTGAAAATGCCAAAACCCAGCGATACATCCGCGCCCCTCTCCGCCTCGCGCCGGAACCTGTCCTATCGCGCGGGGCGGGTCAATGGTGGAAATGCCGCTTCAACCGTCGGCCGACGCCTCGGAATGCGCGTCGTCGGGCGCCGAGGGCAGATACCGGCTGATCCATTTGCCGAAGGCGTCCGTATAGGTCAGCAACACCGGCACCACGACCAGCGTCAGGATCGACGAGGAAATCAGCCCCCCGATCACCGCATGTGCCATCGAAGCGTTTTCCCCCGTGCCGCCATGCAGGTTCAGCGCCAGCGGCAACATGCCGAAGATCATAGCCAACGTGGTCATGACGATGGGCCGAAAGCGGGTCGCACCGGATCTGACCAGAGCGTCATAGAGGTTCATCCCCTCGCGCACCCGCTGATTGGCGTTGTCCACCAGCAGGATCGCGTTCTTGGTCACAAGCCCCATCAGCATGATGAAGCCAATGATCGAGTAAATGTTCAGCGTCGAGCCGAAGGCCAGCAGGCCGAGCATGACCCCGACAAGGGCCAGCGGCAGCGAGGACATGATGGCGAAGGGTTGCAGGAAAGAGGCAAATTGCGAGGCCAGCACGAGGTAGATGAAAATCACCGCGAGGCCCAGCGCAGTCATGGCGGAAATCATGCTCTCCTGCATATCTTCCGCCTCGCCGCCGGAGCTAATACGATACCCCACCGGCAGGGTCAGGCTGTCCATCGCCGCCTGAATATCGGCCTGCACCTCGCCCAGCGTCAGCCCCTCCAGATTGGCCCGGATCGACACGGCCCGGTCGCGGTTTTCGCGCTTGATCTCGCCGGGGCTGGTGCTTTCAACCACCGTAGCAATCTGATCGAGCCGCACGATCCCGGCCTGCGTTGCCAGCGGCAACGCGCCGAGCAGTTCCGGGTCATCGCGCGCTTCCAGCGGCAGGCGCAGCACAACATCGAAATTCTCCCCGCCCGGCGAGGTCCATTCGGTAACGTTCTGCCCCGCCAGCATCGGATAGAGCGTGTTGCCGACCGTATCCGGCGACACGCCAAACTCGGCGGCAAGGTCGCGATCAAGGCGGATGGCGAGGGTGGGCTGCGGGTCGTCAAGCGAAGTATCGACTTCCACCAACCCCCTGATTTGTTTCAGCTTTTCTGCCAGTTCCGCCGACAGCCGCGCCAAAACCGCGTTGTCCGGCCCGATGATCGATACCGACACCGGCTTCTCCACCCCACCAAACCCGTTGGGCGCGCCGACGGTAAAGCCAACGCCGGGAATGGCCGCGAGGGTGGTCCGAACATCCGGCACCATCTCTTGTGGCGTCAGGCTGCGATCTTCGGAAAGCGTGAGCAGCAAGGTCGCTGCGGTTCCGCCGCGCTGGGTGCCGGAATTGAGCGTGGCGTAACTCTCCGCAATCTCCGGGTATTCGCGCTTGAGCAGCGCTTCGACCTGCGCGATTTTCTCCGCCGCCCGGTCAATCGTCGTGCCCACCGGCAGTTGCAGATCAACCTGCACCCGCCCCGTATCCGCCGCCGGCACAAACTCCGCCCCGATGATCGGGAACAGCGCCAGCCCGCCCACAAAGGCCGCCGCCGCCACCGCGAGCGTCGTCTTGCGAAACTTCAACGCGCGTTTCAGGAAATCCGCGTAACGTGCCGCGACCCACTCAAAAAAGCGGTCAAACTGTGCAACCAGCCGCCCGATGGGACCGCGCCGTGCATCCTTTTTCGCCGCCGGGTCATACCAGACCGACGACAGCATCGGGTCGAGCGTGAAGGACACGAACAGCGAGATCATCACGGCGACCGAAACGGTGATGCCGAATTGCAGGAAGAAGCGGCCGATAATGCCGGTCATGAAGGCGACGGGCAGGAACACCGCAACGATGGACAGCGTGGTGGCCAGCACCGCGAGACCGATCTCGTTGGTGCCGTCCAGCGCGGCGCGGCGGTGCGATTTGCCCATCGCAAGGTGCCGCATGATGTTTTCGCGCACCACGATGGCGTCGTCGATCAGGATGCCGACGACCAGCGACAGCGCCATCAGCGTCATCATGTTCAGCGTAAAGCCCAGCGCCCAGATCGCGGTCATGGTGCCGATAATCGAGATCGGCAGGGTCAGGCCGGTGATCACCGTCGAGCGCCATGAATTGAGGAACAAAAACACGATCACGGTGGCCAGAAAAGCGCCCTCTATGATCATGTTCTGCACGGATTCGAAGCTGTCGATAATCTCCTCGGCATTGCTCACCAGTATTTCGACGGTCACGTCCTCAAAGGCCGGATCGGCGGACATTTTCGCCACTTCCGCCGCCACATCCTTCGCCACCGCAACCGTGTTGGCGCCCTGCGTTTTCACGACGTCGATGGACAGCGCGCGCACCCCGTCCACCATCGCCAGCGACTCCGGTGCCGCGAGCCGGTCGCGCACCGTGGCAATATCGCCCAGCCGGATCGGCTGTCCGCCGCGTTGCGCCACGATCACGTCCTGAAAATCATACAGCGTTTCGACGCGGCCCTCGACCTGCACGGCGGTGGTGCGGGCCGCGCTCTCAATGGCGCCCGCGGGCAGGTCCTGGTTCTGCGCCGACAGCGCACCCGCCACCTCGCCAATGCCCACGCCCAGCGCGGTCAGCCGGTCCGGGTCCACATCCACCTGCACTTCGCGCGGACTGCCCCCAACGACCGAAGCCCGCCCGACGCCGCGCACATTGGCCAGCCGCTTGGCGATCACGTCCTCCGTCAGCGCGGTCAGCGCCCCCGCATCCAGCACCTCCGACGACACCCCGACCGACACAACCGGCAGCGCCGCCGGGTCAAACCGCAGGATCAGCGGATCGCCCGCATTGTCCGGCAAAAGGGAGCGGATCTGGTCGATCTTGTCGCGCACATCCTGCGCCGCCGCCGCGCTTTCGACCTCCAGCTGGAACTGGATGATGACCAGCGACGAACCGGGCTGCACGTTGGAACGCACCTTATCCAGCCCCGCCACCGTCGCCACCGCATCCTCGATCGGCTTGACAATATCGCTCTCCACCGCTTCCGGCGAAGCGCCCGGATAGGCCGTCACCACCGCGACGATGGGAAAGTCGATATCTGGAAAGCGCTCGATGGGCAGGCGCGAATAGGAAAACGCACCGATCACCATCATCGCCACCATGACCATAGTGGCAAAAACCGGCTGGCTTACGGAAACGCGGGTCAAAAACATGGCTTACTCCGTCAATTCGACCGGCGTGCCGGGGGTCACTTCCGGCAGCGGTTCGGTCAGCACCAGATCGCCCGGTTCCAGCCCGCTGGCGATTTCCACCACCCGGCCCGCGAACCATTCCCGCGCCAGTTCAACGTCGCGCCGCTCGGCTTTTCCGTCAACGATTACAATGACATGGCTGCCATCGCCCGTATTGCGCACCGCGCCGACCGGCAGGCCAATCGCCCCCTCGCGCGCCTCGGTGGTGATGGTGCCGGACGCAAACATGCCACCGCGCAGCGCCCCGTCCTCGTTACTGATCGAGACAAAAACCGGCAACATCCGGGTGCCCGCAATCGCCACCGGGCTAATGCGCTCAATCGCCCCTTCAAAGCGGCGCTCGCCGAAGCCTTCGACCCGCACTTCGACCTTCTGCCCGATGGACAAAAGCGGCGCTTTGGCCACGGGCGCGGTCGCGTCGACTTCCAGCGAGGCGAGGTCAACGATGGTAAAGAGCGGCGATCCGGCGCCGACAAACCCGCCCGCATCAACGCGGCGCTCGGACACGACGCCATCAAACGGCGCGCTCACCGTCGCATTGGCCAAAGCCCGTTCGGCGCTCACCACCATGGTTTTCTGCGCCGCCAGCGCTGCGGTCAACTGATCGAGACTGGAGCGCGAGCGGTCAAGCGTCGCCGGAGCCGCCAGCCCGCGTTCGACAAGGTTCTGCGTGCGGTCAAATTCCGATTGCGCCAGCGCCAGTTGCACCTCGGTCGCCTTGGCGTTGGAGCGCGCCTGCCGCAACTGGGTCTCCAGCGCGTCGACGTCGAATTGCACCAGCACATCGCCCTTGCGCACCCGGTCCCCGGCCCGTGCCGAAACCTCGATCACCCGCGCCGAAACCTCGGCGGAAAGATGCACCTTGCGCGCCGGCGTCAACGTGCCCGTGACCTTCAATTCCTCGCGCAGCAGCGCTTTTTCGACCCGCGTCACCTCATACGGCGCGATCTGCATGACCTTTGCCCGCGCCGCGCGCGCCGCCGCCTCTTCCTCTGCCTGCGCCGTGGCCTCGGCCCGCGCAATCTGCATCGCGCCAAACTGGCCGGAAAGCACAAACCACCCCCCGCCAGCCGCCAGAAGCAGCACAATTCCCAGCGCCCAGAGCCAGCCACGCCGCTTCCTCGGCGCCAGCCCCGCCTCGGCCCGCGCCTTGTCTTCCACCTCGCGCTTGCTCATTGCCCAATCGGGCTTCTGGTCACTCATTTTCGTCCCCTTTGCCCCAATTGGCGAGTTCTTCCCGGTCGCACCAATCCTCAACCATTTCCGCCATGAAAACGTAAAAATCCGCGAATTGTGCCACCCGCTTTGCCGCGTCCGGGTTTTCCTTCCCGACCGGGCCAATATGCTTCGCCATCTCATCCGCAGAGGCCCGCAGCCGCTTGGACAACAGCTCCATCATCTGCCGCTCGGGATCATCCGCGATGACATAGGCGTCCTGCCGGGTGCCAAGGCTCTCGACCCGCTTCAACGACCCGTGCCGCTCCAGCAACCGGGCATTGGTCGAAGCCGACGCCTTGGAAATCTTCAGCCGCTCGGTCATCTGCCCCAGCGTGCGCGGCTCCCCTTCGACCATCAAATAGCCCATGATCTGCCCAGCAATACGCGGACTGCCCTCGTCCTTTGCCAACAACCCCATCTGGGCGATGAATTTATCAACTGCACTCTCCATTCCGCGCAGATAAGCGCTGCGCCTGCTTCGTTCAATGCAGATTGAACAAATTTTTTCACCCGCAACCGCGCGCGGGGCTTCACATGCGACGCGGGAAGGTTACATCTACGCCAAACGAGAGGTCTGCCATGCTGAACACCATCCCCCTGACCCGCGATCTGGTGCTGATTGGCGGGGGGCACGCCCATGCCATCGTCGCGCGCATGTGGGGCATGAACCCCCTTCCCGGCGTGCGGCTGACCCTGATCAATCCCGGCCCGACCGCCCCTTATTCCGGCATGTTGCCCGGCCATATCGCAGGCCATTATGCGCGTGGCGATCTGGATATTGATCTGGTGAAACTGGCCCGGTTCGCGGGCGCGCGGCTGATCGTGGACAAGGCGGTGTTTATCGACCCGGAGGCCAGGGTGGTGCGCCTCGCATCGGGGCGTGAGATTGCCTATGACGTGGCTTCGATTGACGTAGGCATTCACGCAGAAATGCCTGCCATCGAAGGCTTTTCCCAACACGCGCTCGGCGCCAAACCGCTCGACACTTTCGCCGCCCGCTGGAGCAATTTCCGCGCCTTGGTGCGCGCGGGCGAGGTCGCGCCGGAAGTAGCGGTGATCGGCGGCGGCGTTGCGGGGGTGGAGCTGGCGCTGGCGATGGATCACGCGCTGAAAAGCGACGGCACGAAGCAGCGCCGGGTGTCGTTGATCGAAGCGCGTTCCGAGATCACCAGCCGCATTCCCGCCACCGCCGATCGCCTGCGCCGCGCGCTGGAAAAAGCCGGGATCGCGCTGCATCTGGCCTCGGAGGTGACGCGTATCGAGGCGGACGGGGTGCAGCTTTCCACCACCGAAAAAGTCCCCTCCCGCTTTACCCTCGGCGCCGCCGGCACCTTCGCCCATCCGTGGCTGAAAGACTGTGACCTGCCGCTGACCGAGGACGGTTTCATCACCGTCGGCCCGGACCTCGCGGTAAAGGGGCGCACGGATCTCTTCGCGGTCGGCGATTGCGCCCATATGGCCCACGCGCCGCGCCCCAAGGCGGGCGTTTTCGCGGTGCGCTCCGGGCCGATCCTCGCCGCCAACCTCAAAACCGCGCTGTCCGGCGGCAAAACCCGCGCCTACAAACCGCAGAAGGATTACCTCAAGCTCATCTCGCTGGGCGGCAAGCGCGCGGTGGCAGAAAAAGGCGGACGGGCGATTTCCGGCGCGCTGATCTGGCGCTGGAAAAACCACATCGACCAGAAATTCATGAAGCAATTCCGGCACTTGCCTTTCATGCGCCCAGATGCCCTGCCCCGAAAGGTCGCTTCGGGCGTGGCGGAAGAGCGCGCGCAGACGCAGCCCATTCTCTGCGGTGGCTGCGGCTCGAAGCTGGGCCATACGACGCTGAAAGACGCGCTGTCCGCCCTGCCCGCCCCGGCGCGCGCGGACGTGTTATCCGGCCCCGGCGACGATGCGGGCGTGCTGGATTTCGGGGCGACAAAGCAGGTCTTGACCACCGACCATCTGCGCGCCTTCATCGAAGACCCCGCACGCTTCGCCCGCATCACCACGCTGCACGCATTGGGCGACATCTGGGCCATGGGGGCCGCGCCGCAAGCCGCGCTGATCTCCGTCACCCTGCCGCGCATGTCGCAGCCCCTCGCCGCGCGCACGATGGCGGAAATCATGGGCGCCATTCAGAGCGTGTTGCAGCCGCTCGGCGCGGAAATCATCGGCGGGCATTCCACCTTTGGCGCGGAGATGCAGCTTGGCCTGACCCTGACCGGCACCCTTTCGGGCGACCCGATCCAAAACACCGGCGCAGAGCCGGGCGACAAGCTGATCCTGACCCGCCCCATCGGCTCCGGCGTTCTGCTTGCCGCCGAGATGCGCGGCGTGGCGAGGGGCGGCGACGTGCAATCGCTGCTCACCGCGCTGGAGAAATCCGATCACGCCGTAGCGGCGCGGTTGGCGGAACACGCCAAGGCAATGACGGACGTGACGGGCTTCGGGCTGGCGGGGCATCTGGCATCAATCTGCGGGGCATCAGGGGTTGGCGCAGTGCTAAACGCGGCGGAAATCCCGGTCTGGCGCGGGGCGTTGAAACTGGCACAGGCGGGAGTGCGGTCCTCGGCCTTTGACGCCAACCGCGCGGCCGCGCCGGTCAAGGGCGCCGCCGGGCCGCTGGGCGATTTGCTGTATGATCCGCAGACCGCGGGCGGGTTGCTGGCCGCCATCGCGCCGGATCGAGCGGACGAGGTATTGGCCGCGCTAGGCGAAACCGCGTCGATCATCGGGGAGATCACCAAAGGCAGCGGGATCAATTTGCGAAGCGGCGGGTGATTTCGGCGGCGGCTTGCGCCAGCGTTTCCGGCGACAAATCCGACAGGTCGAAGCGGGCCAGCGGCGGGGCATCGCGCTGCGAGGTGCGGGCGTAGCGCGGGTCATAATGCTGCGTCACCAACTCCGCTGCCAGCGGCGCAAACGCCCCCTCCCGCGCCATCCCGGCCCAGCGCCCGACCTGCTCATGCCCATGATAGCGCGTCAGGTTTTCCAGCGTTTCCAAGAGCTTATCCAGATCCGCCGTCAGGTCCGCATAGGCTTCCGACAGATAGGCCGCGCGGGCAGAAACCGGGGCAGACACCGTGATCACCGGCGCAGCAATCATGGCTTTCCACAGCGACGGCGGCAGGATACGCGCACCGATTTTCGAGCTTTCCGCCTCGACAAATACGGGCCGCGCCGGGTCCAGCCCCGCCAGCCCCATCGCCAACCGGCTCTCGAAGGCTTTCTGGCTCGGTTGTTCGCCGCGCAGCCCGAAAAGCGAGCCGCGATGGTTGGCCATGCCCTCAAGGTCCAGAACCTGCCCGCCCGCCGCCGCGATCCCGGCCAGAAGCGCGGTCTTGGCGGTGCCGGTGCCCCCGTCGATCAAAATCACCTCCGGCGCAATCGGCGCGTCATAGAGCGCGCGCACCACGAGGCGGCGATAGGCTTTATAGCCCCCCTTCAGCACCGCCGCGCGCCAACCGACCTGCCGCAGCACCGTGGCGAAGGAATTGGAACGCTGCCCGCCGCGCCAGCAGTAAACCAAGGGCCGCCAACCGCCCCCCATCGACGCCAGCGGCCCTTCCAGATGATCCGCAATATTGCGCGAGACCCGCGCCGCACCAATTCGGCGGGCCAGAAACCGGCTCTCGCACACATAAAGCGTGCCAACCTCGGCGCGTTCCGCATTGGACAAAACCGGCAGATTGAGCGCACCGGGCACATGGTCCTCGGCAAACTCGGCGGGGGAACGCGCATCAACCAGCGCATCAAAGCCCAACGCCGACAACGCCGCCAGACTTTCCAGATCCACCTCATTTTCCGCGTGTTTTCCCATGCAAAACCGCATATCCTGCGCCGGTCGGAAAGGAAAGTGCCGATGGCCGGGGCAAGCGAGGCTTGTTCGGCCCGGTATGCCAGTGTATACAAACCCGACTCCAACCGAACAACCATCCAGGGAAACGGATATGACCAACACCACAGCCGACATCCTCTATACCAAGGTGGACGAAGCCCCCGAGCTTGCCTCCGCTTCGCTTCTGCCCATCATCAAGCGTTTTGCCAAAGCCGCAGGCATCGCCGTAGGCACCAAGGACATCTCGCTGGCGGGCCGTATCCTCGCCGCTTTCCCGGAAGCGCTGAGCGAGGCGCAGCGGCAGGATGACCATTTGGCCGAACTGGGTCGGCTGGTGAAAACCCCGGATGCGAACGTGATCAAACTGCCGAACATCTCGGCCTCCGTGCCGCAGCTTGTCGCCGCCATCGAAGAGCTTCAGGCGCAAGGCTTCGCCCTGCCCGCTTACCCGGAAGAACCGGCGACAGATGCGGAAAAAGACGTGCGCGCGCGCTATGATGCGATCAAGGGTTCCGCCGTGAACCCGGTGCTGCGCGAAGGCAATTCCGACCGCCGCTCCGCCCGTGCGGTGAAAAACTTCGCACAGGCCAACCCGCATTCCATGGGCGAATGGGTCTCTGACAGCAAAACCAAGGTTTCTTCCATGACCGAGGGCGATTTCTTCGCCAACGAGGTTTCCGCGACCCTGACCGCCGCACAGGCAGGCAACGCGAAGATCGAGTTTGTCGGCAAAGACGGCGCGGTGACGGTGCTGAAGGACGGTTGGGCGCTGGAGACCGGCACCATCGTCGACGCGACCTATATGTCCGCCAAAGCCCTCTCCGCCTTCCTCGCGCGCGCGATTGAGGACACCAAAGCCGACGGCACCATGTTCTCCCTGCACATGAAAGCGACCATGATGAAGGTCTCCGACCCGATCATTTTCGGTTACGCGGTCAAGGCCTGGCTCGCGCCGGTATTCGAGAAATTTGCGGACAAACTGGACGCGCTCGGCGTGAACCCGAATTCCGGCATGGGCGACCTGTTGGAACGCGTGAAAGACGACGCGGAAATCATGGCGGCGATCGAGGCGGTCAATGCAGAGCGCCCGGCCATGTATATGGTCGATTCCGACAAGGGCATCACCAACCTGCACGTCCCCTCCGACGTGATCATCGACGCCTCCATGCCCGCCGTGATCCGCGCGGGCGGCAAGGGCTGGGACGCTGAGGGCAAAAAGGGCGACACCAACTGCGTGATCCCCGACCGCTGCTACGCCACGGTTTATGACGAAACCATCAACTTCTTCAAAGCCAACGGCGCGCTGGACGTCACCACGGCGGGTTCGGTCGCCAATGTCGGCTTGATGGCGCAGAAGGCAGAAGAATACGGCTCGCACCCGACGACCTTCCAGGCCCCGGCCGACGGCACCATCCGCATCGTCACCGAGGCGGGCGACGTGCTGCATTCGCATGAGGTTGAGGCGGGCGACATCTGGCGCGCCTGCACGGTGAAACAGGCGCCGATCGAGAACTGGATCGAACTGGCGATGGACCGTCAGCGTTTGACCGGCTCGGAGGCGATCTTCTGGCTCGACGCAAACCGCGCCCACGACGCCGAACTGATCAAATATGTCAAACCGGCGCTGGAAAAGGCGGGCAAGACGGACCTGTTCCAGATCATGGCCCCGCGCGAAGCCACCGCGCAATCGCTCAAGACCATCACCGCCGGCAAGGACAGCATCGCCATCACCGGCAACGTACTGCGCGATTACCTGACCGACCTGTTCCCGATCCTCGAATTGGGCACCTCGGCCAAGATGCTCTCCATCGTCAAGCTGATGAATGGCGGCGGCTTGTTTGAAACCGGCGCGGGCGGCTCGGCGCCCAAACACGTTCAGCAGCTGGTCGAAGAAAACCACCTGCGCTGGGACTCGATGGGCGAATTCTGCGCCCTTGGCGAAAGCTTCAACTTCCTCGCGGATGTGAAGAACAACGCCAAGGCCGGTGTGCTGGGCCGCGCCGCCGAAGCGGCCACGCAGGGCATCCTCGATCACAACCGCTCGCCTTCGCGCAAGGTCGGTGAGCCGGACAACCGCGACAGCCATTACTGGTTCGCCCGCTACTGGGCCGAAGCCCTCGCCGCGCAGACGGACGACGCCCAACTGGCCGCCGAATTTGCGCCGCTGGCCAAGGCGCTGGCCGAGGCGGAAACGGCGATCCTGAGCGAGCTGGCCGCCGTGCAGGGCAAACCCGCCGATATTGGCGGCTATTACCACACCGACCCGGCCAAAATGGCCGCGGTGATGCGCCCGTCCGCAACGCTGAACGCGCTGATCGACTAAACGCGCAACAAGCCATCCAACGCCGCCGGTCCCCTCCGGCGGCGTTTTTCGTTACCAAAAGCCATTTCCCGCCGCGTGCAACATCGTCTAAGATAGCGCAAACAGCCAACACGGAGTTCCCATGAACCAGAAAATCGACGCAACCCTGATCCCCGGCGATGGGATCGGCCCCGAAATTACTGACGCCGCCCTCGCCGTGTTCGACGCCCTCGGCGCGCCCTTCGCCTGGGACGTGCAGCAAGGCGGCATGGCCGGGATCGAAGCGGCGGGCGAACCTTTGCCGCAAGCCACGCTCGACAGCATCGCCCGCACCCAGCTGGCGCTGAAAGGCCCGCTGACCACGCCGGTGGGCGGCGGTTTCAAATCGGTGAACCTGCAATTGCGGCAGGCGTTCGAACTCTTCGCCAATGTCCGCCCAACGCAAACCATCCTTCCGGGCGGGCGCTTCAGCGGCGTTGACATGGTGATCATGCGCGAGAACCTTGAGGGCTATTACATCGCCGACGAGGGCTTTCGCGAGCATGACGGAGACCCGGAGGGGCTGGTCTATTCCACCGGCTACAACACCCGCGCCGAGGCCCGCCGCATCACCCGCTACGCCTTTGAATATGCTCTGAAAAATGGCCGCAAGAAGGTTACGATCGTGCATAAGGCCAACATTTTGAAACTGCTTTCCGGCGTGTTTCTCGAAGAGGCGCGCAAGGTGGCGCAGGAATATGAGGGCCGGGTGGAATGCGACGACCGGATCGTCGATGCCTGCGCCATGCAGATGGTGATGTATCCGGAGGCGTTCGACGTTGTGGTGACGACCAACCTCTTTGGCGACATCCTCTCCGACCTCGCGGCGGGCATCGTCGGCGGGCTGGGCCTCGCGCCCGGCGCCAATATCGGCGAAAAAGCGGCGATCTTTGAGGCGGTGCATGGCTCCGCGCCCGACATTGCCGGTCAGGGCAAGGCCAATCCCTGCGCCTTCCTGCTGGCCGGGGCGCTGATGCTGGACCATGTGGGCCTGACGGACAAGGCGAAAGCCCTGCGCGCGGCGATCACCGACGTGGTGCAAACCGGCGACCGCGTGACCCCCGATCTCGGCGGCACCGGCAGCACAACGAGCATCACCGAAGCGATCCTCTCCCGCCTCTAACGCCCGCCTGTAAGACACGAAAAAGCCCCCGGTTTGCGCCGGGGGCTTTCTGTTTCAAAAGGGGCAGGCTTTCAAGCGTTATGCGAAAAACCGGGATCAATTAACGCTGCCTGAAATCAAAGATTTCAACGCGTTAATTGATGCTCCATATACAGGTATTTCGTCAAACGCTTTAATAAAACGCCTGCAACTCGGTCTGTGCCCGGCCGAGGATCAGCGCGTGAACATCATGCGTGCCCTCATAGGTGTTGACCGTTTCCAGGTTCACCATATGGCGGATGACCGGGAACATGTCGCTGATGCCGTTGCCGCCGTGCATGTCGCGCGCGAGGCGGGCAATGTCGAGCGCCTTTCCGCAGTTGTTGCGCTTGATCAGCGAGACCATTTCCGGCGCGGCGCGCGCTTCGTCCATCAAACGGCCCACCCGCAGCGCGGCTTGCAGGCCCAGCGTGATCTCGGTCTGCATGTTGGCTAGTTTGAGCTGGAAAAGCTGCGTCTGCGCCAGCGGCTTGCCGAACTGCTTGCGGTCAAGACCATACTGACGCGCGGCGTGCCAGCAGGCTTCCGCTGCCCCCATCGCGCCCCAGGCAATGCCGTAGCGCGCGCGGTTCAGGCAGCCGAACGGCCCCTTCAGACCCTCCACATCGGGCAGCAGCGCATCTTCACCAACTTCGACCCCTTCCATGACGATCTCGCCGGTGATCGAGGCGCGCAGGCTCAGCTTGCCCTCGATCTTCGGCGCGGACAGACCCTTCATGCCCTTCTCCAGCACGAAGCCCTTGATCTTGCCGCCATGCGCATCCGACTTGGCCCAGACCACGAACACATCCGCGATCGGCGCGTTGGATATCCACATCTTGGTGCCGTTCAGCACATAGCCACCATCGACCTTCTTCGCCGTGGTCTTCATGCTCCCCGGATCCGACCCCGCATCCGGCTCGGTCAGACCAAAGCAGCCGATCCACTCGCCGGAAGCCAGTTTCGGCAGGTATTTCTTGCGCTGTTCCTCGGTGCCGTAGGCGTAGATCGGATACATGACGAGGGAGCTTTGCACCGACATCATCGAACGATAACCGCTGTCGATCCGCTCCACTTCGCGCGCCACCAGACCATAGGTCACATAGCCCGCGCCAAGCCCGCCATAGGCTTCCGGCACGGTGGTGCCCAAAAGGCCCATCTCGCCCATTTCCGCGAAAATCGCCGGGTCGGTATGCTCGTTGGCATAGGCTTCGCGCACCCGCGGGGCGAGCTTTTCCTGCGCATAGGCATAGGCGCTATCGCGCACCATACGTTCGTCTTCGGTCAGTTGGTCGTCCATCAGGAACGCATCGTCCCATTTGAAAGAGGACAGTTCCGGGCGCGACTGGGGCGCGAGATCTTTGGCCATGTTTTACTCCTTACGTTCCGCGTCAGGCGTTGTTTTGAACGGCAGCCTCGATGGAGGCTTCCAGAATGTCGAGGGCTTCGCCGACCTGATCCATCGGCGTGGTCAGCGGCGGCAACAGACGCACCGCGTTGCCATGCGTGCCGCAGGGCAAAACGATCAGCCCGCGCGCTTCCGCTTCCGCGATGATGCGTCCGGTCAGCGCCGCATCCGGCGTGTTGCTTTCGCGATCCGTGACCAGTTCGAAGGCCACCATCGCGCCAAGACCGCGCACATCACCAATGACTTCCATCCCCTGACGGTCAGCGATCTGGTTCAGGCGTGTCTTGATGGCGTCGCCGATCTCAACCGCGCGGGCACAGAGGTCTTCCTCTTCCACCACGTCCAGCACCGCATGCGCCGCCGCAATCCCCAGCGGGCTGCCCGCATAGGTGCCGCCAATGCCGCCCACCGGCGCCGCATCGACGATCTCGGCCCGGCCGGTGATGCACGACAGCGGGAAACCGCCGGCGATGCCCTTGGCCATGGTGGTCAAGTCAGGCGCCACGCCGAAATACTCGGTCGCAAACAGCTTGCCGGTCCGCGCGATGCCGGTCTGCACCTCGTCGGCGATCAGCACGATGCCATACTGGTCACAAATCTTACGCAGCGCCTGCATGAATTCCGCCTGCACGACGTTGAACCCGCCCTCGCCCTGCACCGGCTCGATAATCATCGCCGCAACCCGGTCCGGGTCGATGGCGGAACGCATCAGATTGTCCAGAATGTCGAGGCTCATTTTCGGCGTCACGCCGTGGAACTCGTTCGGGAACGGCACATGCACCACTTCCGGCGGCATCGCGCCAAAGGCTTTCTTGTAAGGCGTAACCTTGCCGCAAAGCGCCATGCCCATCAGAGTGCGGCCATGAAACGCGCCGGTGAAGGCGATAACGCCGGAACGGCCCGTATAGGCCCGCGCCATTTTCACCGCGTTTTCAACCGCTTCCGCCCCGGTCGTCGACAGCATGGTCTTTTTCTCAAAATCCCCCGGCGTGAGCTTGTTGAGCCGCTCGGCGAGAGAAATATAGCCCTCATAGGGCGCAACGTGGAAACAGGTATGAGTGAAGGCCTCGGATTGCTTCGCCACCGCCGCCATCACCTTCGGATGACGGTGCCCGGTATTGGTCACGGCGATACCGGCGGCAAAGTCGAGAAAACGCTTGCCATCCGCGTCCCAAAGCTCCGCATTCTCCGCGCGCGCCGCATATACCCCGCGGGTCGCAACCCCAGTTGCCACCGCAGCATCGCGGCGGGCTTTCAGTTCGTCGGTTTTCGTCAAATCGAATCCTCCCGGAAGGCGTTTTTATTCCGCGCCAGTATTGCTCAAATAATTGAGCGATGCTAGAGGTAAGTTGGACAAGAAAGGCGGAATCGCGCTAACACATGATGTATCATGGGGCATATAAAGGGCGGGATCTCCAGATGGACGATGATTTCGATGTCGGCGGGCGCTTAAAGGAGCTGCGCAAGCAATTCAAGCTGTCTCAGCGACAATTGGCCGAAGCGGCGGGCGTGCCACACGGGCAGATTTCCATGATCGAAACCAACCGATCCAGCCCCTCCGTCGCCAGTTTGCGCAGGATTCTGGGCGGTTTTGGCATCTCGATGTCCGAATTTTTCGAGCCGGAAACCCCGAACACCGCCAAGCCGTTCTTCACCCCCGACGAGCTGCGCGACCTGACATCCGCGCTCTATCAGGGCAACGAAGCCGCGCGGCAAAAGATTACCATCAAACAGGTTGGCGATGCCAAGTTGCACGGGCTGCAAGTCCTGCACGAGCGTTACGAGCCCGGCGCCGATACCGGCGAAGACATGATCGAACACGACGCCAATGAGGGCGGTATCATCGTTGAGGGCGAGTTGGAAATCACCGTCGGCGACGAGGTGCGCGTGTTGAAAGCCGGCGATGCTTTCCTGTTCAATTCCCGCAACCCGCATCGGTTTCGCAACATCTCGGACCGGGTGTGCAAGGTGGTTTCCGCCTGCACCCCGCCCTACCTATAGGAAGAAAACATGACACCTCTGCATGGTTTGAAAGTCGTCGAGCTGGCCCGCATCCTCGCCGGACCGTGGATCGGGCAGGCGCTGGCGGACCTTGGGGCGGAGGTGGTGAAGATCGAAAGCCCGAGTGGCGACGACACCCGCACCTGGGGACCGCCCTTCATCGAGCGCGACGGCGACAAATCCGCCGCTTATTATTACGCCGCCAACCGGGGCAAGACCTGTCTCGTGGCGGATTTTCGCAGCGAAGAAGGCCGCGCCAAGGTTCTGAAACTGATCTCCGAAGCCGACATCGTGATCGAGAATTTCAAGGTCGGTGGGCTGGCGAAGTACGGGCTGGATTATGACAGCGTGAAAGCGGCCAACCCCCGGCTGATCTACTGCTCAATCACCGGCTTCGGTCAGGATGGCCCCTACGCCGAACGCGCGGGGTATGACTTCCTGTTGCAAGGCATGTCCGGCCTGATGTCGATCACCGGCGAGCCGGGGCGCGAGCCGCAGAAGGTCGGCGTCGCCGTGTCCGATGTCGTCACCGGCCTCTACGGCACCATCGGCATCATGGCCGCGCTGGAACAACGCCACCGCACCGGGCGCGGCCAGCACATCGACATGTCGCTGCTCGATTGCACCATGGCCATGCTCGCCAATCAGAACATGAATTTCCTCGCCACCGGCGAAAGCCCGACCCGGCGCGGCAACGCCCATCCCAACATCGCCCCCTATCAGGTCGTGGCGACGCAGGACGGACATATCATCCTCGCGGTCGGCAATGATGGCCAGTTCCGCCGCTTCTGTGAGGTGGTGAACCGCCCGGACCTGCGCGATGCCCCGGAATACGCCACCAACCAGCTGCGCGTCGCAAACCGCGAAGCCCTGACTGCCGAGGTCGAGCGTGAAACCGGCCAATGGACTTCCGCCGCCCTGCTCGCCGCACTGGAAGCCGCCACCGTTCCCGCCGGTCCGATCAACGCCATCGGCGACGCCTTCGCCGACCCGCAGATCCAGCACCGCGGCATGAAAATCACCCCCGAAGGCGTCCCCGGCGTGCGCGGCCCCTGGGTCTTTTCTGATGCCGAACTGGCGCTGGACAAATCCGCCCCCACCCTGCCGAAAGCCTGACCCTGCCCCACTGACGCCGACCACGCCCCACCCTGCAAGATTACCACCACAAACCACCATTTCCCCCTTGCCATCCGCGCCACACCCCCATAAACACGCCGACGGAGACGTGGCCGAGTGGTCGAAGGCGCTCCCCTGCTAAGGGAGTAGGCGGGAAACCGTCTCGAGGGTTCGAATCCCTTCGTCTCCGCCAGAACAATTCTAATAAGTTGTTTAAAATCAACTAGTTACGGCCCGGCCTCAAGTGAGGGGTGAATTTCTCCCTTTAATTTCAACGCATTTGCTACACAAACTGCAGCACAATTCGTTGGCATACGCGCATCGCTGATGACCGATAGCGTCCCTTCGGAGACCTGAATCGCATGGTGGGCGGATTGTTATTTTATGTTTTATCTTGGTTTGTTGTGCAATTGGATGAAAGGTATTGGCTTTGCCTATGGATTCAGGCTCGCGGCGCGCTCCAGCAGGTCGAGGCCCTGTTGGTTCAGGAAATGCAGCAAGTCGATGAAGACCCAGTTCTCGGCCAGCTTGTCCCCGTCGCGGCGGTAGATGTCGACCACGCGCATGTCGGCGGGGCGCTCTGATCCGGTCATGCCCATGAAACCGCCGGTATTGCGCAGGGTCAGGTTGGCCCATCCGAAGAAACCGCCATACCGCCCTTCGGCAAGGCGGCATTTGTGCCCGTTGAAGACGCGATCGGTCAGATGGGTGCGAAAGGGGCGCTGGTGCTGTTCGATATAGCGCCCGATCGTATAGGTCGCACCGATCCCCGTTGGACCGTACCACGCCATGTCGTCATGCCAGCAACGGGCAAGTTCCTGCTCGGGGGGCAAGCGCCCGGCCGCGTTGATGTCGTTGATCATGCGGTTGATCAGCGCCAGCGTGGCCGCGCTTTCGGCGGGATCCTGCGGGGCGTGTAACAGCCCGTCATGGGTGCGCGGACCGGGGGTCATGATATGCGCCGCGGTCTGGGGCGGCAGCGGGTTTTGCCCAGCCTGCGCCATGACATGCGGGATATCGAAAAAGAAGGCGGTCTCGGTGATCTTTCCCCGCTCAACCTTGTGAAACTCGGCATAGCGCAGATAGGTCATCATCCGAGTGGGCCGAATGCCCAGCCAAGGCCGGTCGAACAGGCCCACGATATGTCCCATCGACACGACCCAGACCGACCGGAAGCCGTCGATCTCGTTGCGCCCGGCGAAGAAGACATCCTCGCGGCGCTGCGGGGCGGTGAAGGCGGTGAGATAGGGGTGCCAGAATGCGCGGGCAACCGCGTCGGCGCCGTGTTGTTCATGGAAAGGATGCATCCCGCGCCAGTGCCAGTCGGGGCTGGTGTGCCGGGCCAGCACACCAGCGATCCCCGTCGGCCCCGCGCCTTCCATGTCCTGATAGAAGGCGCGGACAACGGCCTTTTCGGCCTGAAACGCGCTCACCCCTTGACCGCCCCGGCGGTCAGCCCGCCAACGATCTGGCGCTGGAAGAACAGGAT
>PDOZ01000038.1 GCA_002747325.1 Rhodobacterales bacterium
GATTGGCCTCGGAAATGCGTGAACGGAAGGAGTATCTATTCTTCATGTCTTTTCATAGCCTTGTGACAGAATTTGCTCACTCAGCTAGGCAAGACCCATACGCAATAACGCGGTTCATACGCACAACGCTCTTGCCGGATATCGTGCTGTTTCAACACATGCGTTCAGGCTGTATTATGACCTGCATTATACTTCAGGTTGGTATCCAAGTGACACCTTTGCAGCATTAACCTTGATGAATCTGAACGGGGGCTGTTAACGAAAGTGTTAACGCAACCGCATTAACCATAACAGGGCTGCATTAACCTTAACGCGTTAACCTTGGTAAATCGCGTTAACCATAGCGCATTAACCATGACCACATTAACCGTTAACAAATTAACCTTAACCATATTAACCTTAACGCATTAACCTTAACGCCCCATCCTATGACCCCGCACCACCCCCGTCCGATCCCCTCGCAACACCCCGCCCCGACACCCCCGCCCGCGCCGCGCCAAAACACCCCTTCCCAATCCCCCCAATCCGCCGCATGATGGCGCGAACCACCCTGATCGGAGCCTTCCATGCGCCTGTTCGCGCCGAGCCAGAAATTGCCTTTCCCGGAACTGGTGCTGTTGCTCGCGGCGTTGATGTCCACCATGGCGTTCTCCATCGACAGCGTCATGCCCGCCCTGCCGGAACTGGCCGCCACCTTCCGCCCCGACGCCCCTTCGCGCGCGCAGCTGGTGATCTCCGTGTTCCTGATCGGCGCAGGCGCCGGCATGTTGATCTTTGGCCCCATGGCCGACAGTATCGGGCGGCGGCGCACCCTGACCGCCGGCGCCACGCTCTACGCCGCCGCCTCCCTCATCGGCATGTTCGCCACCTCGCTGGAAATGCTGCTCGCCGCCCGGCTCGTGCAGGGCATGGGCGCATCAGCGGCGCGCATCACCGCCCAGGCCACCACCCGAGACATGTTCTCCGGCCGCGAACAGGCACGGGTCGCCTCAATCACCTTCCTGTTCTTCCTCATGGTGCCCGCCGCCGCCCCGCTGATCGGACAATGGATCACCCACCTGACCGGCTGGCGCGGCCTGTTCGGCGCCTACCTGTTGATGATCAGCGCCGTCTGGTTCTGGTTCCAGAACCGCCAGCCGGAAACCCTGCTCCCCGCCAACCGCCGCCCCTATCGGCCAGCCAAAATCCGGCAGGCCATGGGCGAAGTGCTGCGCCAGCCGATTGCCCGGCGCTACCTGATGGTTAACACGCTGGGCCTCGGGCAACTCATGGCCTTCATCTCCTCAGCGCAGCAAATTTTCACCGACCATTTAGGGCTGGGCGACCGCTTCCCGCTCTATTTCGCTCTGATCGCCCTGACCTCCGGCGCCTCGGCCCTGCTCAATGCCCGCCTCGTCATGCGCCTCGGCATGCGCCCGCTGGCCATCTTCGCGTATGGCACGCAGATCGGGCTGGCCAGCCTCTACTGGATCGCCATGCAAACCGGGTTGGTGGCGTTGCTACCGCAGGGGGCGCAGATCTGGCTCTTCGTCGCCTGGGCCATCTCGCTGTTCCTGATGAACGGGCTGACCTTCGGCAATCTGAACGCCCTGTCGATGGAACCGCTGGGCCATATCGCAGGCACGGCGGCGGCGGTTATCGGCGCCTTTTCCACCGGCTTTTCGGTGCTGATCGCCATCCCGATCGGACAGGCGTTTGACGGCACGCCAATGCCGCTGGTCGGCGGCGTCGCACTCTGCTCCGCCGCCGGTTTCCTGCTGATCTGGACCGACCGCAAACGGATGCGGGGTTAGGGCGAAATCGATTTAATCTACAATGCCGCGCATCAAAATTCGCCTTCAAAACCAGCAGGATGCTGACGGAGAAACAGCGAATTTTGATCCAGATTTATCGATTTCTGCTCTAACGGGAACAGGGCCGCGAACACAGGTTCTCACACGGAATTCCGTCCCGATCCCGGTCGCGCTGACGATGGCCACACACTGTTAGTTTATAGCATGCTTCATCGCAGGATCGGATTTGTTTGCAGGTCGCCTTGGCGCAATTATAGGATTGCGACAATAAAATGCTGAAAGAATAAGACCGCAGGCTCTCGACCGTCCGGTGCTGCTCCGCCGTGGCATCAACCGCCCAGGCCGGACCAGATTGCACGCTCATCAGTAACAAGAACAACGCAGGCAGGTTTTTCATCACCAGACTCCCAATAGATCTGGGCACAGCGTTAACAAAGGTTAACAAGGCGCACAATCTTTTTGAAAATCAATGGGTTACATGCGACAATACGACACCCCATCGCGCCCGCGCCGCCGGGGTCGGCCTTGAAAGGCTGCGGCTCTACTGACCTTTGGCCAGAAGCATATGACGACGCGATTATCCCGAGACATCTGGGCGGCACGGCGGTGCGTCCTGCCTCAGTTTCAAGGCAGGACACCTTAGCACAGGAAACGCGACGGACGACGCGCCGGGGCCAAATCGGTTTGCGCTTTAACGGGTCAGAT
This sequence comes from Rhodobacterales bacterium, assembly GCA_002747325.1. Lineage (GTDB taxonomy): Bacteria > Pseudomonadota > Alphaproteobacteria > Rhodobacterales > Rhodobacteraceae. The sequence continues at coordinate 2,499 of PDOZ01000038.1, forward strand.
GCAGCTCCAACCGGCGCAGGGCCAGCAGCACGCGGTTGGCCTGCATGACCGGCATCAGCGCCAGCTTGATCTGCAACGCCATGATGGCCAGCGCCACCGCCGTCAGCCCCCATTTCAGCGCGGGCAGCACCGCTTCCGCCGTGTAAAACTGCCAGCCGCACCAGAACGTCCCGATGGTCATGCCAAGCTGCACCGCGGCGATGACATATGTCATCCAGCCCTGCGGCCCATAGAAAAGCGACATAATCATTTTGAAATAGCCCGGTTCCGGCAGGGTGTCGTCCTGTCCGGCCAAAGCCTCGGCGATACGGCGATCGAGTTCTGTCGTCATGTCTGGTCTCCTTCCAAAAACTTTCTGAGCCGGGAACGGGCCTTCATCAGGCGGGTTTTTACCGTGCCCGGCGGGATGTCGAGGGCGCGGGCGACTTCCGCCACGCTCAACCCCTCAAGGTGAAACAGCGCCAGCGTGATCCGCTGGTCGCGCGGCAAGGCAGCAATGGCGGCATCGAGATCGAGCGCGGTCTCCTGCGCGTCGGGCGGGGCCGCCTCCTGCTCCGCCGTGAAACCGGCATCGGCAAGGCGGCGCTTTTGCCGCTTGCGCAGGTCGCGCGCCGCCATCCGGGTAACGATTTGCAGCGCAAAGGCCAGAAAGGCCCGGTCGTCGCGCAAACGGCCCAGCGACCGGGCGATTTCAACCCACGCATCCTGCACAATGTCGCGCGCGGTTTCCGCATCATCGCATAACCGCCGCGCATGGGCATACAGCCCCGGCGCGCACAGATCGACCAGAGCCGAAAACCCCGCCTGCTGCCCCATCCGGGCGCGCGCGACCTCATAGGCGACCAGGGCGATCCGCTTTTCTCTTTCCGCTTTGTCCGGCATGACGGGCGCGTCCCTTTTGGTTACCTTTGACTTAAAGGTGCCAACCAAACCGCATTTGGTTCATGTATAGCGTTTGACGAAACACAAAAAAAACGAAGCATCGCTTAACGCGTTGAAATCATTGATTTCAGGCAGCGTTAAGCGATTCAGGTTTTTCGCATAACGCTTTAGGGACGCAAAAATTTGCCCTAGCGCTTCGCCCGCCGGATCGTGCCCGCCTTTTCCGCCAGATCGCGCGCGATGCTGAACGCGCCCTTGATCTTGTCCGCATCCGACGACCAATCGCGGCGGATCACCACCTTGTTGTCGCGGATTTTGGCCAGCCCGCGCTGCGCTTCGAGAAACTCCACCAGCCCCGCCGGGTTGGCGAATTTGTCGTTATGAAAACTCACCGTCGCGCCCTTCGGCCCGCCATCAAGCCGCGCGATCCCCGCTTTCTTGCACATGGCTTTAACACGAACAATGAGCAGCAAGGTATTGACTTCCTTGGGCAATTTGCCAAAGCGGTCGATCAGTTCGGCGGCAAAGCCCTCCAGCTCGACCTTGGTCGAGAGGCCGGACAGGCGTCGATAGAGGCCGAGGCGCACGTCGAGATCGGGCACATATTCGGCCGGGATCAGCACCGGCACACCGAGGTTGATCTGCGGCGCCCATTTCTCATCCGCCTGCGTCAAGCCCTCCAACTCGCCCGCCTTGATCTTGCCAATCGCCTCCTCCAGCATCGACTGATACAGTTCGAACCCCACCTCGCGCATCTGCCCCGATTGCTCTTCGCCCACGAGGTTGCCCGCGCCGCGAATGTCGAGATCCTGACTGGCCAGCGCAAACCCCGCGCCGAGCGTATCAATCGACCCCAGCACCTTCAGCCGCCGTTCCGCATTCGGCGTCAGCGGCGCGCGCGGTTTGGTGGTCAGGTAGCAATAGGCGCGGGTCTTGGCGCGGCCCACCCGGCCCCGGATCTGGTAAAGCTGCGCCAGCCCGAACATATCCGCTCGCCAGACTACCATCGTATTCGCGGTCGGGATGTCGATGCCGCTCTCGACGATGGTCGTGGCCAGCAAAACATCGAACGAGCCGTCGTAAAAGGCGTTCATCCGCTGGTCCAGCTCCCCCGCCGCCATCTGCCCATGCGCAACGACGACGCTGACCTCCGGCACATGGGTTTTCAGGAAATCCTCGACTTCCGGCAGGTCTTTCAGACGGGGCACGACGAAGAAACTCTGCCCGCCCCGGTAATGCTCGCGCAGGAGCGCTTCGCGGATGGTCAGGGTGTCGAATTCGGAAACGTAGGTGTGGATGGCGAGGCGGTCCACCGGCGGGGTGCCGATGATCGACAGGTCGCGCACGCCGGAAAGCGACATTTGCAGGGTGCGTGGGATCGGCGTTGCGGTCAGGGTCAGGACGTGAATATCCGAGCGCATCTCCTTCAGCCGCTCTTTGTGGCTGACCCCAAAGCGCTGTTCCTCGTCGATAACCAGCAGGCCAAGCTCCTGAAACCGAACGCTTTTTGCCAAAAGCGCATGGGTGCCGACGACAATGTCCACCGTGCCGCGCTTCATCCCTTCGCGCGTCCGTTCCGCCTCGCGCGCGGGCACGAAGCGGCTCAACTGCCCGACCTGCACCGGAAAGCCCCGGAAGCGCTCGGCGAAGCTCTTGTAATGCTGGCGCGCCAGCAGGGTCGTCGGCGCGATAACCGCCACCTGCATCCCCGCCATCACCGCGACAAAGGCCGCGCGCATCGCCACTTCCGTCTTGCCAAAACCCACATCGCCGCAAATCAGCCGGTCCATCGGCGCGCCGGAGGCGATGTCCTCGATCACGTCCTCAATGGCGGCAAGCTGGTCCTCGGTCTCGCTATAGGGAAAACGGGCGGCGAATTCTTCCCAGGCATGGTGCGGCGCTTCCAGCACCGGCGCCTTGCGCAGCGCACGCTCGGCGGCCAGCCGGATCAGCTTGTCGGCAATCTCGCGGATGCGCTCCTTGAGCTTGGCCTTTTTCGCCTGCCACGCCCCGCCGCCCAGCTTGTCGAGCAGCCCGGTTTCCTGCCCGAACCGGCTCAGAAGCTCGATGTTTTCCACCGGCAGGTAAAGCCGGTCCCCGCCGGCATATTCCAGCGTCAGGCATTCATGCGGCGCGCCGGCGGCGGTGATGGTCTCCATGCCGGCAAAGCGCGCCACCCCGTGATCGAGATGCACCACGAGATCGCCGGGGCTGAGGCTCTGGCTCTCGGTGAGGAAATTCTCCGCCCGCCGCCGCCGTTTCGGCGCCCGGATCAGGCGATCGCCCAGCACGTCCTGCTCGGAAATGACGCAGAGATCCGCCGCCTCGAACCCCGCCTCCAGCGGCCAGACCGTGAGATAAACCCCGCCCGTGCCAACCTCACGCATGGAACGGATATGTTTGACCCCGGTCAGATCTTCGTCGGCTAAAAGCCCGGTCAACCGCTCCATCGCACCTTCGGAAAAGGAAGCGAGGATCACCGGCTTATCTTGACGCTTTGCACGAATATGATCCGCCAGCGCGCTGAAAAGATTGATCTTTTCCTGCTGGCGCTCCGGGGCGAAATTGCGCCCGATCCGCGCACCCGCATCCAGAACGCCCGCGCCCGTGGCCCGTGGCAGGCTGGCGAGCCGGATCACCCGCCGCCCGGCCAGAACCTCCGCAAACGCCGCCTCGTCAAGATAAAGAAGCTCCGCCGGGCAGGGTTTGTAGACCGTATCCATGCGCGACTTCGCCGTCATCGCCTCACGCCGCGCGCCGTATTGGTCCACGATGCCTTCCCAGCGCGACAGATGCGCCGCCTCGAACTGATCGTCGAGCAGGATCGGCGCGTCCGGCAGGTAGTCGAACAGGCTCTCCAGCCGTTCGTGGAAATAGGGCAGCCAGTGTTCCGCCCCCTGATGTTTACGCCCGGCGGAAATCGCTTCATAGAGCGGGTCGTCCGCCGTGGCGCCAAATTCGGCGCGGTAATTTTGCCGGAAGCGGGCAATCGCGGCGTCGTCGAGGATGACCTCGGAAACCGGGGCCAGTTCGACCACGGAGAGCGCCTCGGTGGTGCGTTGCGTCACCGGATCAAAGCGGCGCGCCCCGTCTAACACGTCGCCAAACAGGTCGAGGCGCACCGGGCCGCTGTCGCCGGGCGGGTAGATGTCGATAATGCCGCCGCGCACCGCGAAATCCCCCGGCTCCATCACCGTGGGCGATTGGGAAAACCCCATGCGCACGAGGAAGGCGCGCAGGGCGTCGACGTCGATCCGCTCGTCCACCCGCGCGGTGAAGCTCGACGCGGCGATGACGTCGCGGGCGGGAAGGCGCTGGGTCGCGGCGTTGAGCGTGGTCAGAACGATGAACGGGCCGGGGATTCCCGCATGCAGCGCCGCCAGCGTCGCCATGCGGGTGGCGGAGACATCCGGGTTGGGGCTGATGCGGTCAAAGGGCAGGCAGTCCCAGCCGGGAAAGACCAGCCGCGGCACGTCGGGGGCGAAGAAGTCGAGCGCCGCCGCCATCGCCGCCAGCCGCGTCGCATCGCGCGCCACATGCACCACCGGCCCGCCGCTTTTGCGCAGCTCGCGCGCGACCAGTTCCGCGTCAAACCCCTCCGGCGCCCCGGATAAAACCAGCCGCTCCATGCGCGCCCCCTCAGCTGCCCAACGCGCCGATGGTCATGTTCTGATACATGCCCCAGATGGCGGTGATGAAAATGGCGATCATGCCGATGAACTGGGTCTGGGTGCGGTGAATATAGAGCCGGCGGTAAAGCGCCGCGCCGTGCAGTTCCTGCTCTTGGATGATCTTCGCCGTGTTGAGCGACAGCGCCCCGACCAGCGTCATCGGCAGCGCGATCAGCACCACCGCCTGCGCAAATTCGACGTAATACACAAAGCCCAGCAGCAAGAGCATGGTCAGAAACATGAAGGCCAGCCCAAGGATCCAAAGCCCCGCCGCGCCCGCGACATAGAGCAACCGCCCGACATTGATGCGCACCAGATCTTCCACGTCCTGCGCCGGACCGACCCGCCCCCGCTTCGCCCGCAGCACCAGATCCCAGGGCACGCCGAGGACAAAGTGGCTGGCGGAAGACCAGATCACCGCCAGCCCGATCCAATACCACATATTGGAGAAGCTGCGGGTGTCGATCAGTTCGGTGAGGACGGAAGTATAATCCACGGGGCGCGCTTTCGATTTACTCGGTTCGGCCCCTTCTAGAGCGAAACGGGTTTTATCTGCAACAGGTCTGCAACAGGGGGGTGAAAAATCGGACCAGACGGGCAGGCGTGGGCGGGTGTTTCAACGCGGGGGCCGCCCCTGCGGGGCGGTTTTGAGTATTTATACTAAGAAGAAGAAGGCGCAGCGATAAACTTGAGATTTAGGGCGAATAGTGGCATTCGAAGGCAAACCGGAGGAACTCATGAGCGCCAACACCATCCGCCCCACCCGCTTTCGCCGCAGCAAGAAATCCGCCGCGATGCGCGCCTTGGTGCGTGAAAACCGTCTGTCGGTGGAGGATCTGATCTGGCCGATTTTTCTCACCGAAGGGGACAATACGCCGATCCCTTCCATGCCCGGCGTGGAGCGATTGAGCGTTGTCAATGCGGTGGCGGCGGCGCGGCGGGCGCGCGATCTGGGCATCCCCGCGCTTTGCCTCTTCCCCTATATCGACCCGGCGCTGAAGTCGGAAGACTGCGCCCTTGCCTGGGACCCGGACAACCTCGCCAACCGCGCCACGCGCGCCATCAAGGATGCGGTGCCAGAAGTGGCGATCATGTCCGACGTGGCCCTCGATCCCTATAACGCCAACGGCCATGATGGTTTTGTGAAAAATGGCGAGATTCTCAACGATGAAACGGTGGAAGCGCTGGTCAAAATGGCGCTGGCACAAGCGGCGGCGGGGGTCGACATCATCGGCCCCTCCGACATGATGGACGGGCGCATTGGTGCCATCCGCAACGCGCTGGAAAGCGAAGGGCACCACAACGTCGCCATCCTGTCCTATGCCGCCAAATACGCCTCCGCCTTCTATGGCCCGTTTCGCGATGCCGTCGGGGCTTCCGGCCTGCTGAAAGGCGACAAGAAGACCTATCAGATGGACCCGGCCAATGCGGGCGAGGCCCTGCGCCTGATTGCGCGCGATCTCGACGAGGGCGCCGATATGGTGATGGTGAAACCGGGCATGCCCTATCTCGACATCTGCCGCGCCGCCAAGGAAACCTTCGACGTCCCGACCTACGCCTATCAGGTCTCCGGCGAATACGCGATGCTGATGGCGGCCGCACAAAACGGCTGGCTCGACGGGGAAAAGGTGATGCTGGAAAGCCTGCTGGGCTTCAAACGCGCCGGGCTGGACGGGGTGCTGACCTATTTCGCCCCCCGCGTCGCTGAATTATTGCAAGGATAGGCCAGTTTCCGCCACCGCACGCGCGCCCCGTGACAAGCCCGGCGAAGCCGCCTATACTGCGGCAAAACGGCGAAAACGCCAGAGCAGTAAAGGCATCTCCATGACCAAGACTTCCCCCCTCCTGTCCCGGCGCACCCTGATCGCCGCCACGGGCGCTTCCCTCCTCACCGCAGGCTGCACCGGCGGCCTCGGCGGCGATGGCCCCAGCCGCATCGACGCCCGCGTCGCCACCACGCTGGAACGCATGTATACCGAAATCCCCGACAGCAAACGGCTGGCCGAACAGGCCGCCGGGATGCTGGTCATGCCCGTGATCACCGATGCCAGCTTCGGCCTCGGCGGCGCCTACGGGCAAGGCGCGCTGCTCGTGCAGGACGTGACCGTGGATTACTACTCCCAGGCCAAACTCTCCTTCGGCCTGCAGGCGGGCGCCCAACAATACGCCCATGTGCTGTTCTTCATGACCGAAGACGCGCTGGCCCATTTCCGCATGTCCGATGGTTGGGCCGCCGGCGCCGACATCAAATACGCTGTAGCCAACGAAGGCGGCCGCTTCGGCGCCGACACGATCCGCGCCACCTCCCCGGTCATCGCCGTGGTCTTCGGTCAGGCTGGCCTGATCGTCGGCGCCTCCCTCGAAGGCGCCAAATACAGCCGGATCATACCCTAAACACCAAAGGAAGGGGCAGCCCCAAACCGCCCCTTCTTCTTAGCCTAAATACTCACAACACCGACGGCGCCAAACACCCCGGCGCCGCCGGTTCACCCACGCCTCACCACTTCCCATAAGTCACGCCCCGCAGAAACCGCTCAAGCGGTGCGTGTTTACGGCCAAAGGTCAAAAGCTGCGTCAGCAAAATCGCCAGAACCGCAATGCCGAACAACACTAAAACCTGCGCAAAATTGTCAAGCGCGCCCTCCAGCCCGAAACCATAGGCCTCAAACAGCCAAGTCGCCAACACGCCCACCAGCACATAAACCGTCAGCGAATTGCGCCCGGCGGCGGCAAGGGGCGCGGCAAGGAAACCGGGCAGCGCCCCGCGCCGGTCGAGCCACAAAGCCGCCGCAACATAGGCGGCGGCCCCCATGCTCGCGGCAACCGGAAAGGTCAGAAACCCGACGAATGTCACCCACGGCTCCCCGCCTTCGGTCGGAAAGGCCAAGGGAATCAACACCCCCAGCACAAAGAACCACGGCGCCAGCCGCATAAGCCGCGCCCGCCCCGGCCCGTCCGACGCCAGCAAACCGCTCTTATACGCTGCCAACCCCGCCAGCATCGCCGCAAATACCAAAGGCGCGTAGAACATCAAAAACATGGGCAACATATGAACCCACATCCCCACCCGCAACGGGATTGAGCGCGGATAGCTGTCGCCCAACGCGGTTTCCTGCAAGGTGACATCCCCGCTATAGGTCAGCCCTGCCAGCGCCCCGGTCAGCAAAAGCGTCACATATAACATCACAATCGCCAGCTGGGCTAGCCGACGGGCGGACAGGTGGCGCAGTGGTAAAATCGCCGACCCCAACAACGCATAAAGCAACAGCATATCATCGGCGGTAACCAGCAAAACATCAAGCACCCCCAGCACGGCCAGCCCCGCCAGACGCCGCAGATACGGCCGGGTGAAGGAACTGCGCGCCCGCTTCGCCCGGCGCATCTGCGCCCCAACACCCCAGCCGAGCATAAAGGCGAATAACAGGACAACCTTGAACTGAAACAGCACCCGAACCGCTTCCGTCGCCACCCAGTCCAGCCCCGTACACTCCGCCTCCGGCACCACATATAACACGCCCAAAAGACACATGCCGATCAGCGCGCCGGCCCGGATCAGATCAACCGCGCCATTACGTCCGGGATATACCTGCTCCGCCATGCGACCTCACCCCAGCGCCCGCAAACGCGCCAACAGCGCGGACGTATCCCAACGCCCGCCGCCCATTTTCTGCACATCCTTGTAGAACTGATCCACCAGCGCCGTGACCGGCAGTGAGGCGCCGTTTTCCTCCGCCGTTGCCAGCACAATGCCCAGATCCTTGCGCATCCAATCCACCGCGAAGCCATGATCAAACTCGCCATCCGCCATCGTCGCGTGGCGGTTGACCATCTGCCACGACCCCGCCGCGCCGCCCGCGATGACCTCGACCACCTCGCGAATGTCCAGCCCGGCTTTCTCGGCAAAGTGCAGCCCCTCGGACAACCCCTGCACCAGCCCGGCGATGCAGATCTGGTTCACCATCTTGGTGAGCTGCCCTGCGCCGCTCTCGCCCAGCCGCTTGATCGACTTGCCGTAAGCCGCCATCACCGGCTCGGCACGCGCAAAATCGCTCTCCGCGCCGCCGCACATGATGGACAAAACCCCGTTTTCTGCTCCGGCCTGGCCGCCCGATACCGGCGCGTCGACAAAGCCCAGCCCCGCCGCGCGCGCCGCGGCCTCCAACTCGCGGATTACGGCGAAGGAAACCGTGGTGTGATCGACGAACAAGGCGCCGGGTTGCATCCCCGCAAAGGCCCCTTCCTCGCCCAGCGTTACCGCCCGCAGATCGTCGTCATTGCCGACACAGGCCAGCACGATATCCGCCCCGCGCGCCGCTTCAGCCGGGGTCCGCGCCGCGCCGCCGCCATATTCCGCCGCCCACTTTTCGGCCTTGGCGAAGGTGCGGTTATAGACCGTGACCTCATGTCCGGCCCGCAGCAAATGCCCCGCCATCGGATAGCCCATCACCCCAAGGCCAAGAAACGCACATTTCACCATCTGATCTCTCCCGCATTGCATCCCAATTTCACACCCTTTATTGACAGGCAAACGCCCCCGGTCAACCGTGGGCACCGCTTCGCCAATCCCCGCAGGAATTCCCCGGAGGCATTCCCCAGAGGGCCAAACGCACGGGCAGGACAACATGGACCAGATTTTCAAATGGCTGCTGCGTCTGGCATTCGCCATTATCGCGCTGGCGCTGGCGGGCCTGAGCGGCGCCTATTATCTCGCCTCGCGCTCCCTGCCCGATTACAACGCCGAGGCCACGGTGCATGGCATCTCCGCCCCGGTGGAAATCCTGCGCAACAACAACAACATCCCGCATATTTTCGGCGCCACCGATGACGACGTGTTCTTCGGGCTGGGCTATGCCCATGCGCAGGACCGGCTTTGGCAAATGATCATGCTGCGGCGCACGGTGCAGGGGAGGCTGTCGGAGTTTTTCGGCCCGCGCAGCTTTCAGACCGATGACCTGATGCGCCGCCTCGATCTTTATCACCTCGCGCAGGAGGCCGTCGCGGTGCAGACGCCGGAAACGCTGGCCGCGCTGGAAGCCTATGCGCATGGGGTCAATGCGTGGCTCGATCAGGTCAATCAGGGAGCGCTGGGACGCGGGGCGCCGGAATTGTTCCTGTTTTCCAATGACATATCCCCCTGGGTTCCGGCGGACAGCATTGCGGTGATGAAACTACTGGCGGTGCAAATGTCCGGGCAGGTGCAGGAAGAAGTGCTGCGGGCGCGCACGGCGCTGATGCTGCCGGATGACCGCCTGTTCGACATCTTGCCCGACGCACCGGGCACCGGCATCGTCGCCCTGCCGGAATATTCCGCCCTGTTTAATGCGACGCGCGCCGATTTCCCGGCGCTGGCGCAAGTCCGGCCCGCAATGCCGGAAGACCCGCTCTCCCCCCTGCCCGCGCGCGGCATGGCGGGCGCCTCCAACGCCTTCGCCGCCGCCCCCGACCGCACCACCGCCGGCGGCGCGCTTCTGGCCAACGATCCGCACCTGAAACTGACCGCGCCGACCCTGTGGTATCTGGCCCGCCTCGAGCTTTCCACCGGCGGGGTCATCGGCGCCACGGTTCCCGGCATGCCGGTCATTCTCGCCGGGCGCTCGGCCGATTTCGGCTGGGGCATCACCGGGTCTTACATGGACAATCTGGATGTGTTCATCGAGGAGGTGAACCCCGACAACCCGTCTGAGCTGCGCACCCCGGAGGGCTACGCCCCCATGCGCGAGCGGCAGACCATCATCCGCATCAAGGACGAAGCCCCGCGCACCATCACCCTGCGCTGGTCGGAAAACGGCCCCGTCCTGCCCGGCGAGCATTACGGGCTGGCCGCCGTGACCCCGCCGGGGCATGTCGCCGCGCTGGGCTGGACCCTGCTGACCGCCGAGGACCGCTCGGTCTCTGCCGCCATGGCCCTGATGCGGGCCGGATCGGTCGAAGAAGGCATCAAAGCGGGGGCGGATTTCGTTGGTCCGACCGTAAACCTGACGCTGGCGGACAAGGACAGTATCGGCTTCAAAACCATCGGCGCCATGCCGCGCCGCGATGCCGGGCATATGACGCTGGGCCGGATGCCCGCGCCGGGCTGGGAGCGGGTCAACCGCTGGCTCGGGCTGGAACCTTACGCCGCCAACCCCGAATTCATCAACCCGGCGGGCGGCATTATCGGCAACACCAACAACAAGACCGTCGAACGCCCCTTCCCGCTGCATGTCAGTTGGGATTGGGGCGATACGCAGCGGGTGCAGCGCTGGCAACGGCTGATGGCAGCGCGCCGGGTGCATACGCGCGAAAGCTTCATCGACACCCAGCTTGACCGGGTTTCGATCACCGCCCGCACCCTGCTGCCCCTCGTCGGCGCCGATCTGTGGTTTACCGGCGAGGCCGCCCCCGCCGGCACCCGCGAACGCGCCCGGCAGGAAGCGTTGTCCATGCTCGCCGCGTGGAACGGGGAAATGGACGAATACCTGCCCGAACCGCTGATCTATGCCGCCTGGATGCGCGCGCTGCAAGAGCGGCTGATCCGCGACGAGTTGGGGCCGCTGGCGGATGCCTATACCCATGTCGAGCCGCTGTTCATCGAGCGGGTGTTTCGTGATGTGAACGGGGCGGGTATCTGGTGCGACGTGGTGCAATCGGCAGCAAAGGAGAGCTGCACCGACATGGCGCGGGCGGCGCTGGATGACGCGCTGATCTGGCTGGAAGAGCGCTATGGCGGCACCCTGAGCGGGCTGCGCTGGGGCGATGCGCATGTGGCGACGCAGGACCATCCGGTGCTGGGCCACACGCCCTATCTCGGCTGGCTGGTCAATATCCGGCAAAGCACCTCGGGCGGCGACAACACCCTGATGCGCGGCCTGACGGCGGGGACCGGCACCGATCCGTTCCGCAACGTGCATGGGGCGGGCTATCGCGGGGTCTACGATTTCGCCGACCCGGACAGTTCCCTCTTCATCACCTCCACCGGCCAGTCCGGCCACTTCCTGTCGCGCCATTACGACGATCTGGGCGAGCTGTGGCGGCGGGGCGAATATGTGCCCATGTCGCTCGACACCGACCTCGCCCGCGCGGCGGCGGTGGGCACCACCCTGCTTATCCCGGCGCCGTAAACGACAATCCGCTTCACATGGAGCCGCTTTCGCTTTTGGCACTTTCAGAGCCCGCCGGTTCCCGGCGGGTTTTGAGTATTTATTCTAAGAAGAAGGGGGGGATTTTATGAATTTCTACGCGAAAACCTGAACCCCTGAAGACTGCCTGAAATCAAAGATTTTGGGCGCGTTAAGGGATGCTCTATGTCTCGGGTGTTTCGTCAAACGCTCTAACTGCCTTTGGGTCAACCGTGCCAGAGCGGCGAAAATGTGCTATCCTGTCGCGGAGACATCGTTGGGAGGTACATATATATGACACGTCTGCTTTCGCTTATTGCCGCGGCTTTGCTGCTGCTTTCCCCGCTCACCGCCAGCGCCGAAACCCGCTATGTGCTGTCGCCCGGAGATGGGTATGTGAACCTGTCGGGCGATCCGTCCGCCGAGTTGAGCATTCTGGCCCGTATGTATAATGGCGAGCAGCTTTGGGTTCTGGGCGCGCGCGGCAACTGGCGGCAGGTGCGGCGTCAGGATGGTACGGTCGGCTGGATCTATGCCAGTTACCTGACCCCCGACATGGCCGTAACCGACGGCACCTTTTTCATCAACTCGCCGGGCGATGGCTTTCTGAACCTGCGCACCGGGCCGGGCATGAAATACGGCGTGGTCCGCCGCATGGCGCACCGCTCCAGTGCCGAGGTTCTGGGCCGGTCCGGCAAGTGGTTGTCGGTGCTGCATGAAAGCGGCGCGACCGGCTGGGCGCATCAGAATTATTTCACCAGTTCCGAGCCGCCGATGCACCTGTTCTCCGGCACCGCCGCCGATTGTCAGCGGTTTGACAGCGGGGCCACCGAATGGTTCATCCGCCTGTATAAATGCGGCGATGCTTCGGTTGCGGCATATCCGGGCTGCATCGCCAAGTGGCGCACAAATCTTTGCGGGCTGCATAACAATAACAAGGGGTTCATGAACCTGCTGCGTCGGTAAAACGGTTTGCGGTTTTGGCACTTTCAGGGCCCGCCGGTTCCCGGCGGGTTTTGAGTATTTATGCTAAGAAGAAATTGCTTTAATCTGCAATATCGAGCATCAAAATTCGCGTTCGAAATCAGCAGAATGCTGATGGAGAGGCAGAGAATTTTGATCCCGATTTAGCGATTTCTGCTCTAAGAAGAAGAGGGCTGTGGTTTTATTGCTGGGAACGCCGCTGCGAATTCGGCGGCTTGGCGGGGGGACCAATCGACTTCGATCTGCCAGCCGGTTTCGGTTTGGCTTTCCGCGCGCAGAACGCCCGCTTCATGCAGCCAGGCCCGTGCGGCGCCCTGAGACCAGTCAAGGTCGAGGCTGGCGCGGCGGGTGCCGACGGCCAGCGCGGCTTCAACGGCGGCAAACAGGTCTGCGACGCCCTCGCCGCTGCTGGCGGAAATGGCGAGGCAGTTTTCGCGCCGCGCCGCCTGTGCCAGCACCGCGGCGCGGGTTTCTGCGTCCAGCAGGTCGAGTTTATTCAGCACCTCGAATTGCGGCACGTCCTCCGGCACGCCGAGTTGCTCCAGAATGGCTTCCACATCTGCCGCCTGCTCTTCGCTTTCCGGCGCGGAAATGTCGCGCACGTGCAGGATCAGGTCGGCGCCCAGCACCTCTTCCAGCGTAGCGCGGAAGGCGGCGACCAGTTGCGTCGGCAGGTCGGAGATGAAGCCCACCGTATCGGACAGGATCACCCGGCGCCCGGAGGGCAGATCAATGGCGCGCATCGTCGGGTCGAGCGTGGCGAAGAGCATGTCCTTGGCCATCACCTCGGCGCCGGTCATGCGGTTGAACAGGGTCGATTTGCCCGCATTGGTATAGCCCACCAGCGCCACGATGGGAAAGGGCACCTTGGCACGGGCAGCGCGGTGCAATTCGCGGGTTTTCACCACCTTGTCGAGTTGGCGGCGCAGGCGCACGAGCTGGTCGTCAATGGCGCGCCGGTCGGCCTCGATCTGGGTCTCCCCCGGCCCGCCGACAAAGCCCAAGCCGCCGCGCTGGCGCTCCAGATGGGTCCAAGCGCGCACGAGGCGGGTGCGTTGGTAAGACAGTGCGGCCATCTCGACCTGCAACACGCCTTCGCGGGTGCGGGCGCGGTCGGAGAAAATTTCAAGGATCAAGCCGGTTCGGTCGAGGATTTTTACCTTCCACGCCTTTTCCAGATTGCGTTGCTGCACCGGGCTGACCGGCCCGTCGATCAGCACCAGTTCCACCTCGGCGGCCTGAAACGCCTCGCGCAGCGCATCAACTTTGCCGCTGCCAAAGAGATGCCCCGGATGCGGCCGCGCCAGCTTCACCACTTCGGCGCCCACAACGCGCATCCCCGGCAGCGCCGCCGCCAGCGACACCGCCTCATCGAGTGCAGGCCCGGCGGACCGGCGCTCGGCATTGGCTGTCAGTTCAGGATGCAGAACCCACGCGCGGGTGGGCTTTTCTTCGCGCGAAACCGGGTCGCTCACGCCCCCGTGTCGCCCCCGTCATAGAGGCTGATCGGCTGGCCCGGCATGATGGTGGAAATCGCGTGTTTATAGACCAGCTGGCTCTGCCCGTCGCGCTTGAGCAGCACGCAGAAATTGTCGAACCACGAAATCACGCCCTGCAATTTCACCCCGTTGATGAGGAAAATCGTCACCGGCACCTTATCCTTGCGCACCGTGTTCAAAAAGGCATCTTGCAAATTCTGTCTGTCAGCAGCCATCGCTTCTTCTCTTGTTGTCTCGGACTGCCGCCAGCCGGCAGGTTTCCTTTACTATGGGGGGCTTAGGCCGAAATTGCCAGCCCTAAAGCCGCGTGCATGCGCCCCAATGTGTCAGCGCCGCCACAGGTCGGGGGAAAACAGCGCCACAATGGCGAGGGTTTCGAGCCGCCCCAGCACCATCGCCCCGGTATAGACCAGCTTTTCGGGCACCGAGATCAGGCCGAGATGCACCGGCTCCTGCGCGGCGACATCGAGCAGCGGGCCGGTGGTGGTCAGGGCAGAAATCGACAGGATCATCGCCCGTTCAAAGCCCGCCCCGAACCAGGCGAAAGCCATCATCACGATCGCCAGCGACAGGGTCATCAGCATGAAGAAGAGCCAGGCGCGAAAGGCCGCGCCGCGTTGCAAAATGCCGCTCGTTCCCCCGCCACCAACGGAATTGGGATGCACCAGCTTCTCCATTTCACGCAGCCCGTGGCGGTAAAGCGCATAGACGCGCAGGAGTTTTGCGCCCCCCGCCGTGGTCGCCACCCCGCCGCCGAACAGCGCCAGCCCGGCGAGGATCAGGCCGGGGGTTTCCAGCCCGGACCAGCTGCGCGCGCCCTGCCATGCGGCGCTCTCGAACCCGGCGGTGGTCAGAAAGGACAGGACGGTGAACACCGACCCCCAGAGCGCCCCGATCCCCTCCGCCAGATTCAGCCCCGCCCCCGCGACCTCGTAGGCGCCGATGAAGTGGCGAAAGAACAGGAAGGCGGGCACGATGGTGATCAGGGCCGCGGCCATGCGGATTTCCGGGTCGTGACGCAGACGGTCAAAGCGCGATGCGTTCTGCGCGGACGGGGTGTAGCTGAAGGTGGCGCGCGACAGGGCGAAGAGCAGGAAAACCGCAACGATGACCTCGGAGATCATCCCCGCCCCGGCGCCGGAAACCCCGCCCGGCAGGGTGATGCCGGAGGTGGAGAGGGTCGACATGGCGTGGATCGTGGCCGCCAACGGCGCATCTCCCGCCAGCACCAACAGCCCGGCAACGAGGGCGGTCAGCGCGATGTAGAGCGGGGCCAGCGCGACGGTGAAGCGGCGCACGCGGGCGCTGAGATCGGCGCGTTCCTGAATGGGACCGCCCGCGACGCCCTGCTGCCCGCCGCCAACGCGCAGTTCGAACCCGCCCAGCGACATCGGCGCCAGCACCGCCACCGCCCCGACCCAGATAAACAGCCCGCCCATCCAAGCCACCACGGCGCGCCAAAGATGCAGGCTGTCGCTGAGCCGCCCGGCATCGTCAAACAGGGTCGCGCCGGTGGTGGTCAGGGCGGAAACCATCTCGACATAGGCGTTGAGGAAGGTGGTCTGTTGCACCGCCGCCTGAAACGGCAGGGCAAAGAGCAGCGGCAACGCGACGAACAGCGCGAACAGGGTGCCAAGATGGCGGCGCGGATTGTCCGAGCGCCGCCGCCCGGCCTGCGCCAGCCCGACCAGCGCCCCGCCGAGCAGGGTCAACACCCCGTAGAGCAGGAAAATCTCGGCCACGCGCGCATCGCCGACCCAGGCCGCATGTGCCCCCGGCAGCAGCATCGCCAGGCCGCCCACGCCCACCACCAGCACCACCAGCGGCATCTCCGCCAGCGCCGGTCGCCGTCCAGCCCGGCCCGCGCGCGCCCTTTGCGCCCGGCCCGCCATGTCAGAAGAAGTCGATGGAGACCTGCAACAGCCGCTCCACCTCCGGCACGTCGCGCGCCAGTGCAAAAATCACCACCGTGTCGTCCGGCTCCAGCCGGGTCTTGCCGGTGGGCTTGAGAACCTGCGGGCCGTTGGGGGTGGTCTTGAGGATCGCGCCCACCAGCGCCCCCTCCGGGAACTCGATCTCGCTGAGGGGACGCCCGGCAATCGGGCTGGTCGCCATGACCTGCGCCTCGATCACCTCCGCCTCCGCATCGCCCACGGAATACACCCCCTTCACCCGCCCGTGCCGGATATGGCGCAGGATGGAGGACACCGTGGTCGAACGCGGGTTGATATAGGCGTCAATGCCCAGCGGATCCATCAACGGCGTCAGGCTCGGATCATTGACCAGACAAACCGACATCGGACAGCCCGCCTTCTTGGCGCGCACCGAAGCCAGCAGGTTCACCTTGTCATCATCCGTCACCGCAAGAACCGCATCCGCCCGGCCAATCCCCGCCTCCTTAAGCAGCGCGGGGTCCATCGCGTTGCCGTGCAACACCACCGTGCGCTCCAGCCGGTCCGCCGCCTGCTCCGCCGTTTCGCGGTTCAGCTCCACCAGCTTGGCGCGCACCCCGGTCTGGTTCTTCTCCAGCGCCTCCGCCACCGCAAGCCCGACATTGCCCGCGCCAAGGATCACCACCCGTTCCTGCTGGCTCACGAATTTGCCAAACACCTCAAGGGTGCGCTCCACGTCACAGGTCGGTGAAAACACATGCACCTGATCGCCGGGGAAAATCTGATCCGACGGCTCCGGCGCGAACAGAACCCCGTCGCGGCGCACCCCGACCACGATGGATTTCAGGGTCGAAAACAGCTCGGATAATTGCCGCAGCGGCGTGTTGACCACCGGGCATTCCTCGTCGATCTGAATGCCGAGCAACGTCACCTCACCGCCGAGGAAACTCTCGCGCTCAAAGGCGGTGGGCGAAGACAGACGCCGCAAAGCCGCCGCCGCAACTTCACGCTCCGGACTGATCACCACGTCGATGGGCAGGTGTTCGCTGCGATAGAGATCGGCGTAAATCGCGTCGAGATAGCTCTGCGCGCGCAGGCGGGCGATCTTGCTCGGCACCTCGAAAATCGAATGCGCCACCTGACAGGTGACCATGTTCACCTCGTCGGAATGGGTCGCGGCGATGATCATATCCGCATCCCGCGCCCCCGCCCCGGCCAGCACATCCGGGTAAGAAGCAAAGCCCGAAACGCCCTGCACGTCGAGGGTCTCCGTCGCCCGCGCCACAAGGTCGGGGTTGGAATCCACCACCGTCACATCGTTGTTTTCCTGCGAAAGATGACGCGCGATTTGCCAGCCAACCTGACCCGCGCCGCAAATGATGACTTTCACGGAACCGCTCCCTGCTTATCCGGGCTGATCGGCAAAGCATTGGCAGAGGGGGGCGCGAAGGTCAAGGGTGTGGCGCGTGAAAAGCGCCGCGCCAGAAGTTAAAGTGATACCTTAACTTCGCCACGCAACCCATTGATTAAAAATCACTCTCCCTCCCCCGCGAAGTAAGCCACCCGCGCCCCGGCCTTGTTGCCCGTCACCACGCCAAGGCTCTTGAGCTTGCGGTGTAGCGCCGAACGCTCCATGCCGACGAAATTCGCCGTGCGGGAAATGTTGCCGCCAAAACGGTTGATCTGCGCCAGAAGATATTCGCGCTCAAAGGCCTCGCGCGCCTCGCGCAGGGGCAGCGTGGCCAGAGCGGCGGGCAGAACCCCCGCCGCTGAGCCTTCGCCGCCGCCCTCGCCTGCGGGCAATTCGTCCGGCTCGATCGGCCCCGTGCCATCGCCAAGGATCAGCACCCGCTCAATGACGTTCTTCAACTGCCGCACATTGCCCGGCCAGGCCATGCTTTGCAGCACCGCCGCCGCCTCGTCGCTGATCTCGCGCAACGGCAGGCCCTGCGACTGGTTGAACCCCTCAATGAAATGGCGCGCCAGCAGCGGAATATCCTCGCGCCGGTCCATCAGCGACGGCACTTCGATCGGCACCACGTTCAGGCGGTGGAACAACTCCTCCCGGAAGCGCCCGGCGGCAATTTCAGCGGCCAGATCGCGGGTGGTCGAGGAAATGACCCGCACATCGACCTTGATCTTGTCATGCCCGCCAACCCGCGCAAAACTCTGCTCCACCAGCACCCGCAGGATTTTCGACTGCGTGCCCAGCGGCATGTCCGCCACCTCATCGAAATACAACACGCCCCCGTTGGCCTCCTCCAAAAGCCCCGGCTCGATGCCCCGCTCCGCCGTTTCGCGACCGAACAACACCTCCTCCATCCGCTCCGGTTCCACCACAGCGGAATTGACCACGACAAACGGCGCCCCGGCCCGCTCCGACCCGGCGTGAATGGTGCGCGCCGCCAACTCCTTGCCCGCCCCGGCAGGGCCGTTCAGCATCACCCGCCCGTTCGAGCGCATGACCTTTTCCAGATTGGTTTTCAATGCCTTGGACGCCGCCGACTCACCGATGAACTCGACCGCGCCCCCATCCTTGCGCTTCAATTCGACATTCTCGCGCCGTAGCCGCGATGTCTCCATGGCGCGCGAAATCACCACCATCAGCTGGTCGATATTGAAGGGCTTTTCGATGAAATCATAAGCGCCTTGCTTGATCGCCGCGACCGCAATCTCGATATTGCCATGCCCGGAAATGATCACCACCGGCACCTCCGGGTGATCGCGCTTGACCATCTTCAGGATGTCGATCCCGTCCAGATCGCTGTCCTTGAGCCAGATGTCGAGGATCATCAGCGCGGGCAATTCGCGCTTGACCTCGGCCACCGCCCCCTCCGCCGTGCCCGCCAGCCGGGTCGAAAAGCCCTCGTCCTGCAAAATATCGGAAATCAACTCGCGAATGTCGCGCTCGTCGTCCACAATCAGGATATCCGCCATTTTTCTGCTCCCTGTTATAATTCCGGCTCTGTGGGTCCGGTCTCTCCGACCGGCAAGCGCACGACCGCCATGGCGCCGGGCCTGGCCGCGCCGCCAAATATCTCTGCATCCTCCAGCGACAACGTGCCGCCATGCTCCTCGATGATCTTCTTCACGATGGGCAGGCCAAGGCCGGTGCCCTTTTCGCGCGTGGTGACATACGGCTCAAACAGCTTCATCCGGTCCTCCGGCAGACCGATGCCGTTGTCGGAAATACGGATCACCGCTTCCGGCCCCTGCGCGCCTTCGGCCTGTTCCAGCCGAATGCGGATCGTCGGCGCGTGCCCCTCGGGCACCTCGCCCTTTTCTACAAGACTTTCAATGGCTTCGCCCGCGTTCTTGATCAGGTTGGTCAGCGCCTGCCCGATCATGGTCTCATCCAACTCGGCGCGCAGCGGCGCCTTCGGAATATCCACGTCGAACTCAACCCCAACCTGCCCGGCCTTCTGCAATACCACCGCCCCGCGCAGCAATTCGCTCAGATCCGCTGGCTTCTTCTTCGGCTCCGGCATACGGGCAAATTTGGAGAACTCATCGACAATGCGACGCAGATCCTCGGTCTGGCGCACGATAACGCCGGTCAACCCGTCGAGATCCTCCGCATCCTGCTCGTCGAGCTTGCGCGAAAACTTGCGCCGGATGCGCTCGGCGGAAAGCTGAATCGGGGTGAGCGGGTTCTTGATCTCATGCGCAATGCGCCGCGCCACGTCGCCCCAAGCCGCCATGCGCTGCGCCGCGACAAGGTTGGTCACGTCGTCAAAGGCGATCACATAGCCCTCCACCTCGCCCTCGTCGGAGAAGCGCCGCGCGATGCGCACCAGAAGCCGCTCCTGCCGCCCCATGCGTTGCAGCCCCAGTTCCTCCTGCACCTGCCGCCCGCGCCCCTCTTCGAGCTGGTCGAGCAACGGGCCAAATTCCGGCACCACCAGTTTTAATTCGCGGTGTTCCGGCTCGCCCTCAAGGTCGAGCATGTCGCGCGCGGCGCGGTTGAGAAAGGCAATCCCCCCGTCACTGTCCAGCCCGATCACCCCCGCCGTCACCGAGGACAACACGCTGTCAAACAGGCGGCGGCGGCGCTCGATCTGCGCGGTGTTCTCCACCAGCCGCGCACGCTGCCCGGAAAGCTGCCGGGTCATGCGGTTGAACATCTGGCCCAGCACTTCGATCTCGTCGCCGGTCTCCTCCTCGACCACCTGCACCGACAAATCCCCCTCGCCGACCCGCTCCGCCGCCGAAACCAGCCGCCCGATCGGGCGCGCCAGCCGTTCGGCAAACCACATGCCAAGCCAGGTCGCCGCCAGAATGAGGATCACCGCAAAACCAAGGTAAATCAGCCCGACGCCGAGCAGCAGAACCCCGCGCTGGCTCTCCATTTGTTGATAGAAAACAACGGTTTCCTGCGTTTCATCCAGCAAGTCGAGAATGCCGCCATCCACCGAGCGGCTGACGTAAAGCAGCCGGTCCGCCCAGCCATCGAGCCGGATCAGGGCCCGAAATTCGTCGTTCTCCCAATCCTCGATCACCACGGTTTCCCCGGCCAGCGCGCGGGCAAGTTCCGCCGCACCGGGTTGCTCGTAATTGAAGAGATAAGAGCTGGCGCCGCGCAGGAGCAACGCGCCCTCCCCGTCGATGATGAAGGCCTCATGCAGCCCGCGATGCGATTTGGTCTGTTCGCGCTCCAACAGCGGGCGCAGCACCTCGTCGGGCAGCAACACGTCATTGGCCTTGGCCAGTTCGAGGATCAGCGCGATGCCCTCCGCATCGGCGATCAGCCCGTCGCGATGTTCGCGCTCATAGGCTTCCGCGGCGGCCAGCGAATTGCGCACCACCCGGCTGACCCGCTCCGAAAACCAACCCTCCAGCCCGAGCGACACCGTCAGCACCGCGAAAATCGCCACGAGGATGGTCGGCAGCAGGGCCAGCAGCGCAAACGCCCCGGTCAGGCGCAGATGCAGCCGCGACCCGGCGGATTGGTTGCGCCGCGCGATCACCATGCGCAGCACACCGGACAGGACCAGCGCCGCCACCACGAGGACATAGATCAAATCGGCGAGCAGGATCAGTTGCAGCGTCGCGCTATCCACCCCCTGATCAAACGGGCCCATGGACAGGTAAGTCGCCAGCGCCAGCAGCGGGCCGAGGATGAACAGGCTCAGCGTACCCGCATTGCGCACCCGGCGCTGACGGCGCAGCTTCGCCAACCGCTCAAGGCTGTCCTTGCGCCCCTCGCGCTGCCGTTTTGCCATGCGAATCGTCTGATCCAAAGCGTCCCCCGCGCGGCACATCCGCTGAACCGTTCCGATTCTGCGTTCATTCGGCCACGTCTGTGACCCATTTACATCAATTTGCGCCGCGCTGTCACCACAATTCCCAAATCCGTGATCTTTTTACGCAAGGTATTGCGATTGATGCCCAAAATCTCGGCGCAGCGCAGTTGGTTGCCGCCGGTCGCCTCCAGCGCGATCTCGATCAACGGGGTCTCAACCTCGCGCAGCACCCGCTGATAGACGCCGGGCGGCGGCAGGTCAGCGCCGTGCAGGTCGAAATAGCGCCGCACATGCTGCGCCACCGCCGCCGACAGGCTGTCCGTTGGCCCCGCCGGTGCCCCCGCCGCGCCGGTCTGCAACACCTCCGCCACCGCCTCCGCGTCGATCTCTTCCGCCCCGCCCGTCGCCGCCAGCCGCGCCACCGCATGTTCCAATTCGCGCAGATTGCCCGGCCAGCGGTGCTGCGCGAGGCGGGTCAACGCTTGCGGCGTGAAGCGGGCGGGCGTGCCGGTGCGGGCCAGAAAATGCGCCGTCAGCGCCGGAATGTCCTCAAGGCGGTCGCGCAGCGGCGGCAGGTCGATCTGCGCCCCCGCGAGGCGGTAAAACAAGTCGTCGCGAAACCGCCCCTCCGCCCGCGCCGCCTCCAGCCCCGGCCCCGCCGTCGCCAGAACCCGCGCCCCCGAAAACCCGTCCAGCATCCGGGTCAGCCGCGCCTGTGCGCCCGCGTCGAAATCGGTAATTTCCTCCAGCACCAGCGTGCCGCCGCCCACCCGCGCCGCCGCCGATATGTCCTCCCCCGTGACCACCACAAACGGCGCGTCCCGGCGCTCCGACAGGTCATGAAAAGCGCGCGCCAACAGCGATTTCCCCGTGCCGCTTTCGCCGCAGAGAAGCACCGGCAGGTCGGAGGGCAAGAGCCGTGCCACGAGGCGGTAAAGCGCCTGCATGGCGGGCGCGTGGCCGATCAGCGGCAATTCCGGCGCCGCCTCGGCTTCGCGCCTCTCCGGCACCGCCCGGCGGCGGCTCGCCAGCGCCTGCGCCGCGCGGTGCATCAGGTCCGGCAGGTCAAACGGTTTGGGCAGGTAGTCAAACGCCTCCGCCTCCTGCGCCCGAACCGCGGTCATCAGGGTGTTTTGCGCCGAAATGACGATCACCGGCAGGCCGGGGCGCGACGCGGCGATTTCCGGCAGCGCCTCCAACCCGTTTCCGTCCGGCATCACCACGTCGGAAATCACCAGATCCCCGCGCCCCTCCGCGACCCATTGCCGGAGCGTGGCCAGCGAGCCCGTGGCATGGACCCGGCACCCCGCGCGGGTCAACGCCTGGGTCAGAACCGTGCGGATCGTGCGGTCGTCATCGGCCAGAAGCACCGTGCCATCCATCTCATCTCTCCTTTATCTGCGGCGCGCGCGGCAGCGACAGGCGGAAAACCGTCCGCCCCGGCCGGCTCTCGACCGCAATCAGCCCCTCATGGTCGGCCACGATTTTCGACACCAGCGCCAGCCCCAGCCCGGTGCCGTTTTCGCGCCCCGACACGAAGGGTTCAAACACCTGCCCGGCGATTTCCGGCGGCAGGCCGGGACCGTCGTCGATGATCTCCAACTGCAAGGGCAGCGCCAGCGCCGAGCCATCCGCCCGCCGCACCCGCAGCCCCGCATCGTAATAGGTTCGCAACGTGATTGTGCCCCCCGCCGCCCCCATCGCCTCGGCGGCGTTCTTGAACAGATTGAGCAAGACCTGCATCAGCTGATCCGGGTCGGCAAAGGTCTCCGGCAGCGAAGGGTCATAGGCCTCGCAGAAGGTCACGCGCGCGCCGAACCCCGCCCGCGCCGAACGACGGGCGCGCTCCAACAAGTCGTGCAGGTTCACCGCCGCGCGTTTCGGCGGACGCAGGTCGCCAAACTCCTCGACCTGCTCCAACAGCGCCACGATGCGGCGGCTTTCGGCGACAATCAGATCGGTCAGTTCGCGCCCCTCGCGCCCCAGTTCCATTGATAAAAGCTGCGCCGCGCCGGTGATCCCGGCCAGCGGGTTCTTGATCTCATGCGCCAGCATTTCCGCCATGCCGATGGCCGAGCGCGCCGCGCGCCGCGCACTGCCCGCCTGATCGAGCCAGCCCCCCGCCTCGCGCGGTTGCAACAACAGCAGCACCGCCCCCGCGCGGCCCGGCAGCGGGGCAAGATGCAGGTCGCACGGCGTCGAAGCAATCTCCAGCCCATGCAAAAACATCGTTCCCGATCCCAGCCGCTCCAGCGCCTGCCAAAGCGCGTCCGGCGCCGGGATCGCCGCCGCCGCCGCTTGCCCGACCAGCCCCTTGGCCGAGGTGTTGAGGAAGGCTTCGGCGGCGGCATTAACCTCCTCGATCTGCCCCTGTGCATCGAGGATCAGCGCCGGGATCGGCAACGCGGTCCAGAGGGCGTCACCCTGCATCCCGCACCTCCTGCGCCGCGCCCAGAATGGCCTCCGGCAACGCGGCCAGAACCTCCGCCGGGTGCGGGCTGGACAGGATGCGCCGGCGCAGCGCTGGCCCGGTTCCCGCCCGGTCCATATACCAGCCGAGATGTTTGCGGATCACCCGGCGGCCAAGATCGGGGCCATAAAAGTCGAGCGAGGCGCGGTAATGCCCCTCGATCATGGCCAGAAGCGCCGCGCCGCGCGGGATTTCGGGCGCAGGGGCGCCGAAAAGCGCCGCGCCGATTTCCGCCAGCAGCCAGGGCCGCCCCCCCGCCGCGCGGCCCACCATCACCCCCGCCGCGCCGGAAGCCGCCATCGCCGCGCGCGCCGCGTCAACGCTGGTAATATCGCCATTGGCCAGAACCGGGATGCGCACCGCCTCGACCACGGCACGAATGGCGGTCCAATCGGCCCGGCCCTTGTAAAACTGACACCGGGTGCGGCCATGAATGGTCAGCATCGCAACGCCCTCCGCCTCCGCCCGGCGCGCCAGTTCCGGGGCGTTGAGGTCGCGTGCGTCCCAGCCCAGCCGGGTTTTCAGCGTCACCGGCACCGATACGGCGCGGGTAATGGCGCGGATGATCTCCACCGCCAGATCGAGGTCTTTCAGCAGCGCCGAGCCGGAAAACCCGCCAACCACCTTCTTCGCCGGACAGCCCATGTTGATGTCGATCAGCCGCGCGCCATTTGCCTCCACCATGCGCGCCGCCTCCCCCGCCCAATACGGATCGCGCGCCGCCAGTTGCACCGAGGTCGCCGCCGCGCCCAGCCCCAGCTCGGCCCGCTCGCGCACCCCCGGCTTGGCCTGCACCATCTCCTGACTGGCCACCATCTCCGACACCACCAGCCCGGCGCCAAAACCCTGCACCAGATTGCGAAACGGCAGGTCGGTAATCCCCGCCATCGGCGCCAGCGCCACCGGCGGCGCCAACCGCACCCCGCCCGCAAAGGCAATTTCCTGCATATGTCCTGACCCGTTTTGCACCGAGCTCCCGTCCCCAATCTCCGCCGCCAATCTCCCGCCGCTTGTGCCGCATTTTTACCCATTGCACAATTATTAGGCAAACCTATGCCCCAACGTCACCACCCCCACTTCACGCAGGGACTAGCCCCCTGGCAAATACGGGCGTAAAATGGGGGTAGCCTGAAGAACACATAAAGACGCAAGGGCAAGGGTATGGAAAAACTGATCGCAACCGTGGGATTTGTCGGCCACCTGAAACCAGCGCCGGGGACATGGGGGTCGCTGGCGGCGCTGCCGATTTTCTGGGCACTGCATGTGCTGGGCGGGCCGCTGGCGCTGGGGCTGGCCATTGTCGCCGCCTATCTCGCCGGGCTGTGGGCCACCGCGCGCTACACGGCGCAGACCGGGGTCAAGGATCCATCGGAAGTGGTGATCGACGAGGTGGTCGGGCAGTGGATCGCGCTGTGGCCGGTCTCGTTTGGAGCTTACATGATGGGGGCGGATGTGTTGCGGCTCTGGCCCGGCCTGATTTCCGCTTTCCTGTTCTTCCGCCTGTTCGACATCGTCAAGCTCGGGCCGGTGCGTTGGGCCGATGATCGCGGCGATGCGCAGGGCGTGATGCTGGACGACGTATTTGCCGGGCTGTTTGCCGGGCTGCTGACGCTGGCGGCGGCGGGCGTTTACCATATAGGCTTCATGTGAGCGCCGCTGAGCTGATTGCCGCGCTGACAGCGCGCGGGCGGACCGTCGCGACGGCGGAAAGCTGCACCGGCGGCATGGTCGCCGCCGCCCTGACCGACCCGCCCGGCGCCTCCGCCGTCTTTCTCGAAGGGTTCGTCACCTATTGCAACGGCGCAAAAATGCGCGCGCTCGGCGTGTCAGAAGCAACGCTGGAAGCGCATGGCGCGGTGTCGGAAGCGGTGGCGCGGGAAATGGCGGAGGGGGCGCGCAGGGTCTCCGGCGCCGACATTGCGGTTTCGATCACCGGCATCGCCGGGCCGGGTGGCTCGGAGTTCAAACCGGAAGGCCGGGTCTGTTTCGGCCTCGCCACCGCAGACGGCACCCGGACAGAAACGGTGGAATTCGGTGCGCCGGGCCGCGACAAGGTGCGCCGCGCCGGGCGCGACCATGCCCTCGCCCTGATCGCTTCCGCCTCTTGAAACACGCCCCCGCCGGTCGCATACAAAGGGGGTAACAAAAAGGACCACCCCCATGCCCGAGACCACCGGCTTCATCCTCGACACCGCTTTCTGGTGGACCGCCGGCGCCATCCTCGCCCTGATCGCCCTGTCGGCCTTCTTCTCCGGCTCGGAAACCGCGCTGACCGCCGCGTCGCGCGGCAAATTGCACGCCAAGGCCGATAAAGGCGACCGCGGCGCGACCCGCGCGCTGAGCATCACCGAGGACAACGAACGGCTGATCGGCTCGGTGCTTCTGGGCAATAACCTGGTCAACATCCTGTCCACCTCGCTGGCCACCGCCCTGTTCACGCGGGCGCTGGGGGAAGCGGGGGTGGCCTGGGCGACGCTGGTAATGACGCTGCTGGTGCTGGTCTTCGCGGAAGTGCTGCCCAAGACCTACGCCATCACCCAGCCCGAAGCCGCCGCCGCGCGGGTCTCCGGCCCGATCCGGCTGGTGGTTATCCTGTTCTCGCCCATCGTCAGCGCCATCCGCGCCTTTACCCGGCTGATCCTGAGCCTTTTCGGGGTCAAAACCGACCCGGATGCGCACCTGCTGGCGCGCGAGGAGATTGCCGGGGCGATCAGTCTGGGGCACTCGGAGGGGGCGGTGCAAAAGGAAGACCGCGACCGGCTGTTGGGCGCGCTGGATTTGGGCGAGCGCACGGTGGACGAAATCATGCTGCACCGCTCCAAGATCGAAACCATCAACGCCGACAGCCCGGCCCGCGAGGTGCTGGAACGCGCGCTGGCTTCGCCCTATACCCGCCTGCCGGTCTGGCGCGGCGAACCGGAAAACATCATCGGTGTGATCCACGCCAAAGACCTCAACCGCGCCATGTATGCAGCCGGCGCGGCGGCAGAAGCGCGCGCAGGCGAAAAGGCCCGCAACCGCGCCTTCGATACGTTCGACGTGATGGAGGTGGCGATGAAACCCTATTTCGTGCCCGAAACCACCACGCTCGACGACCAGATGCGCAACTTCCTGAAGCGCCACACCCATTTCGCCCTCGTGGTGGACGAATACGGCTCGCTACAAGGGCTGATCACGCTGGAGGACATCCTCGAAGAGATCGTGGGCGAAATCACCGACGAATTTGATATCGAGCAACAACGCGAAGAATTCGCGACCGACGCGGACGGATCCATCGTGGTGGACGGCACCACCACCATCCGCGACCTCAACCGCGCCTGCGACTGGTCCCTGCCGGATGAAGAAGCCAATACCATCGCCGGGCTGGTGATCCACGAAGCGCAAATGATTCCCGCCATCGGTCAGGTCTTCTCCTTCCACGGCTTCCGCTTCGAAGTCACAGGGCGCGAAGGACAACGGGTCAGCGAACTGAAAATACGCCCTGAGTAAACGAACCGCCATGTTGTGAGTATTTAGACTAAGAAGAAGAGAGGGGGTGATCCCTGCTCCCCTTTCTTCTTAGGGAAAATACTCCCGGGGGTCCGGGGGGCTGGCCCCCCGGTTTGTAGTGTGGGTCTGGGGGTGTGCCCCCAGCCACAGAGCTTACCGCCCCTTGAACAACGTGCCGAACAGGCCGCGCACGATGCGGCGGCCGGTGGTGCCTTTGAGTTCCTTGATCACGGCAGACGACAGCGCCGAGCCAAAACCCTCTTCTTTCTTGCGCGAACGGGAATGCGGGGCGCTGTAGGCTTTGGCAGCGCCAGAGCCGCCGTATCGGCGGGCGCGATTGTGTTCGCGGGCGGTGTCGGTTTTCTCCGCTTCCGTCGCTTCCGCCGCCGCCTTTTCAGCCCGCGCTTTCAGCAGTTCAAACGCGCTTTCGCGGTCGAGCCGGGTTTCATATTTGCCCGCGATGGGGGAAGCCGCCATCAGTTCCGCGCGGGTTTGGGCATCAATCGGGCCAAGTTGGGAGGACGGCGGGCGGATCAGGGTGCGTTCAACCATCCCCGGCCCGCCCTTGGCTTCCAGCATTGAGGTCACCGCCTCGCCCACGCCGACATCGCGAATCGCATCTTCGGTGGAGAAGCGGGGATTGTCGCGGTAGGTCTCGGCGGCGAGGCGCAGTTGTTTGCGGTCGCGGGCGGTGAAGGCGCGCAGGGCGTGTTGGATGCGGTTGCCCAGCTGGCCCAAAATATCTTCCGGCACATCCGCCGGGTTCTGGGTGCAGAAATACACGCCTACCCCCTTGGAACGGATCAACCGCGCGACCTGTTCTACCTTATCAATCAAGGCCTTAGGCGCATCGTCGAACAGAAGATGTGCCTCGTCGAAAAAGAACACCAGCTTTGGTTTGTCCGGATCGCCCACCTCCGGCAGCTCCTCAAAAAGCTCCGACAGGAGCCAGAGCAGGAAGGTGGCATAGAGGCGCGGCGCGGCCATCAGCTTGTCGGCGGCGAGGATGGAAATGCGCCCGCGCCCATCCGGATCGACGCGGAAAATATCGGCCAGATCGAGCGCCGGTTCGCCAAAAAGCTCCGCCCCGCCCTGATTTTCCAGCACCAGAAGCGCACGCTGAATGGCGCCGACGGAGGATACGGACACGTTGCCGAACTGTAGCGAAAGCTCCTGCGCCCGCTGGCCGACATGCACCAGAAGCGCGCGCAAATCCTTCAGGTCCAGCAGTGCCAGCCCCTCCTCATCCGCCACGCGGAACGCGATGTTCAGCACCCCTTCCTGCGCCTCGGTCAACTCCAGCAGGCGAGACAGCAAAAGCGGCCCCATCTCGGCAACCGTGGTGCGAATCGGGTGGCCCTGTTCGCCGTACAAGTCCCAAAAGGTGACGGGAAAGGCCTCATAGCGGTAATCGTCAAAGCCGAGTTGCGCGGCGCGGGACTGGAAGGCGTCGTGCAGCTTGTGTTCCGTCGAGCCAGACGCCCCGAGGCCGGACAAATCACCCTTCACATCGGACATAAACACCGGCACGCCCTGCGCCGAAAAGCCTTCCGCCAGAATTTGCAGCGTGACCGACTTGCCGGTACCCGTCGCGCCCGCAATCAGCCCGTGCCGGTTGGCAAATTTGGTCAGCAGCCCCTGCTTTTCGCCGTAATCCGCGCCGCCACCTCCAAGGAAAATCCGCCCGTCCATGCTATCCTCGCAATTTTTCCGCCGATCATTCGCCGCGACAATACATTCTTAACCTTTTCCTGTCATACCGAAAACATCCGGGGCCGAATCTTTCCCCGGATACTTCCTCCCTGTCAGACTGGCCGCGCCTTTGGGCGCGGCTTTTTTACGCATGACACATGCAAACGATTGACCCACCACCTTATCTGTCGTAGCGTCACCCTACTAGCTGGCGACAGTCCGGCAGGGAGATTTTCATTTCGGAAAAGGCCCGCATTGGTGCGGGTCTTTTCTTTTGCCCCCTTTCACCCCCCCAATCCGCCGCTTAAAAATCGGCAAATTTCCCCACAGGGGCGCCCCCCGCGCATTTGGTCGCTGACAGCGCCGTCCTGTCGTGTTAGGGACAGGCGAGATAAACAAATACGGAAAATCCAATGGCTTACTCCCTGAAAACCCTCGCCGCTGCTGCACTGATCGCGCTACCGGGTGCCGCTCTGGCACAGGAGACTGCGCTTGATATTGGCCAGCCGGTGCCGCTTGAAACTTATATTGACGGCGTGTTCGGCGACTGGAGCCGCGAATGCCTGCGCAATCCGGATGGCGACGATCCGTGTCAGTTGGTTCAAATCCTGCGCGAAACCCCGGAAGCCAATCCGGTCGGCAAGGTGACGGTTGGCAAGCTGGAAGAAGCACAGGGCGAGGCGGTGGCCGGGTCCATGGTCATCCTGCCGCTCGGCACCTTCCTGCCGGCCAACCTGCAACTGAAAGTGGACAGCAATCAGGCGCGGGTTTACCCGTTCCGCTTCTGCGACAACGTTGGCTGCGTGGTGCAGATGGGCCTGACGGCGCAGGATCTGGGGCTGTATAAAGCCGGGAAAATGGCGAAAATCATCATTTCGCCCGCGGCGAAACCGGATGCGCGGGTTGAAATCCCGATGTCGCTGACCGGCTTCACCGACGCTTATGCCAGCCTTGGCACGCCGGGGTCTGGCGGGAAAGCCGAAGAGGCACCGGCGACGGAAGCTCCGGCAACGGAAGCTCCGGCGACGGAATAATCTGGCGCAACGGACAGAAACGGGGGGTCGCGGTTTCGCGGCCCTTTTTTGTTGGGTTTTTTTTACGGATTTATGGGGCTTTGCGCAGAGCCAGAACCGCGTTCAAACCCCCAAAGGCGAAGGCGTTGGACAGGACGGCGGTGACGGGCGCCTGCCGCGCCTCGTTGGGCACCACGTCGAGCGGGCAGTTCGGGTCCGGCTGCTGATAATTGATCGTCGGCGCGATCACCCCCCCGCCAAGCGCCAACAGGCAGGCCAGCAATTCGATGGCGCCAGTGCCGCCGATCACATGGCCGTGCATCGCTTTGGTTGAGGACAGCATGACCTGCTGCGCGGCAGGGCCGAAAACCTCAGCGATGGCGGCGCATTCGACACGGTCGTTAATCTCGGTCGCGGTGCCGTGGGCGTTGATGTAGCCCACTTCGGACGGGTCGAGCCTTGCGTCTTTCAACGCGCCGGCGATGGCGCGGACCGGGCCGTGTCGGGCGGGTTTGACGATATCGCTCGCATCCGCCGACATGGCGAACCCCGCGACTTCGGCCAGAATTTCCGCCCCGCGGGCGCGCGCATGTTCCAGTTCCTCAAAGACAAAGACCGCCGCCCCCTCGCCTTGCAACATGCCGGAACGGTTGGCGGAAAACGGCCGCATCGCATCATGCGTCATCACCCGCAACCCTTCCCACGCCTTGATGCCGCCAAAACACAACATGCTCTCCGCCCCGCCCGTCAGCATCACTTCGGACATGCCGGAACGGATCATGGAAAAGGCCTGACCCATGGCGTGATTGGCGCTGGCGCAGGCGGTAGAAACGGTGAAAGTCGGGCCGCGCAGATTGTGCTGCATGGAAATGTGGCTGGCGGCGGCGTTGTTCATCAGTTTGGGCACGGTGAAGGGATGCACCCGGTTCTTGCCCTCGGCGAAAACCGCGCGGAAAGCGTCGTTTTGCGTGATCAGCCCGCCGCCGGAATTGCCCAGCACCGCCCCGGCCCGCTCCGCCAACGCGCCCTCAAATGTCAGGCCGGATTGGGCGATGGCCTGTTCGGCGGCGAGTAGGGCGAATTGGGTGTAGCGGTCGAAAAGCGCGATTTGTTGGCGGTCGAAATACGCCGTCGGGTCGTAGCCCTGCACTTGTGCGCCCTGACGAATCGACAAACGATCAGAATCTTCAAATTGCAACTCCACAATACCGGACCGCCCGGCCTTGAAAGCGTCACATGTCTCGGCCACATCCCGCCCGAGCGCGTTAATCGTCCCCGCCCCGGTGATGACAACGCGGCGCATGTCAGGCCTTGTCCCGAACCAAATCTCTTACCGCCGCGATGACCGCGCCGACCGACGAGGTATCGAAAGCGCTTTTTTCCGGCTCGGAGGCGTTGAACGGGATGGAAATATCAAAATTTTCTTCAAAGGCAAAAATCGCCTCGACCATGCCGAGGCTGTCGAGTTTCAACTGCTCCAGCGTCATGTTCGGGGTAATTTCGCCCGGATCCATCACCGCCTGTTCGGCCAGAATGGCGATGACGCGCGCTTCAATATCCTCTGTCATGTGCTTCCCCGGCTGCGTTGCAGGCTCAGCTTTATGTAATCCGCCTCCGGCTTAAATGAAACCGTTTTGTCAAATGCGACACGGCTGCCACCGGGTTTGCGCAGGCTTTACCCCTGCCCCGGCAACACAACTCCCGCCGCGACCAGCGCCTTCCAGACCTTCGCATCACGGCCATAGACATCGGTACGGTAGCCCATACGTCCGCGCGTATCGGTCACGGCAGTGCGATACACCAGATGCACCGGCAACGGGGTTTCAAGCATCACCTTGGTTTGGCGCCCGGAGCGCAGAATGCCATCAAAATACGCTTTCGGATCGGGTTCCTGCGCCGCCAGCAATGTGTACGCAAAATCGAACGGCTTGTGCAGTCGAATACAACCATGCGAGAAGGCGCGCACTTCACGCGCAAACAGCGATTTCGACGGCGTGTCATGCAAGTACACGTTGTGCGAGTTGGGGAACATGAATTTCACAAGACCCAACGCATTGCCGCGCGACGGCGGTTGGCGCAGGTCAAAGGGGAAACTCGCGGGCGTATAGGCTTCCCAATTCACCGCCGAACGCGGCACGACCCTGCCGCGACCATCGACCAGTTGCAAATGACGCGCCGATGCCCCACCCGAGGCAATCATACCGGGCAGATACTCGCCCACGGAAATCGAACGCGGCACGTTCCAGGACGGATTAACCTCCAGATATTCCATCATATCCGAAAATTCCGGCGAACGGGTCCTGGCCGTATTCTTGCCGATCACGGACCGGCTTTCGAGGGTAATTTGTCCCGCATCAACGATGCGCGCGGTGAAATCGGCCAGATTGACCCAGATATAGCGTTTCGAGCGGTCGATGGTGAGCCAGCGCTCACGCTCCATGGCGACGATGATCGACTTCAGGCGCTCCTGAACCGGGGTATTGATGGCGCGGATGGTGGCCGGTCCGGCAACCCCATCGGCGTTCAGGCCCATATTGTCCTGAAACGCCTGCACGGCCTTTTGCAAATCCGCATCATAGGTCATGGTGGCGGACCGCCCCATATACCCCATTGCAATCAAACGATTTCTGAGCGCCACCACGGCGCTGCCCGATTGCCCCGGACGCAGGGCGGAGGCCGGCACTTGCGGCCCCCAGCCCCCCGATGCCAGGACACGCTCCAGCTCCAGTTTGTTGCGCATCAGGCGGGCATATTCTTCTGATTGCGGCATCAGCGAGCGCATGAAAGCATCCGGATTCGGCGCCGCAATAAAGGCATTCAGAAGCTCCGTTCCGTCGCGCCGCGGCGGTTTGCGGTCCATCAGCGGATCAATGGAACGGGGCAGCACGATGCCGGACTGAATCTGATGCGCATAGGTCAGAAACAACTCGGTCAACGCGACTTCGACCCGACCCAGCTCGCGCTGACTCGAAATGTTGCGCATCAGATTGAGCAGCGCGGTCGTATCATAGGGCGCGGCGGGAAGCCCGTGCGCTGGCGCGTTCTGAATGGCGGAAAACAGCGCGTTCAGCCGGGCCTTTTCGCCCGCGCCCTGCCCCGACCAGATCGGTGCATAGCCGTTGGCCGAGTAAAACGCGCCGACCTCCTCACGCCCAACCGCCGCTTCGGCCACCGCCTGCGCGAAGGCCGGAAAGGCCATGTCATTGGGAGAATCAGCGGAGTGATCGGCGGCAACAAGCGCCGAGGGAATCACAAACGCGGCCAGTACACCCGCCACAACGGCGCGCATTCCGCCCAAAACACCCTGCCTGATCCTCGAAAACATTCGCATAGTCCCCCGCTTATAGCGCAAAATTCTTAACAGAATCTCAACATCTGCCAGAAACTTGCGACAAAAACACCCAAAGTCCACTCACAATCCCGTTTTTGCCGCAATCCGCACTGTCGGAACGGGTCTTTGCGGCAAATCGGTCACGATTAACCAAATCTTCAGACCTTTAAGCAATAATTCGCTCAAATGCGTTGAAAAACGGAGATGTGACAATGCCGGGACTTGGCCCACGATTCGCTTTATGTCATAAGCCGGGCATCGCTTGGGGGCCTCGATTGAGGAAAGGCGAAATAGGCCAGTGTTTACAGGCTGATAGAGGACAAAGTGGGCTGAGACCTATGGGCATGAACACGACTTCGATGATGAGCCGGCGCGCGGTTCTGGGCGCCTTTGCGGCGAGTGCGGTTACCGCCGCCCCAACCTTCTCCAAAGCAGCCGGTTTTCTGCGCGGTGGTGGCGATATTCGCCGCATTGCGATGTATTCCGGGCGCACCGGCGAAAGCATCAACACAATTTATTGGATCGAGGGCAAATATATCAAAGAAGCCCTGCGCGAGGTTAACCACTTCATGCGCGATTGGCGGGTCAATCAGGCAATCAATATCGACACCCGCACCATCGACATAATGGCCGCGTCGCACGCCCTGCTCGACGTGAACGAGCCATACATGCTGCTCTCGGGCTACCGCTCCCCCGCCACCAACGCCATGCTGCGCTCACGTTCGCGCGGCGTTGCCCGCAATTCGCTGCACATCAAGGGACAAGCCGCAGATCTGCGCCTGAAACACCGCTCGGTGAACCAGATGTTCCGCGCCGCGCGGGCCTGCAATGCGGGCGGGGTCGGGAAATATTCCGGCTCCAACTTCGTGCATATGGATTGTGGCGTGGTGCGCAGCTGGGGCCGTTAAAGCGGTTCGGGAGCCGTCGGTTTTGGCCCTTGGTGCTTTCATGGAGCTGTAGCACGCTTCGTTAGAGGAACGTCACGAATCACGGATGTGGGGATGTGGGCTTGGGAGTGCGGCTTCGGATTTGCATTACAAGCCGGGGGGCAGCCCCTCGAAACCTACTATTAACTGGGGGTTTCACACCCCCAGACCCTCACTTTTAACTGGGGGTTTCACACCCCCAGACCCCCGTGGAGTATTTCTCCTAAGAAGAAGGGGGTAGAGCGTTTGACGAAATACCTGACACAAAGAGCATCCGCTAACGCGCCCAAAATCTCTGATTTCAGGCAACGTTAAGTGAGGCAGGTTTTTCGTATAACGCTTTAATGGGAATACGCTTTGGAAAAAATCTAGCGGTATTGTATAAGCCCTTTAGCAATTAGAGGATTAGAACCTTACAACCGGAATTGTATCGTTTGACTATAACGCACCTGGCCCATATCCTTGGTCCGCTGGCTCAGGCCGCATAACCATGAAACCCTCGGCACCGCCCGAGCCGCTTTTCAACATAGTACGAGACATTCCTGGCGGTGCCCGTTGAGCAGGCAGCGTATTCAAAGGAGTACAAAATGCCCAAAGCAGGAATTTATGCAATTGTTGTAGCACTTATAATTGGTGCACTTGCATTCTGTTTAGCGTATTTAGGTCTGAAACTCACAGGCCACAAAAAGAATTTTCGTCCAGCATTACAGTTTGGCTTGTATTTTGCCATTGCTATTGCTGCCATTACTATTCCTGTTTTCTCAATCACCGCAGCAAAGCCGTAATGTGCGCGACCATCTCTCAGAAACGCGCCTATAAAGACGTGATTTCAGATCAGCAATTAAAACTCGCTGCCTCTTCATCCGCATCCTGCTGATTTTAAACGCAAATTTTGCTGCGCCCTATTGCAGATCAAATCTATTTTGCTCTAGCTGTGTTCTTCAGCGGCGGTTTCGGCGAGGGCGCGGTTGTAGGACATCAGGGCGTCGACATGGTGCAGGCTGCCCCAAAGTTCGGGGGCTTCGCCTTCGCCGGAGATGGTGACGACCGGGATGACGGCGCTGTCGGAGGTGTCGAACAGGCCGAGCGCCACATCGAGCGAGGCGTGGCGGTCGACATAGGTGCCCTTCTCGATCAGGTTCCAGCAGGTTTCTTCCGATGCAGCATCCGCGTCGCCCAGTTTGCGCATCACCCGGCCAACATCCACTTCAGAGAGCAGGTAGACATGCGGGCCAGCGGCAAGGCGTTTGCCGCGCCGTTCCAGTTGGGTCAGGAAGAAGGAGCGGTCGACGATGCGTGAGGCGATGGCGGAGGAGAGCGACACCGAGACCATGACCGCGATGCCGGTTTGCCAGTCGCCGGTCAGTTCAAACACGATCAGCGTGGTGGAAATCGGTGCGCCCAGCACCGCTGCCGCCACCGCCCCCATGCCTGCCAGGGCGTAGACCGTGGCGTAGCCGGACACTTCGGGCAGGAGTGCGGTGGCTACAAGGCCAAAGGCCAGCCCGGTCAACGCCCCCACCATCAGCGCGGGGGAGAACATGCCGCCGCCCATGCGTCCGGCCATGGTGATGGCCACGGCGATGATTTTCAGCACCACGAACACCACCGCCTCATGGAACAGGAACCGCCCGGTCAGCGCGTCGGACATGGTTTCATAGCCCACGCCGATGATGTGCGGGAACCAGATGGCCAGCCCGCCAAGTAACAGCCCCGCGAGGGCCGGGCGCAGGACGGGCGGCAGGCCGGTCTTTTTCTGAAAGTGATCGGCAAGGGTTTCCGCCACGAAAACCGAACGCATCAGCAGCACGGCGACGATGCCCGCGACCACCCCGAGCAGCAGGAAGGCGGGCAATTCGACATAAAAGGCGACGCCGCCCTCGCGGGGCAGGATGAACTCGGTCACATCGCCGAAGCGCAGACGGTTGATCACCGTGCCGGACACGGCGGCGATGGCGATGGGGGCGAAAGCATGCACCGCGAAGTGGCGCAGCACCACTTCCAGCGCGAAGAGCGCCCCCGCAATCGGGGCGTTGAACGAGGCCGAAACCGCTCCGGCCACGGCGCAGCCCAACAGGTCGCGCCCGGTAATGCCGCTGGCGTTGATACGGGTCGAAATCCAGGTCGAGATCACCGCCGCGAGATGCACGACCGGGCCTTCGCGCCCGGTGGAGCCGCCGGTGGAGAGGGTGATGAACGACGCCAGCGCCGATCCAAGCCCCGCGCGCATTTCCACCCGCCCTTCTGAGAGCGCCGACCCTTCGATCACATCCGCCACCGCGCGCACCCTTCCGTCCGGGGTGAAGGTGTTGAGGATCACCCCCACCACCAGCCCACCGCCCATCGGGATGACCAAAATCCAATACCACGGCAGGGTCTCGGCCCAGCTGCGCAGCCGGTTCACATCTTCGGTCTGATACAAAAACGCCTGCAATTCCTCGATGCCAAGGCGAAAGGACAGCGCCGCCAGTCCGGCGCAAACCCCGATCACCAGCGCCAGAAACCAGAACCAGACCTGCTGCGGCCCGTTGTCGCGGATCAGGCGCCAAACGGTCTTCCCATCCCCCACAAAGGGCAGAACGACGTTTTCAAACAGGAATTTCCCGCCATTTTTCAACCGAATGTCTCCTCGGGCTTTGCATCCCCCGCCGGGCCGCGTAAAAGGCGGAAAACCGGGGGGTATACCATGAATGATGCAGCGATTTCTGCGCTTGAAGCGATGTTAGGCGATCGGGTGAGCCGGTCCAAGTCCGATCTGGAGGCGCATGGCGGTTCCGAGACCCATTTTGCCCTCTGCCCGCCGGAAGCGGTGGTCTATCCGCACTCGACCGAAGAGGTCTCCGCCATTTTGCGCCTGTGCAACGCGCATGGCTGCCCGGTGATCGGCTTTGGCGCGGGCACCTCGCTGGAGGGGCATACCAGCGCGGTTTCCGGCGGCATCAGCGTCGATTTTTCCCGCATGAACAAGCTCATTGAGGTGCGCCCGGCGGATATGCAGGCGGTGGTGCAACCGGGGCTGACCCGCGAAGAGTTGAACCGCGAATTGCGCGCCACCGGGCTGTTTTTCTCCGTCGATCCCGGCGCCAATGCGGCGATGGGCGGCATGGCGGCGACCCGCGCTTCCGGCACCACGGCGGTGCGCTACGGCACGATGAAGGACAACGTGTTGGCGCTGGAGGTGGTGCTGGCGGATGGGCGCGTGATCCGCACCGGGTCGGGGGCGCGCAAATCCTCTTCGGGCTACGACCTGACCGCGCTGATGCTCGGCTCGGAGGGCACGCTGGGGCTGATTACGGAACTGACCGTGCGCCTGCATGGCCAGCCGGAAGCGACCAGCGCCGGGGTCTGCGCTTTCGACACGATTGAGGACGCGGTTTCGACCGTTTCCGCCGTCATGCAGGCCGGGGTGCCGATGGCGCGCATGGAGTTTCTCGACGCCGATGTGGTGCGCGCGGTCAACGCCTATTCCGGCTCCGACATCCCGGAACGCCCGCATTTATTCGTGGAATTTCAAGGCTCTGAGAGCGGCGTGGCGGAAGATGCGGAGATGTTTGCCGCGCTGGCAGAGGATTTTGGCGCGGGCGATATCCGCACCGCGACGCTGGCCGAAGATCGCAACGCGCTCTGGACCGCGCGCCACCATGCCTATTGGGCCATTCTGGGGCTTAGGCCCGGCGCAACGGCGCTGGTGACGGACATTTGCGTGCCGATGTCGAAGCTGGGGGAAGCGGTCGAAGAAACCCGCGCCGACATTGCCGCCGCTTCGATTCCGGGGCCGATTGTGGGCCATGTGGGCGACGGGAATTTCCACGCCATTTTGCTGGTCGAACGCGGCAATGAGGCGGAACTGGCAGAGGCCAAGGAGATCGGCGCGCGGCTGGCGGAACGCGCCCTGCGATTGGGCGGCACCATCACCGGCGAACACGGCGTCGGCCTCGGCAAACGCGCTTACATGGCGGCGGAACATGGCGAGGGCTGGGAGTTGATGGGCACGATCAAACAAGCGCTTGATCCGAATAACATCCTCAATCCGGGCAAGCTGGTGCCATAATCTAAGGCGAAATCATTCTACCCCGCCAGCAAAGCCCGCGCCGCAGAGCGCGCCTCGTCGCTGATCACATCGCCCGACAACATGCGGGCAATCTCGTCGACCCGCGCCGGGGCGTCGAGCGGCTCGACGCGGCTCAGGGTCGCCCCGGACACCACCTCTTTCGCCACCCGCCAGTGATGCCCGCCAAGCGCGGCGACCTGCGGCGAATGGGTCACGACCAGCACCTGCCCGCCCTCATCCGCCAGCCGCAACAGCCGCCGGCCCACCGCATCCGCCGTAGCCCCGCCAACGCCGCGGTCGATCTCGTCGAAAATCATCGTCAGCCCGCCCGCATCCCGCGTCAGACAGACCTTGAGCGCCAGCAAAAAGCGCGACAATTCCCCGCCAGACGCGATCTTGTTGAGCGGACCGGCGGGGGCGCCGGGATTGGTGGCGACGGTGAAAATCACCTCATCCGCCCCGTCCGGCCCCGCTGCGCCGGGGGTGATTTTCGTTGTAAATTCAGCGCGTTCCATCTTTAACGGCGCCAGTTCTGCCCCCATCGCCGCATCAAGCGCCCGCGCCGCTTTCTGCCGCGCCGCACTCAGATCCGCCGCCGCCGCGCGGTAGGCCGCCTCCGCCTCCTGCGCCGCCGCCTGCAACGCCGCCAAATCCCCCGCGCCCGCATCCAGCGCGTCGAGTTTGGTCGCGATTTCCGCCGCCAGCGCACCCAGATCGTCCGCTGCGACCCCGTGTTTGCGCGCCAAGGCCCGGATGGCGAACAGCCGCTCCTCGCAACGCTCCAACTCGCCCGGATCGAAGGCCAACGCTTCCATCGCCGCCTCAACCCCGGCCTGCGCCTCGGTCAGTTCCACCAGCGCCCGGCCCAGCGAATCGAGCGCCGCATCCAGCGTCCCGCCCGCCTGATCCGCCACACCTTCCAGCCAGCGCAGCGCATCCCCCATGCGCCCCTC
The DNA here is from genome assembly GCA_002747325.1 of Rhodobacterales bacterium. Taxonomy (GTDB): domain Bacteria; phylum Pseudomonadota; class Alphaproteobacteria; order Rhodobacterales; family Rhodobacteraceae. The sequence continues at coordinate 41,692 of PDOZ01000038.1, forward strand.
CGCGCCCTCGCCGTAGGCCAACGCCTGCGCCGCGCGCGACAAATCCTCGCCGATGCGCTGCCCCGCCTGCATTCGGCGGCGGGCATCGTCCAACGCGGCCTCCTCCCCCGGCTCCGGCGCCAGCGCCTCCAGCTCCGCCCCCGCATGGCGCAGAAATTCCTCTTCCGCGCGCGCCGCCGTCAACCGCGCCTCCGCCGCCGCCAAAGCCTTCGCCGCCGCCCGCTGCGCCGCCCAGGCCCGCCGCGCCGGGCCGGTGTCGATCTTGCCAAAGTCGTCGAGCAAAGCGCGGTGGGCACGCGGGTTGAGTAAGCCGCGATCATCCTGTTGTCCGTGCAATTCGACCAGCGTTTCCGACAGGGCGCGCAGCACCTCGCCGGAAGCGCGCCGGTCGTTGATCCACGCCGTCTTGCGCCCGTCGGATTTGTTCACCCGCCGCAGGATCACCTCATCCCCCACCGGCAGCCCCGCCTCCTCCAGCACCGCCCGCGCCGCGTGGCCCGCCGGCAGGTCAAATACCGCCGAAACCTCGCCCTCGCGGGCCCCTTCGCGCACCAGTTCCGCCCGGCCCCGCCAGCCCAGCACAAAGCCCAGACTGTCGAGCAGGATCGACTTGCCCGCCCCGGTCTCGCCGGTCAGCACGTTCAAACCCGGCCGGAACTCAAGCTCCAGCCGGTCAATGATCAGAATGTCGCGAATGTCGAGCGCGCGCAGCATGAAGGATCAGAGCCACTCGCCCTTGATCACCTGCCGGTACAGCGCCGCGAGCCAGCCCGTGCCGGTCGCGCGCGGCTCCAGCCCCTTCTCGGTCAACAGCTTATAGGCATCCTCATACCATTCGGTGCCCTTGAAATTGTGCCCCAGAATGGCGCCCGCGCTCTGCGCCGCGTCGTTCATGCCCAAAGACAGGTAGCTCTCGACAAGGCGATACAGGGCTTCCGGCGTGTGCGACGTGGTCTGGAATTGCTCCACCACAACGCGGAAACGGCTGATCGCGGCGGTGAAATGGCCGCGCTTGAGGTAATAGCGCCCGATTTCCATCTCCTTGGCCCCGAGATGGTCAAAGGCAAGGTCAAACTTCAGGATGGCGGAGCGGGCATATTCCGTGCTGGGATATTTTTCGATCACCTCGCGCAGGGCTTGCAGCGCCTGAAAGGTCAGCCCCTGATCGCGGCCAATCGCCTCGATCTGGTCGTAATAGGACAGGGCCAGCAGATATTGCGCATAAGCCGCTTCGCTGTCGCCGGGATAAACGGTCAGGAAGCGCTGCGCCGCCGCCCGGCTGTCCTCGAAATCGTGGCCCTTGTGGTAGGCATAGGCCTGCATGATCAGGGCGCGTTTGGCCCATTCGGAATAGGGGTAAAGCCGCTCGACCTCGCCGAACCACTTGGCCGCGTCGTCATTATTTCCCTCTTCGAGATCGTATTCCGCACGGGTGAAAATCTCCTCGGCGGTATATTCCTCAATCGGCTTTTCTTCCACCGCTTTATAGGCGAACAGGTCGTTGAACCAGCCGCCCCCGCCGCCGGTGCCACCGGAAGAACAGGCCGTCAGCGCGCCCGCCAACACCAACGCGGAACCCAGCCGCAGCTTGCGGGTCATCCCGCCCGTTTCCGTCGTCCTCTTGGCCTTCACATTCATGCGCCCGAACCCCCGATTATGGCCGACGCGCACAGCAAAAACGCGCATCAGGCAAAAGCATGATTGATTCCGGGATGCAGCCCCCCGGTTTGCGTGCCCCTTCCCTAGCACATAAAACGGCGGGGCAAAATGGTTTCGCCGGGGTTTTTGCGCATTTTAGCAATGCGTGCCCATCCCGGCCAAACGGAGCATAACCCCTTGATTTTCAAAGCAAAAGGGCCAGCACGCGGCCAGCCCCTTGCAGAATTTTTTTTTCAATCCGTGCTTTCGCGCCGAATTAATTCGCCTGACGACGCAGGAAAGCGGGGATTTCGATCCGCTCGTCCTGCGGCTGCGGCGCGGCATGGGCGCCGTAAGTCGGCTGCGCCTGAACCGGGGGCTGCTGGCGCTCCGGTGTGGCGTCGCCGCCGCCGGTCATACGGTTGATCAGCGAGTTGATGCCAAAGCGCGGCTTGGCCTCTGCGGTGGGGTGCGGTGCCGGTTGCGCGGCGGGCTGCGGCGCCGGTTGCGGTTGCGGCGCGGCGGGCGCGCGGCTAACGGCGGCCTGCAAACGATCCAGCGCTTCCGGCGACGGGGTGCCCGGTGCCGGCGCTTTCGGCGCGACGAACTGCGCAACGGTCGGCTGCACCATCTGCGGCTGCGAAGCGACCGGCTGCATGGTGACATGCTGCGGCTGCGGCGCGGGTTCGACCGCGACTTCCGGCTGCGGCTGATAGGCCGGCGGCGGCAGGTCCTGCCCTGCCTCTTCCGCCGGGAAGCTGATTTCCTGCTGCGCTTCGGCAGCGGCGGCGATGGCGTCCAGCTCTTCTTCAAAGAAGGAACGCTGCTCGCTGACTTCCGCCACTTCGGTCACGACTTCCGGTTCCGGCGTCGCTTTCGGCGCAGCGGGAACGGCTGCGGCAGCCGCGGCGGCAGCGGGCGCACCGCCCACCTTGGCCTCAACATCCACCGGCGCGGAGAGCGGGGCCGACATGGAGCGGCGCGGCGTCGGCACTTCCGTGGAAGCCGCAACCGCGTCGATGCCAGTCGCGACGACCGAAACCCGCATATTGCCTTCCATCTCGGTGTCGAGCGTGGAACCAACGATGATATTGGCGTCGCCATCGACCTTTTCGCGAATGATATTGGCCGCTTCGTCCAGTTCGAACAGGGTCAGGTCGTGGCCGCCGGTGATGTTGATCAACACCCCCTTGGCGCCTTCGAGGCTGATCTCGTCGAGCAGCGGATTGGCGATGGCCTTTTCGGCGGCCTGAATGGCGCGGTCTTCGCCCGAAGCCTCGCCGGTGCCCATCATCGCCTTGCCCATCTCGTCCATCACGGCGCGCACATCGGCGAAGTCGAGATTGATCAGGCCCGGACGCACCATCAGGTCCGTCACACCTTTAACCCCTTGATACAACACATCATCCGCCAGCGAGAACGCTTCGGTGAAGGTGGTCTTTTCCGTTGCGAGGCGGAACAGGTTCTGGTTCGGAATGATGATCAGCGTGTCGACCATCTTCTGCAGAGCCTCAACCCCGTCTTCCGCCTGCTTCATGCGCTTGGCGCCTTCAAACTGGAACGGCTTAGTGACAACGCCGACGGTCAGAACGCCCAGCTCCCGCGCGGCCTGCGCGATGATCGGCGCGGCGCCGGTGCCGGTGCCCCCGCCCATCCCGGCGGTGATGAAGGCCATATGCGACCCGGCAAGCTGATCGACGATCTGCTCAATGCTTTCCTCGGCAGCGGCCGCACCCACGGAAGCGCGCGCCCCGGCACCCAGACCTTCGGTGACTTTCACCCCCATCTGGATGCGCTGCGCCGCCTGCGATTGAGCCAGTGCCTGCGCGTCGGTATTGGCGACCACGAATTCGACCCCGTCGAGGTGCTTTTCAATCATGTTATTGACCGCGTTGCCGCCCGCGCCCCCGACACCAAACACGGTGATACGGGGTTTCAGCTCTTCATGGCCCGGCATGGTGAGATTCAGAGTCATGGTATTATCCGCCTGTCCTTTTATCGCGCGCCGGGCTTGCCAACCCGATCCCGCATCCTGCTCGTTTATTGATTACACCTGACGTTGCAGGTGGCCTTGTGGATAAGTTAGCGCGCAATTTGCGCCGCGTCACCCAAAAAATCAGGGGTTTAGCGCAAAATCCGGGGTATTTGAGCCACAATCCAAACAATATTTTGCTCAAAAAGGCATATTTAGGAGGCAAATGCCCCGGATCACCAATTGTCGCGGAACCATTTCATCGCCCAACGCAGGGAGCGCGAGGAGTAGCGTTCGGTCGGGATATCAAAATCCCACCATTCATCCTGCGGATGTGCCGCGAAGAGACACAGGCCCACGGCGGCGGAAAAGGCCGCGCGCGCACTGTCGGCGGGCAAGCCCTGCACCCGCAGCGGACGGCCAATGCGCACCTGCTGCCCGAGGATGCGCGGCGCCAGCCCGTCCAGCCCCGGCAACTGGCTCGCCCCGCCGGTCAGCACGATCTGCTGGCTCGGCAGGCTGTCAAACCCGGCGGCGTCCAGAAGCCCCTTCACCTCGTCGAGAATTTCCTCGACCCGCGGTCGGATGATGCCGATCAGTTCCGAACGCGACACCTTGCGCCGGTCGCGTTCCCAATCGCCGCTATTGCCGCCGATCTCGATCTGCTCGCGGTCATCGAGCCCCGTGGCCACAACCCCGCCGTGGAAGGTTTTCAGCCGTTCCGCCGTCGCCCACGGCACATGCAGCCCCTTGGAAATATCCTGCGTCACATGATCGCCGCCAAGGCGCACCGCGTCGGCAAAAATCATGTGCTTTTTCATGAAAACCGACAGGCCGGTCGAGCCGCCGCCCATGTCAATCGAGGCCGCGCCCAGCTCCTGCTCGTCCTCGACCAGCGCCGAAATCCCCGCCGCATAGGCCGAACTGGCCAGCCCCGCCACCTCAAGATCACAGGCCTTGATGCAGCGCACCACGTTATCAATCACCGACGCATCGACGGTTAAAACGTGCATATCCACCGACAGGGTATTGCCCACCTGCCCGCGCGGATCCGACAGGCCGGTGCGGTGGTCGATGGTGAACATCACCGGCTGAGCATGCAGCACCTCGCGCCCCGGCCCGAAATCCGGCGCATCGCAAGAGGCCATGACCCGCGCGATATCTTCCTCGCGCACTGGCCCTTCCAACTCGACGCTGCCCGCCAGCCCGTAAGAGCGCGGATTGGCGCCCGAGAAGGTGGCAATGACGTGATCCACCCGCGTATTGGCCATTTTCTGCGCCCGCTGCACCGCCGTGCGCACCGCGCGTTCGGTCTCCGCCATGGCGTCGATCTCGCCGTGGCGCACCCCGCGCGACAGCACGTTCGACGCCCCGATGACCCGAAAGGCGCTCTGCCCGGCGAGCGAGCCGATCCCGTCCGCCTCCCGCATCATCGCCGCACCGTCAAAGCGCAGAATCAGGCAACCGATTTTGGAGGTGCCAATATCAAGAACCGCAATGGTGCCGCGCTGCAAGGCGGCGGATCGCATGGCGCGCATGGCGCGTTGCTGCTGGTAAAGACCGGACATCATTCGCTTCCTCTCAAATGGATCAGGCGGTGAAAACTCTCCACCGCAGGCGCGCCGAGCCGCAAGGTGGGCCGCGCGGGGTTTCGCAGATCAATATGGCTGACATTGCGGGCAAACAGCTCATGCGCCTGATCAAGCGCCAGGATTTGCTCCAGCGCCGCAACCGGGTTTTCCTCCGGCAACATCAGCCGGATGCCGGAGGTCAGAACCATGTCCCAGCGCCGCTCGCCGATGCGCTCCAACCCGCGCAGATCGCGCACAATCGGCCCGGCGGCGCGCAAGAGCGCCAGCGCCTCCGCCGCCGCCTGTTTCGCCCCCTCCCCCGCAATCAACGGCAGGTCGGGCCGGGCGGTGCGGGCGGTGATATGGGCGACGCGGTGCCCGGTCGGATCGACCAGCTGCAATTCCTCGCCCCGCCGCCAGACCAGCGCCGGCTCGCGTTCGCGCACCTCAACCGCCAGGATGCCCCCGGCCCGGACATGCAGTTCCGCTTCCGCGATGACGTCCAGCCCGGCAATCGCCTCCTGCATCGCCTCCAGATCGAGGTCAAACGAGGAAACCGGGAAGTCCACCGCGATCAGCGCCCGGATTTCCTCCGCCACCCGCGGCGTCGCCCCGTCAACCGACAACAGCTTGACCATGAATTCCGGCCGGTTCTCGACCGAGCGGCGCAATTCTTCATATTTCTCGACAACCGCATACCGGTTGGTCGGATTGGCGAAATACCAGCCCACCGCCGTGATCAGCAAAAACACCGGCACCCCGACGCGCAACAGCGAGCGGTAAAGCGGCGTGAGCCACATGCGGTGGATGCGGTAAGCCCAGCGGGAATTGCTATAGCCTTTCGGCGCCTTCACCGATCGCATGACGCATCCTCCACGAGCCACGCGCAGAGCGCGCCAAAATCCATGCCCGCCGCCGCTGCCTGTTCCGGGGTCAGCGAGGTGGGCGTCATGCCCGGCTGCGTGTTGGTCTCCAGCAGGATCAGCCCCGCGAGCCCACGCGCCGCGTCCCAGCGGAAATCCGTGCGCGTCACCCCGCGACAGCCCAGCACCTCATGCGCGCGCAGCGCATAATCGAGGCAGGCCAATTCAATTTCCGCCGGGATCTCGGCGGGGACCACATGCCGCGACCCCCCCGGCGCATATTTCGCCTCATAATCATACCAGCCGTCGGTGACGATCTCCGTCACCCCAAGCGCCCGGTCACCAATCACCGTCGTCGTCAGCTCGCGGCCCGGAATATAGGCCTCGACCATCACCACCTCTGGCATGTCGCCCGCCAGTTGCGGCGGCGTATTCGCCCCCTCCGCCACGATATAGACCCCGACCGACGAGCCTTCATTATAGGGTTTGACCACATAGGGCGCGGCCATCACATGCCGGGCGCGCACCTCGCGGGCGGAAAACAACCCGCTTTCCGCCACCGGCAGATTTTCCTGCCGAAAGAGCGCCTTGCTGCGCTCTTTGTCCAGCGCAATCGCCGAGGCCAGAACGCCGGAATGGGTATAAGGCAAGCGCATCCATTCGAGCAGACCCTGCACGCAGCCATCCTCGCCATACCGCCCGTGCAGCGCGTTGAACACCACGTCCGGCGCGGCGACCGTCAACTGCGCCGCAAGGTCCGGTCCCGCGTCGATTTCCGTCACCCGGTAGCCCTGCCCCTGCAACGCGCGCGCCACTTCCGCGCCCGAAGACAGCGAAACCTCGCGCTCCGCCGAGGGACCGCCCATCAACACCGCTACATGCCGGGATTGCCTGCTCGCAACGCCCATTTTACTGCCTCGTTCCGGGCACTTTGGCCCCATGCGCGACTTGCCGCCGCTGTCATTTTCGGCTTTTCGCCGCCTGTATCTGACCCTTGCGGCCAGCTGCCCCGTTTGCCGGAGCTTGTTCTTTCGCGATACCGGACGGGCTAACCCTCCGAAATCGCTTGCCTTTTCATACGCGCCGCGCCCGGATCCTTATGCGCCCGGTTCGCCAACCCGCATGATTTCCCACTCTAACGTCAAGCCGCTTTCCTCGTAAACCTTTTTTCGCACCTTTTCGCCAAGCGCTTCCAGCTCCGCCGCCGTGGCCGCGCCGGTATTGGTGAGGAAATTCGGGTGTTTCGGGTTCATCTGCGCCCCGCCAAGCGTCGCCCCGCGCAGCCCCGCATCGTCAATCAGCTTCCACGCCTTCAGCTCATGGCTCTCATCCGCCGCCCCGGTCGAGGAATGCCCCGCCGGGTTGCGGAAGGTGGACCCGGCGGTGCGATCTTTCGTCGGCTGGGTCGCGTCCCGCTTGGCCAGTTGCTCGGCCATTTTCGCCTTGATCGCCTCCGGCTCGCCCTTCGGCGCGCGCAAGGTCACGCGGGTCAGGATGGTGCCTTCGGGCAGGTCGGTCTGACGGTAGCGGAAGTTGAGGTCATCCGCGCCGAGCCGGATCACCTCCCCCGCCCGCGTCACCGCCTCCGCCTCGACGAACACGTCGGAAATATAGGCGCCATAACAGCCCGCATTCATCACCACCGCCCCGCCAATGGCGCCGGGAATGGTGCGCAGGAAACTGAGGTCCAGCCCCGCCTCCGCCGCCTTGCGCGCCACGTTGGCATCAAGCGCCGCCGCGCCGAGATGGGCCAGATCGCCGTCAAATTCGATGCCCGCAAAGGCCCGCGCCAGCTTGACCACCACCCCGCGAATGCCCCCGTCGCGCACGATCAGATTGGAGCCAACCCCCATCGCAAAGACCGGCACATCGGCGTCCAGCGCGCGTAGGAAATGGGCCAGATCATCGGTGTCCGCCGGCTGAAACAGATACTCCGCCGGCCCGCCAACCCGCATCCAGGTCAACCCCGCCAGCGCCTTGTCCGCCACCAGTTTGCCTTGAATTTCAATATCTTCAACCCGCGCCATCGCTCAATCCTTCCGCTCTTGCCAATTCATACGCAAGAACGCGGCAAAGCGGAAGCCCTCACCCCAACCGCGCCCGCAGATCGCCGCTCATCAGGTGGCGCACGGTGTAAATCACAAAGGCAAAACCGAAATACACCGCCATCAGGATGAAAAACTCCACAACCGGCGCCTCGCTTAAGAAGTGCCGGTTATAGGGCACCGCATAGGTCAACGCCGCCGCCAGCCCCACGAAGCCTACAATCACCAGATCGGAGAAAACCAGCCGCAAGGCGAGGCCGGAATAGCGGTATTTCCCGCCGAGATTCATGCCAAAATAGACCGAAAACACGGCAACAGCAAAGGTCAGGAGCGACAGAACATTGATGAACAAAACAAAGCCTCCGGCTGGCAGAATTGGCGCGAAGATACAGCCAGCAAGGCACGCACGTCCAGAGCAAACCCTGCGGCGCGATGGCGCGGGGGCAGTGTCTATCCAGAAATCCCCGGCCAATTCCTACTATAGATCATCTCTGCAATTTCGGCGACGGCCTCAAGCATCTCCGGAATATTTTCCTGAAACGCATCAACCGCTTTATCGCCCTTGATAATCGTATCGAAAACATCACGGAGCTTACCACTCCAAGACCGCTTCTTGCTTTTCGCCTCGGCCACCTTATCCGGCGCAGCATTACAGGTATGCACCATCCGGGGCATAATAGCGGCCACAAAGTGAATAGCTTCCCGTCGCTGTTCCGGGTCCGCATTCGGATCATGCAGCACCATGAGCATCTGTATCGCCGCCTGCTTCAAAATCCCCTCGGAATCCAGCGCCAAGCCAAGCAGCCAACGCCCTTCATGCTGCCTAAACGCCTGCTGGTTCAGGTCATATTGCACCGAGGTCCGGGCCTTTACATGTTCCAGAACCTCCGGGGCAACCACGCAGATATCCGTGCGCTCGGTCGCCATCTTCCCCATCAGGCGGAAAAACGATGGATCCTGCTCAAACCCCCCATATTTAGCAACATGGTGCATTTCCGCTTCTGCGCTTTGCAGGGCATCAAACAAATCCAGTGGCGAAGTGCGATATTTACTGAGATCACGCCGTAGCGATTTGATAGAAGCCTCCATCCCTGCCAGCATGGTTGCACCCATTTGGTTGCCCGTTTCATCCGCACGACAGCGCGCCGAAAACTCGCGCAGGGCGTCACGCACCGCTTTGACGATTTCATCCAGATCGCGCCGGATAACCGGTTCGGCAACCAGCTTTGCACCTTTATCCTGAAAGCTCAAATTCCAGGCATAAGGGTTGCTGGAAATCGCCTGCTGCAACCGCGCTTCAATCTGTGCGATTTCATCGGCCAGTGCCTGCGGGTCGCCTTCCCAGATTTTGGGGGCGATCAAGGCGATTTGTTTGAGCATAGCGGGGGACATCGGCGGGTGGCGGGCGGGATCGAGATGGGTTTCATACCAGCGGCGCCAGAAATCATAAGGACTGTCGGGGGTGAACCCTTCGCGGGCCACCTTATCCCAGAGGTCTGCCAGCGGGTTTTCCTCGGGCCAGAGCGGGGCGTTAGATACGTCTTCTCCGCTTTCGATAGCCAAAGCATCTGACTTGATCGCGCCCCAAACAGTGCCGCAGGCGGCGGCGAAGGCGGCGGAGGCGGCGGCGTCGGAGGCGGCGGAGGCGGCGCGGGCGGCGGCGGAGGCGGCGGAGGCGGCGCGGGCGGCGTCGGCGGCGGCGAAGGCGGCGGCGGAGGCGGCGGCGGCGAAGGCGGCGAAGGCGGCGGAGGCGGCGGAGGCGGCGGAGGCGGCGGAGGCGGCGGCGAAGGCCATATCCTCGGTTGGATACAACGCCGCAACCGAGGATATGAAATTCGTCCGCAATAGGACCACCGCTGTCAAGTCACGTTTCTTGCCTATACCAAACAGGCAATAGTCCGCCCCAACCGGCATCACCCGCAAAGCGGCGCGGCTGGCGATCTGCACCGACACCTCTTGCGGTTGCGTTTCCAGCCACGCCTCAAGGCTCTTTGCATCGCGAATATCTTTTGCATCAACCATGCGGTAACTTTAAGCCCCCGCGCGGCGAATGCCAGTGAAAAGCTACCCCTTCAGCGCCGCTTCCAGCCCGCGGGCCCAGGTGCTGATGGTGCCGGCGCCGAGGCAGACCACGAGGTCGCCCGGTTTGGCCTCTGTGCGCACCAGTTCCGCCAGCGCCGCTTCGCTTTCCACGGCGCGGGCGTTGTGGTGGCCATGCGCGGTCAGGCCGGCGACCAGTGCGTCACGGTCCGCCCCTTCAATCGGCGCTTCACCCGCCGCGAACACGTCGGCGATGCCCACCACGTCCGCCTCGTTGAAACAGGCACAGAAATCCTCGAACAGGTCGGCCAGCCGCGAGTAGCGGTGCGGCTGATGCACGGCGATGACCCGGCCGGTGCAGGCCTGCCGCGCCGCTTTCAACACGGCGCTGATCTCGACCGGGTGGTGGGCGTAATCGTCGATGATCGGCACGCCGTTGACCTCGCCGACCTTGGTAAAGCGCCGGTTAACGCCGCCAAACCCCGCCAGCGCCGCCTTGATCTGCGCCGCGTCCAGCCCGAGGTGACGCGCCACCGCGACCGCCGCCAAGGCATTGGAAACATTGTGATCTCCGGGCATCGGCAGGGTGCAGCCCTCAATCACCGCCCCGTCCTGTTTCAGCTCAATATCAAAATGCGCCGCCGCGCCTTCGTAGCGCAGGTTGAGCGCGCGCACATCGGCCTGCGCGTTGAAGCCATAGGTCGTGACCCGCCGGTCGGTGATCCGCCCGACCAGCGCCTGCACCTCCGGGTGGTCGGTGTTGCAGACCGCGAGGCCGTAAAACGGGATGCCGGAAACAAATTCATGAAACCCCTCGCGCAGCGCGTCGAAATCGCCCCAATGTTCCATGTGTTCCGGGTCGATATTGGTCACGACGGCGATGGTGGCGGGCAGGCGATTGAACGTCCCGTCGCTCTCATCGGCCTCCACCACCATCCACTCCCCCTGCCCCATGCGCGCGTTGGAGCCGTAGGCGTGGATGACGCCGCCATTGATCACCGTCGGGTCAATGCCGCCCTTCTCGAGCAGTTCCGCGACCAGCGTCGTTGTCGTCGTCTTGCCATGCGTTCCGGCGATGGCGATGTTGGATTTGAGCCGCATCAGTTCGGCCAGCATTTCCGCCCGGCGCACCACCGGCAGACCGCGCGCGCGCGCCGCGTCCAGTTCCGGGTTGCCCGGCTTGATGGCGGAGGAAATCACTACCACGTCCGCCCCCTCAAGGTTCTCTTCCCGCTGCCCGATGAACACCTCGGCCCCGAGGGAGGCCAGCCGCCGGGTGATGTCGCTTTCCTTGAGATCGGAGCCCTGCACCCGGTAGCCATGGTTGAGCAGCACTTCCGCGATGCCGGACATGCCGATGCCGCCAATGCCGGTGAAGTGGATCGGGCCCATCTCAAGGGGCAGTTTGGTGGGGGTGGACATGGGGGTTTCCTAGCTTGGATCGGGGGTTTTCGCGGGCTGTCCCGCCAGTTCCAGCACCAGCCCGGCCAGCGCTTCGGTCGCATCCGGGCGGGCCTGTGCCAGTGCGGCGCGCGACATGGCGCTGGCGGCGGCGGGGTCGGTGAGGACAAGGCGGATATGTTCGCTCAGAAGTTCCGGCGTCAGACGGCTTTCCGGCATCAGGATTGCCGCACCCGCCTCGACCAGCGAACGCGCATTGGCGGTCTGTTCGTCGCGGATGGCGGCGGCAAGGGGCACGAGGATCGAGGGGCGCCCGATGACGGAAATATCCGCCACCGACGAGGCGCCGGAGCGGCTGATGATCAGTTGCGCCTCGGCAAAGCGGCGCGGCACATCGGTGAAGAAGGGTTCAACCTCGGCGGGGATGCCGTGGGCGGCGTAAAACTCGGCGACGCGGGCCTGGTCCTCGGCGCGGGCCTGATGGCTGACGCTCAGGTGTTGCAACAGCTCCGGCGGCAGGGCGGCAATGGCGGCGGGAACCACGTCGGAAAGGATGCGCGCCCCCTGACTGCCGCCGATAACGCAGATCTGCATCGGATACGCGCCCGGCGGGATATAGGGCGCTTCGGCCCGCGCCATCACCGCGCCGCGCACCGGATTGCCCGTATGCACCCCCTCCAGCCCGGCGGGCAGTTCCGTCGGCCAGGTGCCGCAGGCGATCTTGTCGACCCGGCGGGCAAAGACCTGATTGACCCGGCCCAACACGCCGTTCTGCTCATGGATCATGCGCGGCAGGCGCAAGAGCCAAGCGGCACCGATGGCGGGAATGGACGGATAGCCGCCAAAGCCCACCACCACGGCGGGGCGGTCCGAGAGAAAGGAGGCGGCGGCGGCAATGGTGCCTGCGAGGATGCGAAACGGCACCAGCGCCTTGGCCAGCAACCCGCCGCGCGCGAAAGTCGCCGAGGCCATTTCGACCACCTCGACCGCCTCCGGAAAGCCGCCGGTATAGCGCGCACCGCGGGCATCGGTCGAAAGCTTGACCCGCCAGCCCCGCGCCAGCATCGCCTCCGCCAGCGCCTGCGCCGGGAACATATGCCCGCCGGTGCCGCCCGCCGCGATGATCAGGAGTGGTGCTGCCATGTCTGCCGCCTCAATGCTGTAAGATGTCGCGGTAATGCCCCTGCGGACGGGTGCGGGTAAAGGCCAAAAGCATCCCGAGCGCCAGTCCGGTGGCAATGAGCGAGGAACCGCCGTAAGACACGAAGGGCAGCGTCATGCCCTTGGCGGGCAACAGGCGCACCGCAACGCCCATGTTGATGATGGCCTGCACCGCGAACATGGCGATGAGGCCGGTGCCTGCGAGGCGCACAAACGGGTCGCGCTCATGGGTCAGGCGCAGGAAGCTGCGCACGACGATGGTGGCGTAAAGCCCGATGATCAGCATGACGAGAAACAGGCCGTATTCCTCCGCCGCCACCGCGATGATGAAATCCGTATGCGCGTCCGGCAGCGACCATTTCACCTGCCCTTCACCGACGCCAACGCCGAAAAAGCCGCCCTCGCGGATGGCGTTGGTGGCGTAGCCCAGCTGGGTCGTCGGGTCGAGATCGGGGCTGAGGAAACCGTCGATGCGGCGGGCGAAATGCTCGGACTGGCCATACGCGACCATACCGCCCAGCACCACCAGCGCGCTGATACCGACCAGGAGCAGGATCGGCGCACCGCCGACGAAATACATCACGCCCCAGCCGAAAAGGATCAGGGCGGACTGGCCGAAATCGGGCTGCATGATGAGGAAACCGACCACGATCAGGGTCAGGGCCAGCGACATGGTTTTACCCGGCGGGCCACCGATCTGATAGGAGGCGGAGATCAGCCAGGCGGTGGTGATGACGTAGAGCGGTTTGAGAAATTCGGACGGTTGCAGCGAGGCAAAGCCCAGCGAATACCAGCGCACCGCCCCTTTGCCGAAATCGGTGCCGAAAACCGGTAGCATGACCAGCGCGGCGAACGCGGCGAGAAAGCCCAGCACCGCGAGGCGGCGCACCAGTTGCGGTGACATCAGGGTGACGGCGAAGAGGACCGAAAAGGCCATGACGCCGAACAGGATTTGCCGCTGGACGTAATGAAACGGATCCAGCCCGTTGCGTTCCGCCAGCGGCGGCGAGGCGGCCAGCCCGAGCAGCAGCCCGATCACGAAGAGGAGAAGAAGGGCCGCGAGCGACCATTTGTCGATTGTGCGCCACCAACGCGGCAGGATCGGTTCCCCCGCCTGCTGCCGCACCGCGCCATAGACCATTTCCGTCATTGATACCGCCTGATTGCCTCGAATTGCGCCCGATTTTCGGGTCGTTGCGGCGAGTATAGCGGCGGATCGGCGGTGACGCCAGTGTTTTGAGGGGCTTCTCCCAGACCCGCACGACAAGCCGGGGGGCCAGCCCCCCGGTGGACGGGACGAAATTTTTTTTCATTCCGGCAAAACATAATTTTCATTGTTTGCCCCGCCTAACCGACCTCCGAATTGGGTTTTTCGGTCTCAATTGAT
>PDOZ01000028.1 GCA_002747325.1 Rhodobacterales bacterium
CGTAATCGCCGCCGTCAACGTCGTCTTGCCGTGGTCAACGTGACCAATCGTGCCGATGTTTACGTGCGGTTTGGAGCGTTCAAACTTTTCCTTAGCCATTGGCCAGTCGCCTCACATTCTGGGGGGTATCTACCCGGTTCCTATCCGCGCGCGACATACGAAATGGCCCGCTAAATTGCAAGCGGCTCTACGCGCCTTTAGGTGAAATTCCCCCGCCAAGGCCGGTTTTTGCCGAAAAACGCGACTTTTACGCGGGCTTTCAGACAAAAGCCCCACCATTTGGCGGGGCTTTCGGGAAGGGCGTTTACCGGCTCGGTTGTGGCTTCAGCGGTTGAATCGGGCGGCCCGGAGAGGTCGTGGCCGGGTCCATCTTGGAAGCATCGCCGAACCATTCCGGGTTCTTCAGCATCCAGTCATGCACCGATTTGGCCAGATTGCGCGACAGGCTTTCCATCTGTTCTTCCGCCGTGCGGGTCAGACCGGAACCCACAAGCACCTCATGCCCCTCTTCAAACACGGTGAACCGCTTCGGCTTTTCGTTGATCGGCTTGCCGCCGTCGCGGTCGTTGAACACATAAACATCGGCCATCAGCACGGATTTCGGCGAGGCGACGATCGGGATACCCGGCTGCGCCAGCGCATAGCCCAGCACGGCAACGGAAATGTGGTAATACTGGTCGCCATCATAGCGCGAGAAGCGGTCGTTCATCGCCTTGCGCAGCGCGGCCTGCCATTCGCCCGGCTTGGCGGTCCGCGAAGCAGGACCAACTTCAGGATTATTTTCCGTCACAATATTATGGCCAAACAGGAAACGCCCCATCGGCGGCGGGGTTTCGTCGAGGTCGTTGACGGTAGCACAAGCGGCGAGCATCCCCGCCAGCGCGGCAATGAGAGAGAAACGAATCAAGCGGTGCATGGCAGCTCCTTTAGGCAACGCAGTTGGGTCTTGGATAGCGCGTTGCAGCGCGTGGCGCAATCAAAGCTATTTTTTCCGCTGGCTGGACTGGGAGAAATCACGCACCGGACCGCCGCAAATCGCCCGCAGCGCCTGCCATTCCGCCGCGCTCAGCGCTGGCTCCGTCAACTTGCCCGCCGCTTCCGCCTCCGCCTGCGCCGCAAGCGACGCCTCGATGCGGGCGGTCATGCTCGGGTGGCTCGCCAGATGGGCCGCAAATCCGTCCAGATCGCCATACTCCGCCCGCAACCGCTCGAAGAAGGTGCCAATGGCAGCAGGCGGCAGACCCGCTTCGCTCAACTTGCCATGTGCATATTCATCGGCACGGGTTTCGGCGGCCTGCGAATAGCTCGCGTCCACCATCTGATTGGCGAGCATCAGCATCACCGTGCCGCCGGCAAAATCACCAAACAACAGGCCCAGAACCCCAAACGATCCCGCATAGCGCAGCGCATCGCGGGTCGGGTCGCGGTAGACCACATGACCGATTTCATGCGCCAGAACGGCGGCAACCTCGTCCGGGTTCTGCGCCGCCTCGATCAACCCGCGAAACAGGACAACCTGCCCGCCCGGAAGCGCAAAGGCATTCTCCAGCTCGTGATCCAGAACGCTGACGCGGACCGGATAGGGCAGGTCCGCTTCAACGTTCAACCGCGCTTCCATTTTCTCCAGCGCGGCCAGCCCTTCAGGCGCAGTGCAAAGCCCGACGGGTTGGTCAAAATCTTCCCCCATGGCGCTGCGAATCTGTTCAAACACGGTCTCGCCCAGCGCCCGCTCGCCCTCGGGCGGTAGCAATCTGGCCAGTTGCGCCGCCATGATCGGCACCAGCACAAAGATGATCAACGCGACAGAAGCCAGCGCCCCGGTGGCCCAGGCAAGGATCTTGCCCTTGTTTTCTACCGGCGGACGACGGCTCAGATTGGGCGCAAAACCCTTGAGATGCTCAATCATCGCCGCGTCGCGCAGCAACAGCCGCTCCTCGCCATGTCCGGCCAGACGCAACACCATCTCCGCCGGGTCCGCATGGTCCGGCAGGGCACGAAGATCGACCAGCGGCCAGTCCAGCGGGCGGCGCCCATAGCCGGTGATGCGCAGCCGGTCGGGCAAAAGCTCAAGCTGAACCCGCGTCAGGATCGCCCGCACCCCGTCGAGAAAATCGCCTTCCGCATAAACCGCCATCAGAACCCTCCCCCGAGCGGCAGCGCATCGGCAAACCCTTCCGCCTCGCTGAAATCATCGCGCTCGCGCTGGTGAATGCGGTCCAGCTTTTCCACCCGCACCAGCCGCGTATTCTCGGCAAAATGCTTCGCCACCGGCAGGGTGAAAAACACTTCGCGCAGGCTGTCGCCAATGAGAAAAATCGCGAAATAGGCCATCAGGCCCAACACGGTCAGCAACCAACTTGGAAGAGCAATAATGGCCTCTAAATTCATCTCACCATTCACAAAAATTTCTGGCGAAATCAACCATCCCATCACGGCAGAAATTGCCGCGAAGAAAAGCCCCAACGCACCTACCAGCAAGTTAATTGCGATGATGCCAACAAGATAAATGCCAATAACCGAAGCGGTGGACGGATTACAGTCAAACCCCATCCCGGCAACGCTCTTCGCCTCCATCATGCGCTTGTAACTGCCAACGCGCCAATGGGCCAAACCAATGGCGGCGAGAATGCCCCCGGCGACAATCCCCCCGACCAGAAAAGGCATAGCCGCCGCCCCCTCATCCGGCGCTTCCAACGCAACCGCCAGCCCCACAAAACTGCCCACCATCATCACCGCGCCAATATACAGCGGCAGCATGGGGCGGATCAGCATGGTCCAGCTTCCCCCCTGATGAAAATGCTCCGTGCCGAACAGGGTGCGGTCGGTCCAGTATTTCTCCAGCCGGAAGCGCTTGAGCGGCCACAGCAGGCCGAGGCTGACAATGGTCAGGGTCCAGTAAAGCATCGCCCGCCAGATATAGCCCATCACCCCCGGCTCCAGCCCGAACCGGATACCGCGCCACCGGCTGCGGGCGAAAACATAGCGCCGCGAACGGTATTGCGCGAAGAAGATGAAGGGGACGAGGCCGAGGAAACTGAGGATATAAGCCGAGGCTTCCCCATCAAGATACGCGAAGGAGAAAAACATCAGGATCAGGTTTACCACGCCGATATAGAAGGCAAGGATGACCACAGCCGTCAGAAAACCCAGAAGCTTCTCCGTCGGTCGCCCGACATATTCCAGCGGCACCCCGCCGGGCCGGATCGCAGACCAGTAATAGCGCCGCAAGCGGGTCTTCATCCAGAAGCGGTAAAGCCCAAGAGTCAGCACCGTCAGCAACCCGGCCTTCAGCGACAGAGCCAGCACCTTGCCCTTGGTTCCGGTGTGAAACGTGTCGAGTTCCTGCATGGATCAATCCGTGAACTTGTTGTCGCGCGGGAAGCCATGCGGCGGCAGCCGGCCAACGGAGGCGCGTTTGCCGATCCAGGGCGACATATCGACCTCGGTGCGCCGCCGGTCGCCGCCTGCGGCCCAGCTCAGCCCTTCCGACAGGGTAAAGGTGGTAATATCAGAAAGCCCACCATCCAGCTCCAACACCCCCTGTTTGCCGCGCGCGGAATTGTATTTCTGCAACCGAACCCCCTTGCCGCGCCCCATTTCCGGCAGATCGGCCAGCGGGAAAACGAGCAACTTGCGGTTCTGGCTGACAACGGCAACATAATCGCCCGAAACCGGCTTGCAGATCACTGCCTTGCCATCGCCGACATTCAGCACCTGCTTGCCGCCCTTGGTCTGCGCCACGAGGTCATCGGCGGCCACGACAAAGCCGTTCCCCTCGCTCGATGCAACGATCATTTTCGCGCCCGTCTGATGCACGAACATATCCACAATGCCGACATCATTGGGCAGATCGACCATCAACCGCACCGGCTCGCCCATGCCCCGCCCGCCGGGCAGGTTGGCAGCCAGCACAGTGTAAAACCGGCCGTTTTCGGCGAAAATCACGATCTTGTCGGTGGTCTCGGCATGGAAAGCAAACCGCGGCCCGTCGCCGTCCTTGAACTTGAACTCGCGACCAAGATCGACATGCCCGGACATGGCGCGGATCCAGCCCATCTGCGAACAGACCACGGTGATCGGTTCGCGCTCGATCATTGCTTCCAGCGGCACGTCGGCGACCTCGCCCGCCTCGGCAAACCCGGTCCGGCGCGCACCGCCCTCATAGTCTTTGCCAAAGATCCGCTTGGCCTCGCGCAACTGGTCGGTGATTTTGCTCCATTGCAACGCCTCGCTGTCGAGCAAATCCTCCAGCCCCGCGCGCTCCTCCATCAACGCATCGCGTTCGCGCACAAGCTCCATTTCCTCCAGACGCCGCAGCGAGCGCAAGCGCATGTTGAGAATGGCATCGGTCTGCACCTCGCTCAACTCCCCGCCGCCGGGCGCAGGAGAAACATAATCCGCCTCCGAGGTCGCGCGGACATGGTCGAGCGACCAATCCTCGCGCATCAGGGCCGCTTTCGGCTCCTCATCGTAGCGGATAATATCAATCACCCGGTCAAGATTGAGAAAGGCAACGATGAACCCTTCCAGCACTTCCAGCCGGTGGTCGATCTTCTCCATCCGGTGCCGGGAACGGCGCTGCAACACGTCGCGGCGGAAATCGAGGAACGCGCGCAAGACCTCCTTGAGCGAACAAACTTTCGGCGTCACCCCGTCAATCAGCACGTTCATATTGAGCGAAAACCGGGTTTCCAGATCGGAATTGCGGAACATGACTCCCATCAGGGTTTCCGGGTCCACATTCTTCGATTTCGGCTCCAGAACAAGGCGAATATCGTCGGCGCTCTCGTCGCGCACATCCCCGAGAATCGGCACTTTCTTGAGCTGTATCAGCTCGGCGATTTTCTCGATCAGCTTCGATTTCTGCACCTGATAGGGAATCTCTGTGACCACGATCTGCCACTGCCCCCGCCCAAGGTCTTCCACTTCCCATTTCGCGCGCAGCCGGATCGACCCACGCCCGGTGCGATACGCCTTGGCGATGACCTCGCGCGGCTCGACAATGACGCCACCAGTCGGGAAATCAGGACCGGGCACATAATTGAGCAGGGTATCGTCGCGCGCATCCGGCGTCTTGATCAGATGCACGCAGGCATCGACCAGTTCGGCGATATTATGCGGCGGAATGTTGGTCGCCATGCCAACCGCAATCCCCGCCGCGCCATTGGCCAACAGATGCGGGAAGGTCGCGGGCAAGACCACCGGCTCTTCCAGACGCCCATCGTAATTCTCGCGAAAATCCACCGCATTTTCGTCGAGACCCTCCAGCATCGCCTCGGCGACGAAGGTCATGCGGGCCTCGGTGTAGCGCGAAGCGGCAGGGTTGTCGCCGTCGATATTGCCGAAATTGCCCTGCCCATCGACCAGCGGATAGCGCACGTTGAAATCCTGCGCCAGACGCGCCATCGCATCATAAATCGCCGCATCGCCGTGGGGGTGGAAATCTCCCATCGTGTCGCCGGAAATCTTGGCAGATTTCAAAAACTTACCACCGGAATTCAGCTTCAGACGGTGCATGGCATAGAGGATGCGTCGATGCACCGGCTTCAACCCGTCGCGCGCATCCGGCAGGGCGCGGTTCATGATGGTCGAAAGCGCATAGGTCAGATAGCGCTCGCCAATGGCGCGGCGCAGCGGCTCGGAAGTCTCGAAGCCGACCGGCTCCCCGGATGTCTCGTCAATCAAATCGGTCATACCGCCTCTTACCCGGACCATTTCAGCGGGGCAAGCCGGGCGGGTTTGAAAGCTCCCCCTTCCCCGATGGCGTTTCACGCTCTAGAATCAAGACAGGAGGAATCATGGGCATCATCCGGTTGATACTGATCACGCTGGTCGCGTTGTTTGTCGTTTTGTGGATATGGGGCGACGATGAAGGCTTGCCGGAAACCCGGCTCGAACGCACGCCCGAGCCGACACCCGTTGCCGAACCGGACGCGCCGCCCGCAACGGAACCGATCACCCTCGCCCCCGCTGCGACAGACCCGGCGCTGGTAGACACCGAAGCTGCGCTGGCCAATGTCGGGGGGGCAGGCGCCGTGCGCGAAAGCGTAACGGACCTGCTTGAAGAAGCCGAAACCGCGCTGGAGGAAACCGAGCCAGCAACGACACCTCCAATAGCGGTCCCGGAGACTGCCGCGCCAACACCTCCCGCGATAACCGGCGGCCCCCGCCCCGAAACACGGCCCGATTCGCAACCAACACCCGCCCCGCAGCCCGCCACCGCGCCGAAATTCCTGACCGTCACCGGCTCACGGGTCAATCTACGCGAAGGACCAGACACCACGCACCCGGTTGTCACTGCCCTGACCTCCGGCACCCGCGTTGAAGACCTTGGCCGCGAGGCAAATGGCTGGCATCAGTTGCGCACATCGGATGGCACCGTCGGCTATATGTCCGGCGACTTCCTGTCCCCCACCAACTAAGGCCCACATGACCCGTTCCATCCTGATCACCGGCTGTTCCTCCGGCATTGGCTACGACGCCGCCCACACCCTCGCCCAGCGGGGATGGCGCGTCTTTGCCACCTGCCGACAGGAAAAAGACTGCGCCCGGCTGCGCGACGAAGGGCTGATCGCGCCCCGGCTGGACCATACCGACCCCGAAAGCATCGCCGCCGCGCTGGCCGAGGCCACGGCAGACGGCCCGCTCGACGCGATTTTCGCCAACGGCGCTTTTGCCATGCCCGGCGCGCTGGAAGACCTACCCACCGGCGGCTTGCGTGAGATTTTCGAGACCAACCTCTTCGGCGTGCATGAGCTGGTGCGCCAGACCCTGCCTCATTTTCGCGCCAATGGCGGCGGGCGCATCGTGCTTTGCTCCTCGGTTCTGGGCTATTTCCCCTACAAATGGCGCGGTGCCTATACCTCCACCAAATTCGCGCTGGAAGGCTATGGCGACGTGTTGCGGTTGGAAATGGCCGATGCGGGCATTCATGTCTCGCTGATCGAGCCCGGCCCCATCACCTCGCGCATCCGCGAAAACGCCATCCCGCATTTCGAGCGCTGGTTTGACTGGCGCGCTTCACCCCGCGCGGCGCAATACGAGGGCGACCTCCTGCCCCGGCTCTATGACGACACCGCGCCGAAAGACCGCTTTGAACTGCCCGCCAGCGCCGTGACCGATGTTTTGATCCACGCCGTCGAATCCCCCCGCCCCCGCGCGCGATACCGGGTGACGCGGCCCGCGAAAATCGGTTATGCTCTGAAACGAGTTCTGACCACACGGGCGCTGGATCGCCTGTTGCGCAAGCTGGATTAACCGGAAACACAGGCGGCACGTTCGCTGCATACAGGAGCAAAAAATGGTAACTCTGAGCCGCATTTACACCCGCACCGGCGACAAAGGGCAAACGGCGCTCGGTAATGGCGAGCGACGGGCGAAACATGACCTGCGGGTCGAGGCCTACGGCACGGTCGACGAGGTGAATGCCTGTGCGGGGCTGGTGCGGCTGCATACGAAAGGCGAGATGGACGCCGCGCTGGCGCGCATTCAAAACGACCTCTTCGACCTCGGTGCGGACCTGTGCCGCCCGGACATGGCCAAGGACGCCGATGCAGAATACCCACCGCTGCGGGTGGTCGATGCACAGGTCGAACGGCTGGAGGCGGAAATCGACGCCATGAATGCGGCGCTCACAACCCTGAAAAGCTTCATCCTGCCCGGCGGAAGTCCGGCGGCGGCAAACCTGCACCTGATGCGCACGGTGAGCCGACGGGCGGAGCGGCTCGCGGTGGCGCTGGCGGAGATCGAAGACATCAATCCCGTCTGCGTGCGCTACCTGAATCGCCTCTCGGACTGGTGCTTCGTCGCCTCGCGCGCCGCAAACGATAACGGCGCAACCGACGTTCTCTGGGTTCCCGGCGCCAACCGATAGGCCCAAACCCTGCGACAAATTCGGCATTTTCAAAAAACGCGGCGTCGAAAACCGGAAATTTGCGCATTTTCTTGCGCAACCCCATTGTTCCACCCGCCCGCAACGGCTTAAACAAATGCCATTCAACGCCCCATGCCTGATGCCGGGGCATTCTATTGGGAGAGACACGCAATGAAGGTACTTGTGCCTGTGAAACGCGTGATCGACTACAACGTGAAAGTGCGCGTCAAAGCGGACGGAAGCGGGGTCGATCTTGCGAATGTGAAGATGTCGATGAACCCATTCGACGAAATCGCCGTCGAAGAGGCCATCCGCTTGAAAGAGGCCGGGAAGGCCGATGAAGTCGTCGTGGTATCCATCGGCGTGAAACAGGCTCAGGAAACCCTGCGCACTGCGCTGGCGATGGGCGCGGACCGGGCGATCCTCGTGGTTGCCGCCGATGACGTGCATGACGACATCGAGCCGCTCGCCGTTGCCAAGATCCTCGCCAAAGTGGTAGAAGAGGAAGCGCCGCAGCTGGTGATCGCTGGCAAACAGGCCATCGACAACGACATGAACGCCACCGGCCAGATGCTCGCCGCCCTGCTGGGCTGGGGTCAGGGCACCTTCGCTTCCGAAGTTGCGCTGGACGGCGATGCGGTCAACGTGACCCGCGAAATCGACGGCGGCCTGCAAACCGTGAAGCTGAAGCTTCCGGCCATCGTGACCGCCGACCTGCGCCTCAACGAGCCGCGTTATGCTTCGCTGCCGAACATCATGAAGGCGAAGAAAAAGCCGCTGGACGAGAAAACCGCCGCAGATTACGGCGTTGACACCGCTCCGCGCCTCGAAATCGTCAAGACCTCGGAGCCGGCAGAACGTCAGGCGGGTATCAAGGTTGCCGACGTGGCGGAGCTTGTTACGAAACTCAAAGAAGCGGGGGCAATCTGATGGCAGTTCTTCTTCTTGCTGAAGTCTCCGGCGGCGAACTGGCCGTCGATGCGACCTCCAAAGCGCTGACCGCCGCCAAGGCGATGGGCGATGTGACCGTGCTGTGCGCCTCCGCCTCCTGCGGCGGTGCAGCCGAAGCGGCGGCCAAGCTCGATGGCGTTGCCAAAGTGCTGTGCGCCGACGATGCGGCTTATGCCAATGGCCTCGCCGAGCCGGTTGCGGACCTCGTGGTTTCGCTGGCGGGCGATTATTCGCACATCGTCGCCCCGGCGACCTCGTTCGCCAAAAACGTCTTACCGCGCGTGGCCGCGCTGCTCGACGTGATGGTGATTTCCGACGTTTCCGCCGTGGTGGATGCCGACACGTTCGAGCGTCCGGTTTACGCCGGTAACGCCGTGCAGACGGTCAAATCCTCCGACGCGACCAAGGTGGTTTCCGTGCGGACCTCTACCTTCGACGCCGCTGGCGAAGGCGGTTCGGCTGCGGTCGAAAGCGTTGCCGCTGCGGGCGATCCGGGGCTTTCCGCCTGGGTCGAGGACAAGGTTGCCGAGAGCGACCGCCCGGAGCTGACCTCCGCTGGCGTCGTGGTTTCCGGTGGTCGCGGCGTGGGTTCGGAAGAGAACTTCGCGCTGATCGAGAAGCTGGCCGACAAGCTCGGTGCAGCGGTTGGCGCTTCCCGCGCCGCTGTCGATTCGGGCTTTGCGCCGAACGACTGGCAGGTGGGTCAGACCGGCAAGGTCGTCGCCCCGGATCTCTACATCGCTGTAGGCATCTCCGGCGCGATCCAGCACCTCGCCGGCATGAAGGACTCGAAGATCATCGTTGCGATCAACAAGGACGAAGAAGCGCCGATCTTCCAGGTCGCCGATTTCGGCCTCGTTGCCGACCTGTTCGACGCGGTTCCGGCCCTGACCGACGCGCTTTAAGCCAAAGCAAAACCATAGAAAGGCCCGCCCCTCCGGCGGGCCTTTTGCTTTACCCGATCAGCTTGTCCAGAACCGGGGTAAGCGCCTGCGCCGCCCGTTCCTGCGCGACGACGCCCAGCGCACCGCTTGCCGCGGGCGCTTCCATCTCGGCAAAGACCAGCCCCTCCTGCCCCACTTCGATTTCCTTGCTGGAAACAACCACTTCCACATAATCACTCACAAAGGGCCGCAGCGCGTTCAGCATGGCACGATCGACAAAAAGCGGGTCATGATCAAAGGTCGGCGCGCCAATCGCATCTTCAGGCGCATGATCCGCCATCCACAGCAACACAACCTTGCTGTCAATCGACGCGATCAACGACTTCATCCGCGCGGTCCACGCCTCTTTCAACTCCTGCTCCACCAGCTCAAACTTATCCTCGGAAACCTCATACAGCGCTTGCAGCAAGTGCCGCGTGAAGTTGAATTCTGTGAAATCCACCTCGCGGTAAATGGTTTGCAGCAAAGAGGAAGCGCGCAGGAAACGGTCGTTGCGACGCGGATGCACCGCATAAAACCGATTGGACATATTCTGCGCGCCGGCGATCTGGATCACCGTCACTTCCGCCGCCGAACACATATCCAGCACCGTTTTGTCGTTAATGAACACATCGACGCCCGCATTGACGTAACCGAGATTAAGCACCGGCATTCCCGCCGCTTCTTCGACCTGCGTCGCAAACGGCGTTTCCACGAACTTGCCGTATGTCTCCGTTCCCCCGATCATCGCCGTATATGGCCCCACGATCCGGCGTTTCGGACCGCGAAACAACAATTTGGACTTCCCATACCGACACGGCAAATAATCAAGGGAACCATCTCCCAGGTTTTCATAGGCCATTCCACCCACTCCTTTAAATTTCACCCTGAGGAGAGATTCGCGCAAAAACCTTTAGATTTCCCTAAAGTCACAATTAAATGTTTTCAGGTAAGGATTTGTTAGTTTTTCGCCGCAAACGAACCCTTGCACCGCCGCTGCGGAACGGTCAAAAATGTTGCAAGGAAAAAGAGGAAATGACATGGCGGTTAAATCGGTTGGCGTGATTGGCGCGGGGCAAATGGGCAACGGGATTGCCCATGTGATGGCGGTGGCGGGCTATGATGTCCGGCTGACGGATATCAGTCAGGATGCGTTGGACAAGGCGCTGGCGACCGTGCGCAAGAACCTCGACCGGCAGGTGACAAAGGAAAAGATCACCGAAGCGCTGCGCGATGAAGCGCTGAGCCGGATCACCACGACCTTGCAGATGGCCGACGTGGGGCAGACCGATCTGGTGATCGAAGCCGCAACGGAACGCGAAAGCATCAAGCAGGCGATTTTCGAGGATTTGCAGCCGCATTTGAAGCCGGAAACCATCCTGACCTCGAACACCTCATCCATCTCGATCACCCGGCTTGCCTCGCGCACCGACCGCCCGGAGCGCTTCATGGGCTTCCATTTCATGAACCCGGTGCCGGTGATGAAACTGGTCGAATTGATCCGCGGCATCGCTACCGACAAAGAGACCTACGACACCTGCCTCGGCGTGGTGGAAAGCCTCGGCAAGACCGCCGCCAGTGCGGAGGATTACCCGGCCTTTATCGTCAACCGCATCCTGATCCCGATGATCAACGAGGCGGCCTATGCGCTGTATGAGGGCGTGGGCAATGTGACGTCGATTGACCAGTCGATGAAGCTTGGCGCGAACCATCCAATGGGGCCGCTGGAACTGGGCGATTTCATCGGGCTGGATACCTGTCTGGCTATTATGAATGTGCTGCATGACGGGCTGGCGGACACCAAATACCGCCCCTGCCCGCTCTTGGTAAAATATGTCGAAGCCGGTTGGGTCGGGCGCAAAGCCGGGCGCGGGTTTTACGATTACCGGGGCGAAACCCCCGTCCCCACGCGTTAACTCTAAGCGACGGCGAGGGCGTCAGATCCCCTCGCCGAACTTATCCGCCACCAGCGCGTCCAGCGCGTCCATCAGTTTTTGCGCTTCCGCCCCGGAAGTCGCGACCTCAATCTCCGTGCCGCAGGACGCGCCGAGCATCAGCAGGCCCATGATGCTGTCGCCCTCCGCCTGCATCCCGTCTTTCGCCACAATCGCGCGGGCGTCATGCGCGTCCGTTACTTCCACAAACCGGGCCGACGCGCGTGCGTGCAAGCCCTTCTGATTCACAATCTTCATCCGGCGGGAAACGCTTTCGCTCATGCAATTCTCCTAACAAGTCCGACCGTCAATGCAGTCAATATATTTGCGCCCGGCGGTCAGCGCGGCCTGCGTGGCCGCCTCAATAGTATCCCCCGCGACCCGGCATTTAGCGAGTTTGACCAGCATCGGCAGGTTGGCACCATACAGGATCTTGCGATCGGCCTTGCTGGCACAGGAAGGCAGCGACAGGTTGGAGGGCGAGCCGCCGAACATATCGACCACAACCACGACCCCATGCCCCGTATCCACCGCATCCGCCGCCGCCGTAATCTCACGCGCCTTGCTCGGCCGGTCGCATTCCGCCGCAATCGGGATGGCGCGCGCCTGCGGCTGCGGGCCGAGAACATGCTCAACCGCCGCCAGATATTCCCCGGCAAGCCCGCCATGCGCTACAATCACAATTCCGATCACGTGGTGCCTTTCCCCGTCTGATCGCGTCTTACAATTCTCGATGCCTAGTTGACACCTGCCAGCCCGCATCCGCAAGGGTCTTTGCCATGATTTCCGCCATTGTAACGGATCGGTGTTTGCCGCCGGTGCAACCAAAGCCAATCGCAAGGTGCGCTTTACCCTCTTCGACATAGGCCGGCAGCAAAAACCGAATCAGGTCGTCCAGCTTGGCTTGAAACGGAGCGAATCGCGGGTCTTCGGCAATATAATCGCGCACTTTGGCGTCCAGCCCGGTCAACGCGCGCAAGTCTTCCTGCCAATGCGGATTGCGCAAAAAGCGGACATCAAAGACCAAATCCACCCCGCACGGCACGCCGCGTTTATACGAAAACGAATGCACGGAAAGGGTCATCCGATCGCCGGTTTTGCGCTCGGTCAGCCCTGCAAGCGCGGCCTTGAGATCATGCGGCGAAAGGTCTGAAGTGTCGATCAACATATCAGCACGGGCGCGCACGGGGGCGAGCAGCTCGGTTTCCGTCTTGATCCCGGCCATCGGCGAAAGGCCCGCTGCGAGCGGATGCCGGCGGCGGGTTTCGGAATAGCGTCGGATCAGGATGTCGGGGCGGCACTCAAGGAAGAGAAGTTCGACGTCGATGTCGTCACGCGCCGACAACTGATCCAGCAATTTCAGGATCGCATCGGCAGAAAACCCACGGGTGCGCACGTCGATGCCGAATGCGAGCGGATGGTTCAGCGCGGGCCCCGTTAGCAGGCGCGGAATCAGGGAAAGCGGCAGGTTGTCGATGGCCTCAAACCCAAAATCCTCCAAGGCCTGCACGGCGGTGGTGCGCCCCGCACCAGATGCGCCGGTAACTAGGAAAACCTTTTGCACTTCAGGAGATGCCATCGGGGTAAAATCCTTTTTGCAGAAATAGTTGCAGCGCCGCCGGGAAATGGGGGCCGGGCGGACGCGCAAATTTGCGAAGCGGCAAACCGAGAATGGTGACTTCCGCCGGCTCCGGCAGGCGATCCGCTTCCTGTTCATTTAAGTCAAACACGCACACGAGTTCGGCCTGCGCGGCAAATGGGACGCTGAGAATACCAAATCCCCGCGCTTCAATAGCGCCGCGCATACGCTCCGGCGCAAGGGCAATAAGTTGCTCACCCCGCCGCTCGACGCGGGTCAGATCGTCGGAAATCAACTCCCCCCCGCGCGAGATCAACTCCAGCGCCAAAGCCGATTTTCCCGCACCCGAGGAGCCGGTGATCAAAACCGCCCGACCGGCTACGGAAACCGACGTGCCGTGCAGGGTTTCCCTTGCTGGGGCACTCACACCGGCAGGCCCACGACGAAACGTGCGCCGAGGGGTT
The DNA here is from genome assembly GCA_002747325.1 of Rhodobacterales bacterium. Classification (GTDB taxonomy): domain Bacteria; phylum Pseudomonadota; class Alphaproteobacteria; order Rhodobacterales; family Rhodobacteraceae. Next base: position 13,725 of record PDOZ01000028.1, read on the forward strand.
CAGACGTAATGTCCGCATCGGTCGGACGAATATTTTCCGCCCAGATCACGCCACCATGCGCCTCCACGATCTGTTTGGAAATCGCCAGACCAAGACCAGAATTGTTGCCAAACTGGTTCTCCGGGCGCTCGCTGTAGAAGCGATTAAACACCTTGGTCAGCGCCTCTTCCGGAATGCCCGGTCCGGTATCCTCTACCACAACCAGCACCCGATTCTCACGCTGCCGCGCCCAGACCCGGATCGCATCACCGTCTTCGCAGAAGCTGGTTGCATTGGTAATCAGGTTGACAAAAACCTGCGCCAGACGTGCTTCAAGCCCCTGAATAATAATGGGATTTCTGGGCAAATCGGTAATGAAATCGACCCCTTTCGCCCGCGCTTCTTCGCCCAGATATTCTGTCAGATTGCCAAGCATCTTCAGCAGATCGAAGGTTTCTTCCTCTTCCTTCACCAATTCCGCATCAAGGCGCGAGGCGTTGGAAATGTCGGAAACCAGCCGGTCCAGTCGCCGCACATCATGGTCGATCACATCGAGCAGTTTCTCGCGCTGATCGTCGCGTTTGGCAACGCGCATGGTGCCAACAGCGGAGCGCAGGGAGGCCAGCGGGTTCTTGATTTCATGCGCCACATCGGCGGCGAATTGTTCGTTGGCGTCGATCCGGTCATACAGAGCAGCAACCATATTGCGCAGGGATTTCGACAGACGGCCAATTTCATCAGGACGCGCCGAGAGGTCCGGGATGCGCACACGCCCGGCAGCCACCCGATTTTCGCTGCGTTCCCCGCTTAGTTCCGCTGCGGCGGCGAGGTCAGAAATCGGGTTGGCGATGGTTGAGGCCAGCACAAGGCTCAGGGTGATCGACACCAAAATGGCGACCACAAACATTTGCAGGATTTGCTCTCGCCCGGCCCGCACCAATTCACCCACCTCATCGGCGGACGAAACCAGCGCCACAGCGCCCGTCACCGTGCCCGCGTTCACGATCGGCGTGACCGCAATAACTACGTCGCTTTCGCCGGGCGTGTCAGGACGGGAAATGGCGGTTGTGCCCGCATATGCCTGCGCCACCGCTGCACGGGCCAGCGCCTCATGATCGGCGGGTTGCGCGGCTTCACTGCCCGTAAACAACCCGGCGATAGTGTCCCATAAAGAGCTCAGCATATCGGTGATCAGGGTCGATTTTTGCCCCTCGGCCAAGCCAACCACCGGCCCGGCATTGGTTCCGCCTTCCGCCCGTGCCAGCAGCGCCCCGGCGGCATCAAACACCAGAATATCCGCACTTTCACGCGGCGAAAGCCCGACGAGTAGCGCCTGTGCCGTCGCGGGATCTAAAGCCTCGCCGCTCGCCTGCTGCACCTCATATGCCCCCGCCACCATCTCAGCGGCAACAACCATGGCGCGTTCGCGCTGTGCGGCGAAATTTTCGCGAAACGAGGTCAGAAACAACACCCCGGCGACCAGAACGATCAAACCGATCAGGTTGAAAACAATGATTTTCCGTGCCAGCGGCGAGCGATTGATCGAAATCAGCCCACGCCGCGCCCGGCTGTCGCGCAAATCCGCATCCGTCGCCCGCTCCGGCGAGACCCAATCCTCGCCAAGCACCACGCCGGTCCTCGTCGGCTTTATTTGCGTATCGCGCACCATGTTCTCCCGGAGCCGATCTTACTCTTCGTTATACCGATAGCCGATCCCATACAGCGTTTCGATGGCGGAAAACTCATCATCCACCTGCCGCATCTTCTTGCGCAGCCGCTTGATATGGCTGTCGATGGTGCGGTCGTCGACATAAACCTGATCGTCATAGGCCACATCCATCAACTGATCGCGGCTCTTGACGAAACCGGGCCGCTGCGCCAGCGCCTGCAACAACAAAAATTCCGTAACCGTGAGCGACACATCCTTGCCCTTCCACGTCACCGCATGACGCAGGGGATCCATGGTCAACTCGCCGCGCTCCATGATCTTGGCATCTTCGCCCTGCGGCGCGGCCACACCTTCGATCGCGTCCTGACGCCGCAGAAGCGCGCGAATCCGCTCGACCAAAAGACGCTGCGAAAACGGCTTTTTCACATAGTCATCAGCCCCCATACGCAGGCCCAGAACCTCGTCGATCTCGTCATCTTTCGAGGTCAGGAAAATCACCGGCATGTTGGTTTTCTGCCGCACACGCTGCAACAGGTCCATGCCGTCCATGCGCGGCATCTTGATGTCAAACACCGCCATATCCGGCAAACGCTTGTTGAAGGCGTCCAGCGCCGATTGTCCGTCGTTATAGGTCTCGACCTCAAACCCCTCTGCCTCAAGGGTCATCGAAACCGATGTCAGGATGTTCCTGTCATCATCCACCAATGCAATTCTGGACATTGTGGTATCCTTATTCTGCTCGTTATGTCGATTTTTCCCATCATAGAATCTGAAATGGCCTTCAGAATCAATACGAATCAGCGAATCGACACCAATCTGAGTCCATTCAGCACCATAATTTCCTAATTTTTTGCTAAAGCGTTTATAGTTTCTCGGAAATAAACGTATCGTTTTTCGCGTTCGACCGTTCGGGAGAGGCAGCGAACAAGCGATTCAAGGCAAACTATAAACGCCCCAAGATTTCCGATCCGAAACCGGCGAACACGAAAGTTAGCGCAAACACCGGCGTGCTAGCGTTAACGCCCCGATTGCCCCTGTTTCTTTCCAAAACTGCCATGATATAGCGGACTCACACCGGCCAGATGGGGTCGGTTTTGCTGGCGCACTTCGCGCCGCCCAACAGAAAGCCGGGATGCCGGCGCAGGAGTAAGCAGATGAATACTGGACGGGTAAACCCCAAAAGCCGCCTGGAAGACCAAGGGATCACAGGGCTTGGGAACGTCTATTATAACCTGATCGAACCAGCGCTGATCGAAGAGGCGGTCAAGCGTGGCGAAGGGCATCTGGGCCTTGGCGGCACGATTCTGGTCGAAACCGGGAAATTCACCGGCCGTTCGCCCGAGGACAAACATGTCGTGCGCACCGCGACGACGGAAGACACGATCTGGTGGGAGAATAACGGGTCGATGAGCCCGGAAGGGTTTGACGCGCTCTATGAAGACATGCTGGCCCATATGCAGGGCAAGGATTACTTCGTGCAGGATCTCTACGGCGGCGCCGACCCGGCTTACCGGCTTGACGTGCGCGTCGTGACCGAGCTGGCCTGGCATTCGCAGTTCATCCGCACCATGCTACGCCGCCCGGAGCGCGAGGAGCTGGACACGTTCGTGCCGGAATACACCGTCATCAACTGCCCGACCTTCCAGGCCGATCCCAAGCGGCACGACTGCCGTTCCGAGACCGTGATTGCGCTCAACTTCGACCGCAAGATGGTGCTGATCGGCGGCACGGAATATGCGGGCGAAAACAAGAAATCGGTGTTCACCCTGCTGAACTACCTGCTGCCCGAGAAAAACGTGATGCCGATGCACTGCTCGGCCAACCACGCCACCGACAACCCGGTCGACACGGCGATCTTCTTCGGCCTGTCCGGCACCGGCAAGACAACCCTCTCCGCCGACCCGGACCGCACCCTGATCGGCGACGATGAACACGGCTGGTCCGACGGTGGCACCTTCAACTTCGAAGGCGGCTGCTACGCCAAGACCATCAATCTGAGCGAAGAAGCCGAGCCGGAGATTTACGCCACCACGACCATGTTCGGCACCGTGATCGAAAACATGGTCTATGATGAAGAAACGCTGGAACTGGACTTCGCCGATGACAGCCTGACGGCCAACATGCGGTGCGCTTACCCGCTGCATTACATCGCCAACGCTTCGGAAACGGCCATTGGCGGACACCCGAAGAACATCATCATGCTGACCTGTGACGCCTTCGGTGTTCTGCCGCCGATCGCGCGGCTGACCCCGGCGCAGGCCATGTATCACTTCCTCGCGGGCTTCACCTCGAAAGTGGCGGGCACCGAGCGCGGCGTGACCGAGCCGGAACCGACCTTCTCGACCTGCTTCGGCGCCCCCTTCATGCCGCGCCGCCCGGAGGCTTACGGCAACCTGCTGCGCGAAAAGATCGCGGCGCATGGCGCGACCTGCTGGCTGGTCAATACCGGCTGGACCGGCGGCGCCTATGGCACCGGCTCGCGGATGCCAATTCGCGCCACCCGCGCCCTGCTGACCGCCGCACTGGACGGATCGCTTTCCAACGCCGAATTCCGCAAGGACGAGAATTTCGGCTTCGATGTGCCGGTCAGTATGCGCGGCGTGGCGGAAGTGCTGCTCGACCCGCGCCGGACCTGGTGCGATCAGGATGCCTATGACGAACAAGCGAAAAAGCTGGTCGCCATGTTCGCCAAGAACTTCGAGCAATATGTGCCCTTCATCGACGATGACGTGAAGGCCGTGATGCTAGGCTAAACCTCGCTTCATATTCCTCAAACGCCCCGCCCTTCGGTGGGGCGTTTTTATTTGGGCGCGACATTTTAGAACCGGGCAGGCATTCTTGACGAATTTATATTGCGCTGCACCTGCAAAATGCCTAAGCAGATTCACGGGAAAATCCCGGCATAAAAGCCGGATGATCAGACGAGGTAAGTGATGACCCAGCCCATTCTCGACAACCTGCTTTCTCTCACCGAAGGCGCTCTGCCGCCGCTTGAGGAAGTGCTCGCCACCGCCACCGCCAAGGTCCGCGCCGCCGTCAGCGAGGGGGACCGGATTTCCGGCGCCAAGCTGGAGGAAGAACAGGCCGCCGCGCACGCGCTGTCCTGGTTCGCGACCTATGTCGAGGCGCTGCGGCAAATGCACCGCTGGGCGACCCGGCTTGAGGGCGAAGGCCGGCTGGGCGAGATGGAAAAGCTGATCCTGCAAATCGCTTTCGGCGAATATCTGGCGCAGATCCACGGCGGCGTGCCGATGAGTCAGGGCGAAATTGCCCGCACCAGCGATATGTTCCTCGACCCCGAGGATCTTGCCGTGCTGGTCAACCGCGAGATTCAGACCCTGATGGCCGGCGGCAACAGCAAAATCGCCCGCGCCCGCCTCGTCGCCCTGATGCGCGACAATGCGGGGCATGCGACGTTCGGCGCAACCGGGCTGGACGAAGAGCTGGAAATGATCCGCGAACAGTTTCGCCGCTACGCCGACGAGCGCGTCACACCCAACGCGCATGAATGGCACCTGAAGGATGAATATATCCCGATGGAGGTTCTGGAAGAGCTGGCGGAAATGGGCGTGTTCGGCCTGACCATCCCGGAGGAATATGGCGGGCTGGGCCTGTCGAAAGCCTCGATGGTCGTGGTGTCGGAAGAATTGTCACGCGGCTACATCGGCGTTGGCTCGCTGGGCACTCGCTCCGAGATCGCCGCCGAGTTGATCCTCGCCGGAGGCACCGACGAACAAAAGGCCGAATGGCTGCCGAAAATCTCCTCCGCCGAAGTGCTGCCGACCGCCGTGTTCACCGAGCCAAACACCGGCTCTGATTTGGGCTCCCTGCGCACCCGCGCGGTGAAGGAAGGCGACGATTATGTCGTCACGGGCAACAAGACGTGGATCACCCACGCCGCCCGCGCCAACGTCATGACCCTGCTGGCGCGCACCGACCCGGACACCAAGGACCACCGCGGCCTGTCGATGTTCATCGCCGAGAAACAGGCGGGCACCGCCGAGGACGATTTCCCGACCGAAGGCATGACTGGTGGCGAAATCGAAGTGCTGGGTTACCGGGGCATGAAAGAATTCGAGCTGGGCTTTGACGGCTTCCACGTTCCGGCGAAAAACCTGCTGGGCGGGGTGGAAAATCAGGGCTTCAAACAGCTGATGAAAACCTTTGAAGCCGCCCGCATCCAGACCGCCGCTCGCGCCATCGGCGTGGCACAAAACGCGCTGGAAGTCGGGATGCAATACGGCGAGGAACGCAAGCAATTCGGAAAGGCACTGATCGAGTTTCCGCGCGTGTCGGACAAGCTGGCGATGATAGCGGTCGAAATCATGGTCGCGCGTCAATTGACCTACTTCGCCGCCTGGGAAAAGGACCACGACCAGCGCTGCGATCTCGAAGCCGGCATGGCCAAATTGCTCGGCGCTCGCGTCGCCTGGGCCGCCGCGGATAACGGCTTGCAGATCCACGGCGGCAACGGCTTCGCGCTGGAATACCAGATCAGCCGCATTCTCTGCGACGCCCGTATCCTCAACATCTTCGAGGGCGCCGCAGAAATTCAGGCGCAGGTCATCGCGCGGCGTTTGCTCGGATAAAGCCCCAGAGGTTCAGGCCCACGACGGCAAGGAAGAAAATCCAGTGGGGCATGGGCGTAAAGATATTGCCCATCAACGTCGCGCCGTAAAACAGAAACAGGGCCGCAACGGCTATATTCACCGCGCTTATCGTCAGCATGAGCGCGGTGTTTTCCTTGCGCGCATGGACAAAGAGCGCGGCGGCAAAAATCGCCAGAAGCGCAGAGATGGCATGCCAGATCACCGAAGAAATGGCGATCAGGGGGAGAGACAGGTCCGAGGCCTGTATCGGATCAAGAACTTTTGGCGTGCCCATAAAGAGATGGACGAAAAATAGAAGCGTCATCAGGGCGGCGGCGGCGAGGTTTGGCAGGTTCATTGGTAGTCCCTTGTGATTCCATACGCTTGCGTATGTTGCGGTTAATTCCTATGCTGTCAATACCCAAACGTCTGCACGCATAGGGGGCGAGATGGCTGAAACAAAGAAGGCGCGGTTGAGCAGGGAGGATTGGCTTTATGCCGGGTTTCGGGCGCTGGTGGAAAGCGGGCCGGAGGGGCTGAAAGCGGAGCGGATTGCCCGCGCGCTTGGCACGACCAAGGGCAGTTTTTACTGGCATTTCAAGGACGTGCCCGATTTCAAGGCGCAGATGCTCGACCTCTGGCAAACGCGCGCTTTCGAGGACATCGTGGCGACGGTCGAACAGATTGATAACCCGACGCAGCGCCTCTACGCGCTCGCGGAAAACGTCACAAACCCTACGGAGGCGGATGTGCTGAATTATGGCGGCCACGCCGCCGAACCCGCCATTCGCGCATGGGCGCGCAGCGATGCCGGCGCGGCCCGAGCCGTGGCAGAAATCGACGCCCGGCGGCTGGGCTTTTTGCAAAAAACCCTGAGCGAAATCGGCATCCAAAACCCGGAATTTGCCCGCGTGATCTACGGCGCCCATATCGGCATGTCGACGCTATCCGCCGGCGATGGAATCAACAACCACTCCGCCATGTCGAGCCTGCTCGCGGCGGTTGTATCAATAGGTGAAGCATGAAAAAAGCACTCTGGCTGGCTCCGCTGGCACTCCTCGCCGCATGTAAGGAGGCGCCCGTGATGGAAATTATCAACCCGGACCGTGTCTGGCATTTGCAGGAAATCGACGGCGCGCCGTTTGGCGACACCGCCACCATCGCTTTCCCCAAGGAAGGTGAGGCTTACGGCAAAGCGCCCTGCAACCAGTGGTTCACCACGCTTGAAGCCCCCCTGCCCGCCTTCAAACCCGGCCCCATCGGCGCGACGATGATGGCCTGCGAAAACCTCGATCAGGAACGCGTTTTCTTCAACGCCTTGGAGCGCGCAACCAAGGTTGAGGTCACGGCAGAAGCGTTGCAGCTTCTGGACGACAGTGGCGTGATCATGGTGTTCACGCCCGAGTAAGCAGGTCGATCAGACGGGCGCGCGCCTCTGGCAGCGGCTTGTTGCCCAGCGAATGGGCGAGGCCGTGGCGCAGGAAATGCCCCGTTGTGGTCAGCCCCGCCGCGAGGCCCGGCAGACCGGGGCGGCGCACGCCAAAGAGTTCCGGCGGCAGCGGCAGCAGCCGCTCCGCCCACTCCCCCGCCCCAGCGACACTGACCGCGCGCCCGGTTTTGGGCGAGACATAGGCCAGCCCCTCGGTCACGCCGCTGACCGCGCATTGGCTCAGGTCGAGGCCGAAACCCAACTCCTCCAGCAACGCGCGCTCCCATTGCAAATAGGCCAGCGGCCAGTCCGGGTCTTCCCCCAGCATGTCGAGCAGCGCGACGGTCTGGCCATATAACACCGGATGCGCCTCGCGTTCCGGCAGGGCGAAGCGCAGTAACGCAGCCACCGCGCCGAGCGCCGCCAGCGTCTTTCGCTCGCCCATCACCTGCGCCGCGCGGGAGCGGATCGGCTCGACCGCAAAGCTGCCCAGATGCTCCTGCAACCGCGCGCGCCAGGTCAGCGAAACCTGATTTCCCGGCTGCAAGAATGCGGCGAATTTACGCGACACGCCCCCGCGCACAACCCCCGCATGACGGCCATGCTCTCGGGTGAAAACCTCAATGATTACAGAGGTTTCGCCATGTTTTCGCGCGGAAAGCAACGCGCCCTCGCCGGTCCATTCCATGCTTTCAGGCGTCAAGCCCCTCCTGATCCAGCAGATGCCGCCCCCTCGGGTCCTCAACTTCAACCACCCAAAGGTCGCCATCAAAGCCGCGCTGCCGGGCAACAGAAGCATCGACCTCGCGTTCCTCCCCTTCGGTCAGAACCTCCCAGCGACGCGTATCGGTCAGCAAGTCATAGCTGCGCTGATACAGCACCGCCTGCCCGTCCATCGTCGCCAATTTCACCAGCACCGCCCCGGCGGTCTCATCACCGCGCGCCGCGATATAGGCCGCGATGCCCTCAAGTTGCAGCCGCTTGAGATAGGCCGAAACCCAGATCCCCGTGGCCAGACGGCTCACGAATTGCCGTCCTTGAAATCAAGGCCCATTTCCGAATAGCGCTCCGCTTCGTCCAGCCAGTTGGGCCGCACCTTGACCTGCAAAAACAGATGCACCTTGCGGCCAAGAAACTCTTCCAGCTCGGCGCGCGCAGATTGGCTCACCGCCTTGATGGTCTCGCCGCGTTTGCCCAGAATAATGCCCTTGTGCCCGTCACGCGCGACGTAAATCAGCTGATCCACCTTCGCCGACCCGTCCTTGCGCTCCTCCCAGTTTTCGGTCTCGACCGTAAGCTGGTAGGGCAATTCCTGATGCAGACGCAGGGTCAGCTTTTCGCGCGTCATCTCGGCGGCAATCATGCGCAGTGGCAGGTCAGCGATCTGATCCTCGGGGTAGAGCCACGGCCCCTCCGGCATCCGCTCCGCCAGCCAACGCCGCAGATCATCAACCCCATGCCCCTTTTCCGCCGAGATCATGAAGGTTTCCTCGAACGCAAACAGCGCGTTCATTTTCTCGGTCAGGGCCAGCAGCGCCTCGCTCTTCACCCGGTCAATCTTGTTGATCGCCAGCACAACATGACGCGCGCCAAGATTATCCAGCTCCGCCACGATGCGCTCAACCCCGGCGGTCACGCCGCGATGCGCCTCGATCAGCAGCACGACCACATCCGCATCCGCCGCCCCGCCCCACGCCGCCGCGACCATCGCACGGTCGAGCCGCCGACGCGGTTGAAACAGGCCGGGCGTGTCGACGAACACGATCTGACTGTCACCCTCCAGCGCCACGCCGCGAATGCGCGCCCGCGTGGTCTGCACCTTATGCGTCACGATCGAAACCTTCGCCCCCACCATGCGGTTGGTCAGGGTCGATTTGCCCGCATTTGGCTCGCCGATCAGGGCAACGAATCCCGCGCGTGTGGTCATGTTTCCTCCAGTGCCGGGCGCCGTTTGCCCGGCGTGTTAACTCTCGAGTTGCGCCAGAAGCTGCGCTGCGGCCTTTTGCTGCGCGGCGCGTTTGGATGCGGCTTTGGCCTGCGCCGAGCGCCCATCCTTGAGGCGCACCTCAATGGTAAATACCGGCGCATGGTCGGGACCGGACCGCTCGATTTCAACATATTCCGGCGGGGGCATCCGCCGCGCCTGCGACCATTCCTGCAAGGTGGTCTTGGCATCGCGCGCATCCAGCTCCACGCTGTCAATCCGCCCGCCCCAAAGCCGCAAAATCACCTCGCGCGCCGCGTCCAGCCCCGTATCGAGATAAATGGCCGCAATCACCGCCTCCATCGCATCGCCCAACAAGGCCTGCTTGCGCCGCCCGCCGGACATGATCTCCGACCGGCCCAGCTTCAGCACCGCGCCAAGGTCGATCTCACGCGCCACATCGGCGCAGGTTTCCTTGCGCACAAGGGCGTTGAATCGCGGCGCCAACTGCCCCTCGCTCGCCGTCTTGTCCGCGCCAAGCACCGCATCCGCCATCACCAGCCCCAACACCCGGTCACCCAGAAACTCAAACCGCTGGTTGTCCGGGCGCGAGGCCGACGACACCGACCCATGCGTCAGCGCCCGGATCAGAAATTCAGGCTGGTGAAACCGATAGCCCAGCCGATCGGAAAAGGCCTGAATGTCGGCAGAAAGCTTCACTGCACCGCCTTGAAGAAACGATCGGGACGCCAGGTCCAGAAGAAAAACAGCGAGCGTCCGGCGGAAGAAAACATCACCCGATCGATCCGGCCCAGCAGATATTCCGCCGGCACAAACCCAACCCCGTCCGCGCGCGGGCTCACCCGGCTGTCGGTCGAATTATCGCGGTTGTCGCCCATGAAGAAATACTGCCCCTCCGGCACGGTAAACACGTCCGTATTGTCCAGCGTATTATCCCCGGGCCGCCCATTCCAGGTATTCAACACCGCATGTTGCCGCCCACCGGGCAGGGTCTCGATGTAACGCTCCTTGATACAATCCGCCCCGTGCCCGACCACGCCGTTGGAGCAAATCGGCTTGGTGCGGAAACTCCCCTGCTCCTCGAAGGTTTCAACGAACATCCCGGCCGGGGTCTGCGGCGCGGCCTCGCCGTTGATGTAAAGGATGCCTTCCTTGACCTGAATCCGGTCACCGGGCAAGCCGATCAGGCGCTTGGTGTAATCGGTGTTCAGGGTCGGATGGCGGAACACGACCACATCGCCGCGCTCCGGTTCCGAAGCCAGAATGCGCCCGGAAATCGGGCACGCGGCGAAGGGGCAGGAATACTTCGAATAGCCATAGGCCATCTTGTTAACGAACACGAAATCACCGATCAGCATCGTGTCTTTCATCGAGCCGGTCGGGATCCAGAAGGGCTGAAAGAACAAGGTGCGGAAAACCCCGGCAATCAGCAAGGCCCAAAAGACCGTCTTCACCGTTTCGATTATTACATTGTCTTTCTTTTCCATCGGCCCTGCCTCTTTGTTTCCCTTGGCGATATGAGCGCCGCGCCCGGTTCTGTCAAGCGATGGGGCGCGCTTCGATGACGACAAAAGCCTGCGCCCAGGGCGTGTCGTCGGTCAGTGTGACATGAATGACCGCCTCATGCCCCGGTGGCGTCATCTTCGCCAACCGCTCTTCGGCCCAACCGCTGAGCGTCATCACGGGCTGCCCACTGCGCAAATTACTCACCGCCATGTCGCGCCAGGAAATCCCCATCGCCAGCCCGGTGCCCAGCGCCTTTGAACAGGCTTCCTTCGCCGCCCAGCGCTTGGCCAGCGTCCCCGCCTCATCCTTGCGCCGGGCCGCTTTTTGCAACTCGGCCTCAGAAAAAACACGCTGGCGAAAACGGTCGCCGAAACGGTCGAGAACGCCCTGAATGCGCTCGATATTGGCCAGATCGGTGCCGATGCCGAGGATCACGCCCGCGCCTCATCCATCCGACGACGCATCTCGGCGACGGATTGCGGCAGGCCAACAAACAACGCCTCGCCCATCAGGAAATGCCCGATATTCAGTTCCGCCACTTGCGGGATCGCCGCGATGGGGGCGACGGTTTCATAGGTCAACCCGTGGCCCATATGCACCTCCAGCCCAAGCTCCGCCGCCAGCGCCGCGCCCTCGCGCAACCGCTGCAACTCCGCATCCCGCGCGGCAAAATCGCCCTCGTAATGAAAGTCGCAATACGCACCCGTATGCAGCTCCACCACCGGCGCGCCGATACGGGCCGCTGCGCGGATTTGTGCCGCCTCATGGCCGATAAACAGCGACACCCGCGAACCGGCGGCACGCAGCGGCGCGATAAACTCCGCCAGCCGCGCCTCCTGCGCTGCGACTTCCAGCCCGCCTTCCGTCGTCACCTCTTCGCGCTTTTCCGGCACGATGCAGACCGCATGCGGCTGGTGCTTGAGTGCAATGGCCTGCATCTCATCCGTCGCGGCCATCTCGAAATTCAGTGGAATGGTCAGCCCCGCCATCAACCCCTCAATATCGGCATCGCGAATGTGGCGGCGGTCTTCGCGCAGATGCGCCGTGATACCATCCGCCCCCGCTTCCTGCGCCAACAGCCCGGCGCGCACCGGGTCCGGATAGGCCGAACCGCGCGCGTTTCGCACGGTAGCCACATGGTCGATATTCACCCCAAGACGCTGTTTTTCCATCTATTCCTCCTCTCGCCGTGCCGCTTCTGCCCGCTCGCGCATCCGCGCCTCATAGCGCTTCTTGAACCGCTTGATGCGCTGCTTCTGATACATGGTCAGCACCGGCAGGGACGCATAATAGGCAATCGCCGCCGTCACCACGCCGGGGAACAACCCGCCCACCGTATAGGGCACCATCACCCGCCACCAGAACTGAACGATCCCGCGCCAATCGGCAACCTCATCGGTAAACATCGCCATGATGTTATGCCCAATCGCGCGGATCGCGTCCCAAAATGCCTGCGCCACTTGCGGCAGATGCATATTGACCGGCTGATCCAGCATCCGCGACCCGAGGGAAATGGAAATCTCCGCGATGATCGGGAAGGTGATCGGGTTGCCGAAAAACGTGGCCAGAAGTGCGGCGACGACATTGCCGCGCAGGGCCAGCGCCAGGATCGTCGCCGTGAGGAAATGCAGCCCGAAAAACGGGGTGAAACACACGAAGACCCCGATGGCGATGCCCCGGCTGATCCGATGCGCGGGGTCCGGCAGGCGGCGAATGCGGTGCAGCACATATTGCGCCGCGCGATACCAGCCGCCGCGCGGGTAAAAGAATTCCAGAATCGTGCGGGAATAACTGCGTGGCTTTCGCTTGAACACCTTGGCTTGCCTTCGCTACGGTTTTCGCCGGAGATCGCGATGTCGCTTCACTTCCGCCACATCACGCTCCGCTTCCAAAACTAACATCACCTCCGAGAGGTGCTTACGGTCCCTCAATTCCACGTCAATGACCAGCCGGAAAAAATCCGGCTTGCGGTCTTCAAAGCGCATGTCGGAGATATTGGCATTCTGCTCGCCGATCAACGTGCAAAGCCGGCCCAGAACCCCCGCATCGTTGGAAATGGTCACATCCAGACTGACCGTGTGTTCGGCGGCATGTTCGCCGGAATGCCAATGCACATCGACCCAGCGATCGCTTTCCTCCGCCAGTTCTTCCAGCACTTCACAGTAAATTGCATGCACAACGATCCCACGGCCCGGATATTTGATGCCAACAATGCGTTCGCCCGGAAGCGGTTGACAACATTGAGCAATTTCATGGCTCTGACCCGGTTCAAGACCGATTACCGCGTCTTCCGGGTCGATGGTGCCGTTCTCCGTCGCCTCCGGATACACCGCTGCGATCACATCGCGCACCGCCAATTCCGACGACCCGATGCGCGCCAGCAATTCCTCTTTGTCCGGCAGGCCAAGCTGACGCGCGGCGGTTTCCAGCACCTTGTCGGTCAACTCCCGTCCCACATGCTCAAAGCCAATCCGCGCCAACGTCCGCCCCGAGGAAATGAACTTGTTGCGATTACGGATGCGCAGACGGCGACGAATCGCGCTTTTGGCCCGGCCCGTGGCGACAATATCGACCCAAACCGCCTCCGGTTCGCCGCCCTCCGCCGTGATGATCTCGACCGCCTGCCCGTTGCGCAAACGACTCCACAGCGGCACCCGGCTGCCGTTTACCTTGGCGCCGGTGCAGTTATCGCCAATATCCGTGTGAACCGCATAGGCAAAATCCAGAGGCGTCGCCCCGCGTGGCAGTTTCACCACCTCGCCCTTCGGCGTGAAGCAGAACACCTTGTCGGCGTACATTTCCAGCTTCACATGCTCGAGAAAATCCGTGTGGTCGTCGGCGTTTTCCAGCCGCTCCGAAAGACGCGCAACCCATTTGGCCGGATCGACCGCGAAGGGGTTGGAAACCCGCACCCCGTCACGATAGGACCAATGCGCCGCAACCCCAACTTCCGCCACCTGATGCATCTGCATGGTGCGGATTTGCACCTCGATGCGCCGCCCCTTATGACCGGAAACGGTGGTGTGGATCGAACGGTAGCCGTTGGTTTTGGGCTGGGAAATGTAATCCTTGAACCGCCCCGGGACCATCTCCCATTTACCATGAATCAGGCCCAGCGCGCGGTAACAATCCTCCCGCGTCCGCGTAATGACCCGAAAGCCGAAAACATCGGAAACCATTGAAAAGGTTAGCTTTTTCGCCTCCATCTTGCGCCAGATGGAATAGGGGCGCTTGGCGCGGCCATAGACCTGCGCCTCGATGCCCTCCGCCGCAAGCATGTCGGTAATTTCCTGCTGGATCTCCTCGATCAGCGCATCCGTGCCCGTAAGCTTGGAGACATAGCGGCGCATGATCGACGCACGCGCCTCCGGGTTCAGCGTTTTGAACGCGAGGTCTTCCAACTCCTCGCGCATGCCCTGCATCCCCATCCGCCCGGCCAGCGGCGCGTAGATATCCATGGTTTCACGCGCTTTTTGCACCTGCTTTTCCCGCCGCATGGCGTCGATGGTGCGCATATTGTGCAAACGGTCAGCGAATTTCACCAGAATGACCCGGATGTCCTTCGACATGGCCATGAACAGCTTGCGAAAATTCTCCGCCTGTTTGGTTTCCGACGACGACAACTCGATCTTGGTCAGATTGGTGACGCCATCGACCAGTTCAGCAATTTCCGGGCTAAATTCCTCGGCGATGTCCTGATAGCTCGATTCGGTGTCTTCAATCGTGTCGTGCAGCAAGCCGGTGATAATCGTCGCATCGTCCAGATTCTGCTCCGCCAGAATACCCGCCACCGCAATCGGATGGGTGAAATACGGCTCGCCGGACTTGCGCCACTGATCGCGGTGCATGTCGCGCGCATACCAAAACGCCTTCTCGATCAGAGCAGCATCGGTTTTCGGGTTATAGGAACGGACCTTCGCCAGAAGATTGGCGCAATCGGTCTCGAATTCCCATTCTTTCGACAATGAGGGGCTCCTCAGCCCTGGCTGTTGGCTTCCAGCAATGCCCGCAGCAGGTCTTCATCCGGCATATCGTCTTCCGCCGGTTTATCAGCGGCTTCCGCCCCCATGAGCATCGCCATATCGTCCTCTTCCGGGCGATCGACTTCGTTCTGGGTCTGGTGGCTCTCGATCATGCGCTCGCGCAGATCGGCAACCGACTGCCGCTCCTCGGCGATTTCGCGCAGGGCCACGACCGGGTTCTTGTCGTTGTCCCGATCCACCGTAATCTCGGCGCCCGCAGAAATCTCACGCGCACGATGCGACGCGAGCATCACCAGCTCGAAACGGTTCGGAACCTTGTCAACGCAATCTTCGACGGTAACGCGGGCCATAGCTATGCTCCAGAAATTCGGAATTGAACCGCTTGTTTACGGGGCAAATTCCGCTTTGGCAAGGCTGATTCGCGGCGCCACACGGGGCAACGCCGCGAAAATCAGTTAAATTTTACTTATCCAAGCCGTTCCAGCGCGATGGCGATGCCCTGACCGCCGCCAATGCACATGGTCACAAGACCATAGCGACCGCCGGTGCGCTCCAGCTCATAGAGCGTCTTGATGGTGATGATGGCGCCGGTCGCGCCAACCGGATGGCCCAGCGCAATGGCGCCACCATTCGGGTTCACTTTCGCAGGATCGAAGCCCAGCGCATTGCTCACCGCCAGCGCCTGTGCCGCGAAAGCCTCGTTCGATTCGATCACGTCGAAATCACCCGGCTTGAGGCCGGTTTTGGCACAAAGCTGTTCGACCGCCGGGATCGGGCCGATGCCCATCACCTCGGGGCGCACCCCGGCAACGGCATAGCCCACGATCCGGGCGCGCGGGGTCAGTCCCGCCGCTTTCGCCGCCTCCTCGCGGGCAAGCACCATCGCCGCCGCGCCGTCATTGATGCCGGAGGCGTTGCCCGCCGTAACCGTTCCGTCCTTCTGGAAGGCCGGGCGCAGACCTGCGAGTGCTTCCGCCGAGGTGGCTTTCGGGTGTTCGTCCGTGTCAAACGCCACCGTGTCGCGTTTCACACGCACCTCAATCGGCACGATCTGGTCCTTGAAATACCCGGCCTCGATGGCCTTGGCGGCGCGGGTCTGGCTCTCAAGCGCAAACGCGTCCTGTGCTTCGCGGGTCACGCCATGTTCCGCCGCAACATTCTCCGCCGTGATCCCCATATGGCCGGTGCCGAAGGGGCAATTCAGCGCGCCGAGCATCATGTCCTGCGCGCCCGCATCGCCCATCTTCTGCCCCCACCGCGCCTGCGGCAGGATATAAGGCGCGCGGCTCATGCTCTCCGCCCCGCCTGCGAGTGCAAAATCCGCATCGCCCAGCATCAACCCCTGCGCGGCGGAAACAATCGCCTGCGCACCGGAGCCGCACAGCCGGTTAACGTTCATCGCCGGCGTCCCATAGGGAATGCCCGCTTCCATCGCCGCGACGCGAGACAGATACATATCGCGCGGCTCGGTATTGATGACGTGACCAAACACCACATTGCCGATCTGCTCCGGCGCAACGCCCGCACGCTGCATGGCCTCACGGGCAACAATCGCGCCCAGAGCCGAAGGCGGCGTTGCGGCCAGCGAACCGCCGAAAGCGCCAATCGCGGTGCGCGCACCGCCAAGAATCACAACATTTTCCATACTGAATCTCCTCTTTGCGCCGATCCTAACGCGGAAATGCCGGGCGCGCGGCGTGACGTTCCGTCACCCACACGGAAAGCCCCTCTTGCACTTGCCCCTTATGCTGTGTCAGGTGGCGAAAACACCGGAGTCTTCATGCGCCTCGCTATCGCCATCCTGATCGTCGCTTATGTGTTAAGCCAGTTTTTCCGCGCCTTTCTGCCGGTGATGACGCCCGTTCTGTCCGCCGATCTGGGAGTGACCGCCGGGGATTTGTCGCGCGCCAACGGGCTTTGGTTCCTGATCTTTGCCGCGATGCAGATCCCGGTGGGCTGGGCGCTGGACCGTTTCGGGCCGCGCAGACTGACCTCCCTCCTGCTCGCCCTTGGCGGAGGCGGTGGCGCGGCGCTGTTTGCGCTGGCACAAAACCCGTTTCAGATCCAGATGGCCGTCGCCCTGACCGGCATCGGCTGCGCGCCAGTGCTGATGGCGTCCTATTTCATCTTCGCGCGCATGTATCCGCCCGCCCTGTTCGGCACCCTCGCGGGGCTGTCGCTGGGCATTGGGTCGCTGGGCAATATCTTTTCCTCCATGCCCACCGCCTATGCCATTGAGACCGTCGGCTGGCGCGGGACCATGTGGGGGGTCGCGGGCCTGACCTTCGCGGTATCGGCGCTAATCTTCCTGATGGTCAAAGACCCACCGCCGGTCAAACACGCCAAAACCGAAGGGTCGCTGTGGACTTTGCTGAAAATGCCCGTCCTCTGGGCCATCTTGCCGATCATGGCGATCAATTACGCGCCTTCCGCCTCGCTGCGCGGCTCCTGGGCCGGGCCGTATCTGGGCGATGTATTCGGGCTTTCCACCACGGGGATCGGGCAGGTAACGCTGGTCATGGGGCTGGCGATGATCGCGGGGGCACTGCTGGTCAGTCCGATGGACCGCGTTCTGGGCAGCCGCAAATGGGTGGTCTTTCCGGCGGGAGCCATCTCCGTCGCCGGGCTGTTTGCCCTTTGGGCCATGCCGGATCGCGGTGTCATCCCCTCGGCGGTGATCTTCGCCATCATCGGCTTCTTCGGCTCGACTTACCCGATGATCATGGCCCATGCGCGCAGCTTCATGCCCGACCACCTTGTCGGACGCGGCGTGACCTTTTTCAACCTCGTTTCCATGGCCGGGGCCGGGATATTCCAGTTCAGCTCCGCCTGGGTTTATCAGGCCACCACCGTTCCCGGCGACCCGCTGATTGCCTACCGCGCCCTGTTTCTTTACTTCGCCATCCCCGCCGCCATCGGCACCGCGTTGTATCTCTTCAGTCACGACCGCACCGACTGACAAAACTTGTAGTTTTCCTTTTCGCTCGCTTGCGATAAACGCGGGGCCGGTCCGCTGTGGACCGGATAAAAGGAGATCCCGATGGGTTACAAAGTCGTCGTCGCGGGCGCCACGGGCAATGTGGGCCGCGAAATGCTGAACATCCTGGCCGAGCGCCAGTTTCCGGTGGATGAGATTGCCGCGCTGGCAAGCCGTCGTTCGCTGGGCACCGAAGTGAGCTTTGGCGACAAGACCCTCATTACCAAAGACATTGAGGATTTCGACTTCGCCGGCTGGGACATGGCGCTGTTCGCCATCGGTTCGGACGCAACGAAGAAATACGCGCCAATCGCGGCGGCGGCAGGCTGCACCGTGATCGACAATTCGTCGCTGCACCGCTACGACCCGGACATCCCGCTGATCGTGCCCGAGGTGAACCCGGACGCGATCCACGATTACGCCAGGAAAAACATCATCGCCAACCCGAACTGCTCCACGGCGCAGATGGTTGTCGCCCTCAAACCGCTGCATGACCGCGCGCGGATCAAGCGGGTTGTGGTCTCGACCTATCAGTCGGTTTCCGGCTCCGGCAAGGATGCGATTGACGAGCTTTGGAACCAGACCAAGGGCATGTATGTGCCGGGACAGGAAGTTGCGCCCAAGGTTTACACCAAGCAAATCGCTTTCAACGTCATTCCGCATATCGACGTGTTCATGGATTCGGGCGACACCAAGGAAGAATGGAAGATGATCGCCGAGACCAAGAAGATCGTCGACCCGGAGATCAAGATCACGGCGACCTGCGTCCGGGTTCCGGTTTTCGTTGGCCATTCCGAATCGATCAACATCGAATTCGAGGACTTCCTCGACGAGGACGAAGCCCGCGAAATCCTGCGCACCGCGCCGGGCCTGCTGGTTGTCGACAAGCGCGAAGACGGGGGTTACGTCACGCCGGTCGAGTGCGTTGGCGATTTCGCAACCTTCATCTCGCGCATCCGGCAGGATGTCACCGTTGAGAACGGCCTCAACCTCTGGTGTGTCTCGGACAACCTGCGCAAAGGCGCGGCGCTCAATGCGGTGCAGATTGCCGAGCTTTTGGGCCGCGAAGTGCTGAAGAAGGGTTAAACCCTGTCTGAGCAGCCGGATCACATCGGCTCGAAAATGTTCCAAAGGTCGTCTGCGTCTTGCGCGCGGGCGGCCTTTTTCGTTGCGCCCCTCTTTGCGTCAAAGCGCCGCGCGCGGGTTTCCATGAGCGCCAGCGCCCCGGCGGACCTCCCGCTACGCTCCAGCTTTGGTTTGAGGATACGGCGCATCTGCTTTGCATGGCCCGGCATCGGAGCGCAGAACCGGCGCACAAGCTGCCCATATGTATAGCCCAGTTCGGTGGAATCGCAGACCGCGCGCCCGTCGAAACGCGAATGCAGCCGCAGCCCCGCCCCGTCCGGGCGCAGCTCAAAGCCACGTTTGATCAGGCGCGCCTGCAAATCGTCCCAGTCGCGCGCCATCGCGAGGGCCGGACTGAGGGCCAATCGCAAATGTTCGATCATTTCCGGCGCGGTCGGGGGCGCATCGGCTTCCAGCGCAAGGTTACGGATCATCGCAGCAACGGTAATGCCTTGTGCATCTGCGGCAACAGAGAGGCGGGCAGCGACAGAATCGGGCAGGGTGATGGTGTAGTTTTGATAGGTCATGCGCCTGTGCTACCGCCTTAACCTTAACATCCGGTGAATCGCCGCCCCTTTTTTCACCCCAACGGCCAGCTTTCGCCGATACCGCGCGGGCAACCTTGCGCAAGCGGGGCCAGCGGCTAGGGTCGCTGCATTAACCAACAAAGGACACAAAATGCGCCTCGTTACCTCCTCTCTCCTCGCCCTGCTCGCCGCCACCCCCGCTCTGGCGGATGATTATTACGACGCCGCGCCGATCCGCGCCGTGACCGTATTTTCGCAAGGCGCCGAGATGATCCGTCGGGTCGATCTGGACCTGCCGCCGGGCGAGCATCGCATTTTCCTGCCGGTCGAAACGCTCAATCCGGGCAATCCGCTGCCGCGCCTCATGGCCAGCGAAGGCATTACCATCGGCGCCGTTGCCGCGCGCAAAGCGCCGGTCACGGGCGCAGAAGCCTTTTTCACCGAACCGCAACAGCGCGCTTTCGAGGCGCTGGAAGCCGCCGAAGACGCCCTCAAGGCGCATCAAAGCGAAAAAGCCGCCCGTGGCGCGCGGATTGAAGCGCTCAAGACGCGGATTGCCTTTCTGCAAGCGATGCAGCCGGATAGCACCATGAGCGCGCAGGATCTGACGGAAGTCGCGGAAGTGCTGACGACGGACATCGCCAAAAGCACGGCGGAAATGGTGCGGGCACGCACGGAACTGGACGCGTTTGCGCAAGGGGGCGAGGCCTTGCAACAGGCGATGCAGGAAGCGCGCCGGGCCTTTGAGCGCAGCGGCGCGATGCTGGACGTGGCCGGGATGCTGGAAGTGCGCGTGTCGGCGCAAAAACCGGGACCGATGACGCTGGAACTGACGAATTTCACCCATGATGCGTACTGGAACATGGATTATGACATCAATCTGGACCGGAAGGCGGGGCGCGTAACCATCGACCGCAAGCTGGCGGTGCGGCATCGCTCCGAAACCCTGTGGCGCGACGTGATGCTGACCCTGTCCACGTCACAACCGCACGGCGCGATTGAACCAAGCACGGTGTTCCCGGACAAGGCCGGGCTTTCCCAGCCGTTCAACTATTCGCCCGACGTCAGCGCAATCAAGGCGGAAGCCCGTAGCATGGAAGCGCCCGCAGGCGCGGCTGATATGATCACGGCCAGCACCGAGTTTGACGGGCTGAACCTGACCTATACCTACCCGCAGACGGTAACGATCGGCGGGGGCGAGAGCGTGGAACTGGCGCTGGACCAACTGACCACCGCCGCCAACGCGAAAATCCTCGCCGCCCCGCGCCATGACGAAACCGCCTTCCTGCTGGCGGACATTGTGAACGACACCGGCGAGCCGCTGCTGCCCGGCGAAGTCAATTTCCTGCGCGACGGGCATTTCGTCGGGCGCTCCGGCATCGACGTGATCCCCGCCGGCGCCGAGGCCACCCTGCCCTTCGGCCCAATGCAGCAAATCCGCCTCGCAACCCATTTCGAGAACAACGAGGAAGGCGATACCGGCATTCTGACCCGCTCCAACACGCGCTCACAAAAGATCAGCTTTACGGTCGAGAACCTCACCGGCGAGACACAGGATGTGCGCGCCCTCTTCGCCCTGCCGTTTTCCGAGCAGGAGCGGCTGACGGTCAAGGTCAAAGCCACCCCCGCGCCCGACGAAACCGACCTTGAGAAGAGGCGTGGCGTATCGGCGTGGGATCTGACATTGCAACCGGGGGAATTGCGCGAGGTGCAGATCGAGGTCGATTTGAACTGGCCGGATGGGGAAATGCTGTTCTGGAACCCGTAACTATCCCCTGATAGCCAATACCAAAAGCCCGTATAATGTACGGGCTTTTGTTTTTATTGCGTAGAAAATTTTCGCAAAGGGGCACCGTTTCGCCGCATTGCTGCACGAAAGCCGCCACCATCTCTGGCAAATGTTCAGGGGTCGGAAGCGCAGGGCGCCCCGATGGAAGGAGAACCTTCCGCCGCAAGGCACGGGCCGAGAACCGGCGACCAACGAATCGTCAGTCCAAGGGAGCAGCACCATGCACGATAACGTCATCGCATTTACTGGCCGCAAAGCCGCCCGCGCCGCCCAGATCGGCCGCAAACGTTTGGAAAACAATGTCATTTCTTTCGCGGAAAACACCCGCGAAACCCTTCACCGACACACGCCAAACGGCCTGTTCTTCACCACCGATGTTCTCGCCACACCCGGCGATTGCGCCTGAGCTAAAGGAGTCAAAATCATGGAAACGAATTACATCGAACGCATCCGCGAAGGTCGCATCGCCGCCCTGCAATCGCTCCGGTTTCATGTGCGTCGTCAGGCAGAAGTGGTCACCATACAGACCCGCACCGCGCCG
The DNA here is from genome assembly GCA_002747325.1 of Rhodobacterales bacterium. Lineage (GTDB taxonomy): Bacteria > Pseudomonadota > Alphaproteobacteria > Rhodobacterales > Rhodobacteraceae. The sequence goes on from PDOZ01000028.1 coordinate 35,784, forward strand.
CCGACCTTCCACTCCGTGCGCAAACCCGAGCCGCTGCTGCTGACAGAGCGGGTGGCCGCGTAAAAAAGGGACTGGCGGCAAGACCCGCCGGTTTACCCCCAGAAAAACCGGGTCAGGTGAAAGAACACCGGGGCGGCGAAAAACACCGAGTCCAATCGGTCAAGAAAGCCGCCCTGCCCCGGAATCAAATGCCCCCAATCGCGCACACCTTTGTCTCGCTTGATCGCCGCCATGACCATATTGCCGCCATAGCCAAAAAACGCGGTCAGCACCGCGATGATCGGCGCCCAGAGCAGGCCGAACGGGGTGATCCACCACAACAAAATCCCGAGAATAAACGCGGCGCCCAGCGCACCAACCATGCCTTCCCAAGAGCGCGAGCTATCCAGTTTCGGCATGATCCGATGCCGCCCGACCAGTTTCGGGAACAGGTAATGCGCCACATCCGCCCCCTGCACCACGATGATCAGCCAGGCACAGAGCAACGCACCTTTGCCAGCGAAGCCCTCGATATCGAGCAGCATCAGCGCGGGCACATGGCTCACCGCAAAGATGGTTAACATAAGTCCCCATTGAGTCTCCGCGACGCGGGCCAGAAAATGTGAAGTATCCCCGCGCGCCACCGCCAGAACCGGCAGAAAGAGGAAGGTATAGACCGGGATGAAAACGGTCATCATGCCGATCCAACCGACGCCGACAAAGAGGAATTGCGCTGGCAAGGCGACGAAAAACGAGAACATCAAGACCCAGTGATCCGCCCGTCGTTTCGCTGTTAGCGACAGGAATTCACGCAGCGCGGCGAAAGACATGAGAAAGAACAGAATAGTGATGCCCGCGCGGCCAAACAAGCTCGCGACTGAGAGCGAAATCACCATCGCCCACCACGCATTGATCCGCGCGAACAGGGTTTCGACCACGATATTATTGCCCTCGGGCCAGACCCAGCGGCGCAGCGCCGACGCGCCCAACGTGCCCGCCACGAGGAAGGCAACGAGGCCGGTGAGCAAAAGCGAATATTCCCAAGCCATCAGCGTCCCTCCGTCTGCGCGGCCAGCGCCTGCAACGCCTCACGCGCCCGCCCAAGAAACGCATCGCGCTCCTCATTCGGCTTGATATGCAGCGGCGCGCCATAGGTCACGGTGCAGATCAACGGCACCGGAACCACCTCGCCCTTAGGCAAGACCGAGTTCAGATTGTTGATCCATGTCGGCACGAAATCGACCTCCGGCATCCGCTTAGCCAAGTGATAAATCCCCGTCTTGAAAGGCAAAACCGGCTCATCGGTCAGGTTCCGCAACCCCTCGGGGAAAAGGATCAGACTGTCGCCATCCTCCAACGCCGCCGCCATTTTCGCCACCGGATCCTCCTCCGGGTCGCGATTATCCTTGTCGCGATTGATCAACACGGCGCGGAACACATCCCGCCCGGCAAAGGCGCGCAAAGCGCTTTTCAACCAGTAATCCGACGCTGCAACCGGCCGCGTCTGGCGCCGCAGATACGCGGGCAGGATGCCCCAGATCAGCACGAAATCAGCGTTGGACGTGTGGTTGGCGAAATACACCCGACGGCGCGGCACCGGCTCGCTCCCGGCCCAAATCGCCCGCGGCGCGGTAATCAACCGGATGAACACAACCAGCGCATTGGCCACAATATCCGCAAAAAATCTTTTCAAACGCTTCGCTCCCGAGTTTTGCCCTGGATAGAGCAAGTTATGGCGAGTTTGAACTAAACCTGCGGTATTTTCCACGGTTTTAGCAACACTTTCTTGAGGAATTTGCACCATAGTAAGGCTATGGGTTGGGGCCAGAAAGAGGGGTGTGTCGTGGGGAGCATTGAGCGACTGCTAATCATTGAAGAAGTGCGGCTGGATCGGGAACAGCTGCGGGTTCTGGTGGAAAATATGGGGCCGGCAGCGGCGGATGATCTGGTGTCGCAATCCATGGAGCGGCTGACGGAACTGCTTCAACGCACAGGCAAGAATTACCGCAACTCCAATTTTGCCGCGATGGAGCCGTCCCTGCGCGCCATTATTGGCCTGTCGCGACAAGTCGGGATGACGTTGCTGGCGCGGGTAGCCAAGGATACGCTGGAGCTTTGCGCTTCCAACGATGTCATTGCCCTCGGCGCAACGGTGGCGCGGCTGGAACGAATCGGAGAAAACTCGCTCGTCGCCATGTGGAACATGCAGGATTTGTCGGTCTGAGCTTGCGCCCGCCGCCCGGCGCGTTACCTTGGCGCAAAATGGAGTGCGCCATGTCAGATAATGCTGCCCAGAACCCGATGATGTTTGCCGCAAAAGGCGGCGATACCCTGCCGTTACACCTTGTTGCCAGCGCCGATTGCGAAGCGTTTTTGCAAACATTGAGCGCGACGGAACGGGCTTGGGCCGAGGCTTGCGGGTTTCGTGCCGGGTTGGGCGAGGTTGTGCTGTTTCCCGGCGAAAGCGGCGTGGCGAAGGCGGCGGTCGGCTATGGCGACGAAACCGCCCGCGCGCGCACCCGTTTCGGCACCGCCGCCGCCCGCGCGCATCTGCCCGAAGGCACTTATGAACTGATCTCTGATCTTGAAGGCAGCGCGCTGGAAGAGGTGCTGCTTGGTTGGCTTCTCGCCGGGTATCGCTTTGACAGATATGCCCAATCTCCGGCACCAAGGGCGATGCTCGTGGCGCCGGACGGGATCGACGCGGAACGGCTGGAAATCATCGCAGCCGGCGAGACCCTCACCCGCGATCTGATCAACCTCCCCGCCAACGACATGGGGCCGGAAGAACTGGCCGCAACCGCAAGCGAGTTGGCGGAGTATTTCGGCGCGGCCTTGGATGTTATCGTTGATGATGCGTTGCTCGACGGGAATTTCCCGATGATCCACACGGTCGGCCGCGCCGCGCCCCGACGTCCCCGCTTGATCGACATGCGTTGGGGCGAGAAGGGACCGAAGCTGACGCTGGTCGGCAAAGGGGTTTCGTTCGACACCGGCGGGCTGAACCTGAAGCCCGGCGCGTCGATGGCCTTGATGAAAAAAGACATGGGCGGCGGCGCTGCGGTGTTGGGTCTCGCTTACATGATCATGGCGCTGAACCTGCCGCTGCAACTGCGTGTGCTGATTCCTGCGGTGGAAAACGCCGTTGCTGGCAACGCCTTCCGCCCGGGCGACATCCTGACCAGCCGTAAGGGGCTGACGGTCGAGATCAACAACACCGACGCAGAAGGGCGTCTGGTTCTGGCCGATGCGCTGGCTCTCGCGGATGAGGACGCGCCGGATCTGATCATCTCCATGGCCACCCTGACCGGCGCGGCGCGGGTTGCCGTCGGCGCGGACCTGTCCCCATTTTACGCCACCGAGCCGGAAGACGCGGATATCATACGGCAGGCAGCCCGCGACGTGCGCGATCCGGTCTGGGAAATGCCGTTCTGGCAACCTTATCAGAAAATGATCGAACCGGGCATTGCCGATCTCGACAACGCACCCAAAGGCGGCATGGCGGGGTCCATCACCGCCGCACTGTTCCTCAAAGCCTTCGTCACCGACACGGCGCGCTACATGCACTTCGACATTTACGGCTGGAATCCAACGGCAGCGCCAGCACGACCCAAGGGCGGCGTTGGCATGGGCGCGCGGGCGATTCTGGAGGCATTGCCGGAGCTGTTGCCCAAGGATTAAGATCGTTATCAAGGCGGTTTTCGATATGTCATGCGGACAAGATACCCCGCATCTGTTACAAAATCGTTAAGCGCCACATTATTTCCCCGATTGCACCGCATCCACGCCGGAATCGAGAGCCAGATTGGCCGCTGTAGCGAGTTTATGCTCACCCCGGCGTCGCATTCAACAGCCCCACCCAGTTTGCGACGACGGGGGCTACATCGGAGACAGCCCGTCCTTGTGGCGGGCTTTCTTCCGTTTTGCGCGCGGAATGCACAGCGCTGGACAAACCGGGCAAATCCGTTAGGCTCCGCCGCAAACACAGGCCAAACGAACCGACAAACCCTTATGAAAAAACCTAAAATTCTCATTTTAACCATCATGATCTGCGCCATGACCGGCGCAGCGCTGGCCTATTCGAACAACCCGGTGGTGCAGGCGCGGCAGGAAGCTATGGGACTGATGCGCGCCGGGCTGAAAAACCTGTTTGCCATGGCCAATGGCAGCGCGGATTTTGACCCACGGCTGGCCAAGCGGTCATTGGATCGGCTGGCCGCGAAAACCGCCGCCATCCCGGATCTGTTTGCCGACGAACAATATGCCAACGGGGCCGACGCATTGCCGGAAATCTGGACCAATTGGGAGGATTTTCTCGCCAAGGCAGAGGCGGCACGACTGGCAGCGCTGGCGGCGCAAGCGGAGGCCAACGCGGACAATCTGGCGCAATATCTCGCCCCAATCGCACAGTCCTGCAAAGCCTGTCACAACATTTATAAACGCGAGTAACCGGGCGGCATGGTTGCGATATTTCTGCAAACATTGCCCTTCTTTGCCCTGATCGGGCTGGGCTATGGCGCGGGGCGGCGCGGGTTTTTCTCGCCCGAGGCCACGGCGGCGTTAACCAGGTTCGTGTTCTATTTCGCCCTGTCCGCCATGATTTTCGGCTTCGCGGCCCGGCTGGATCTGGCGGAGGTTCTGGATTGGAACCTGATCTGGGCCTACCTCCTCGCCACCAGCGCGGTCTATCTCATCGCCACTGCGGTCGCGCTGATCCGGCGGCGCGGGATCGAGGAAGCGGCGGTCGAGGCGCAAATCGCGGCGATTGGCAATGTGGGTTTTCTCGGCATTCCGATGTTGGCGCAGATTTTCGGAGCGGAAGCGGTGGGCACGATCATGCTGATCCTCGCGGTGGACCTGATCGTGTTTTCCTCACTGATCGTCATCCTGATCACCGGCTCGCGCGACGGACGCCTGTCGCCACGTGTTCTGGCCACGGTCGGGCGCGGTTTGCTGGCCAACCCGATGATTGTTGCGATTACGCTGGGCTTTGCATGGTCGGCGACCGGCTGGACCATCCCCGCCCCTGCCGACCGTTTCCTGTCTATCTTAGGCTCCGCCGCCACGCCGGGCGCGCTTTTCGCCATTGGCGCTTCGCTGGCGAGCAAATCAGCGGAGAAGCTGGTCATTGCGGGGTGGCTCAGTTTCGCCAAGCTGGTGTTGCACCCGGCGGCGGTCGCGGTGACGACCCTCCTGCTGTTTCCGGTCCCGCCCTATACCGCCGCCGTCGCCATTGCCGCCGCATCGCTGCCGGTTGCGGGCAATGTCTACATGCTGGCGCAGCATTACGGCGTTGCCCCCTCGCGCGCCTCCGCCGCCATTCTGGTTTCCACCACGCTTTCGATTATCACCGTGTCTCTGGTCATCTCATGGGTCTTTCCCTGACCATTTTCCTTGCCTCAAAAAGGCGGCATGGTTAGCAAGAAGAGACATATAGAAGGAACAGCCATGCCGCATTCTGATCCGAAGACCCTGGTATCCACCGACTGGCTCGCCCGCCATTTGAACGACCCCGATCTGCGTATCATCGACGCCACCTGGTATCTGCCGCCCACCGACGCCGATGCCCGCGCCGATTACGAGGCGGCGCATATTCCCGGCGCGCGGTTCTGGGACATTGACGACATTGCCGACACCCGCTCCGAGCTGCCCCATATGGCGCCGCCGGTAGAGAAATTCATGTCGCGGATGCGTGCGATGGGGATTGGCGACGGGCATCAGGTGGTGGTCTATGACCGCTCCGGCATTTTCTCCGCGCCGCGCGTCTGGTGGACGTTTCGGCTGATGGGCAAGACCGATATTGCGGTGCTGGATGGCGGCTTGCAGAAATGGATCGACGAGGGGCACCCGGTTGAGGATTTGCCGCCCGTGGTGCGCGACCGGCACATGACGACCTCGCGGCAGGCGGATCTGGTCAAGGACGTGACGCAGGTTGCCGCCGCCGTCAAGCTGGGCGACTGGGAGATCGTTGATGCCCGCCCGGCGGATCGCTTTCGCGGCGAGGTGGATGAACCGCGCCCCGGTCTGCGCAAAGGGCATATTCCCGGCTCGAAAAACGTGCCCTTCGATCAGCTACTCAACGCCGATGGCACGATGAAAGACCCGGCCGCGCTGAAAGCGGCAATCCTGAAAAGCGGGGTCGATCTCGACAAACCGATCATTACCTCCTGCGGTTCCGGCGTTACTGCCGCGCTGCTGGCCTTCGCGCTGGAGCGCATCGGGCACACCCGGCACGCGGTCTATGACGGCAGCTGGGCCGAATGGGGGATGTATAACGACCTGAAAGTAGAAACCGGAGAAGGCTGATGTTTGAACATTTGAAACCGCAACCCGAGGACAAGATCATCGCCCTGATCGCGCAGTTCCGCGCCGATAAGCGGGAAAACAAGGTCGATCTCGGCGTTGGCGTTTACAAGAATGCCGAGGGCGTGACCCCGGTCATGCGCGCTGTGAAAGAGGCGGAAAAGCAGCTTTGGGAAGCGGAAACCACCAAGACCTACACCGCCCTGTGCGGTGAACCGGCCTTTGGCACCACCCTGTCCAGCCTGATTCTGGGCGACACGGTATCGGCGGACAAGCTCTCCTTCGCGGCCCAGCCCGGCGGCACCGGCGCGGTTCATCAGGCAGCGGAGCTGATCAAGATGGCCAATGCGGGCGCAACCGTCTGGCTCTCCGCCCCGACCTGGCCGAACCACCCCTCGATCCTCAAGCATCTCGGCATTGCCATGGCCGAGTATTGCTATTTCGACAACGCCACCCGCGCGGTCGATTTCGCCGGCATGATGGAAGATTTGCAGGGCGTGAAAGCGGGCGACGTGGTTCTGCTGCACGGGTGCTGTCACAACCCGACCGGCGCCAACCTGACGCTGCCGGAATGGGAAGAAGTGGCGAAACTCCTTGAAAACAAGGGGGCAACGCCGCTGATCGACATCGCCTATCAGGGCTTTGGCGACGGGCTGGAAGCGGATGCGGCGGGCGTGCGGCTGATGGCCTCTGCCGTGCCGGAAACCCTGATCGCGGCGTCCTGCTCGAAGAATTTCGGCGTGTATCGCGAGCGCACTGGCCTGTTGCTGGCGGTCAGTCAGGATCCGGGCGCGCAGGCCGTGACGCAGGCCAACCTTGCCTATCTCAACCGGCAAAACTTCTCCTTCCCGCCCGATCACGGCGCGCGTCTGGTGAGCATGATCCTTGAGGATGCGGCGCTGAAAAAGGTCTGGATGGATGAGCTGGAAGAGGTGCGCCTCAGCATGTTGAACCTGCGCACCAAGCTGGCAGATGCGCTGCAGGCACGCGCCGGGTCGGATCGTTTCGGCTTCCTCGCCCAGCACCGCGGCATGTTTTCCCGTCTTGGCGCCACGCCGGAGCAAGTCGCCCATATGCGCGACAAGCACGCCATTTACATGGTCGGCGATTCGCGCATCAACATCGCGGGTCTCAACGAGAACACGATCGACGTTCTGGCCGACGCCATCATCGACGCAGGCGTCTGATACACGCTCCCAATACGCTCTGAAGACCGGTCCACGTGGCCGGTCTTTTCCCCTTCGCTTTTTGCGCCCGACCCGTTAGATTCGCTGTAAAACAGAGCAGGTCTTCCGAGATATGGCGCAAAACGGCAAGAAACGCCCGCCGCTGGTGGCGGAAAAACGGTATGATCGCAGGTCCGAGAAGCCTGCGCCCAAAAAGCCGCGCAAGAAACCGGCGAAGAAACCGCGCAGCCCAAAGCGGACGTATCCGTGGTTCCTCGCCCTGCCGCTATTTCTCATTCGGCTGGTTTTCCGGTTCACCTTCCGCTTAGCACTTATTTCCGCCGTGATCGTGACGCTGATTGTCGCGGCGGCGGTGTTTTACACCTCGACCACCATCCCGCCGATCTCGGAACTGGTCGACGGGCGGGCGCGCGGTTCGGTCACGCTGCTCGACCGTTATGGCCAGACCTATGCCTGGCGCGGCAACCAGTTCGGCGGCATTGTCACCGCCGACACGGTCAGCCCCTATGTGCGCGACGCCGTGATCGCCACGGAAGACAAGCGTTTTTACCGCCATTTCGGCCTGTCACCGCGCGGCATCGCCTCCGCCATCCGCATCAACCTGCGCGAAGGGCGCGGGCCACTGTCCGGGCATGGCGGTTCGACGCTGACGCAGCAGGTCGCCAAGTTGCTATGTCTGGGCGAGCCCTATGATCCTTTGAGCGGCATGACGGAGCGGGAATATGAGGCCGATTGCCGTCGTTCCTCGCTGGTGCGCAAGGGCAAAGAGGCGATTTATGCCATGGCGCTGGAGCTGAAATTCTCCAAGGATGAGATCCTGTCGATCTACCTGAACCGCGCCTTTCTCGGTGCCGGGGCGCATGGATTTGAAGCCGCCGCGCAGCGCTATTTCGGCAAACCTGCCTCTGACCTGTCCGCCTCGGAAGCCGCAATCCTCGCCGGCGCCCTGACCGCCCCGACGCGCTACGCCCCGACCAACAACATGGAGCGTTCCTGGGCGCGTGCGCAGACCGTGCTGAAGCTCATGCAGGAGCAGGGCTATCTGACGCAGGCTGAGGCCGATTATGCCCGCGCCCACCCCGCCGTTCTGTCCAAGGCGGCAGAGGCACGCGCCGGGGGGTATTTCGCCGATTGGGTGATGGCTTCCGGTCCCGCCTTTCTGACCCGCGACACGACGGAAGACGTGATCATCCGCACCACGCTCGACCCCGCGATCCAGCAAGCCGCCGAGGAAGCCGTCGCCCATATCTTCAAGGAAAAAGTGTCCGAAGGCTCCAAGGCACAGGCCGCCGTTGTGGTGATGAGCGCGGACGGGGCCGTGCGCGGCATGGTCGGCGGACGCGCGACGCAGGTCACCGGCGCTTTCAACCGTGCCACGCAGGCCATGCGCCAGACCGGCTCTTCCTTCAAACCCTTCGTTTACGCCGCCGCGCTTGATCTCGGCTGGACCTATGACGCGATCATTGAGGACGCACCGCTGACGCTGAACATCCCCGGTTCCGGGTCGTGGTCCCCCGCCAATTACACCAACAAATTCGCCGGATGGGTCACGCTGACCGACGCCCTGCGCGATTCGCTGAACGTGCCGGCGGTGAAGCTGTCGGAAAGCGTTGGGCGGGAAAATGTGCGCGCCGTGGCCTCCATGTTCGGCATCCAATCCGACCTCGCCCTCGGCCCCGCGCTGGCGCTTGGCGCATCTGAAAGCACGCTGCTGGAGATGACCGGCGCCTATGCCGGCATTCTGAACGGGGGATCTTCGGTAACGCCTTATGGCCTCGTGGACCTGCGGTTGCTGGGCGAAGAAACCCCGCTGATGGAACAGGCGGGCGGTATTGGCGAACGCGTCATCACCCCCGCCGCCGCGCAACAGTTGATCTACATGATGAATCAGGTGGTTGAACGCGGCACCGGGCGGCGCGCCGCGCTCAAAGACCGCGAAGTGGCGGGCAAAACCGGCACCACAACCGCCGCCCGCGATGCGTGGTTTCTGGGCTTTACTGCCGATTATGTCGCCGGGGTCTGGATGGGCTATGACGATAACACGCCGCTACGGGGCGTGACCGGCGGCGGGCTTCCGGCAGATATCTGGCGCGAAACCATGCAGCGGGTGCATGCGGACCTGCCCGCAAAGCCCCTGCCGATGATTCGCCCCGACGCCCCGCCGCGCGCGGAAGCTGGGTTTGGTCAGCCTACGGGCACCCCAACCCCGCAAAGCCCAACCCGCACCCCTGGCGGCGCAGATGGCCTTCTCGGCATCCTGCAAGACATTCTTGGCATCGGAAACTGAAAAAATACGAAAATGTAGAGTTTTTATTAAGAAATCGTCGCTATAAACACAGGCAGGAATAGTCGGAGCCAAAACATATGTCACCGGACCAAAAGGACAAAGGCGCGGCGGAACTGCGTTCCATTCGCCGTGAAAGCAACGGGTTGCTCTGGGCCGTGGCGCTGTTTTCCGTCTTCACCAACCTGTTGATGCTGACCGGCCCGCTATACATGCTGCAAATCTATGACCGGGTGCTGGGTTCGCGCTCGGAAGAAACCCTACTCGGCCTGACCGTGCTGATGGGGTTCCTCTTCGCCATGATGGGGGTGCTGGATTATGCGCGCGGGCGGGTGTTGGCGCGCGTCGGGGCGCGCTTTCAGGCCCGTCTGGACCGCCGCGTCTTTCGCGCAGTACTGCGCCGCGAGGCTTTGCGCCCCGCCGGAGAAGAGGGCAACCGAAGCGGTTTGCGCGATTTGGAAGCGGTGCAAAAGCTGATCTCTTCCCCGGTTTTCATGGCCCTGTTCGATCTGCCCTGGACACCGATTTTTCTCGCCGCCATCCTGTTGTTTCACCCTTGGCTCGGCTACCTCGCACTGGCTGGAGGTGCGCTGCTGGTGCTGGTCTCCTGGCTCAATCAGGCGACAACTTCCGGCCCAACCGCCGCCGTTAACCTTGCCGCCGCGCAAGCAGAACATATGGCCGGGCAGTTGCGCTCCGAAGCAGAGATGGTCGCGGCTCTGGGTATGTCCGACAATGCCTATGCCCGCTGGCTTACCGCCCGGCGCACCGCCCTGAGCGAAGGGGTGCGCGTTGCCGACCGTGCCGGGCGATTTTCCGCGATTTCCAAGACCTTTCGCATGTTTTTGCAATCCGCCATGCTTGGCCTCGGCGCGCTGCTCGTGCTGCGCGGAGAAATGACTGCCGGGGGCATGATTGCCGCCTCGATCCTCTTGGGCCGCGCCCTCGCGCCCGTGGATATGCTGATCGCACAATGGCCTTTGGTGCATGCAGGCAGCACCGGGCGCAAACGCCTGATCGACCTTCTGGGCACCATCGCCCCGGAACCGGACAAAACCCAATTACCGCGTCCGCGTGGGCTTCTGACCGCCGAGAACCTGACCATCGTGCCGCCGGGACAGGCGCAAGCCTCCCTGCGCATGGTAAATTTCCGCGTCGAACCGGGGCAGGCGATGGGCGTCATCGGCCCTTCCGGCGCGGGCAAATCGACGCTGGCGCGCGCCGCAACCGGAGTCTGGCGTCCCGCTGGCGGCAAGTTGCGCCTCGACGGCGCCGCACTCAGCCAATTCAGCGAAGCCGCCCTCGGCCAATATGTCGGCTACCTGCCGCAGCGGGTGCAATTATTCGACGGCACGGTGGCGGAAAACATCGCCGGACTGGCCCCAACGCCTGACGACGCCGCGGTGGTTGCCGCCGCCAAACGCGCCGCCGCACATGAAATGATCCTCGCCCTGCCCGAAGGATATGACACACAGGTCTCCGCCGGAGGGGGCATGTTGTCCGGCGGACAAATGCAACGCATCGGACTGGCCCGCGCTCTCTATGGCGACCCGGTTTTGCTGGTGCTGGACGAACCCAATTCCAACCTCGACAACGAAGGCAGCCTCGCCCTGAACCGCGCGGTTGCGGAGGTTAAGGCCAACGGCGGCGCGGTGTTGATCATGGCGCACCGCCCATCTGCGATCGCCCAATGTGAATTGCTCCTGATGCTGGATGGCGGCGCCGTTCAAGCCTATGGCCCGCGCGACAAAGTCCTTGCGCAAGTCACTCAAAACGCACAACAAATTCGCGAAAGCGCGGCTGAAAATAACACGGGCGGGGTCACATAATGCACGATCAACGCACAGATATCGCGAAACAAATCCCCGTGCGCAGACCGCTCTGGACCGGATTTTTTGCCCTGCTCCTTCTGATCGGCGGCTTCGGCGCTTGGGGATTTTTGACAGAAATTTCCGGCGCCATCGTTGCCCCCGGCGCCATTGAACTCGAGGAAAACCGGCAAGCGGTGCAACACCCGGATGGCGGCGTGGTATCCGAAATTCTGGTGCGCGATGGCGATCTGGTCGCCGCAGGAGATGTGCTGATTCGCCTCGACCCGGTGCGGCTGGAAAGCGAACGCGTGATCCTTGAAAGCCAGCTCTTCGACCTCACAGCCCGCCGCGCCCGCTTAGAGGCAGAGCGCGACGAAGCAGCGGAAATTCACTTCCCCCCGGAATTGCTCGACGCCGCAAACCGTGACCCCGACGTCGCCGAAATCCTTGAAAGCAATCGAAAACTTTTCGCCCAACGCCGCGAAACCCTCGAAGCCTCGGTCGAACAACTCCGCAAACGAACCGCCCAGATCACCAGCCAAATCGAGGGCATTCAGGCGCAAATCACCGCCCTGACACGACAGGTCGAACTGGTCACAATCGAGCGCAACGACCTGCAATCCCTGCTGGAAAAAGGCCTCGCACAAGCCAGCCGGGTCAGCGCGCTGGAACGCGAACTGGCGCGGCTAAACGGATTAATCGGCGAGGCCATCGCCAATAAAGCACAAGCCAGCGGACGCATCACCGAAATCGAGATCGAAATCCTGAAACAACGCGCCGCTCTGCGCGAAGACGCCATCGCAACACTTTCCGCCCAAGAGGGCAAGGAGCTGGAACTGGCGGAACGGCTGCGCGCCGTAACCAGTCGGCTTGAGCGCCTCGACATTCGCGCGCCGGTTTCGGGCATGGTCCACGCCATGTCGGTTTTGGGCGAGAAAGCCGTGATCGGCAGCGCCGAGCCGGTAATGTATCTGGTGCCGCAAGACCGCCCGCTGCGCATCGCGGTTCAGGTCGACCCGATCCACGTCGATCAGGTCGCCATCGGACAACAAGTCATGCTGCGATTCGCCGCCTTTGACAGCCGCCAAACCCCGGAGCTTTACGGCACGGTGCGCACCATCAGCCCCGACGCGCTAGTCAATCAAACCACAGGGCAAAGCTATTACCGCGCGCGCATCGAACTGTCCGAAGGTGAAACCGCCAAACTGCCGGAGGGCGCCGTCCTGATCCCCGGCATGCCGGTCGAGGTCTACCTGCAAACCAAAGACCGCACCCCCATCGCCTTCCTGACCAAGCCGCTCGCGGACTATTTCGCCCGCGCTTTCCGAGAAGATTGATTGCCCTGCCCGTCCCCCCGCGTTAGCCTCGCGCCAACAGGAGGACCTCATGAGCAAATATGAAAACCGCCTTGCCGAACTCGGCATCACCCTGCCCGACGCCCCGGCCCCCGCCGCCAATTATGTGCCATATGTCGTCACCGGCAATCTGGTGCATGTCTCTGGCCAAATCCCGTTTGACAACGGCGAACTGATCCTGGGCAAACTCGGCGCGGACATGGACGCCGAAACCGGCGCGAAAGCCGCAAAAGCCTGCGCCATCGGCTTGATCGCACAGGTAAAAGCAGCCTGCGGCGGCGATCTCGACCGGCTCAAACGCGTGATCAAGCTCACCGGCTTTGTCAATTCCACTGCCGATTTCGGCGACCAACCCAAAGTCATCAACGGCGCCTCCGATTTCTTCGTCGAAGTCTTTGGCAATGCCGGGCGCCATGCCCGTTCCGCTGTGTCCGCCGCCTCGCTGCCTTTCGGCGTCGCGGTAGAAATCGAAGGCATTTTTGAAATCAAATGAGCGCCCCCCTTCCCCCGGAATTTCTCGCCCGCCCGATTACCCATCGCGCCCTGCATGACCGCGCCGCCGGACGGATCGAAAACAGCCCCACCGCCATCAAAGCGGCGGTGGAACATGGCTACGGTATCGAAATTGACCTGCAACTCTCCGCCGACGGACAGGCCATCGTCTTCCACGATTACGACCTGTCGCGCCTGACCGAAGCAAAGGGTCCGGTGCAGTTGCGCACAGCAGAAGAGCTAGCGCAAATTGCGTTAAAAGACAGCACCGACACCATCCGCACCCTACCAGAAATCCTTGAAATCGTCGCCGGGAAATCCCCTCTCCTCATTGAAATCAAAGATCAGGACGGCGCAATGGGGCGCGATGTGGGGCTGCTGGAAAACGCGGTCGTGGTGGCATTGGAAACGTATTCCGGTCCCGCTGCGGTCATGTCGTTCAACCCACATTCCGTCGCCCTTTTCGCCGATCTGGCACCGAATCTGCCCCGCGGCCTCACTACTTGCGCCTATACGCAACAAGACATGCCGCATCTATCCCCCGCCACCCGCGCCAGCCTCGCCGGTTTCCCCGATTTCGAACGCATCGGCGCCAGCTTCATCAGCCACGACGCCAAAGACCTCGACGCCCCGCGCGTGCATGAAATCAAACAGACGGGATACCCCGTTTTATGCTGGACCATCCGCTCCGCTGACGAGGAACGCGCCGCCCGGCGGATCGCCGATAATGTGACATTCGAGGGGTACTTGCCGTAGCCATTCGCGGCGCAGCGGGGTAGGCAAGAGATATGCGGATCATCGCGGGACATAACCGAGGCATCGCGTTGGCCTCGTTGGGCAAGGGAGATGCCAGCGCGCATCTACGACCGACAACGGACCGGGTGCGCGAAAGCCTGTTTTCCATCCTGCGAGGCGGGCGATTTGGCGCGCCGATTGAAGGAGCGCGGGTGCTGGACCTGTTCGCGGGGACCGGGGCGCTGGCCTTGGAGGCCCTGTCGCGCGGCGCGGCAAGCGCAGTATTGGTGGAAAATGGCCGGGTCGGGCAGCGGTTGATTGCCGAAAACATTCAACGCTGCAAGGCCGAAGACACCGCACATTTATTGCGCCGGGACGCGCGGCGGATCGGCCCGGCCAACGCCCCCGCCAACCTGATCTTCCTCGACCCGCCCTACGATAAAAAGCTCGGGGAACAAGCCCTTAGCGCGGCGATGCGCGGCGGCTGGATCGCACCGGAGGCGTTAATCGTCTGGGAAGAACGAGCGGAAATTGTCGTGCCGGATGGGCTGGCTCTGCTGGATCAGCGCCGCTTTGGCGACACGCAGATTTCCTTCCTGCGCGCCGTCTGACCTTTTGCAATTTGGCAAAACCGCGTTTTGGCGGTAAAATCCTCGTGGAGGGTCGTATGTCTGATTGGGTCCAAAACCTGAAACACACCTTGCTCGGCAAGCGGGATTTGACCCGCACCGATGCCCGTCATTTGCGCGCCGAACGCGAACGGCGTAGCGCGCATCCGACGCATATCGACTGCCCCGGCTGCGGCGCAAAGCTGCCATTCATCGAGCGCTATCCTGTGTATTTCTGCCCGGAATGCCTCAAACAAGCCGTTGATTTTGAAGGGAAAAAGCTGGAGTTTTCCAACATATCCCTATCCGGCGGTTTCGCCTGGCGGCACGTCGGTAATGCGGAATGGCAGGAATGCCTCGGCGTGTTGGCAACCATTCGCGGCACAAGCGCATTCGTGACCGAAGCCCGGTTCGGCGGCGTGGTCGCACAACCGGAAACGGCGGCGCACCAGCAAGCGGGCGTTACAGACTTGTCGCGCCGCCAAACCGCTTAAGCGTCACTTCCGCGCGGCTTCAACCGCAGCGCGGGCGTCTTTAACCATCTGCGCCCCGTCCAGCCCGCGTCCGTTCATTTCCTCGATCCACTCGGCAATCACCTCATCGCCCAGCGCCACGATGCGCGCGGTTTCTTCCGCCGACAATTCTGCAATCTCGTTGCCCGCGTCTTCCATGACCAGCTTGCCCTCCGCGTCGCCCGTATCATGCGCGCGGCCCGCCCAAGCGGATGCCATCCGGCCAGAATTGGCGTCGATCACGGCTTTCAGCTCGTCGTCCAACCCCTCATACACATCCTTGTTCATCGCCCAGATGAAATAGAGATTATAGAGCGACTTTTCGCCCGCAACGTCGGTATGGCTATCGGTCAACTCATCCAGCTTGAGCGACGGAGACATCTCCCAGGTAATCACGCCCCCATCCACCACGCCCAGCGCGAGGCTTTCCGGGAAAGCAGGCACCGGCATACCAACCGGAATCGCGCCGAGTTTTTCCAAGAGCAGCGTCGCGGCACGGGATGGACCGCGCAGTTTCAGCCCCGCGAAATCTTCGACCTCCGCAATCGCCGGGCCGGTCTTATGCACCAACCCCGGACCGTGCATATGAATCGCCAGCACATGCACGTCTTGGAAATCATCCATCAGGTATTTCTGCGAGTATTCCCATGCCGCAATGGAAGCCTCCTCAGCGGATTTGGTCACCATGAAGGGCAATTCGAGCGCTTCCGCCTCCGGGAAACGGCCCGGTTCATAGCCCGGAATCACCCAGCCGCCATCGACAATGCCATCCGCGATCTGGTCATACATCTCGGCGGCGGACCCACCTAATTGCATGAACGGATAGAGTTTGATCTTCAGACGCCCGTTGCTGTCGGCCTCGATCTTATCGGCCCAGGGCTGCATGAAATGTTTCGGATTGGCGGATTCCGGTGACACGAAATGCTGAAAACGAAGGGTCACTTCCTGCGCCAGTGCCGCAGACGTGGACAGGGCAATGGCGGTGGCCAGCATGGCCGGTTTCATCAGTGATTTCATGTCTGGTTCCTTCATGGGCCGCCGGTTTCGTTGCGGCCCAAGGAAGGTAAGCACGCGCGGCACAAAGATCAAGAAAAGCGCTCAGAACCAGGTGGGGTAATACCGACCCGCCGGGCTTTCGGTGAAGATTTCCGCGCCGGTTTCGGTCACGCCAAGCGAATGCTCGAACTGCGCCGACAGGGATTTATCGCGGGTGATCGCGGTCCAGCCATCGCCCAGCACGCGGGTTTCCGGGCGGCCAAGGTTGATCATCGGTTCGATGGTGAAGAACATGCCCGGCTCCAGCACGGGGCCGGTGCCCGCTCGGCCATAATGCAGCACGTTGGGCGGTGCATGAAACACCCGGCCCAGCCCATGCCCGCAAAAATCGCGCACCACCGACATGCGCTGGCGTTCGGCAAAGCTCTGGATCGCGTGGCCAATATCGCCGAAAGTGTTACCGGGTTTGACCGCCTCAATACCGCGCATCAGCGCTTCATGCGTCACGTCGATCAGCCGCGCGGCGAAAGGCTTGATCTTGCCCACCTTATACATGCGCGACGTATCCCCGAACCAGCCATCAACGATCACCGTCACATCGACGTTCAGAATGTCGCCATCAATCAATTCATCATGTTTGCGCGGCCCGCGCTCGTTTTTGCCCTTCGGCACTTTCGCGCCGGGAATGCCGTGACAAACAACGTGGTTGAGCGAAATGCAGGTGGCGTGTTCATAGCCCTTGTAGCCGATGGTGGCGGAGGTCGCGCCCGCCGCATTGACCAGCCGTTCCACCTCGGCGTCGATCTGCGCCGTGGTCACGCCGGGAGCGATCATGTCAGCGATCTGGTCGAGAATTTCCGCCGCCAGCTTGCCCGCCTTGTGCATACCGGCAAAATCGGCGGCGTCATAAATGCGAATCCCGTCTTTCGTGATGCGGCCAGACTTGTCCACGGTGATCTCCATCTTTGTTCGCCCCCGTATAGGCTAGTCCCGGCGGTCAAGGAAGGGCAATTCCGGGCCAAGCTCGATGCCCTGCGGCGACAATTCCGCCCGATGCGCCAGCACCTCCACCCCCGCATCGACCGCCGCCCGAAAGGCCGCACCGTAGCCCGGATCGAGATCAGAAGCGACCGCAACACGCTGGGCATCGCTGCGTTGGGCGAGGAAAAACACCATCGCCCGCCCGCCTTGCGCCACCACATCGGCCAGCTCGGCCATGTGTTTTGCGCCGCGCTTGGTCACACAATCGGGAAACTCCGCCAGACCCGGCTGGCGCAAAGTCGTCACCGATTTGACCTCCACATGCAGCGGCCCTTCCGGCCCGCTCAGCAGAAAATCCACCCGGCTGTTCGTCCCATACGGCACCTCCGCGCGCAGATTGGGAAAGCCCGCAAGCCGCGGCACCTTCCCCGCCAGCAACGCTTCTTTCAGCATCCGGTTCGGCTGCGACGTATCGACCCCAACCAGTGCCCCCTCCGGGGTTTCCAACAGCCGCCAGCCATAATCGAGCTTCTTCTTCGGATCGTCATTCGGCTCCAGCCAGATACGCGACCCCGGTTCGGTCAACCCCGTCATCGCCCCCGGATTGGCCACATGCGCCACCACCTCGCGTCCATCAGACAGGCGACAATCGGCAAGAAAGCGTTTGTAACGCCTTATTAGGGTCGCGGGGATAAGTTCTCTTTGAAAGCGCATGGCTCCGGCCTATAGATTAGGAACAGATGGAGCAAGAGATGACGCAAAACCCCACCGCCGCCATGCTGGTCATTGGCGATGAAATCCTTTCCGGTCGCACCCGCGACGCCAATATGCACCACCTCGCCGGGCAACTGGCCCCGCTGGGGATTGACCTCAAGGAGGTGCGCGTGGTGGCCGATGATCACGACGCGATCGTGGCCGCCCTGCGCGCGCTTTCTGCGGGTTTCACCCATGTGTTCACCTCCGGCGGCATCGGCCCGACGCATGACGACATCACGGCAGACGCAGTTGCGGCAGCGTTCGAGCGCCCGATTGACGTGCGCGAAGATGCAAAGACGCTGTTGGTAAACTATTACGAGGCGCGCGGCGATGTGGCGACTCCCGCGCGGCTGCGCATGGCGCGCATCCCGGAAGGTGCGGCGCTGATCGACAACCCGGTTTCCATCGCACCGGGCTTCACCATTGGAAACGTGCATGTCTTAGCGGGGGTGCCGGCGGTGTTTCAGGCCATGCTGGTTTCCATTTTGCCAAAGCTGACCGGCGGGCGGCCGCTTCTCAGCCAAAGCCTGCGCATTGAGCGGCCCGAGAGCGAGATTGCAGGTGTGCTGGCGGAACTCGCTGCGGCCCATCCCGGCGTCGCCATCGGCTCTTACCCCTTCAACGACAAGGGAGTTTACGGCGCAAATATCGTGGTGCGCGGCCATGAAGGGGCGGAGGTTGACGCCGCCATCGTCGCCATTTCCACCGAATTCAGCGAGGCGATCCAATGAACAAACCAGAAAACCTCCCTGCTCTGCGCGACATCCTGAGCGCTTCCGAGATCACCTGGCCCGCCGCGTCCCGCCGCCATATCGGCGCCTGGACCGTGCGGGAGGGGCAGGATGGCGGCAAGCGGGTTTCGGCCGCGACAAAGGACTGGCCCGTGACCGAAGCCGATCTTTTTGCCGCAGAAAACGCCATGCGCGCCCTGCACCAAACCCCGCTGTTTTGTGTGCGCGACGGGGAGGAGGCGCTTGACAAAATGCTGGAAGATCACGGCTACGGCGTGATCGACCCGGTGAATGTTTACGCGATGCCGGTGGCGGAACTGGCGGGCAACGTGCCGGATCCGGGCACCGTGTTTACCATGTGGCCGCCCATCGCGATCGTAAAAGAGTTTTTCGAGGAAGGCGGCATCGGATCGGGGCGTCAGGCGGTCATGGAGCGAGCGGATTGCGAAAAAGCTGCAATCTTTGTGCAAATTAGCGCCGAACCCGGCGGCGCGGCCTATATTGGCATTTCAAAGGGCATCGCCGTGATTCACGCGATTTTCGTGCCCGAACGCGTCCGGCGGCGCGGCGCGGCCACCCTGATCCTCAAAACCGCCGCCAACTGGGCACAAAAACACGGCGCGACAACCCTCGCCCTCATCGTGACGCAGGGTAATCACGCCGCCAACCCGCTCTATGCTTCCCTCGGTATGCGTCTTGTGGGCCACTATCATTACCGCATCAAGGAGGCATAAATGACCGAAAAGATTACCGCGCTGGACCTGCCGATAGTCGATCCGCTGCCCGAGAACATTCAGGCCTATTTCGACCTGTGCGACGAAAAGCTGGGCCTCGTGCCCAACGTGCTGAAAGCCTACGCGTTCGACATGGAAAAGCTGAATGCTTTCAGCGCCTTTTATAACGACCTGATGCTGGGCGACAGCGGGTTAAGCAAGCTCGAACGCGAGATGATCGCGGTTGTGGTCTCGTCGACCAACCGCTGCTGGTATTGTCAGGTCGCGCACGGCGCGGCGGTGCGCGAATTGTCCGGCGACCCGGCGCTTGGCGAAGCAATGGTGATGAATTTCCGCGCCGCGAACCTGTCTGACCGGCACCATGCGATGCTGGAATTTGCCGAGAAGCTGACGCAAACCCCGAGCAAGGTTGATGCGCCGGATCGTGCCGCCCTGCGCGAAGCGGGCTTTTCGGATCGCGATATTTGGGATATTGCGTCCGTGGTTGGCTTTTTCAACATGACCAACCGCGTGGCACAGGCCACGGATATGCAACCCAATGACGCCTATCACGCGCAGGCAAGATGATCCGAACCCTTCCGCTCCTTTTCGCTCTGATCCCGGCCCCGCTCGCGGCGGCAACGCTGGAACTACCGGCGGGGGCGGAATTGCGCGCGGAGGTCGTGGACCCGGCGGGGCGCTATGCGCTGCCGCTGGCGCCGTGGGCTGCGGGAAGCGGGGTCAAAGCGCGCGAGACAACCGGGCAGATCAGCCGGCAAGCCTGGCGACTTGGCGGCACGGGGCTTTCGAGCTTTCAAATTCTGTCCGACCTGCGCGCGCAATTGGAGTCGGACGGTTTTTCCATCCTGTTTGAATGCTCAACCCGCGAATGCGGCGGCTTTGATTTCCGTTATGGCACCGAGGTGCTGACGGAACCGGCGATGCACGTAAACCTTGGGGATTTTCATTTTCTATCGGCGGAAAATGAGGCGAATAATCTGGTCAGCCTGCTGGTCAGCCGTTCCGCCTCCGCCGCCTTCGTGCAGGTGATACAGGTCGGCGACGCCGCACCGATCACGCAGCCGGTCACGTCAACGCGGGCGGTTCCGGGCACGGCCCTGCCGACGGCGGAACTGTCCGAGATTGGTCCGGCAATGGAAAGCGTTGGGCGCTATATCCTTGCCGATCTGGTGTTTGAAACCGGCTCGGCGGCGCTCGGCCCCGGCGATTTTACCTCGCTGACCGATCTCGCCGCTTATCTCAAAGCCGACACATCGCGGCGCGTGGCGCTGGTTGGGCATACGGATGCGACCGGCTCGCTGTCCGGCAACGTATCGCTTTCGAAACGACGGGCGGAAAGCGTCATGGCGCGGTTGATTTCCGATTTCGGCGTCCCGGCCGCACAGCTTGAAGCAGACGGCATTGGCTACCTCGCCCCGATCGCAACCAACCAGACGGAAGAAGGGCGCGCGACGAACCGTCGGGTTGAGGCTATTTTGGTTTCCACCCGTTAGAGCAGAAATCGATAAATCTGAATCAAAATTCCCTGCCTCTCAATCAGCATCTTGCTGATTTCAAACGTGAATTTTGATGCCGATATTACAAATTAAATCGATTTCGCTGTAAAAAAACGCCCCGCACGAAGCGGGGCGAAAGTGCGTGCGTTCCCAAGTCGCAAGCGGTATTACCAGATTTCCGGGCCTTTATCGGCGAAAGAATGCACCAGAAAATCAATGAAAGCGCGGACCTTTGGCTGCGTGAAGCGACCGGGCGGATAGACCGCATAAATGCCCTGTTCATCCGCCGGTAGCCCCGGAATGGCCTCTTCAATCAGCCCCTTCTGCATGGCGTCGGCGTATAGGAAGCTCGGCAGATAGGCGATGCCAAGACCCGCGATGGCGGCGTTAAGCAGGGATTGCCCGTCATTGACCGATAGCCAGCCCGCCGTGCGCACCTGACGCACCTCGCCCGATGGCGCGGGCACTTTCCACACATTGCCCGAACTTTGGCTCGAATAATGCAGCAACTTATGGTCGTTCAGGTCGTCGATCCGCTCCGGATGGCCGTATTTTGCAAAATATTCCGGCGAGCCGACCATACGGCGATTGGTTGTCGCAAATTTACGGGCGCGCAAAGAGCTGTCTTCCAACTCGCCCACGCGAATCGCCATATCAAAACCTTCGGAAATCAATTCAACATAACGGTTGTTCAGGACCATATTCACCGTCACATCCGGAAAATCCCCAAGGAATTCGCCCAGAACCGGCGAAAGGTGGTTCACACCAAAATCGGTTGCAACCGAGAGGCGCAAGACACCGGACGGGGCAGATTGCATCGACGTGACCAACGCGTCCGCTTCCCCGGCATCGTTCAGCACCCGGCGGGCGCGATCATAATAAGCGAGGCCAATTTCCGTTGGGGAAACCCGGCGCGTCGTGCGGTTGAGAAGCCGCGCGCCCAACCGTGCTTCCAGCGAGGAAACATGCTTGGAAACGGCGGATTTGGAAATCCCCATCTTCTTCGCAGCGTCAGTAAAGCCGCCCTGATCCACCACAGTGGCGAATGCTTCCATTTCAGTCAGTCGGTCCATTTTTGTTCTTTCGTCCTTGCCGAATACAAACTGTTTCGCAGTCAAATTGGGCAAGAAAGTGGAACGAACCTGACAAAAGCGCGATTATTGGAGGAATTGTTCGTGACTTAGAAACGCTTTCTTAACTCACGCGGTCTCAACACAATGCCGCCGGAACGCTTTTTTCAGCATATCCAGTTCGGCGCGCAAAAGATCCAGTTCGGCGCGGAAGTCCTCTGACAGCGGCTGACCCGCAAGGATAGCGAAGCTGGCGAGCTTGTCGCCCGTTTCACGGTCGGTGATGACATAGGTCTGCACCCCGTCCGCAATGGTTTCCGGCGGGATTGCCACGCGCAAAAGAAAATCCTTTGGTGCGTCCGGCTGTTCGATCACCCGCACATCTTCCAACGGTTTCGCGAGGTGATGCACCGCGATGTCAGGCATGGTATCGCACCCGGTCAACACCCCCTCCCAGAAGCCAGCGTGAATTCGCGTTGGGGTCAAATGCATGGCCATCTCCTCACATTTCGGCGCGCGGGCGGCGGCTGAAGGTAACATCGCGCAGGAATACCTGATTCATCTCCGCCCCCTCGAAAATCAGGTCCACCCAGGCACCATCGACCCGTTTTTCGTTCAACTCGGTATAGGCCAAATCAAATTCCACCACGGATTTTCCATTCGAAAGCGGCAATTCACGTACCAACTGCACCGAATTGGGCCCGTGGCGCACATTGAGGCGGGCAAAAAGCTCCATCGGTTGCTCGGTCTCGACCAGCGCTTCCATCCGCACGATATGGCGCCGGGTCAGCCCCTCAACCGCCTCTTTTGGCAAATTGATCACCAGTGACATGAAGGAACCGTCGAAACGGAACACGTCCACTTGCAGACCAAACGGCGCGATGTCTTCTTCCCGGCGGTTGCGCACCTGTCGCACGGTGAGTTCCGAGGTTTTGCAATCGTGGAACAGGGTCACTTCCGAGCCGATGGTCGATTTGGTCTCCGCCGCTGCGATTCCCGGCGGAAAGATCGGCCCGCGCCACACTTCCGGTCGCCACGCCCAGTCGCTATTCAACGGTTTCTGCACCGCCTTCGATCCATCCACCGGCAGCGCCAACCGCCCCTCGGCGTGAAACAGCACCCGGTCCATCAACTCCTTCATCGCCAGCGCCCGCGCCCGCACCTTGCGCAGCGACGCCAGCCGCATATTCGGCGCCGCATCGGCAATCGCCGTCCAGCGCGACAAAGCGCGACGATGCAACCAGCGTTGAATAAAAGAGTTCTGACTTTCCGACATGGAGGGGAATCACACCTGCTCTGACCACACCCATTCTTAAAACAAAATTGTTAATTTAGGGCAAACGATTGAACCAATCGGCCAAAGGATTTGCCGAATTGGCTTCGCCCGGTGCCGGATTGGCACGGCGCAGGCGGGTCATCAGGTCTTCGAGCAAAGCACGCGCCGCGTCCGAGCCGCCTTCTTGCCCGCGATAGGTTGAAGCGGTCGCGCTGACCAGCCGTCCGCCCGCGGCAAAAATCGCGCGCCAGTAGGTGTCAGAAAGCTTGCCCTTGCCGCCGCCATCATTGGCCAGAACCAAAACGTGATTCTCGCCCCGGCTCAAATCCAGAATGGTCGCCGCACCCGCCCCTTTGCGCGCCACCATCTCCCGCCCGGTCTCGGTCGACAAAAAGGCGGTCATCTGGTCCAGCGCACCGGCATCCAGCGCCAGCTCCACCGCCGTGACCGAAACCGTCAGCAGCGCCGCCATTTTGGGCTTGGCGTCTTTCGGATTGCCGGAAATAGCGGAGCAGGACCCCAGAACCGCAAACGCCTCACCGCCGCGTTCACGCACCGACCCGGTATCGACACAAAAGCCGCGCGGCCCTTCGACGTTGAAACTGCCCAACAACACCGCCTTTTGGGGCGCTTTGCCCGCAGGCGCCTCCCCCCGGCCGGAAAGCTGCGGGAAGCCCTCCCCAAAACACCCCGACAGCGCGGCAACCAGCCCGAGCAGAACCAGCGATCTGAACATTCCCCTTTTCAATGTCTTCTCCCCCGTTACACTGCGCTTGTTACGAAAGCGAACGGATCGGTCAAGTCTTGGTCAAGTCGGAGGGACGCGAAATGTTTTGGGAAGTTGCAGAGACGCGCCGGGAAATCTGGCGATTGCTTCTGGCGGTGGTTTTGATCGTAGTCACCTGGGGCGGCACCATGTTCGTCCTGGCTAAGGCGATTCAGGCGATCCGCATGTTGTTCGGCGCAACTACACTCCCCAAAGTGCTGGATTTCAGCAGCAGCCCCGGCCCCGTGGTCATACTATTGCTAACCTATGCCGGGCTGACGCTCGGCATTGCCCTCGCAGTCTGGTTCCTCTACCGCCGCCGTTTCCGCACCCTGTTCGGCGCAAGCGAACGCATCCGCTGGGACCATTTCGGGCTTGGCGTCCTCGCCATTCTCGCAATAACCCTCGCTATGTTATTGCTGACATTCCTGGCGCCGCTTTTCCTGCCCGCCGACATTCTGCCGGAAATCCGCAGGAACCTTGATCTGTCGCAATGGCTGACCTACCTGCTGCCGGGTCTTGTCGCCGTGGCCATCCAAACCTCTGCCGAAGAATTTGCTTTCCGCGGGCTTTTGCTGCAACAACTGCGCGCCCGGTCTGCCAATCCGCTGATCTGGGCCGTGCTGCCCTCCTGCGTTTTCGGCCTCATCCATTTCGATCCGTCTGCCTTCGGCGAGACCGCCGCCGTGCTATATGTTCTATACACCACGCTGGCCGGCATCTTCCTCAGCATCATCACCCTGCGCACCGGCAATCTCGGCGCTGCCCTCGGCCTGCACTTCGCCAACAACGCGCTCTTTGTGCTGTTTGTCAGCTTGCATACCTACCTCAGCGGCGCCTCGCTCTATGTTATCGCCCCAAACATGGTTGCAAGTTACTTTAACTTTTCCCTGTTCATTACCTATGCCCTGATCGCTTACACCCTCATCCTGTGCGCGGCATTTTTCCTTTGGTGGCGGAGAGCCTGATTGCAAATTCCCTCGCGGCACCCTAACTATGCCCAAAAGCTGGAGGCGACATGAACTGGATCACAAACTATGTGCGGCCGCGAATCAATTCGTTGTTTTCGCGTCGCGAGGTTCCGGAAAACCTGTGGATCAAATGCACGGAATGCGGCCAGATGCTGTTTCACCGCGAGTTGGCGGAGAACCTGAACGTCTGCACCTCCTGCGATCATCACATGGCCATGTCGCCGCGCGAGCGTTTCACTGCGCTGTTTGATGGCGGGATTTTCACGGAGATCGAGGTGGAAAAACCCATCGAAGACCCGCTGAAATTCCGCGATCAGAAGCGCTATCCCGAACGGATGAAAGCGGCGCAGAAAAAGACCGGAGAGGCGGAAGCCATGCTGGTGGCGGAAGGGGAAATCGGACGCACCCCGATCGTCGCCGCCGCGCAGGACTTTTCCTTCATGGGCGGGTCGATGTCGATGTATGTCGGCAACGCGATCCTCGCCGCCGCTGAACGCGCCGTGGCAACCAAACGCCCGCTGGTGCTGTTCTCCGCCGCGGGCGGGGCGCGGATGCAGGAGGGCATTCTGGGCCTGATGCAAATGCCGCGCACCACGATTGCCGTCGACATGCTGAAAGAAGCGGGCCTGCCCTATATTGTGGTCCTGACGCATCCGACCACCGGCGGCGTCACCGCCTCTTACGCCATGCTGGGGGATGTGCATATCGCCGAACCGAACGCGCTGATCGGCTTTGCGGGCGCGCGCGTTATCGAACAAACCATCCGCGAGAAGCTGCCGGAAGGGTTCCAGCGAGCCGAATATTTGCTCGACCACGGCATGTTGGACCGGGTGACGCATCGCAAGGACATCAAGGATGAGCTGGTAACCATCCTGCGCATGTTGATGGGGCTGGACCCGGCGGTGCGCGGTGATCTGCCTGCGCCGGAGGAAAAGGCCGCGCCGGAAGAGGCGGCGCCCGAAGAGGCCAAAGCCCCGGAAGAAAAGGCTCCCGAAGCGTGAGCAGCGGCTCGGACGCCATCCTTGAGCGGATGATGCGGCTGCACCCGAAGATCATCGACCTGACGCTGGACCGGGTTTGGCGCCTGTTGGAGGCGCTGGACCACCCGGAGCGCAAATTGCCGCCGGTCGTGCATATCGCCGGCACCAACGGCAAAGGGTCAACGCTGGCCATGATCCGCGCCGGGCTGGAAGGGGCGGGCCAGCGCGCCCATGCCTATACCTCGCCGCATCTGGCCCGCTTTCACGAACGCATCCGCATCGCGGGCGAGTTGATCAGCGAACCCGCGCTGGAGGCGCTACTGGCGCGCTGTGAGGCGGCCAATGGCGGTGCACCGATCACCTATTTCGAGATTACCACGGTCGCCGGGTTGCTCGCCTTCGCCGAGGCGGAAGCGGATTACACCCTGCTGGAAGTCGGCCTTGGCGGGCGGCTGGATGCCACCAATGTCGTCGATCCGGCGCTTACCATCATCACCCCGATCTCCATCGACCACACGCAGTTTCTCGGCAACACGCTGGCGGAAATCGCGGGCGAAAAGGCGGGGATTATCAAACGCGGGGTGCCGGTGATTGTCGGGCCGCAGCCAGATGAGGCGCTGGAGGTGATCGAAGCCCGCGCCGCCCGGCTCGGCGCCCCGGTCTTCGCGCATGGCCAGCATTGGCATGTTTTCGAGGAGCGCGGACGGTTGATCTATCAGGACGAAACCGGCCTGCTCGACCTGCCGCTCCCCGCCCTGACCGGCCCACATCAGATCCAGAACGCCGGCGCCGCCATCGCCGCGCTGCGCCAGCTTGGGTTCGGCGAAAGCGCCTGCGAAGCAGCGATGCGCGATGTGCGCTGGCCCGCGCGGATGCAACGGCTCAGCGCCGGGCCACTGATCGAGCGCGCCGCGCCTGCCGAGCTTTGGCTCGATGGGGGGCATAACCCGGCAGCGGGAAAGATGCTGGCGCAGGTGCTGCGCGACCTGCCCCCGCGCCCGACGCATCTGATCTGTGGTATGCTCAACACCAAGGACGTGACCGGCTATCTGCGCCCGCTGGCGGAGGTTGCGGACAGCTTAACCGCAGTAGAAATCCCCGGCGAAACCGCGACGCTCAGCGCTGAAGACACGGCCCGCGCCGCACGCGAAGCCGGGTTTGCGCGCGTATCGGAAGCGCCGGACGTGGCGCGCGCCATCGAAGCGCTGGAACGCGAAAACACCCGCATCCTGATTTGCGGCTCGCTCTACCTTGCCGGGAATGTGCTGCGGGAAAATCGCTGATTTCCGCCATTTTTCGCTCATGCCGTCAGAAAAAATTTTCCCGGCGAATCCGCGAAAATGCCCAAAATCCCCGCAACCCTTTGATGCGACTCAGTTTTATCCGACAAACCGAGTCGTTTCACCTGTCAACCCATAATATTGACCCTCAGGCGCAAATCACACTATATCTTGTGTGAACTGCACAGGACTTCAAGAACAGGCGTAAGAATAAAAATGAGCAGAACGGACTTGGGGTCGCTTTCGGGCGGCCCCTTTTTTGTTCACGCCTCCAAACCCCATTCTTCGCCCTGCATCTCGCGCAGCCGCGACGCGGTGCGCTCGAACTCAAACGAACCTTCGCCCTCGTGGTAGAGAAATTCCGGCTCTGCGGCGGCGGTGGCGATCAAGCGCACATTGGCTTCATAAAGCGCGTCGATCAGGGTGACAAACCGCTTGGCTTCGTTGAAATTCTGCCGCGACAGGGCCGGGATGCCCTCCAGAAACAGAACCCGCACCGACCCCGCAATGGCGAGGTAATCGGCGGGGCCAAGTAACGCGGCGCACAGGTCAAAAAAGCTGGTGCGCGCCGCCCCCGCCGCCGCTTCGCGCAGGGTAATCTCGCGGCCCTTGACCGTGATCACCATTGGCTCCGGCACCGCCTGCCCGATCAAATCGCGCCACATCACATCCATCGCCGAGCGCGCCGCAGCATCATCAGGGCAGAAATAAACCTGCGCTCCGGCGAGGCGATTTTGCCGATAATCCGTCGGGCTGACGAGTTCATGCACCACAAGCTGCTCTTTGATCAGGGCGATGAAGGGCAGGAAAAGCTGCCGGTTCAGCCCGTCTTTATACAGATCATCCGGCACGCGATTCGAGGTCGTCACAATGACGACGCCCGCGTCAAACAACATCTGAAACAGACGGCCGACGATCATCGCATCGGTAATGTCGGTGATCTGCATCTCGTCCAGCGCGAGCAGGCGCAGCCCCTTGATCATCTTGTCTGCCACCGGCGCCAGCGCGTCCTGATTGCCGTTCTGGCGCGCCGCGTGCATCCCCGCATGCACCTCCTGCATGAAGGCGTGAAAATGCACCCGGCGTTTGCCCTCAATGGCCAGATTGCCAACGAACAAATCCATCAGCATCGACTTGCCGCGCCCGACACCTCCCCAAAGATACAGCCCCTGCGGCACCTCTTCCGGCTTATGGAACAGCCCCCCAAGAATGCCGCGTTTACGGATTTTCACCGCCTCCAGATGGGCGCGAATGTCTTGCAATGCGGGTAGAACGGCTTCCTGCGCCGGGTCGGGACGCAACTCGCCCGCCGCAACCATCTGCGCGTAAATTTCCTGTAGAGTCTTAGTCATAGCCCCGACATACCCCGCGCGCGCAGGTTTGAAAAGCGCTCTAAACCGGCAGCGCGGTGGTCTTGAACACGGTGCGCAGGGCAAAGCTTGATTGCATGTGCTGCACGCCGGGGAGGCGGGCGAGTTTCTGGCGATGAATGCGCGCGAAATCGTCGGTATCGGCGGCCACGACTTTCAGGATGTAATCCGCCTGCCCCGCCATCAAATGACATTCCAAAACCTCCGGGACTTTCGCCACCTCCCTCTCAAACGCAGCAAGAATTTCATCCGCCTGCCCGGCAAGAGTGATCTCAACAAACACCGTCGCGGCCAGCCCGATCTTGCGTGGATTCAGCATGGCGACGTAATCGCGGATAAACCCTTCCGCCTCCAGCCGGGCGACGCGGCGGTGACATGCCGAGGGCGACAGGTTCACCCGCTCGGAAAGTTCTGCATTCGACATTCGCCCCTGTTTTTGCAGCACCGCCAGAATGCGACGATCTAAGCTGTCCAATCCCTGATCCATCGAATTTCCTTTCTTGGAATTCGTAATCCTACGAAGAATCTCCCGCACAGTAGCCAAATCCCGCCCAAAATTTCAAACGTTTTTCACGGCTTGAAACGTAGTTTGTAGCGACATCAACACGGAGAATCGCAATGCGTATCGGCTGTCCCAAAGAGATCAAACCCCAGGAATTTCGCATCGGTCTGCGCCCGGCGGCGGCGCGTGAACTGGTGACGCATGGGCATGAGGTTCTGGTGGAAACCCGCGCGGGGATTGGCTCTGGCTTCCCCGATGAGGCTTATATCGCGGCGGGAGCGAAGATCGCGACCAGCGCGGCGGAAGTGTTCGAAAAGTCGGAAATGATCGTCAAGGTGAAGGAGCCGCAGGCGGTTGAACGCAAAATGCTGCGCGAGGGGCAGCTGCTCTTCACCTATCTGCACCTCGCCCCGGACCCGGAACAGACCCGCGACCTGCTCGATAGCGGCGTCACAGCGATTGCTTATGAGACCGTGACCGCCGATGATGGCACGCTCCCGTTGCTGGCGCCGATGTCGGAGGTGGCCGGGCGGCTGGCGCCGCAGGTTGGCGCGTGGACGCTGCAAAAGGCCAATGGCGGGCGCGGTGTGCTGATGGGCGGCGTGCCGGGCGTGGCGCCGGCCAATGTGGTCGTCGTGGGCGGCGGGGTTGTCGGCACCCATGCGGCGCGGATTGCTGCCGGGATGGGCGCGGATGTGACGGTGCTGGACCGCTCCCTGCCCCGTCTGCGCTATCTCGACGACGTGTTCGGCGGCACTTTCAAGAACCGCTATTCCTCGGATGCCGCGCTGGACGATGTGCTGCCCGGCGCCGATATGGTAATCGGCGCGGTGCTGATCCCTGGCGCCGCTGCGCCGAAACTGGTACGTCGCGAACATCTGGCGCAAATGAAACCGGGCGCAGCGCTGGTGGACGTGGCGATTGATCAGGGCGGCTGCTTTGAAACCTCGCGCGCCACGACCCATGCCGATCCGGTCTATGAGGTCGACGGCATCATGCATTACTGCGTCGCCAACATGCCCGGCGCAGTTGCCCGCAGCTCGACCATGGCACTCGGCAACGCCACCCTGCCCTTCATGCTGCAACTGGCAGACAAGGGCTGGCGGCAGGCCTGCGCGGATAACAAACACCTGCTGGCAGGGCTGAACGTCCATGCCGGCAAGCTGACCTACGGCGCGGTCGGCGAGGCGCTCGGGATCGACAGCGTGGACCCGGCCAGCGTCCTGTAAAACACACCCAAAGCCCCGCCACCGCGCGGGGCTTTTTTCATGCGCCTTGTAAATCCCAAAAGCATTTCAAACGACGCCAGCCCGGCTTGATCAAAAAGACCGACTGTTATCTACTATTTCCGACCCGGAAGGAGGCGGCTAAATATGGTGCATTGGATCATCGCAATACTCGCAGGTATCAACGGCCTGTGGATGATCGCAGACGGGGTCCACGTTCTGCGCAACGGCAAATATATCGGCCCGGAAGTGCCCGGCCCCTGGCGCCACATCGTGGAAGCGATTGGGCTGGACCCCCTGAAAATCGGTCCGGCTTTCATTTTTCTCGGCGCATTCTGGCTACTCGCCCTCGCCCTGCATCTTGGTAAAATCTCGAGTTTACTACTGATCCTCGCCGCCTTTACGACGCTTTGGTATCTGCCCTTGGGGACGATTATTTCCCTTGCTGTTCTGGGACTTGTCTTTTTGACACGCTGAACCAGCGCCCAACATCAAAACGAATTCGGAGGAGTGATGGTAGCGTGGGGCGGACTTGAACCGCCGACCCCAGCATTATGAGTGCTGTGCTCTAACCAGCTGAGCTACCACGCCATCACAAGGGGTGATTATTTCCGGCAGGCGGGCGTGTCAAACGAAAAACGAACCAAGCGCGCAAAAAACCCGAACAGCAAAAAGGGCGCGCCGCCCGGCACGCCCTTCGCATCTTTTCAGACCCGCTTATTTCTTCAGCGCGTCGCGAATTTCGGTCAGGATGTCCAACTCGGTCGGACCCGCCGGTGCCGCCTCGGCCACAGCTTCCTCTTTCTTCATCGCTGCGTCCTTCGCCTTGTTGACGGAACGCACCAGCATGAAGACCACGAAAGCAATGATCAGGAAGTTGATCACGGCCATGATGAACGAACCATAGGCGAAAATCGACGCGCCGGTCTCGCGGGCGGCTTCGAGGCTCGCCCCTGCGGCAACATCGCCCGCCAGAACGGCATATTTGTTGGTGAAATCAACGCCGCCGGTGAAAATACCGATAATCGGATTGAGCAGATCATCCACCATGGATTTGACGATAGCGGTGAACGCCGCACCGATGATGATACCAACAGCCATGTCCATGACATTGCCCTTGGCGATAAAGTCTTTGAATTCTTTAAGCATGATAGCCCCTTCCCCTTACTTACAAGTCGTGGGGGCAGTGTTAGCGCATAACGGCATATAATCCAAACAAAAAGAGTCGGGGAAATATGCTCCCCGACTCCCCATATAGTTAGCCGCGCAGCGTGCCGCCGGTGGCTTTTTCGACCTTGGCGACGATCTTCTGACTCACCGCTTCGATGTCTTTATCCGTCAGCGTTGCGTCGCGCGGTTGCAGGCGCACGGTGATGGCGAGGGACTTTTTGCCGTCGCCCAGCGAGCCGCCGATGAACTCGTCAAAGACCCGCACCTCGTCGATCAGCGCCTTATCCGCGCCGCTGGCGGCATTCACCAAGTTGATCGCTTCCAGATCGGCATCGACCACGAAGGCAAAATCGCGTTCAACCGCCTGCAAATCCGATGCGCCAAGCGAGCCTTTGCCAGTGCCCTTGCGGCGCGGCTGCGGCACCTTGGCCAGATGCACCGCGAAAGCCACGACCGGCCCTTTGACCCCCGCCGCCTCGATGGTTTTCGGATGCAATTCCCCGAACGCGCCCAAGACGTTTTTCGGCCCAAGACCCACCTTGGCCGACCGCCCCGGATGCCACCAATCGTTCACCTCGCGGATATAAGTCAGCTTGGCAGGCGCCCCAATGGCGGACAAAACCGCTTCAAGATCAGCCTTGGCATCGAAAGCATCGACCGGACGACGGGTGCCGAAACGGTCACGCGGGGCGGTATGGCCGACGAGGATCCCCGTCACCATTTGCTCCAACTCTTCCGGCTCGCCACCATGGAACACCGGACCGACCTCGAACAGCGCCAGATCCATGAAACCGCGCGCCTGATTGCGTGCCGCCGCCTGCAGCAAGCCGGGCAGCAGCGAGGGCCGCATATGGCTCATTTCCGAGGAAATCGGGTTGGCCAGTTTCACCGCATCCGTGCCCCCGCCAAAAGCGCGCGCGCCCGCTTCGTCGATGAAGGAATAGGTGACGCATTCGTTATAGCCCAGCGCCGCAACCACGCGTCGCGCGGTGTTCTGGCGCTTTTGCAGCGGGGTCAGAACCGGCTTCGGCACGCCAACCTCCGTGCGCGCCAGCGGCTTGCCAACCAGCTTGGTCAGCGACGCCACGCGCGCGACCTCCTCAACCAGGTCCGCCTCGCCCAGCACATCTGGCCGCCAGCTCGGCACATGCGCCATATCGCCCTCCAGCCGGAAACCCAGTGCCTCCAGCGTCGCGCGTTGTTCATCCGCGGGAATGTCCATGCCGACAAGGCTCTGCACCCGGCCCGTGTCGAGCTTGTAAGCCCGCGACACGTCCGGCACCGCCCCCGCAATCACCACGTTCGATGGCTCACCGCCGCACAGATCGAGGATCATCTGCGTCGCCAGTTCCAGCGCCGGCGCGTTAAACGCCGGGTCAATGCCGCGCTCATTACGGTAACGCGCGTCGGAATTGATCTTCAGCGCCCGGCCCGTCTTGGCGATCTGGATCGTGTCCCAAAGCGCCGCCTCCACAAACACATCGGTGGTCTCCTCGGTGCAGCCCGTCGCCAGACCGCCCATGATGCCACCGATGCTCTCAACGCCCTCAGCGTCCGAAATCACCACCGCACCCTGCGGGAAGGTGTATTCCTTCTCATCAAGGCCCACGAGGGTTTCGCCGCCCTGAGCGCGATGCACCCGCAGGTCTCCCTTGACCTTACCCGCATCGAACACATGCAGCGGGCGGTTCATGTCATAGGTGAAGAAATTGGTCACATCGACCAACGCAGAAATCGGGCGCAGACCGATAGCGCGCAGACGGTTCTGCAACCATTCCGGCGACGGGCCGTTCTTCACGCCGCGAATGACGCGCCCCATGAAAACCGGGCAATCCTCGGCGGTATCGGCGTCAATCGACACGCCAATCGGGCACTCAAACTGCCCCGCAACCTCCGCCTCTTTCATCGGCTTCAGCACGCCCAGACCCCGCGCCGCCAGATCGCGCGCAACCCCGCGCACACCCAGCGCATCCGGGCGGTTCGGCGTGATTGCGATGTCAATCACCGGGTCCACCTTGGCCGGATCATGCGCCGCGAGCCAGTCAACAAACCGCTCCCCGATCTCGCCCGAAGGCAGCTCGATGATGCCGTTATGCTCATCGGAAAGCTCCAACTCGCGCTCGGAAGCCATCATACCGTGGCTCTCAACGCCGCGGATCTTGCCGACCGACAGGGTCAGATCAATGCCGGGCACATAATCACCGGGCTTGCACAGCACCACCGTGATCCCCTCGCGCGCATTCGGCGCTCCGCAGACGATCTGTTTGTCGCCCTCATCGGTCGCAACGGTGCAAACCCGCAAACGATCCGCATCCGGGTGCTGCTCGGCATGCTTGACCTTGGCCAGCGTAAAGCCCTCGATGCGATCCGCCGGATTGATAACCTCTTCCACCTCAAGCCCGAGATCAGTCAACGCCTCCGCAATTTCATCAACGGTGGCTTCGGTATCGAGATGTTCTTTCAGCCAGGAGAGTGTAAATTTCATTTTTCTTTCCACTTCGCCTCTGCGAATATTTCCTCGTAAACAGGTGGGCTTTCTACTCCGTCAAACATTTCCGCTAGAGCTTTCATGGAGGGGGCTTCTGCGGTTTTCACGAGCTTGCCAAATTCTTTATAGTTTTCATCATCACCGAGACAAAAATCCATCTTCACCTCTACGCCTCGTGTTGTAATTTGGAAGACGCCTTCAGTCGGGGCAGAATCAATTCTCTCTATCAGCTTGTGTTCTAAACAGGTCTCATAGAGTTCTTTCCTATCTTTTCGTTGAAACTCTTTATCTACCATACCCTCTGTGTCTACTTCATTCAGAGCACGTACAATACGTTTAATCGACATAGTCACCGCGAAATCCCCCCCCGCATGGTTGGCACGTCGAGCGCGGCAAACCCATAGTGACGCAGCCAGCGCAGGTCGCTATCAAAGAAGGCGCGCAGGTCGGGGATGCCGTATTTCAACATGGCGAGGCGGTCGATACCGAGGCCAAAGGCAAAGCCCTGCCATTCGTTCGGGTCCAGCCCCGCACTTTGCAGCACTTTCGGATGCACCATGCCGGAGCCGAGAATTTCCATCCAGTCGTCACCCTCGCCCACTTTCAGCGTACCGTCCTGCCATGAACAGCGCAGATCGACTTCCGCCGAGGGCTCGGTGAAGGGGAAGTGACTGGCGCGGAAGCGAAGCTCGACGTGATCGACCTCGAAAAAGGCGCGACAAAACTCTTCCAGCACCCATTTCAGGTTGGCCATCGAAATGTCGCGATCAATCGCCAGCCCTTCGACCTGATGGAACATCGGCGTGTGGGTCTGGTCATAATCCGAGCGATAAACCCGCCCCGGCGCGATCACGCGAATCGGCGCGCCCTGCTTCTCCATGGCGCGGATTTGCACGGGCGAAGTATGGGTGCGCAGCACATGCGGCGGGCGATCATCGCCCTCGGCACGGTGCATGTAAAAGGTGTCGAATTCCTGCCGCGCGGGGTGGTGCGGCGGGATGTTGAGGGCGTCGAAATTATACCAGTCGCTCTCGATCTGCGGCCCCTCGGCGACGGAAAACCCCATATCGGCGAAAATGGCGGTGATTTCCTCGGTCACCTGACTGATCGGGTGGATGCTGCCCTGCCGCGCGGGACGGCCCGGCAACGTCACGTCAAGCCACTCGGTCGTTAGCCGCGCATTGAGCGCCGCATCCGCCAGCCCCGCTTTCTTCGCCGCAATCGCCGCGTTGATCTCGTCCTTCAGGGCGTTGAGCTTCGGCCCCATGACCTGCCGCTCTTCCGGCGTCATCTTGCCCAGCTCGCGCATCTTCAGCGCCACTTCACCCTTCTTGCCCACGGCGGCAACGCGAATTTCCTCAAGGGCGGCCTCGTCCGCCGCCGCGCCGATCACTTCCAGATATTTGTTCCGCAGATCATCCATCTTCTCGCCCTTCCGGCCCCTGATTTTCCCGCATTCCGCTTACGAAACGACGGTCCTTTACGCAAGAAGCCGCGAGACCCCAAAAGGTCCGCGGCTTCGAATTTCTCTGCCCGTTCGGGCGTTTACGCGAGCGCGGCCTTCGCCTTATCGACGATGGCACCAAAAGCGTCCGGCTCGTTGACAGCGAGATCCGCCAGCACCTTCCGGTCGACTTCGATCCCGGCCAGATTCAGGCCGTTGATGAAGCGCGAATAGGTCAGGGCTTCGTCGTGCATCCGCACCGCAGCGTTGATCCGCTGAATCCACAGGGCGCGGAAATTGCGCTTGCGATTCTTGCGGTCGCGCGTGGCGTATTGGTTCGCCTTGTCGACGGCCTGGGTTGCGGTTTTGAAGTTGGACTTACGGCGGCCATAATAGCCTTTCGCAGCCTTGATTACCTTCTTGTGACGGGCGTGGGTCGTGGTTCCACCTTTAACGCGGGACATATCTCAGGCCTCCTTAGCGAGAATAGGGCATCATCGGCTTGATGATACCTTCATCAGCCTTGGACAACGTGGTGGTTCCCCGCGCGTTGCGAATGAACTTGTTGGTCCGTTTGATCATGCCGTGGCGCTTGCCTGCCTGTCCGGCCTTGATGCGGCCCGAGGCCGTCACTTTGAACCGCTTCTTGCAGCTCGACTTGGTCTTCATCTTGGGCATTTCGGTCTCCTGAAAGCTCCGGTTAAACGCGACACGGCATGCCGTTGGCCGGCCACGCATATAGAGCGGGCTTCTTAGGCGCGTTTGCCTCCCGTGGCAAGGGCTAATTCAGGTAATGTCCAATCACGCGGATAATGGCGTTGGGCACGTCCTGCAGGGTGTAGCCCGAGGGGCTTTGGGTAACGGCAAAAGCGATCAGCGCACCGCCGATCAGGAACATGATTGCCGCCACCCGAGGCGGCTGACCGTCCACAACGGCGCTGAAAACGGGCGGGATCGCCAAAGCAAGAACAATAATCCCGATGGTCAGGAAAAGATCATACTGCATCACAACACTCCACTGCGCCTATTATTCGCCCTCCGTCGCGAAAATCAAGCTTTCATCGCAGGGCGCGACGCGCAGCACGTTGGTTGTGCCGGGCACGTTGAACGGCACCCCGGCCGTCACCACGATCTGATCGTCCTTATCGGCGATCCCCATGGCCAGCGCCGTGCGCACGGCTTCGATCACGGCGGTCTTGAACCGATCCGCGTTGCGTTCGGTGACATGGCAGGACACGCCCCAGCTCAGGCAGAGGCGGCGCGCGGTGCCGGTCAGCGGGGTCAGCGCGAGAATCGGCACGCGGGGGCGTTCGCGGGCGGTCAGAAGGGCGGTGGTGCCAGAATGGGTGAAGCAGCAAATGGCCTTGATGTCGGTCGCTTCCGCGATTTCGCGGGCGGCGGACACGATGCCATCCGCGACGGAAGTGCGCTCGATGCGGCGGGAATTTTCCATTACGCGCAGGAAGGTCGGGTCCGCCTCGACTTCGCGCGCCACATTGTTCATCGTCGAAACCGCCTCGATCGGGTAATTCCCCGCCGCGCTTTCCGCCGACAGCATCACCGCATCGGCGCCTTCATAGATGGCGGTCGCCACGTCAGACACCTCGGCGCGGGTCGGCACCGGGCTTTCAATCATGCTCTCCATCATCTGCGTCGCGACGATGACCGGCTTGCCGGCAAAGCGACAGGCATGCACAAGGCGCTTCTGGATCGGCGGCACGTTCTGCACAGGCAGTTCGACCCCCAGATCCCCGCGCGCCACCATGATCCCGTCAGACGCCGCGAGGATTTCCTCAAAGGCGCGCACAGCGGCGGGTTTCTCGATCTTCGACAGCACGGCGGCACGCCCCCGCGCCAGTGCCCGCGCTTCCTCCACATCGGCGGCGCGCTGCACAAACGACAGCGCCAGCCAATCGACCCCCAACTCACAGGCAAATTCCAGATCCGTCCGATCCTTCTCCGACAACGCCGCCACAGGAAGCACCACATCGGGAACATTGACCCCCTTGCGGTCAGAAATCGTGCCGCCAACCATCACTTCACAATTGGCAAAATCCGCCCCATGTTCGCGCACTTTCAGACGAAGCTTCCCGTCATTGACCAAAAGCGTCGCCCCAACCTCCAGCGCATCGAAAATCTCTTTATGCGGGAGCTGAACCCGCTTGCTGTTGCCCGGCGTCGGATCCAGATCGAAGCGGAACAGATTGCCCTCCTCGATATCGGCGGCCCCGGCAGCAAACACCCCGCAACGCAGCTTTGGCCCCTGCAAATCGGCGAGAATGGCAATCGGTCGACCCAGATCGGCCTCCACCTGCCGAATCGCCGCATGGCGCGCGCGGTGATCGTCGTGGTCGCCATGCGACATATTCAGGCGAAACACATCCGCCCCCGCCTCCGCCAGCGCCCGGATCATCTCATAGCTGCTGGATACGGGCCCAAGCGTTGCGACGATCTTCACGTTTCGGGGGGTGGTCATGCGGGGTTCTCCTTCAGCGCCTGCTCTGCGCCGTTGTTTGCGGTAACGGCACCTTTCCTGCCCTATGCCTGAAATGAACGCCCGCCGCAACTGGCGCTTTGGCGCGCACTGGCATAAAACATCAGGCGACACGGGGGCGTGCTAACACACGAATCATGACAGGCATATGACATATCAACCTTTTCACATCTTCGGAGAAGACCGGCCCGGACGCTGGCTGATCACGGTGGACCATGCGTCCAATCTGGTGCCGGACGCGGTGAACGGCGGCGATCTTGGCATTGCGCAAGAGGACATGGCGCGGCACATCGCGTATGATCCCGGAGCGCTGGGCGTGTCGCTGGCCTTGGGTGAGGCGCTCGACAGCCCGGTCATCGCCTCCAACTTCTCGCGACTGGTCATTGATCCGAACCGGGGCGAGGACGACCCGACCCTGCTGATGAAGCTGTATGACGGCACCATCATCCCCGCCAACCGCCACGCCGACGAGGCCGAAATCGAACGCCGCCTCAACGCCTATCACCGCCCCTATCACGACGCGGTGACGCGGATGGCGGCCCGGCGCGACGACACGATCTACCTCGCGATTCATTCCTACACCAAACAGCTCAAAGGACGCGAGGAGCGGCCTTGGCATGTGGGCATTCTCTATGCCGATGATGAGCGTTTCGCCGTGCCGCTGCTGCGCCGTCTGCACGATGAACCGGACCTCTGCGTCGGGGCGAATGAGCCGTATGGCGGGCATCTGGAAGGTGACAGCGTCGATCGACATGCAATCAAGACCCCGCGGGTCAACGCGCTGATCGAGCTGCGTAATGATCTGATCGAAACGGAAGCGCAGCAATGGGACTGGGGGCAGCGGCTGGCGCCGATGCTGACGGAGGTGCTGGACGCGACGGGGCTGTGATGTGATGAATGGGTTTGGCTTCCTGTGGCACCCGGCAGTCGGGATTTTCCTTGCGGGTGGCGCGGCGCTGGTCGCAACTTCACTGTGGCGCGCCCGGACACAGGCGCAAGAATTGCGACGCGAACGGGCGGGCGAAAGCCTTGATGATTTCCTCGCCGCCCTGCCCGATGCCGACCCGACCCTCGCGCGCATCGTCTATCAAACCGTGCAGAACATCGCCTTCCCGACCGACCCGATCCCGCTGCGCCCCGGCGACGATCTGATCCGCGATCTGGGCTTCGATCTGATGCAGGTGCTGACGGAGCTGGTGCCGGAAATCGCGCGCCGCTCCGGGCGCAAGGCACAGACGGAATTGCGCGAGACCAGCGTCGCGGGCCTCGTCGCCATGTTCGAAGCGCAAACATAAAGACGGCCCGCAAATGCGGGCCGCCCTGTTGATCCGTTGTTCGGCGGGTTACTCGTAAACGCCGCCGCCCTTGACCCGATCGGCAAACTCCGTGGTGCCGCCCGCAGCCAGAACCTTGGCCTGTTCGACCCAGTTATCGCGGCTCACACGGCCCTTGAAACCCTCGAGATTTGCATCGACCCAAGCCACCTCATCGGCGGTCCAGTTGGCGATCTGATCGAAATGGTAGAAACCCAGCTCGTTACACATGATCTCCAGCTTCGGCCCCACGCCCTTGATCATTTTCAGATCATCCGGCTGACCATCGCGGGCAGCGCTCAGCGTTTCCGGGCGGGTGCCTTCGTCCGCGCCTTCGATTACACCGTCGCCGTCGTAATCAACCTGCCCGTCGCTATCCGCAGCAACCGCCGCCGCAGCACCGCCAGCGGCCAGCGCGGCGTGATCGCGGGCGCTCAACTCGCTGTTGAGCCGGTCAATATCCTGCTTTGCCGCTGCACGCGCCGCTTCGCACTCCTTGAGCTTGCCTTGCAGTGCATTCACCTCGCCGCTGCGATCCACGACCTTACGACGGCCCCAGATGATCCACCCGACCAGCAGGCCCAGCAGCGCCGCCAGGATGATAAGAAACAGCATCTCGCTGATCAGAAAACCCCAATCCTTGAACATAAGTATTCTCCTTCCCCTGGCTTATTCAGCCCAGTCAAATGTGATGCGACGGTTCTTGGCCCGTCCTTCTTCTGTTGTGTTCGGTGCGATCGGCATGGCCTCGCCATACCCCGTAGCTTCCAGTTTCCCGGCATCCACACCCCGCGCGATCAACGCATTGCGAACCGCTTCGGCACGGGCCAGCGACAACGTCATGTTGGCCTCGTCCTGCCCCTGCGAATCGGTGTGTCCGCCGATGGTCACGCGCATGCCCGCATCTGCGGTGCAGTGGTGCATGATCCCGGCCAGCGAGTTCACCACGCGCAGCGAAACCGGATCGAGCTTGGCGGAGCCAGTGACAAACAGGATCGGCGTGCGCGAAACCTGCTCCATCGCCGCTTCGGTGCAGGCAAACCGGGTCGGATCGAAGGCTGGCCGGATGAACCAGAAGCCCGCCCGCGCATATTCCTGCGCGCCGGTCAGCACGTTGATCCGGGTCGCCCCGTCTTGCGGCGCCTTGGCAACCGTGACCTCAACCTCATCGAAGCCCTTGAGCGAGGCCGCAACTGTGTCCGCATCCAGACCCGGCAGAGCCACCGCCATCAGGCGCACCTTGCCATCCTTGACCATAATCCGCGCGCTGTCGAGATCGGTCAGCGCCGGATTCAGCGCCGCGAGGCGGGTTTCCAGCCCATCGAAATCGCCAACCGTCGGCGTGATGTCGCCCTGCACCGACTCGGTGCCGAGCGCCTTGGCCAGCCCGGTTGCGCCGAGGCGCGAAGGAACGGTGCCGTTGGCCATGAAGCCTTTGCCTGCGTCATAGGTCACGTCAAATTCGACGATGCCCGGATCCAGCACTTCAAGCGCCACAACCCGTTCGTAATCGCCCGACGCGCCCTTCAGCGCCGCTCGCGCCGCATCCGCTTCCGCGTTGGTCGCCGCGATGCCGTTCAGGGTCAGCGTGGTGCCGGTCAGGGTAAACGACCCTTCGTTGAGCGGCCCCAGCGCCGCTTCACCGGCAGCAACCGCACCGCCCCAACCTTCCGCCGCGCCATAGGCCAGCGTCAGTTCCGGGTGCCCCACATCGGTCGCCGCGCGCACCGAGGGCGCGTAGCCCGTCGAAGCCATGGAGCCATCCGCCCCTTTGGCCAACGCGGTCTCATAGGGATCAACCTTCGGCAACACGGTGATACCCGACAGGTCCACCACCCGGCGACCGTTCACGTCATTGAGCGCCGCGTCCAGCTTGTCCAAATCGCCTTGCGTATTCACCACGCCCGAGCCGTGAATGTCGCGCCCAACAACCTGCAGATCCAGCGGATGTGCGTAGCTGGCGACAACCTTCTTCGCTTCCTGCGTGATTTTGCTTTCCATGCGGACACCGTGGCTATAATTGCCCCAAAGGCCCAAACCGGCCACGCCGCCGACAAGGACCAGCGCCCCTAATGCTTTTCTCATATTTTGCCCCCTAAAACGCTTACGTCACCCCATGTGATACGCGGCACCACGCCATGCGGCAAGGGGAAAGACCACCTGTTTGCGTCACCCATACCGCTTTGGGAACGGCTTACACCGCCCGTTTGCGGCTCTCTGCAAGGTATATTTCCCGCAGCCGCGCCGCCACCGGCCCCGTATCGCCCGCGCCAATGGTCACGCCATCAATGCTCTTGACGGCGGTCACGAAGGCCGTCGCCGAGGTGATGAACGCCTCATCCGCCGCCTGCGCTTCCGCGATGGTGAAGCTGCGCTCTTCGATCTTCATCTGCGCCTCGTCCGCAAAGCGCAGAACGGCAGCGCGGGTGATGCCGTGCAGAATGTCGTTGGACAATTCGCGGGTGATGATCACCCCGTCCTTGACGATATAGGCGTTGTTCGATGTGCCCTCCGTCACCTTGCCGTTTTCGACAAACCACGCATCCCCCGCCCCCGCTTTTTTCGCCATCATCTTGCCCATCGAGGGGTAAAGCAGCTGCACGGTTTTGATGTCGCGGCGATGCCAGCGCAGATCGTCGATAGAGATTACGTCGATTGCCGGAGCGGGCGCGTCGATGCCGGGTTTGGACTGGGTGAACAGCACCAGCGTCGGCCGCACCTTTGCCGGATCAGGAAAGACAAAATCCCGGTCGCCGGGATTGCCGCGCGTAACCTGAAGGTACACCAGCCCATCCTCAATGCCGTTCTTCGCCACCAGTTCACGGTGAATGGCCAGCAATTCGTCGCGGCCCACCGGCTCTGGCATGTCCAATTCGTTGAGCGAACGCGTCAGCCGCGCGGCGTGGCCCTCGAAATCCACCAGCTTGCCGTCCAGAACGCTGGTCACTTCATACACCCCGTCCGCCATCAGAAAACCCCGGTCGAAAATCGACACCGTCGCCTCCGCCTCCGGCAGATATTCTCCGTTCACATACACGATCCGGCTCATGGGGCTCTCCTTTTTCATGGCGTGCCCCAGTCTTCGCCCGCGCGCCGCCTTCCGTCAAGCACATCCCGCCCCGCCATGCTGCAGCTGCAAAATCCGCTTGCGGGCGGGCGGGCAATAATCTACCCCAATGACAAGCGAACACGAAACAAACTTACCTAACGGAGGCCATATGTCGTTCCGAATCCAACCCGCCGCCCCATCCCGCCCGAATCGCTGTCAGCTTTTCGGCCCCGGCTCCAACACCAAGCTGTTCCCCAAAATGGCCGCTTCCGCTGCCGATGTGATCAACCTCGACCTTGAGGACAGCGTGGCACCTTCCGACAAGGACGCCGCCCGCGCCAATGTGATTGAAGCGCTGAACACGATTGACTGGGGCAAAAAAACCATGTCCGTGCGCATCAACTCGCTGGACACGCCCTATTGGTATCGCGACGTGGTGGACCTGCTGGAACAGGCGGGCGAGCGCCTCGATCAGATCATGATCCCGAAAGTTGGCTGCGCGGCAGATGTCTATGCGGTCGACGCGCTGGTCACGGCGATTGAGGCCGCCAAGGGGCGCAAAAAGCCCATCGACTTCGAGGTGATCATCGAAAGCGCCGCCGGTCTTTCCCATGTGGAAGAAATCGCCGCTTCTTCGCCGCGCCTGAAAGCGATGAGCCTCGGCGCGGCGGATTATGCCGCTTCGATGGGAATGCAGACCACCGGCATCGGCGGCACGCAGGAGAATTATTACATGCTGCGCGAGGGCGAGAAGCACTGGTCCGATCCGTGGCATTGGGTGCAGGCCGCCATCGTCGCCGCCTGCCGCACGCATGGCATCCTGCCGGTCGACGGCCCCTTCGGCGACTTCTCCGACGACGAGGGCTATATCGCGCAGGCCAAGCGCTCCGCCACTCTGGGCATGGTTGGCAAATGGGCCATTCACCCGAAACAGATCGCGCTGGCCAACGAGGTTTTCACCCCGTCGGA
This sequence comes from Rhodobacterales bacterium, assembly GCA_002747325.1. Taxonomy (GTDB): domain Bacteria; phylum Pseudomonadota; class Alphaproteobacteria; order Rhodobacterales; family Rhodobacteraceae. The sequence goes on from PDOZ01000028.1 coordinate 79,112, forward strand.
AGAAGCCGTTGCAGAAGCGCGCGAAATCCTCGCCGCGATGGAACAGGCCAAGGCCAACGGCGAAGGCGCAACCGTTTACAAGGGCCGCCTCGTCGACATCGCCTCGATCAAACAGGCGGAAGTCATCGTCGCGCAGGCCGAGCTGATCGCGGGCAACTGATCTGATAAAAACCGGCACCGCCCCGAAAGGCGGTGCCAACCAAGCGGCTTAGGGACAATACCCGTCGATCCGCAGATACCGGCCATGAACCCACCCGCTCGGGTCCGCTTCGCCCCAATAGGGGTCCAGACACCTGCCGGAGGCGCAATGGATGTAATACCATTTCCCGGCCCGGTCCCAGACCGCGACTTCATCGCCCAGATACAACTCGCCCAACTGCGCATAGCCCGATCCCGGACCTGTGCGCACCGCCAGAAACCCGCGCCCGGCGGCGTGGTTATACTGGCTGACCGGCCGCACCCCGGCCACAAACCCGCTGCAATCACCGGCGACGGCGACCGGCGCGGCGGCCATCATCGCCACGGCGGCAATAAGCGCAAGAAAACGTTTCATGACAATTCCTCCCTGTGGCGAGACCGGAGAAGCCGACCCCACCGGACAGGGAGAGTCTAACATGAAAGCCGCGAAAAATCGTTGATTTGGATCATCACCCAACCAGCGGCAGGTGGATCTCCGTCAGCAAATCCGATGGCGCGGTGGTGCGCGGGTCGTTGAGATAAATCTCGTAACACGGCGCATCGCGCGGCTCTTCGCCGGATTTCGGCAACCAGACACCCATAAGTTCGTCATAGCCCTGCTCGATCTGCGCATACGGCCCCTTGAAGGTCAAAACCGCATAGCGCCCGCCGGAAAGATCGGCGCTTTCGAACCCCTCGGGCACCGCGCCGCCCTTCCAAACCGCCCCGGCCATGCTGCGCAGCTCTGCTTCCGGCACGGCGGTCACGTCGTCGAAATAAATCCCCAATATCGGCCCGCATTGCGCCATCAGGCCGCGCGCCCCCAGCAGGGTGCCAAGGGTCTCAAACGCCCGGCCAATCTCCATATAAGGGCCGGTATGGGGAACACCGATCACCTTCACAGCATCGGCATTACGGATTTCTACAGGATAGGTCATTTCTCGTCCATCTCGCAAAGTCAGGTAAGGCGCATCGAGGCGCCCGTTCTTGCGAAAGGCTTGCGGGGTCTGGCCATAAGCAGCGCGGAACGCATGCGCGAAGCTCTTGGGATTATCATACCCCACCTCTCGCGCGATGGTATCCACCGCCGTTTTCTCGCGCAACAGCCGCCCCGCCGCGACATGCAGCCGCATCCGGCGCACAGTCTGCGCACAGGTTTCGCCGGTCATGGCATGATATACCCGGTGCCAGTGAAACCGGCTCATCGCCGCTACATCCGCCAGCCGGTCCAGCGACAGATCGCCGGAAATATTGTCACAGATATAATGCAAAACCCGCATCAACCGATCTTCGTAACGCACAGCCATGATCCGCTCTCCTTTCGCCCCGACACCCTGCCACCGGCCCGCGCCATAAATCTTGCTCAAATGCTTTGAGTTGCAATTACCGGGGTCTGGCCCTTATATCGAGCGAAAGCAACAGAGGGCACAAGATGACCAATTACCTCGAATTCGAGAAACCGCTGGCAGAAATTGAAGGCAAGGCGGAAGAATTGCGGGCCATGGCGCGCGCCAATGAGGAAATGGACATTGAAAAGGAAGCGCAGGCGCTTGATCGCAAGGCGGAGGCGCTGTTGAAAGAGCTGTATGGTGACCTGAGCGCGTGGCGCAAATGTCAGGTTGCGCGCCACCCCGACCGCCCCCATTGCCGCGATTATATCTATGGACTTCTGAACGAATACACCCCGCTGGCGGGCGACCGTAACTTTGCCGACGACCATTCTGTCATGGGTGGTCTTGGCCGGTTGGGCGATATGCCGGTGATGGTGATCGGACAGGAAAAGGGCTTTGACACCAAGACGCGCATCGAGCGCAATTTCGGCATGGCCCGCCCGGAAGGGTATCGCAAGGCCATCCGCCTGATGGACCTCGCCGACCGTTTCGGCGTGCCGGTAATCAGCTTCGTCGACACGCCGGGCGCCTATCCCGGCAAGGGCGCGGAAGAGCGCGGCCAGTCCGAGGCCATCGCGCGTTCAACGCAAAAGTGCCTGTCGCTCACGGTGCCGCTGATCTCGGTCATCATCGGTGAAGGCGGCTCCGGCGGTGCGGTCGCGCTGGCGACTGGCAACACGGTGATGATGCTGGAACATTCGATCTACTCGGTGATCACCCCGGAAGGCTGCGCCTCGATCCTGTGGAAAGACGCGGAGAAAATGCGCGAAGCGGCAGAAGCGCTGCGGCTGACGGCGCAGGATCTGAAGGAACTGGGCGTGGCGGATCGCATCATCCCGGAACCGCTGGGCGGTGCGCATCGTGGCAAGGAAGAAACCATCGCCGCCGTGGGCAAGGCGCTGGAAGTTGAGTTGAAGGCGTTGAAGAAGAAGCGCCCCAACACGCTGAAAAAAGCCCGCCGTGAGAAGTATCTGGCGCTCGGATCGAAAGGGCTGGCGGCTTAACGCCCCGGCCTCACCACATCGTATCCTTGGCGCGCGCGTGCCAGTTCCGATCATAGGCCGCGCCATCAAAGTCCTGCCGCACCTCGCGCAGCATGTCACCGACGCTGGGCAGCCCCTCAGCGTCGGACCCGTTCCACAGCCCCGCCCGCATCACTGCCCGCGCGCATTGCGAATACACTTCGCGAATGTCGATACTCATAACCGTGCGGGGATGTTTGCCATCCACCTCGAAAAGTGTCAGCGCTTCCGGCGCATCGGTAATGTAAGCGCTCCCGTTGACGCGCATGACGTTATGGGAACCGGGCACCATGAACATCAGCGAAATTCGCCCATCGCGCACGACATTGCGCAGCGTGTCGATCCGGTTGTTGCCGTGCCAGTCGGGCAGAAGCAGGGTCCGGTCGTCCTCGATGCGCACCACCGGCCCGGAATCGCCGCGCGGACTGCCATCGGTGCCCTCGGGACCAACGGTGGAAACCACGCAAAAGCGGGCGCGCTCAATCCAGGCGCGGTAAGCGGGCGTCAGCCGGTCCGTGACCTTGATGCGCGCCGGTTCCCCCGGAGCGCCATAAAGCGCCTCAAGGGCTGCGATATCTTCAATCTTTCGGTAGCTCAAACCCGGCCTCCGCCATCAAAGCGTTGGACGAGGTTTCAACCGCTTCTTCCATCTCCGCCATCATCTGTTCGATTTTCTTGCCCGGCTCGATCGGCGGCAGAAACTCGACCACCGCAAGCCCCGGATAGCGCATGATGCCGTGGCGTTTCCAGAACACACCGACATTGGTCCCAGCGGGCACGACCGGCTGTCCGGTCTGCTCATACAATACGCCGGTGCCGATCTTGTAGGGCTTCTTTGCCCCCGCCGCGACCCGTGTGCCCTGCGGGAAAATCACCAACTGCCCCGGATCGGTGCGCCCGTCGGCAACGTCCCTGACCATTTTCCTGATCGCCGCCCCGCGCTTGCCCCGATCCACCGGCACACAGTTGATCGCCTTCGCAAAATACCCCACGATCGGCGTCCACTTGATCTGTTTCTTCATGATGAATTTCGGACGGGGCAGCACCGAAACGATCAACAGAATATCGAAAAACGACTGGTGCTTGGCGGCGACGATCACCTCCCCATCCGGCACCTCGCCCCGGATCTCGGAGCGCAGGCCCACAATGACCCGCGCCAGCCAGCGGACGTGGTTGGTGTAAACGTGAATTGCCTTGAAAGCATATTTCTTGTCGATCAGCGTGAACGGAAAGAAGACCAAAGCCAGCACGGCCATGGACAGATACATCTGAATGATGAAGTAGAGCGATTTGAGCCATTGCCAGGCGTGTTTCATCAGCTGCGTTCCCTGAGTGTGGTGAATGCCGCGCGGCGGGTGGCGAAGAAGGCCACAAGGCCGGCCAGCGGCGGAATAAGGACGGCCCAGAGCCATTCGGCGCCAGCAAAGCCCAGTTCGGACAGGAAGTTCCCCGTTTCCCCGCCGGATGGCAGGGCAATGACGGCAATCATGCCCAACAGAGTGCCCGCGGCGGCCCCGGCAGCGGCGCGCAGGGTATAGCGGCGCACGAAGGCGCGGGCGATGTAATTGTCGCGCGCGCCAACAAGGCGCAGCACCCGGATGACCTGCGCATTAGCGGCGAGAGCGGCGGAGGCGGCGAGGGTGATGATCACGCCGGTGGTCAGCGCGATCAGCAGGATCGACACCAGGCCCAGAAGCCGCAGGCGCGACGCGGCACGCACCAGCGGTTCGCGCCAGCGGGTGTGGTCGTCCAGCACCGCGCCGGGCGCTTCGCCCTGCAAACGGGCGCGCAGACCAGCGGCGTCATAGCCCCCGGCGGTTTCCGACACTTCGATCAGGCGTGGCACCGGCAGGGCATCCAGCGGCAGGTCCGGCCCGAACCAAGGTTCCAGCAAAGCGCGTTGTTCATCATCCGACAGGACGCGCACGGAAGCGACGCCGGGGGTGGTGCGCAGGATTTCCAACACCGCCGCGACCTGCTGTTCCTGTTGCCCGTCCGGGGCGGATACGCGCACGGTGGAGTTTTGCGTCAACGCCCCGGCCCAGCGCTCTGCGACCCGCCCCGTGGCCAGCGACAGCGCCAGCGCAAAGACCGTCAGAAAAGCCATCGCCCCGGCGGCGAATACCGTCAGCCGCGCGGTAAACCCCGTCGGCGGCACAACCCGGTCGGCCTGTGCATCACCGGCGATCAGATCAAGAAAACGGGCCAGATTGCTCACAGATCCGCCCCCGCCAGTTGCACCTGATGGTTGGCGATGCGCAGCACGCGGGCCTGCACCTGCGCCTTGGCCGACCGGATCAGGTTCATGTCATGGGTGGCGATCAGGATCGTCTTGCCCATCTTCGACAGCTCGACCAGTAATTGCAGCAGGCGCAGCGACATTTCCCAATCGACATTGCCCGTCGGTTCATCCGCCAGAATCACCTCCGGCGATATGATCACCGCCCGCGCCAGCGCCGCCCGCTGTCGTTCGCCGCCCGAAAGCTCCGGCGGTTTTGCCTCCGCCTGATGCTCCAGCCCGACCCAGCGCAACAACTCGCCCAGATCCGCGCTCTGCCCCGCCCGCTCGGAAACCGTCAGCGGCAAGGCGATGTTCTCCGCCACGCTCAGATGGTCGAGAAACTGGCAATCCTGATGCACAACCCCGATGCGCCGCCGCATCAACGCCACCTCATCGCGCCCCATCGCCCGCGCATCCTGTCCGAAGAGCGTCACCTGCCCCTGACTGGCGACCAACTCACCGTAGCACAATTTAAGCAAGGTGGTCTTGCCCGCGCCCGACGGCCCGGTAAGAAAATGAAACGACCCCGGCGCGAGGTCCAGCGACACGTTATGAAACAGCGCGCCGCCGCCATATCCGTAGCTTACTTCCCTGAACTGGATCACAAAAACCCCCCGCCTGTTCACAACACTTTTGCCTCACTGCGAAAATTGTTGCAATCAAAGGTTTGCAATGTTTGCTTTCCCGGCGAACCCGGCACATATTGTGGGGAAGCAATGGGTTGGGGTATCCTCGTGATGCAAAGACCCGAAAACAAAGGTGCAATGCCATGCGGCTGATTTGTCCGAATTGTGGGGCGCAATATGAAGTTGATGCGCATGTCATCCCGGATAGTGGGCGGGATGTGCAGTGTTCATCGTGCGGACATGCCTGGTTCCAGCAGCCGCTGCACGAGGTGGTTGGCGCTGAAACCGAGGACGAAGCGAAGCCGAACCCGGAATGGCATGCGGCAGAGGTCACTCCCGAACCGGAGGCGACGCCGCAAGTGGTGCCAGATGCCGAGCCCGAACCCGAACCTGAGCCCGAACCGGAACCGCAGCCAGAACCGGAACCCGAAGAGGAGCCAGAGCCGGACCTGCCCCCCCGCGAGTTGCCGAAACGCGAACTCGACGCGGGCATTCGGTCGATTTTGCAGGAGGAAGCCGAACGCGAGATCGCGGCGCGCGAGGAGGAGGCCGAACAGGAAAGCGCTCCCGCAGATGCTCCCGAAAAAACTCAAAATGAGGCCCTCAAGAAACTCATCGCCAGCCGCACCGCGGCGATGCGCCGTTTCGAGGAAGACGACGATTTCGACAACAGCACACCGGCTGAAGAAACGCCGGTAGAGCCCTTCGACAGCTACGAACCAGAACCCGAACCGCCCGCGCAGGGCCGCGACCTGTTGCCGGACATTGAGGTGATCAACTCGACGCTGGAAGAAATCCGGCCAGAGGAACCCATCGTCCCGCCTCTCCCGAAGCCAGCGGGACGCAGCGGCTTTCGGCGCGGGTTTTTCCTTGTCATCACCCTCGCCCTGATCGCCTTTATCCTATACCTGATCGCACCGATGCTGGCAGACGCCGTTCCCGCGCTGGCGCCGGTTCTGGAAGGATACGTCAACTGGGTCAACGGCCTGCGCACACTTCTGGACGAAACCATGCAGAACTTCACCGCGAAGATGCAGGCGAAGGTCGATGGCGGGCAATAACTGCCCTAAATCCAATCCGGCACCGCATCGCGCGCCAGCATTTCCGCGTAGCTCGGGCGGGGGCGGATGACGGCAAACTGGTCGCCGGAGACCAGCACTTCCGGGATCAGCGGGCGGGAATTGTATTCCGACGCCATGACCGCGCCATAAGCGCCCGCCGAACGGAAAGCGATCAGGTCATCGGCGCGCAAGTGGGGCAGGCTGCGTTCCTTGGCAAAGGTATCCCCGCTCTCGCAAACCGGCCCCACGATGTCAAACAGGCTCTGCTCTGCCCCGGCGGGCGCCTCCAGCACCGGCTCAATATCGTGATGCGCCTCATACATGGCCGGGCGCACAAGGTCGTTCATCGCCGCATCAACAATGAGGAATTTCCGCCCCTCGCCGTGTTTGAGATAAATCACCCGCGTGACCAAAAGCCCCGCATTGCCCGCGATCAGCCGCCCCGGCTCAATCTCGATCTCGCAGCCAAGATGCCCCACCGTTTCCCGCACCATCTGCCCGTATTCGATCGGCAGGGGCGGCGCTTCGTTGGAGCGGGTATAGGGAATGCCCAAGCCGCCGCCGAGGTCGAGTCGGCGGATGTTGTGCCCCTCAGCGCGCAGGGCTTCGGTCAGCTCAGCCACGCGGCGATAAGCGGCGCGGAACGGTTCAAGATCGGTGAGTTGCGAGCCGATATGCACGTCAATGCCCACGACCTCGATCCCCGGCAGCGCCGCAGCTTCCGCATAGGCCTCAACCGCCTTGGCAATCGGAATGCCGAACTTGTTCTCGGACTTGCCGGTGGCGATTTTGGCATGGGTCTTGGCGTCCACATCCGGGTTCACGCGAATGGCAATCGGCGCTATGACCCCCATCGAAACGGCAACTTCGGACAACGCCCGCATCTCCGGTTCGCTCTCGACGTTAAACTGCCGGATACCGCCTTCCAACGACGCACGCATCTCCTCGCGCGTCTTGCCGACGCCGGAAAACACGATGCGCTCGCCCGGCACGCCCGCCGCTTTCGCCCGCGCATATTCACCGCCGGACACCACATCCATCCCCGCGCCAAGCCCGCCCAGAAGCTTCAGCACCGCAAGGTTGGAATTGGCTTTGACCGCGAAACAGACAAGGTGATCCATGCCGTCCAGCGCCTCGGTGAAAAGCTGGTAATGGCGGGTCAGGGTGGCGGCGGAATAGAGGTAAAACGGAGTGCCGACCGTGCGGGCAATCTCCGGAATCGACACGCCTTCGCCGTGCATGACGCCGTTCTTGTAGGTAAAATGATCCATCAGGGTATGGGCCTTGTTCTGAGGAAAAGGTAAAGGGGCAAGCCGCAGGACACGCCGATCAGGAAGGTGGCCGGGATGGCCCAGAGGGCGGACCAGTTGCGACGCACCAAGGTCTCGGCGAGGATCCAGATGGTCAGTGCCGCGCCGCTGACCAACAGGTCAACCGACAGGCCCGTCACCGCCGGGTTGGCGGTCCAGGCGGCGAACATCGTGCGCAGGTTCTCCCCATCGGAAAGAAGCCACGACAACAGGTGACTCATGGGCCAGATCGCACCGATGATGGCCAGCCCGAGATAGGTCCAGCGCAGCCCGCTCATGCCAGCCGCGCCCGCCAGCGTTTGATCTGTGCGCGCACCTGTTCCGGCGCGGTGCCGCCATAGGAGCGGCGCGAGGCGACGGATGCCTCGACCGTCAGCACGCCAAATACCGCCTCGGTGATGTCCGCATGAACGCTCTGCATATCGGCCAGCGTCAGTTCCGGCAGGTCCACGCCGCGTTCCTCCGCCATCGCGACCAGCGCGCCGGTAACGTGATGCGCCTCGCGGAAGGGCAGGCCCAGCTCACGCACCAGCCAGTCGGCAAGGTCGGTCGCGGTGGAGAACCCGGAAGATGCCGCCTGCGCCAGCGCCGCGCGGTTGGCCGACATATCCGCCACCATGCCGGTCATCGCCGCCAGCGCCAGCATCAGGCTATCCGCCGCGTCAAACACCTGTTCCTTGTCCTCCTGCATGTCCTTGGAATAGGCCAGCGGCAGCCCTTTCATCACGGTAAACAGCGCCACCATCGCCCCCATGATACGGCCAATCTTGGCGCGAATCAGCTCGGCGGCGTCGGGGTTTTTCTTCTGCGGCATGATGGAGGAGCCGGTGGAAAAGCGGTCGGACAGGGCAACAAACCGGAACTGCGCCGAGGACCAGACCACCAACTCTTCCGACAGACGCGACAGGTGCATGGCGGTGATGGTGGCGGCGGACAGAAATTCCAGCGCGAAATCGCGGTCCGACACCGCGTCGAGCGAGTTGGCCATCGGCCGATCAAAGCCCAGCGCCTCAGCCGTAGCGTTCCGGTCAATGTCAAAGCCGGTGCCCGCCAGCGCCGCCGCGCCGAGCGGGCTTTCGTTCATTCGCGCCCGCGCATCCTCAAACCGCGACAGGTCGCGGGAGAACATCTCGACATAGGCCATCATGTGATGCCCCCAGGTTACCGGCTGCGCGGTTTGCAAATGCGTAAAGCCTGGCATGACCCAATCGGCCCCCGCCTCCGCCTGATTGAGCAGCGCCGGGATCAACGCACCAAGCCCCTCAATCGCCGCATCCGTCTGCCCCCGGACCCACATACGGAAATCCAGCGCCACCTGATCGTTGCGCGAACGCGCCGTATGCAACCGCCCAGCCGGCTCGCCGATCAACTCGCGCAACCGTGCCTCGACGTTCATGTGAATGTCCTCAAGCGCGGTGGAAAACGCAAATTCCCCCGCCTCGATTTCTGACAATACCGTGAGCAGCCCTTCCCGAATGGCCTTTGCATCTGTATCAGTGATGATACCCTGTGCCGCCAGCATCGCGGCATGGGCACGCGAGCCCTTGATGTCCTGCCGGGCCATGCGTTTGTCGTAGCCGATAGAAGCGTTGATCGCCTCCATGATCGCGTCCGGCCCTGCGGCAAAACGCCCTCCCCACATCGCGTTGGCTTTTTTGGTATCGGTCATGGCACAGCCTTTGGAGAATTACTGATGTTTCGTTCTGCCCTGCTATACGCGGCCCTTCTGCTCGGTGCAAACGCCGCCTTGGCCGAAAATGCGCTTGAGGCGCTGAAAACCGGCGAGATGAAGCGGCTGATGCTGCTGGAGGCTCCGGTTGCAGCTTCAGCGGCGCAATTCGTGGACGCTCAGGGCGCAGCCCATTCTCTGACCGAGTATCGTGGCAAGGTGGTGCTGGCGAATTTCTGGGCCATCTCCTGCGCACCCTGCCGCAAGGAAATGCCCGCGCTGAATGCGTTGGAAACGGAAATGGGCGGGGCGGATTTCGCCGTGGTGCCGATTGCGATTGGCTATAACAACCTCGCCGCCATCGACCGCTTCTTCACCAAACAGCAGATCGACGCCCTGCCGCTCCTGTTTGACAAGGACCGCGTGGTGGCTTCGGAAATGGGCGTTGGCTATCCGCCGGTGACTGTGCTGATCGACCGCGCAGGCAACGAGGTCGGGCGACTGATCGGCGAGGCGGATTGGAACAGCCCGGAAGCGCGCGCCATGATTCAGGCGCTGATCGAGCGCTAACGCGCCGGACAGCCCTTAATATGGTCATTTACCAACCCGCATGCCTGCATCCACGCATAGACAATCGTCGGGCCAACGAATTTGAACCCCGCCTTGCGCAACGCCTTCGACAACGCTTCTGAGGTCTCGGTCTTGGCGGGCACATCGGCGAGCGATTCGAAGTGGTTATCCTGTGGTTCGCCACCCACAAAACTCCAAACAAATTGAGAGAAATTCTCCGCACCGCCCATGGCAAGGTAAGCGCGCGCATTGCCAATCGTCGCCTCGATCTTGCCGCGATGGCGCACGATACCGGGGTCTTCCAACAGCCGGGCAACCTCCGCTTCGCCCCATCCGGCAATGACCTCCGGGTCGAAATTCGCAAAGGCCTCCCGGAAATTCTCCCGCTTTTTCAATATGGTAATCCAACTCAACCCGGCCTGAAACCCGTCCAGAATGAGCTTCTCCCACAGCGCGCGCCCGTCATATTCCGGCACGCCCCATTCCTCATCGTGATAGGCCACATGAAGCGGATCCTCCCCGCACCAACCGCACCGTTCACCCATCGCACCCCCCAAAGATCCAATTTTAGATAAATGCCCGCATTTACGTCTTCTTAGCAAAGTCGCGCGATATTGTCAGGACCAAGGAAGAGGAATCCATGTCCGACCCATTTGCTGCCGCCAATGCTGCGACGTTCAACAGCTCCCCCCTGTCTCAGGCGATTTCCAGCCGGGACGGGGATACGATGCAAATTGTAAAAGCCGCCATCAATGCGGGACAGGTCATGCTCGCGTTTCAGCCGGTCGTGCGCGCCGCCGACACGCGCGTCCCCGCTTTTTACGAGGGGCTGGCGCGGGTGATGGACCATACCGGGCGCATTATCCCGGCGAAGGAATTCATCGACGTGGTGGAGAATCAGCCGCTGGGCCGTAAGCTGGACACGCTGGCGCTGCAACTCGGGCTGGAGGCGCTGGAAATGGAACCGTCCCTGCGCCTGTCCATCAACATGTCCGCCCGCTCTATTGGCTACCCGGACTGGATCAATACCCTGCGCGAGGGGCTGCAACGCATCCCGACCGCCGGGGAGCGTCTGATTCTGGAAATCACCGAACGCACCGCGATTGTCATGCCGGAACTGGTTCAGGTCTTCATGGCAGAAATGCAGGCACAGGGCGTGTCCTTCGCGCTGGACGATTTCGGCGCCGGATATACCGCCTTTCGATATCTGAAAGACTTTTACTTCGACATCCTGAAAATCGACGGGGAATATATCCGGCACATCGCCGATAACCCGGACAATCAGGTTCTGGCCCGCGCCATGCTCGCCATCGCCCAACATTTCGACATGATCACCATCGCGGAAGGGGTGGAAAGTTGGGAAGATGCGGAGTTTCTCATGGGATCCGGCTTCGACCTGCTGCAAGGCTATTTCTTCGGCACCCCAACCATTACCCCCTGGTGGGTCAACGAGTATCAAAAACTCAGCGGGTAGGGATGTAGCCTTGACAGCTTTTTGCGGCGCGGCATAGCCTCTTGCCAGCCCGCCCCAACGCCGGGAACCGTATTGCCTGACAGGCCAGAGGAGAAAAACCATGACAAATGCCGTAATCGTATCCGCCGCCCGCACCCCGGTCGGCAGCTTCAACGGATCCTTCGCCAACGTCCCGGCGCATGAGCTGGGCCGCACCGTTCTGGAAGCGCTGGTTGAACGCGCCGGGATCGACAAAGCCGACGTATCCGAAACCATTCTCGGACAGGTTCTGGCCGCCGGACAAGGGCAAAACCCCGCCCGTCAGGCCCATATCAATGCAGGTCTGCCGATTGAAAGCGCCGCCTGGGGCATCAATCAGGTCTGCGGTTCCGGCCTGCGCGCCGTTGCCCTCGCCGCGCAACACGTTGCCCTCGGCGACGCCGCCATCGTTGCCGCAGGCGGACAGGAAAACATGACCCTCTCGCCCCATGTCTCGCATCTGCGCGCTGGCGTCAAAATGGGCGACACCAAACTGATCGACTGCATGATCAAAGACGGTCTCTGGGACGCCTTCAACGGTTATCATATGGGCCAGACCGCTGAAAACGTGGCGCAAAAATGGGGTATTACCCGCGAAATGCAGGACGAATTCGCCGTCGCCTCGCAAAACAAAGCAGAAGCCGCGCAAAAAACGGGCCGCTTTGCCGATGAAATCACCCCGGTCACGATCAAGACCCGCAAGGGCGACATCGTGGTCAACAGTGATGAATACATTCGCCACGGCGCCACGCTGGAAAACATGCAGAAACTGCGTCCCGCTTTCGTCAAGGATGGCACCGTCACCGCCGCCAACGCCTCCGGCATCAACGATGGCGCCGCCGGGGTTCTGGTCATGTCAGAAGAAGAAGCTGCCAAACGCGGGCTGAAGCCGCTGGCGCGCATCGCCTCTTACGCCACCGCTGGCCTCGATCCCTCCATTATGGGCGTCGGCCCGATCTACGCCTCGCGCAAGGCGCTCGACAAAGCCGGTTGGAACGTCGCCGATCTGGACCTGATCGAAGCCAACGAAGCCTTCGCGGCACAGGCCTGCGCCGTTAACAAGGACATGGGCTGGGATCCGGCGAAGGTGAACGTCAACGGCGGCGCCATCGCCATCGGCCACCCGATCGGCGCATCTGGTGCGCGCATTCTCAACACGTTGCTGTTTGAAATGCAGCGCCGTGAAGCCAGCAAAGGGCTCGCAACGCTCTGTATCGGCGGTGGCATGGGCGTTGCCATGTGCCTCGAACGCGCCTAGAGCAGAAATCGTTAAATCTGGATCAAAATTCTCTGCCTCTCCATCAGCATCCTGCTGATTTCGAACGCGAATTTTGATGCTTGACGTCGCAATTAAAACAATTTCGCTTTAACCGCAACAGACCGATCACAACAAGGGGGGCGCTACGGCGCCCCTTTTCTTTTTCGCCGCTCCCCGAGTATTATTGTTGCGCTGCGACGCAGCATTAGGTAATTTAGTTACAACCACAATTCAGGGAGGAATCATGTCCAGAACCGCACTCGTCACCGGAGGAACCCGCGGCATCGGCGCCGCCATCTCGAAAGCGTTGAAAGACGCGGGCCACAAAGTCGCCGCCTCCTACGCAGGCAACGACGAAGCCGCCGCCAAGTTCACCGCAGAAACCGGCATCGCGACCTATAAATGGGACGTCGCCGATTACGACGCCTCCGCCGCCGGGATCGCACAGGTCGAAGCAGACCTCGGCCCGATCGACATCGTGGTCGCCAATGCGGGCATCACCCGCGACGCGCCGTTCCACAAAATGACGAAAGAACAATGGCATCAGGTCATCGACACCAACCTGACCGGCGTTTTCAACACGGTGCATCCGATCTGGCCGGGCATGCGCGAGCGCAAATTTGGCCGCATCGTGGTCATTTCCTCGATCAACGGCCAGAAGGGACAGTTCGGGCAGGTCAATTACGCCGCAACGAAAGCGGGCGACCTCGGCATCGTGAAATCGCTGGCTCAGGAAGGCGCGCGCGCCGGCATCACCGCCAACGCCATTTGTCCGGGCTATATCGCCACGGAAATGGTCATGGCGGTGCCGGAAAATGTGCGCGAAGCCATCATTTCGCAAATCCCAACCGGACGCCTCGGCGAACCGGAAGAAATCGCCCGCTGCGTCCTGTTCCTGACTGCCGACGATGCGGGCTTTGTTAATGGCTCGACGATTTCCGCCAATGGCGGGCAATTCTTCGTCTGAACCAACATCTGCTGAACCGACCCTGCGGGGTCGGTTCCCTGTTTGATGGGAACACCATGCAGAGATCACGCGCAACGTGGATCGGGTTTTCCGCCATCGGTCTTTGGTCCCTGCTCGCATTGTTCACCGTGGCCAGCGCGCCAGTGCCGCCCTTTCTGCTCAGCGCATTATGCTTCACCATCGGCGGGACCATCGGGATCATCTGGGCGATGGCAACCGGACAAATCAGAATACTGCTCCGCATTCCCGCAACCATCTACGCCTTTGGAACGCTTGGCTTATTTGGCTATCACGCACTGTATTTCTCCGCCCTACGCCTGGCCCCACCGGCGCAGGCGGGGCTGATCGCCTATCTCTGGCCGCTGTTGATCGTGCTGTTTTCCGGCCTGTTACCCGGCGAAAAACTACGCAGCGGACACATATTCGGCGCGCTGATCTGCTTTTTCGGTGCGGGAATCATCATCGGTGGAGACCTCTTGCACCCCACCCCCGGCGCCTTGCCGGGTTACATCCTCGCCGCCCTATGCGCGCTGACCTGGTCCGGCTATTCCGTCCTCTCCCGCCGCCTTGGCGCGGTTCCAACCATTTCCGTCACGGTCTTTTGCCTCGCAACCGCCGCACTTTCCGGCGCTGCACACATGCTTTTTGAAGAAACCCTATGGCCAACAGGCATCACCGGCTGGCTTGCAGTGATCGCGTTGGGGCTTGGCCCGGTTGGGCTGGCGTTTTTCACATGGGATATTGGTATGAAATCGGGCGACATCCAAATGCTGGGAACCGCCGCCTACGCCGCTCCCCTCCTATCGACCCTGATCCTGATTTTCGCCGGGATGGCCGAGCCGCGCCCGGCGGTTCTTATTGCGGCGCTTCTGATTGCAACCGGCGCCGCCATCGCCGCGCGGGCGGGGCGACGCCGGTAAACACGTCAGGCGCTCAGCCGTTCGATTTCTTCTTTCAGCCGCAGTTTCTCTTTCTTCATGGCAACAATATCGAGGTCATTGGTGCCCGGACTGGCCTGAGCCTTTTCCACTTCCAGCGAGAGGGCTTCGTGCTTTTTGCGCAGCTCTTCAAGGTGAGCATCAACGGCCATGGCGTTCTCCTGTTTTATGGGTTGCACCCTAGTGCAGCACAAAATTGCGCGATTGTCACGAAATCGTTGCACTTAAATTGAAAGAGATGCGCCGTCGCGAAAGATTGCGTTAGCGAAGGGGGTATAATGCTCATGATCCCCCGGATGCGCGCCGCCGTCATGCAGCACCAGCGGCGCGGCCAATCGAAACGCGCCCCGCCCCCCTTTACGCGCAGCGACCAAGGCAAGGCTGGCATCGCGCCCCGCGCGCCCCGTGATCGGCTTGACCACAACCGAACCAACCCGGCCATCAAACGCCTGCAACACCTCCTGCACCCGTTCGGCCCGCTGAATGAGCGTGATCCAGCCGCGCGGCCTCGTGCGTCGCACCGCAACGTCGACCCATGCCGCCAGCGGTGTCTCCTCGAACAGGGCAATTTCGCGCGCCCGATTAGCCGACGGCGTGCCCTTTTCCGTCTGATAATAAGGCGGATTCATCAACACATGATGAAACTGTTTTTCGGAAATTTCCGGCGGCATGTGCTGAAGATCGGCGCAGAAAACCTGCATCGAAAGGCTGTTCTGCGCCGCGTTTTGTCGCGCAAGCGCCGCATATTCCGGCTGCATCTCAACGCCATAAAGCGCCAGACCCGGTACGCGTCGCCCCAAACACAGCGCCGCCGTGCCCACGCCGCATCCCAGTTCCAAAACCGCCTCGCCCGAACGCGCAGACACGGCGGCGGCGAGCAAAACCGGGTCAATCCCGGCGCGATAGCCCTGGCGCGGCTGCCGGATCACCAGCTTGCCGCCCAGAAACAGATCTTCCGACAACGCCCCCTCGCTCACGTTTCCCGCACCTCCAGCCCATTGTCGCGCAAAACCGCCCGAGCGCGCTCGAAAGCTTCCGTCGCCACCATCAACCGGCGCGGCAAAATGCCGATGGACCCCTCAAGCGCGCTCATATGGACGTCCATCGCAAAGACCGCTATACCTTCGCCATCCAATAGCGCCTGCGCGAACGCGATTTCCGTTGGGTCGTTGCTTCGCAAAAGTTCTTTCACAATGGGGGCTCGCTTTGGTAAGTGGCGTGTCGAGGATTCGACGACAAAAGAATAACGGGAACACAAAGCGGTGACCATGCGCGACGAGAACATTCATGCCCCGCATACCCGGCTGGCGGAGGTGCTTTCGGACGATCTGAACGCGGTTTCGGAGTTGATTCGCACGCGTATGGCGTCGAAACATGCCCCGCGCATCCCGGAAGTGACCGCGCATCTGGTCGAAGCAGGGGGCAAACGCCTGCGTCCGATGCTGACTTTGGCTGCGGCAAATATGCTCGGCTACAGCGGCACGCATCACCAGCTTCTCGCCGCAACGGTTGAGTTCATTCACACGGCAACGCTGTTGCACGACGATGTGGTCGACGAGAGCGCCCAGCGGCGCGGACGGCCAACGGCGAACCTGCTTTGGGACAACAAATCTTCCGTTCTGGTCGGCGATTACCTGTTCGCCCGCTCGTTTCAGTTGATGACCGAAACCGGCTCGATAGACGTGCTGAACATCCTCGCCAACGCTTCCGCCACCATCGCCGAGGGGGAAGTGTTGCAACTGACCGCCTCGCAGGACCTTCGCACCAATCAGGACACCTACCTTCAGGTCGTGCGCGGCAAAACGGCAGCGCTGTTTTCCGCTGCCTGCGAGGTTGGCGCCGTGGTGGCCAATGCCCCGAAAGCGCAGCAAGAGGCGCTATTTGCCTATGGTGACGCGTTAGGCATTGCCTTTCAGATCGCCGACGATTTGCTTGATTTCTGGGGCGATGACGGGATCGGCAAAAACCGGGGCGATGATTTCCGCGAGCGCAAGCTTACCCTGCCGATTATTCTGGCCATCGCCGAGGCAGACGATGCGGAGCGGGCATTCTGGGTGCGCACGATTGAAAAAGGGCGTCAGGAAGAGGGCGATCTCGAACAGGCGCTGGCGCTGATGAACAAGCACGGAACGCTGGAAGCAACACGCGACATCGCCAATAGCTGGGCGGACAAGGCTAAAACGGCGCTCACCGCCCTGCCGGAACACCCGATTCGCGAGTTATTGAGCGAGATTGCCGATTACGTCGTGCGGCGGCTAAACTAAGGCGTTTGACGAAATAGTTGATGTAAAGAGCATCACTTAACGCGTTGAAATCTTTGATTTCAGGCAGCGTTAAGGGATACAGGTTTTTCGCATAACGCTATAACCTCACCGAACCAGCGGTTCGGCCCCTTCTTCCGCCAGCACCTGATCCAGCCCAACGTCCAGCTTACGCCGGATCCGGTCGGGTTTCAGTTCCTCAAGGTTGGTGTCGTCCGTGACGAAAGACAGCGCCCGGTTCCACTGAAACTCCGCCTCACGCACCCGGCCCACGGCCCAATAGGTATCGCCCAGATGGTCGTTCAGCACTGGATCGACCGGCAACAGCTCAACCGCGCGCTCCATCTCCCGCACCGCGTCGTCAAAACGGCCAAGGCGGAAATAAACCCAGCCGAGGCTGTCGCGGATATAACCATCAAACGGGCGCGCTTCCACGGCGGTTTCGATCATCGCCAGCGCCTCATCGAAGTTTTCGCGCCGCTCAACATAGGAATAGCCGAGGTAGTTCAGCACGGAAGGCTGGTCGGCGGAAAGCTCCAACGCGCGGCGGAAATCGGCCTCTGCGGCGGGCCAATCGCCTTCGCGCTCATGACAAATGCCGCGGGCAAAATAGGTCGCCCATTGCGATTGCGCCGGTTCGTCATAAAGCGCGATGGCGCGGGAGTATATCGGCAGCGCTTCGGCGTATCGCTTCTCAAAGCGGTAAATGTCCCCCAGGCTGGAATGGGCCACGGGCAGGTCCGGGTGCGCATCGGCCAGCGCCTCAAGCGCGGCAATCGCCCCCGCGACATCGCCCAGTTGGTGCAGCGCGCCGGCCCGGCCAAGCTGGGCCTGCGCATAGGCCGGGCTTTCCGCATCCAGAGACCCGTAAGCCTCTGCCGCCAAACGGAAATTCCCCATCTCCTCAAACTCCTGCGCCACAAGCAGGGTGGCGAGGAAATTCTCTGGCTCAAAATATTCCGCCAGCCGTGCATAAACCAGAACCAGCAGCGGATCAGCCTCTTCGCGGATCGAATTTCCGACCTCGAAAAAGATGCTGGCCAGCCCGTCCTGCGGCCCCTCCAAAGCGGTGAAGGGCAGCGGTTTGCCCGCCGCCAGTTCGGCGCGGATCTGGGCCAGTTCCGGGTCAAAGGGTTGCTGGAACGCCATGTCGATCAGCTCAACCGCATCGGGGTTGCGCTCCAACTGGCTGAGGATGGTAGCATAGGCGAGGATGCCACTGCGTTGCAGGCTCAGGGTCGCCTTGTCTTCGCCCGCGAAAATCTTCGCCGATCCTTCAAAATCCCCAACCCAAGCCAGCGCCAACGCCTTTTGCAACAACGCGATCTGCTCCAGACCGGGCGTCGCGGCCAATTCGTCAAACACTTCCAGCCCGCGATTCATCCGCCCCTCGCCAATCGCCGCCCAAGCGGTGATCATGCCGTCGATCAGCAGACCGATGGAAATATCGCTGGCGATCAGGCGGGAAAGCTCGGGCCAGTCCTGACGCTTGGTGGCGTCGGCAATAAGCACGAACCCGGCAACCTGACTGTCGGGCTGCACCGAGATCAGGCGGTTGGCGTAAGGCTTCGCCTCCTCCATCTTCCCCAACCCAATTTGCGCGAGAATCAAATGTTCCATCGTGGCGAAGTTGGACGGATCGGAGGCCAGAACCTCCGTGCCCCATGTCACCACCGCTTCAAAATCGCCGCTCATATCGGCCGAACGCGCCGCGAGATAATCGCCGAACGGTTCACTATGCGCGGGGGCGGTGGTCGCCAGTAGAACGGCAAGCCCAAGGGGCTTCAGAATAGGCCGCAGAAAACGGGGAAATTGCACGGGGCGCCTCCGGTTTAACATCTATCTCCCCGCAGGGCGATTTTCCTCAGACCCTAAACGCGCGCGGGCGCGGGTTCAATCTCCCGCGCCCGCTTTGGTAAAATTTAGCCCGAAACCACGTCACATATTCGGGTAATTCGGCCCATCACCGCCTTGCGGCACCTGCCAGGTGATGTTCTGCGCCGGATCCTTGATGTCGCAGGTTTTGCAATGCACGCAGTTCTGGAAGTTAACCACAAACCGCGGATCGTGCCCCTCTTCACGCACCACCTCATAAACCCCGGCCGGGCAATAACGCTGCGCCGGTTCGTCGAAATTGGGCAGGTTATATTTGATCGGAATATCCGGGTCGGCCAGTTGCAGATGACAGGGCTGGCTTTCCTCATGGTTGGTGGCGGCGAAGCTGACATTGGTCAGCCGGTCGAAACTCAGCTTTCCATCCGGCTTCGGATAGTCGATTTGCTTGTAATCCGACGCCTTGCCGGTCGCCGCCGCATCGCTCTTGCCGTGCTTCATCGTGCCGAACAGCGACCACTTCTTGGTGAAGGTCTGCACCCACATATCGAAGCCAGAAAGCATCATGCCGAAGAGCAGGCCAAACTTGGTGGTCAGCGGTTTGACGTTGCGCACGGGCAGAAGATCGCGGGCGATAGCGCCGGTGCGCAGGTCTTCTTCATAAGCCTCCAGCACATCGCCTTCGCGCCCGGCCTCCAACGCCGCCGCAACCGCTTCTGCCGCTGCGATGCCCGAAAGCATGGCGTTGTGGTTGCCCTTGATGCGGGCATAGTTCACCAGCCCAACACTGTCGCCCAGCAGAGCCCCGCCGGGGAAGACCGATTTCGGCATCGACTGCCAGCCACCCGCCGAGATCGCCCGCGCCCCGTAAGCCACCCGCTTGCCGCCTTCCAGCAGCTCAGCAATTTCGGGGTGATGCTTGAGGCGCTGGAATTCCATATAGGGGAAAACATGCGGGTTCTTGTAATTCAGGTGAACCACAAGCCCGAGAAAAACCTGATTGTTTTCAGCATGATAGAGGAAGCCACCGCCCGGTGCGTTGCGGCCAAGTGGCCAGCCCATCGTATGGGTTACCGTGCCTTCGCGGTGTTTTTCCGGGTCCACTTCCCAGATCTCTTTCATGCCGATGCCGTATTTCGGCTCGTCGCGGTCCTTGTCGAGCTTGAAATGGTCAATGGCGACCTTGGCCAGTGACCCGCGCGAACCCTCGGCGATCAGCACATATTTGCCATTCAACTCCATGCCCGGCTCATAGGCCGGTCCGGGGGTGCCGTCCGGGTTCTTGCCGAACTCGCCTGCAACCACACCGCGCACCGCGCCTTCGTCGTTATACAGTAACTCCGAACAAGCCATGCCGGGGTAAATCTCGATCCCCATACCCTCGGCCTGTTCCGCCAGCCAGCGGGTCACATTGCCCATCGACACGATGTATTTGCCGTGATTGTCCATCAGCGGCGGCATGGGCCACAGCGGGATGCGCAGGTGCCCGCCCGGTCCCAACAGAAGGAAATTATCCTTGTTGACCTGCGTCGTGACCGGCGCGCCCTTTTCCTTCCAATCCGGGATCAGCCGGTCCAGACCTATCGGGTCCAGAACCGCCCCTGACAGGATATGTGCGCCTACTTCGGAGCCCTTTTCGAGCACCACGATCATCAGATCGTCATTCAGTTGCTTTAGCTTGATCGCTGCTGATAGTCCCGCGGGCCCTGCCCCGACAATGACCACATCAACGTCCATTGCTTCGCGTTCAATCTCAGACATTGAACTCTCCATTTGTCCCACCTTTGAGATAGCGCTTACGGGACAAAAGTGCAACGGCGACACAGCGTTACTTATTTATGCAAAGATACATTACTTTGTTTCGCGCACACGGCAGCGAAGGCCATAAACCCATTGCATTGCGCGCGGTTTTGCTTTTGTCTGGCGAAAACGGGCGCGCTGCGGTGCGCCCTCATTGGTTTGTTGAGCGGACGCGCGGCGCCGCCCCCGAAGACAGGTAACACAACGATGGACAAGATCCTTTTGACCCGCCTAGGCAATGAGGCGCTGAATGATGAACTCAAGCACCTGAAGATGGTGGAACGCCCGGCGATTATCGCGGCGATTGCGGAGGCGCGCGAGCATGGCGATCTGTCGGAGAACGCCGAATATCATTCCGCGCGCGAGAAACAGAGCTTCATCGAGGGGCGGATCAAGGAATTGGAGGGCATCATCAGCCTCGCCGATGTGATCGACCCCGCGACCCTCTCCGGCAGCATCAAATTCGGCGCCACGGTTCAACTGGTGGACGAGGATACGGACGAAGAAAAGACCTATCAGATCGTCGGCGAACCGGAAGCTGATCTGGAGGCGGGCAAGCTCAACATCAAGTCCCCCCTTGCGCGGGCATTGATTGGCAAGGAAGAGGGCGATAGCGTAGAAGTGCGCACGCCGGGTGGTGACAGAAGTTACGAGATCTTGGCTGTCAATTACGTCTGAACCGGGAGGAGCCGATGACGGAAGCCCCAAAGCCTGAAGAAGCGGAAGACGCCAAGCGGCCCGCCTTCGGGCGCAATCTGTCGGCTTCTGAATGGGTGGCGGCGGGGCTGATCGGCTTTTGGCTTATTGCCTGTCTGGTCTTTTTCGTCGTGATGGGCGGCGCGGGATTTAGTGCCGACAACGGTTTTCGGTTTATCATGGTGCTGATCGCGGTGGTGCTGCCGGTGGCGGTGATCTGGCTCGCCGCGTCGGCTGCGCGTTCCGCCCGCATCATGCGCGAAGAAAGCCGGCAGTTGCAGTTGTCGCTCGACGCCATGCGCCAGTCTTACCGTCAGGCGCAACAGGCGCTCGCCGCGACGGGGCAATCCTCGGGGGTGGAACGCAAGTTAAACGAAATCGCCGAAGCGCAGCGTCAAACCGGCACCGCTCTGGCCACCTTTGTATCGAGCCGCCCCACGCGCCCGGAACCTGCCGCCTTGCCCGCCACGCCGAAGCTGGTCGAGACCGACGAGGAGGGGCAGGCCAGCCTTGCCCTTGGCACTCCGGCGGAGGCGCTGGCCGAACCGCTCAACATGAACGATCTGATCCGCGCGATCAATTTCCCGGAGAATGCCGAAGACGCGGAGGGGTTCGAGGCGCTGCGCCGGGCGCTGTCGGATCGTCGCGTCGCCTCGCTGATTCAAGCCTCGCAGGATGTGTTGACCCTTCTGAGTCAGGACGGCATTTACATGGACGACCTGCGGTATGATCCCGCCCGCCCGGCAATCTGGCGTCAGTTTGCCCAAGGCGCGCGCGGCGCGCAGGTTGGGGCGCTCGGCGGGGTGCGTGATCGGTCCTCGCTGGCGCTGACTGCCGGACGGATGAAACAGGACACCATCTTCCGCGACGCCGCGCATCATTTCCTGCGTCGCTTCGACACCGTGCTGGAAGAGATCGAACCGAATGCGACCGACGACGAATTGGACCGTTTCGGCCGCACCCGCACCGCCCGCGCATTTATGCTGCTGGGCCGGGTGACGGGGGTGTTTTCTTAAGTCGCTTCTGCGCAGAGGCCAATTCTTCCGGTGTATTAACGTTGAAAAACGGATCCGGGTCGCCGTCAAACCGCACCCGCTCACCGCCGATCTGCGCCGCAAACACCCGCAATTTGCGCTCGCCTGCCGCAAGAAACTGCGCCAGCGCCTCCGCTTGCGACACTTGCCAGACCGCGCTGACCGGATGCAGTCCGCTCGCGCTTTCCGCCATCACCACCGGCGCATCGCATGCCGCCAGCCGCGCCGCCATATCGGCAGGAAAGAACGGCACGTCCACCGGCGTAGTCAACACCCGCGCCTCCCCCAGCGCCTCGGCCCAGCGCATCGCCGCCAGCACGCCGGAAAGCGGCCCGAGCGCATGTTCCGAACGGATGGTCTCGACATTCTCCACCGCCACCGGCGCATTGACCGCCACGCGCGCGACCTGCGGCGACAAGCGTTCCACTACATGCGCCAGCATCGGTTGCGCGCCAAGCGCCACCCCCGCTTTATCCCGCCCCATGCGCCGGGATTGTCCCCCCGCAATCACCACCGCTACCAGCGCCGTTTGGTTCGACAATTGCAACTCCTGCGTTTTGCCCCTAATGACATCAAACGAACCTTATGCGGTGCCTCGGCAAGTGGAAAGCCATATGACCTCAGCCCAAGAAAAATACGCCACCCGGCGCGCGCTGTTCCAAGGCGTTCGCGACGGCTTGCCCTATGTGCTGGTCATCGTGCCCTTTGCGCTGCTGTTCGGGGTCGTGGCGACGGAAGCCGGGCTGAAGGTTGCGGAGGTGCTGGGCTTTTCCGTGCTGGTCATCGCAGGCGCAGCGCAGTTTACCGCGGTGAGCCAGATGGCCGCCGATACGCCGACCCTGATCATCATCCTGACCGCCGCCGCAGTCAATCTGCGCATGGCGATGTATTCTGCCTCGCTCGTGCCGCATCTCGGGGCAGCGCCGCTTTGGAAACGGGCGCTGGTGGCGTATCTCATGGTTGATCAGGCCTATGTTGTCAGCATCGCCAAATACGAATTGGAACCAGAGCTGACCCTCTCGGCAAAGCTGGCCTATTACTTCGGGATCATGGTGCCGATTGCGCCGGCGTGGTATAGCGCGTCGCTGGTCGGGGCGGTGGTTGGCGGGGCCATTCCGCCGGAATATGCACTGGACTTCGCGATCCCGATCACCTTCCTTGCCATGATTGCGCCAATGCTCAAGACCCTGCCGCATGTGGTGGCGGCGGCAACGTCCGTTGGCGTGGCGCTCGCGGCGTCCGGCCTGCCCTATGGCACCGGCTTGCTCATCGCAGGCATGGCGGCGATGGGGGCCGGGGCGCTGGTTGAAATCTGGCTGGAGCGGCGCGCAACATGAGCTATTCGACCGCTGAAATCTGGTTCATCATCGGCGGGCTGGCACTGGCTACCTTACTGATCCGCTTCTCGTTTCTGGGCATTATCGGCGACCGCCCGATGCCGGAATGGGTGCTGCGCCTGTTGCGTTATACGCCGGTTGCGGTGATCCCCGGACTGGTCGCGCCGCTGGTGTTCTGGCCCGAAGCCAACGGGGGCGCACCGGAAGCCGCGCGCCTGACCGCCGCTTTCGCCACGCTACTGATCGGTATCCTCTCACGCAACACGCTGTTCGCCATTATCGGCGGGGCGGCCACGCTGGCCGCCGCGCTCATGTTTGGCCTTTAAAGCGCCGGCGCCCGGAGGGTCCCGTTATTATCCGGGTCATCGTCGTGATACTCGCTCACCCTCGTTACCGGATATTCCGCAAAGTTATCCATCAGATGAACCGGGAACATGGTCGTCGATATGTTTTCAAACCCGGGCAACTGCGCGAGCAGACGGCTGGTTGCATTCGCACAAAACGCTTTCGGAACCGCCCCGTTTTCCTTCGCCAACCGCAGCGCCATTTCCGCCACAGCAGGAGAAACCGGCAGGTCCTGCTTCACGACCCGCCACGACGTGCGCGAGTGGAAATCAGCGAAAAACGCAACCGCACGGTCACTCATACCGAAAACCACATCATTACGTTCCGGCAGGCGCGGATGGTTGAAACTACCAGCGGGATCGAACAGCACCCGCTGCGAGGGGGCAGAAATCAGCAGAGCCGTATGCCCGCCATTGCCGGAATTAACATTGATCACCGTGTAGAGCGACAGCATCGGCTGCCCCCCCGTCGCAAAACTCGCCCGACTCACTTCCTCATCCGGCGCCCAAACCGGCTCGCCCGCACAAGAGGCCAGCCCCGTCACCATAATCAGCGCAATCAATATCCGTCGCATGTCTTGACTATCCCTAATCAACCCTAATCCCCGAAACCTCTAGCCCATCCGCCGCGCGCGGGTCAATTCACGCTTCACTTTCCTCAAGATTGGCCGCGAGCCGGAAACCGATCCGCTTGGGCGGGGTTTCCGGTTTTTCCTTCGCCGTTGCGCGCAGCATGACGTTAAGCTGGGAAACATGCTGCACCAGTTGAGTCTTGGTCCCGTCCGCGTCAGCACCGTAAAAGGTCACGATGTCCGGGTCGAAATAACCGATCCCCTCGATACGCAACACGCCCGCATCGCCGCCAGTAAAGCCCATGGCGACCTCGTGTTCATTATCGAGCTGTTCCTCGAAATTCTTCAAATACAGGATCAGGCGCTCATAGGCCCATTGCGCGGGGCTTTTATCCTGATACGGCTTTTTGGCCACCGCTTGCGGCAGCGGCACCTGTTCTGCGGTCAGTGGTGCGTCTTCGTCGCATTTTGCCACGCAGGCCGGTGGGTTTTTCATCTCGCTCATGGTGCCCCTTTCTGCCAAAGCCACGCCCCGTCCGGCGACAGCGTACGGCGGATGCGGCCGGTTTGGAACAAATGATTGAGGTGCCCCACCGCTTCGACCAGCGCCAGCCCGTATTCCGCCGCGCCGATCTGACGTTTATACAGCACGGAAAAAGTCTCGGCGGCGGTTTTCGGCTCTGCGAGAAATTCGACCAGCCGATCCAGCGCCGTGTGATGATTGTCCTCAAGCTGGCGTAAGCGCGTCGGCAGGCCGGTGAAGGGCAGTTTATGGCCGGGCAAGACCAGTTGATCATCGCGCGCAAACGTCGCGAGGCGCGCACAGCTTTCCAGCCATTCGCCGACCGTATCCGCGTCCGGCTCGGTGGCGTAAACTCCGAGATTGGGGCTGATCGTGGCCAGCAGTTGATCGCCGCCAATCACCAACTCGCCATCGCGCGACCAGAGCGTTGCGTGTTCCGGCGCGTGGCCATCGCCCATGCGCACATCCCAATCGCGCCCGCCGAGGCGGATCACCTCGCCCTCGCGGATGCGCCGATAGCCGAGCGGCAGGGGCGTGACGCAATCGGCGAAATTGAACGGCCGCTCCTGCGCCCGCTGCTCCAAAATGCGCGCATCCATCCCGGCACGTCGCCAGAAAGCAAGCGTTTCGGGCACCGGGCGCGGCTGTTCATCCAGGATCAACATACGCGCCAGAAGCCAGGAAGTGCGGGTCGTGATCAGTTCGGCGCCATGTTCGGTCTGAAACCAGCCCGCGAGGCCGATATGGTCCGGGTGATAATGCGTGATCAGCACCCGCGCGACCGGACGCCCGGCAAGCGGCCCGTCCAGCAACTCCTGCCAGATCGCGCGGGTCTTTTTGGTGTCCATCCCGGTATCGACTAGCGTCCAGCCATCCGCGTCGGCGATGGCATAGACATTGACGTGATCAAGCGCCATCGGCAGCGGAACGCGCATCCAGAACACGCCTTCCGCCACCTCTATCGCCGCGCCGCGTTCCGGCGGCACGTCGAAGGGAAATCGCAACGTCACCTCAGGAAGCGAGGTCGTCAACGGAGAGGGCATACAGCCCCGCCGCACCCGCGCGCGCCTGCGCCAGCATGCCGGTATATTCCGGCAGCAGGCGTTCGATGAAGAAGGCCGCCAGCGCGCGGCGCGATGCTTCGCCGGTCATGGCAGCTTTCAGGTGGAAATGCGCGCCGAGGACGCGGGCGAAGGCCGATTGGAACGGCACGGCGCCGGCGAAACGGTCCTGCATGTCCTGCCCGACCAGCCACTCCACGGCTTCGCGCATGGTTTCTGCCGCACTCCACACCGCTTCCGCCAGTTCCGGCAACTCCGCGCGCGCTGCTTCTGCGTTGGCCTCAACCTCTTCGAGCAAACGGAACGCTGCTTCGCCGCCATCCATCATCTTGCGCGCCACAAGGTCCATCGCCTGAATGCCGTTGGTGCCTTCGTAAATCGACGTCACCCGCACATCGCGCGAATACTGCGCCGCGCCGGTTTCCTCGATGAAGCCCATGCCGCCATGCACCTGCACACCGAGATGCGAGACCAGAATCCCGGTATCGGAACCGTAGCTCTTGGCGATTGGGGTCAGCAGGGCCGCGCGGGCGTTCATCTCCGCATTGCCACCAAGCGCGCGGTCCATGTCGCTGGCCTTGGCGCAGCTCATGGCGATGGCGCGGGCGGCAAAAATCTCTGCCTTCATCTGCGTCAACATGCGACGCACATCGGCGAAATCAATGATCATCCCCGTGCCGTTTTCCAGCGGCGTGCGCCCCTGTTTACGCTCCTGCGCATAGGCCAGCGCGTGTTGATACGCGCCTTCCGCGATGCCGATGCCCTGCACCCCAACCATCAGACGCGCGTTGTTCATCATGGTAAACATCGCCGCCATGCCGCCATGTTCGCGGCCAACGAGATAGCCCGTCGCGCCCTCGAACGCCATGGTGCAGGTCGGCGAGCCGTGCAGGCCCAGCTTATGCTCCAACCCGACAACATGCAGGCTGTTGGCCGCGCCCGGCTTACCCTCGGCATCGGGAATATATTTCGGCACCATGAAGAGGCTGATCCCCTTGGTGCCCGGCGCGCCATCGGGCAGGCGGGCAAGAACAAGGTGACACACATTCTCCGCCACATCATGATCGCCCCAGGAAATGAAAATCTTCTGCCCGGTCACGGCATAGGTGCCGTCGCCATTCGGCACCGCCTTGGAGGACAGCGCACCAACATCGGAACCCGCATGCGGCTCGGTCAGGTTCATGGTGCCGCTCCATTCGCCGCTCATCAGCTTGGGCAGATACAGCGCCTTCATCTCGTCAGAAGCATGATGCTCCAGCGCCTCAATCTGACCCTGCGACAGAAGCGGGCTGAGTTGCAGCGCGAGACACGCCCCGCCCATCATGTCGTTGACCGCCGTCGCCAGCGTCAGCGGCAGGCCCATACCGCCAAATTCCGGGTCGCCGGACATGCCGACCCAGCCACCTTCGGCAATCGCCTTATAGCCTTCCTTGAAGCCGGGGCTTGTGCGCACAACACCGTTTTCCAGCCGCGCCCCCTCAAGGTCACAACCCTTGTTGAGCGGCGCCATCACCTCGTCCGACAGTTTGCCCGCCTCGGTCAGAATGGCCTGCGCCACGTCCATCGTCGCGTCCGCAAAGCGCTCGGTTTGGGGCAAATCGTCATAGCCCACGATATGATCGAGGATGAAACGGAAATCGGATACCGGGGAACGGTAAGGCATGGCTTGTCCTTTCAGATGCTTGGCAACTGCCAGAATGCAGCGTAACCAGTTGCCATGAAATTAGCGGCGCTTTGGCGTCAGACAAGGAAAACGCGACGTCATGGCCGGGGAAATGGACACGAAACGCTTGCAGCCGGATGCGGAGGGCATCGCGCGCGCGGCGGAGATATTGCGCGCGGGCGGGTTGGTAAGCTTTCCGACTGAAACGGTTTACGGGCTGGGGGCGGATGCGACCGACGACCGGGCGGTGGCGCGGATTTACGCGGCCAAGGGGCGACCGGATTTCAACCCGCTGATCGTGCATATGCCGGAACTGGCGATGGTTGAGGCGGTGGCAGAACTGCCGGAGGCGGCACGGCGGCTGGCGGAGGCGTTCTGGCCCGGCCCGCTGACGCTGGTCCTGCCGCGCCGCGAAGGCGCGCTGCTGTCGCCGCTGGTCTCGGCGGGGCTGCCGACAATCGCCATCCGCGTGCCCGATCATCCGCTGGCGCAAAAGCTGCTGCGCAGCGCCGCGCGCCCCATCGCCGCCCCTTCCGCCAACCCGTCGGGCCGCATTTCCCCGACCCGCGCGCAACACGTTTTAGACGGTCTTTCGGGACGAATTGATGCGGTGCTGGACGGGGGCGCCTGCGGGGTTGGGCTGGAAAGCAGTATCGTCGGCTTTGCGAACAGACCGGAATTGCTGCGCCCCGGCGGGTTGCCGGTCGAAGCGCTGGAAGCGGCACTTGGCGAACCGCTGGGCGCGTCCCAAACACCGGGCGAAATCACCGCACCGGGGCAACTCGCCTCGCATTACGCCCCACGCGCCAGAATGCGCCTCGGGGCAACGCAAGCGCGGGAAGGAGAGCGGCTGTTGGGCTTCGGTGCGATGGAATGCGACCTGAACCTCAGCCCGGCGGGCGACCTGCTGGAAGCCGCCGCCAATCTTTTCGGATACCTGCACAAGCTGGATCAAAGCGACGCGCCAATTGCGGTTGCGAAAATCCCGGAACACGGGCTGGGGCGGGCGATCAATGATCGCTTGCGCCGCGCCGCTGCCCCGCGTTAACGCTCGCGAAACGCCTCGGTCGACTTGTAAAGCGGCTTCATCAGGTATTGCAGAATGGTCTTGCCGCCCGTGTGCAATTCAACCTCGGCAATCATACCGGGACGGATTTCCACCTCGCGCTGCCGGTCGGTCATCTGCTCGAGATTGACCCGCACGGTCACGCGGTAATGCGGATCGCCATCGCGCACGCGCTCGTCCTTGAACGTATCCGCCGAGACCAGCTCCACCACACCCTTAAACGAGCCATAAACCGTGTAATCATAAGAGCTTAACTTGACTGTGGCTTCCTGTCCCGGCTGCACATTGGCAATGTCCTTGGGCTTCACGCGCGCCTCGACATAAACCTCATCGCCCAGCGGAATAATCTGCGCGATCTCCTCGCCGGGCCGCACAACGCCGCCAATCGTCGTCACCGAAAGCGCGTTGACAATGCCGCGCATCGGACTGGTCAAAACCGTGCGATCCAGCTGATCAACGGAGATTTTCAGATTCTGTTTCAGGGTCGCCAATTCGCGCAAAACTTCGGAATGCTCCTCGGCGCGTTTCAGCTCGGTCTGCGTCACAATCTCGTCATAGCGGATCTTGGCATCGCCATAGGCCTTGCGCGCACGGGTCACTTCGATCAGCGCAACGATGTCGTCTTTGTAAAGATTCTCCAGCAGCTCCAATTCCTTGGCCGCCTGATCCAGAACCGCCTTCGCCCCATCGCGCGAGGACACGAAATCCGCCTGACGCGCCGCCAACAATGCGCGCTCGGAAGCGACAATCCCCGGCGTCCGGTTTGCAACAACCTCGGGCACGGTAAAATCAAACAGCCCCGCGATCTCTGCTTCCAGCCGTAGACGGCGAATCTCCAGCCCAGCAATCTGATCAGCAAAATCATCCACCGAGGTCTTGAACTCGGTGCC
The DNA here is from genome assembly GCA_002747325.1 of Rhodobacterales bacterium. Lineage (GTDB taxonomy): Bacteria > Pseudomonadota > Alphaproteobacteria > Rhodobacterales > Rhodobacteraceae. The sequence continues at coordinate 108,954 of PDOZ01000028.1, forward strand.
CTGAAGCCGCGCCAACACGGTGCCCGGCTCGACGATATCGCCTTCCTTGACCAGAAGCTCCGCCAGAATGCCGCCTTCGAGGTTCTGAATGATCTGCGGACGCGAGGAGGAAATGACCGCCCCTTCCGCCCGCACGATTTCATCGACCCATGCAAACGCGGCCCAGATGATGAACAGCGCCACAGCGCCAACGCTGAACCAGATCACCATCGAGGGGCGTTTGAGTTCCGATTCAAACTGAATGTCGAGCGAAGCCATTACACCGCCTCCCGCACTTGTTGTCTGTCCATCAGATGATTGAGCACCTCATCGCGTGGGCCATCGACCAGAAGGCGACCCTGTTGCAAGATCAGGGTACGCTCGGTGAGGGCGAGGATTGGCAAGCGGTGCGTAGCGATGATCGCCGTGCGCCCCTCAAGCCAGCGCTCAAGCCGCGAGATCAGCGCCGTTTCCAGCGTCTGATCCAGCGCCGAAGTCGGCTCGTCGAGCAACACCACGGACGGATCCTGCAACCAGATTCGCGCCCAGCCAATCGACTGTCGCTGCCCCATGGAAAGCCCCTCGCCCGCATCGCGGATTTCGAGGTCCAGCCCCTTGGCATGGCGGCGCACGAACTCACCAATCCCTGCAAAATCAAGGGCTTGCAGCAGGCGCTCGTCATCGCGCTCCAGCATGGTGAGATTCAGATTATCGCGCAGCGTGCCCGCAAAAAGGCGCACATCCTGTCCGAGGTAGCCAACAGAACGGCGCAGGTCACGCGGCGCGATGTGCCCAATATCAACCCCGTCCAGCATCACCCGCCCGTCGCGGGCGCGATAGAGGCCAGAAAGCAGTTTGAGGAAAGTCGATTTGCCGGACCCGTTGGCCCCAAGCACCGCGACTTTCTGCCCCGGATTAATGGCCAACGCGGGCACGTCCACGCTCGGCGCATCGTCATCATAAGCGAACCGCACCTCGCGCAGCTCATACGCGCCCTTGATCTCTTCGCGGCGCAGGTGGCTGCGCCCCTCATCCGCGTCCTGATCAGACTCGACGATCGCATCCAGCCCCTCCAGCGCGTTTTTCACGTTGGACCAGCGCGCCAGCGTGCCGGCAAGCTGGGTCAGCGGCGATAGGGTGCGCCCGGTCAGGATGCCGACCGCGATAATGGAGCCGACAGTAAATTCGCCTGCAAAAACAAGGTATGTGCCCATGATCACCGCGCCGACATAGGTCGCCTGCTGCACCCCCTGCGCCCAGAAGGTCAGGGCGGAGGCAAGGCGGCGTTGGTCGGAGGATTTCATCGCCTGCAACATGCCCAACTCATCCCAGAGCCGCAGGAAACGGGTTTCGCCCTGCGCGGATTTGATCGTGTCGAGTTCGTAAATCGCTTCCTGCAAAATGCGCGAAGTCTTGGCATTCGCCCCCTGCGTCTGACGCGACAGTTCAACCATACGCTTTTGCATCAGAAGGCCGGGCAGAACCATCAGCGCACCGCCCGCGACCAGAACCCAGACTACGTTGCCCGCGATGGAATAGACCAGTGCGAGGAACAGGAAAATGAAAGGAATATCGGTCAGCGCGCCCACGGAAGAAGCGGTGAAAAACTCGCGCACAGAGCCAAATTCGCGCATGGTGGCGAAAAGGCCGGAAGGGCTGGTCGGACGCTTGTCCGAACGCATCCCCAGAACGCGGCGCATCAGCAGGCGCTGCACGTTGATTTCAATCGCCTTGCCCGCCCCGTCCATCAGCCGCGCGCGCGCCATCTTGATCCCGGCTTCCATCATGATCGCCAGCATGACGCCAATGGCCAGCACCCAGAGGGTTGCGGTTGATTGATGCGGGATGACGCGGTCATAGACCTGAAGGGAGAACAGCGCGACCGCAACGGCCAGAAGGTTGGCCACAAACGATCCCAGCGCCACGTCGGCAAAGTGGCGCTTATAACGGGTGATCTCGGACCAGAACCAATGGCCCTTCGGGGCGGCGGTGGCGTGACGCCGGTCGAGGGTCGACAGCGCAGCTTCCGCCTTGATCAGCTTGCCAGTGAAAGAAGACTTGAACTCGCTCAGGGACACCTCGGCACGGCCACCCTGCGCCCCCCGCTCATACAGCACCACCTGCCCGTCCTCCAGCGCCAAAACCAGCACCGCAGTGCCGTTGGTCATCATGGCGATAGCGGGAAAATCATTGGCTTTCAGGGCGCTGGTGCGGCGCACGGACACGGCCAGCCCAGCGGATTTCAACCCCTCCGCGAGAGTCGCGGCAGACACGCTGCCGCGCGGATCCTTGGCATGTGCATCGTGCATCGCATCATGCAAATCGCGGGCCGGGACGTTTTCGCCCACAAGCCCGCAATACACCGAAAGCAACTCGGCACGACGCAAAAGGCGCGGTTTGCCAATCGGCGCGCCGCTGTCCACAACCCGTAGACGCTGGCGCTTTGGTCGCTCCTGCGGCTCCGCTTCAGGGGCGGGGTTGGCGTTGGCCGTAGCGCCCACCAGCGCATTCGCGGCCTCGCCCGTAACCGTCGCCGGGATCGGTTTGTTCCCACTCATAGCTTGCTCCCCTCCGCCAACAGGCCCATCTCGCGGGCAATCTCGATCTCGATGCGGGCCATCTCGTAGCGCGCGGAAATCGCAGTCTCGTCCAGCCGGGCGAGATTTTCATATACGCCGGCAATTTCCAGCGCCGTGCGCGTACCCGCACGGAACTGCTTTTCAGCCAGCGTCGTGTCGGAACGGGCGCGTTTGGCCAGTGCCGCCGCCTCCGCCGAACGCGCACGCATGGCGGCATGTTTTTCGCGCAGAGCCGCCAGACGCCGGGCACTGTCGCCCGCCTCATCATTGGTGCGCCGCGCTGCCGTTTCCTTGGCCACGTCCAGCGCACGCATGGCGTCGAAAGTGCCAAAGCCGAAGCCCTGATCCGAGGTCATACGCACCCCGGCGCCGCCCCCGTCGCCGATCTTCACCGACGCGGCTGCACCGGGAAGCATCGCCGCGCGGTCCATCGCCGCTTTGGCAATATCGCGGGTTTCAACCGCCCGCGCATGGATCAGCTTGAGCGTATCCGTACCGGAGCGGCGAATGTTGAGCGACGCCACCCCGCGCAGATTACCAAGTGCCTTGGGCGACATGGCCGCAAGTTCCGCCATTGCGGTGCGTTCATCGCGCAGTGCCTTTTGATAGGCCGCATTGAGATCTGAAACCTTGGCGGTGATCAGATTGCCCTCGGAACGGTCAGAAATACCCCCGGCAACCCGCGCCGTCATGATGCGGTCCAGCTCGCGCATCTCGCGCAAGGTGCCTTCAAGCGCCTTGGCCTGGGCCCGCGCTTCCTCCGCCGCGATATAGAGGGTCAGCCCCTGATGCACGCGGTCGTTTTGCTCGATCGACAGATTGACCGCCGCCGCTTCCACATCCGCTCGGGCAAAGTCACGCTCTGCCGCGCGCCGTCCGTTGTCGAACAACACCTGATCCAGCACCATGGAGGCAACGAAAGAACTCAGCGAGGTCAGCGAGACATTCGGTCCAAGGCGCGGCAACCAGTTCTTGTCCGCCGATTTCGAGCGCAGACGGGCCTGCAACAATTCGCTTTCCGCCGTGCGCGCCGCCCCGGCAATCACCCCATCGGCCACACGGGCATAGCTGGAGCCCCGCGGCAGGATGGAATAGCGCGAGATCAACAAGTCGATGATCTCGGAGTGATGCTCCTCGGCACGTTCACTTTGCGCCACCTCGAAGTGACCCATCGTGTCGGTGCGCGTAACCAGCGGAGACTGACCGAAGAAATCGGCCACTTCCGGTGACATACATCCCGATAGGGTGAGGGCGAGCGCCCCCGCCCCTGAAATACGCGTAATTGTGCTGCCCAAAGCCACTGTTCTGCCTCTCATCCTGCCCGTTGCGCTCTTTTGTGGCGCGTTTCGGGTCATGCCTCAGGTCACAATGTTGATTTCGTCATCAACGATCAGACGGCCTCCATCATCACCAAGCGTATAGACATTGTATGTGTCCGACCCGATGGTCACGGTCTCGCCGGTTGCGGCGAAGGTTGAGCCATCAGTCGTGTCGATGTTCAGCGTATCGTCTTCCGAACCGTGGATTGTCAGCACATTGGAATTTTCCGACAGCCCTTCCAGCGTTTCCGCCGAGATGGTCAGATCGCTGTTTTCCGCGATGCGCAGGTCGATGGCGTCGATGTTGACCCCTTCCAGCCCGGCATTGCCCAGGTTGATCACATCGGTAGTTGTGTCTTCGCTGGCCAGCAGGTTGGTCGAGCTGTTGCCCGCCGCATCGGTGCGCGTCACCAGAAGGTGCGAACCGTCCGGCAGAGGATCGGAGAAACCGAACATGGTCTCATCCGCAGCCAGCGGGTTGGTCACGGCATTGTAGTTCACCGCATTGACGCTGCCATCCGTGGCAAGCTCCGTTACATCCGCATCATCCGATCCGGTCTCCACCGAGATCGCGCGGATTTCATCGCCAGCGCGGGTATAGGACGCGATGTAGGTTGCATCCGGCGCGATGGTGTCAACGGCGACGGTGCTGTCCAGCGTATCGACGTTGCCCACCGCATCCGTTGCGGTAACCGTGACCGAAACGTTTTCCTCGCGGCTGCCAACCTCGGCAGCAGTAAATTCCACGCTCCAGTTGCCCGCAGCATCCACCGTGGCCTGACGGTTGATCCCGTCAAAATTGACCCAAACGCTGGTCGAACCCGCTTCCGTCGTGCCGGTCAGCGTCATGCCAAAATGCGCTTCGGCAGCGTTAACCACGTTATCCGCCGTAACCGAATTGCTGGTCAGATCGCGCACAATCGTGTCGACCGTGACATCTTGGGTGAGAACCTGCGTGTTGCCATTCGGGTCGGTCGCAGTGATCGTCGCGGTCATGTCATATTCGCCGCCGGGCACTTCCGCCGCGGAGAAATCAACGCTCCAGGTGCCTTCCGCCGTAGCGGTCACGGTTTTGGTAACCGCCCCAAACTGCACCACAACCATCGAACCAGCTTCCACCGTGCCGCTGAGCGTCACGCCATCGGAGGCCTCGGCCCCGCTGATCACGTTGTCGGTTTCCACCGGACCGCTGGTCGCAAAGTCACGCACCAGCGTGTCGATATGCAGCGACGAAGTCGTCACGGTCGTGTTGCCCGCCAAGTCGGTCGAGGTCACGTTGACGGAGGTTTCATAATCCCCTTCCGCCAGCACGCCCGCCTCATAAACGACGCTCCAGGAGCCGCTGGCATCCACCGTTGCCGTGCGCACGTGACCCTGAATCTCAATCTGAACGGTCGCCCCCGGCTCGCCGGTGCCATTGACCGTCACTTCCGATACATATTCCGCCGCGTTAACCACGTCATTGCCGGAAATCGTGTTCATCGACACGTTCGGAGATACCGTATCAATCGCCAGCGACCCCGTGGTGACGCTGACATTGCCGAAGCTATCGGTCGCGGTCACGCTCACATTAGCGGTATATTCACCGCCAGCCAGAGAGCCGCTCTCATAAGTCACGCTCCAGGTGCCGCTCTCAGTCACGGTCGTGGTGCGGATAACCCCATCAACATTCACGGAAATCGCTGCGCCCGGTTCGCCGGTGCCCGTCAGTTCCGTGTCGCCGGAAATGCTGCTGCTATTGATCCAAAGGCCGCCCATACCGGGATTGCTCTCGCCGATCGCAACAGCCGGTGCAACGGTGTCAATCTCATAAGACGGGCCGGTCAGTTCGGTCGTCGAACCATCGGTATTGGTAACGGTAACGGTTGCCGTATGGTTGCCGTCTTCCGGGAAAGTATCACCCGTGAACGTCGCGCTCCAGGTGCCATCTTCGCCGGTTTCGGTGGTCACGCTCTGATCCCCAACGGTCACAACAACCGTCGAACCGGGTTCCGCCGTGCCCGTTACCGTCAATGTCTGCTCGCTTTCGCCGTTCAGATCATGCTCGCCGCCGGCGTCGTCAACGGTCGGCTTTACGCCGCCCTTACCGCCGCCCAGCATCGCCAGACCGCCCAGCACCCCGGCACCACCAAGGATCGGCGCCACAAGACCAGACAAACCGCTGGCACCTGCGCCCAACAGACCAAGGCCAGCCGCCTGCGTCGGAACTTCGTTCGCCGCCCCGGCTACCGCCCCTGCATCAACCGCATCGGCAATAACCACCGGATCATCCGGGAAAATCAGCGCATCCAGCTCGCTCCATTTGCCCCATTCGCCCGCCTCAACGAAGCTCACGCTACCCTCGACCGACATATCGGCCTCGATCAGGTAACCGCCTTCATTCAGGAACAACCGGGCTTCACCGCCGGGACCATCATTGAAGAAGTTGTTCAGGATGATCTTGCGCCCATCCGCGAGATACAATTCAAGATCGTTGCCCGCGCGGACATAATCCTGCACATCCGCCCGTCGCAAATTCAGCGAAACCGCGCCGCCATTCGCGACGTTCAGACCGCCTTCAAGTTCGGAATCAATTACCGCTCCGCGCTGGAATGCACCTGCGCCGTCGCGGATCACATAGTGGATCGCGCTCATAACTACCGCCTACCTCAATTGTGCAACCCTTTTGGCGGGTCGCTTCTTTCATTGCCCTAGCCGTAGCACAAAAGTGATTCGTTTCGCTAGCCAGAAAATTGACACAAGGCAAAAAACAGACATTTTTGGGCAAATCTTGTGCTTTCAACGCAACTTTTACCTATTTTGATAGGTTGGGGAGTGCGTTTCGGCGTGGTAGCTGACGGGGAAAATCTGGAAAAATTTAGCCATGAATAACGAAAATCCGCTTCAACCACCGCTTGAGATGCGTCAGATCCGGCTCGGCACCGGCGTGGTTCGCGAGGCGGTTCTGGCGGAAGAGACCGCCGTGGCGGTGACGGTCAACGGCTCGACCATGGCGGTTCTGATGGCCACCCCGCGCGACCTGACCGACTTCGCCACCGGCTTTCTGCTCACCGAAGGCATCATTGCCGGGGCAGGCGAGATCGACGGGCCGGAGGTTGTTGAACACCCGAACGGTCTGGAGCTTCGGGTCTGGCTCGAGGGGCTTCCGGCGGAGGTTTTTGCCGCGCGGCAACGGCGGCTTACCGGCGGTGTCGGCTGTGGGCTTTGCGGCATCGACAGCCTGAGCGAAGCGGCACGAGACTTGCCGGATCAGTCCGCTTTCCTCCCCCGCATGAACCTTGACGCGTTGCGCGGCGCCATGACCGAAATGCGCGCCCGGCAGGAGCTGCATCAGGAAACCCGCGCCGTGCATGCTGCCGGGTTTTTTGATGCAAAACACGGGCTGATGGCGGTGCGCGAGGATGTCGGGCGTCATAATGCGCTGGACAAAACCATCGGCCATATGGCGCGGCATAGCGCTCCGATGCGCACTGGCGCAGTGCTGCTGACCTCGCGCATCTCGGTGGAAATGGTGCAAAAATCCGCCATGGCCCGCGCGCCCGTCATCGCTTCCGTTTCCGCCCCAACCGCCCACGCCGCCCGCCTCGCACAATCAGCGGGCATCAGCATCGTGCAACTCGCCGGAGATCAGGAAATCCGCATTTTCAGCTGCCCGGAGCGATTTGATTAGAGTGCGACAACGTGGTTATCCCAAGCGCGGTTAAACCGGGCCAAAAGCCGGGGGCCGCGCGGGGTGATTGCCATAACCGCCCCCTGCCCGTCCGAGGCAAACAGCCCGTCCGGGTGCGTGGCCAGCCCGCAAATATCCGCCCGCTTCACCGCCCCGAGAAACGCCCCGTCCGCGCCAAAACGGTGCAGCCAACCGCCGCGCGGGGAGGTAATGGCAATCTCCTCGCCGCTGGCGGAAAAGGCGACAGAGCCGGCGTAATCCTGCATCGCCAGTTGTTCCCCCAAGGGCGCGGAATGCAGCCGCACCTCACCGCCGATCCGGTGCGTGCCCAAAAGCGGATGGGCCAGCCCATATTCCCCCTGCCATTGCATCGCAAAAGCAACCAGCCCATCGGCGCGCACCGCGAGGTGACGGATGGAGTTCATGTGCAGATCGTCCGGTAGCTCCGCCTTGTCGAGCAATTCGCCGTCGAGGGTGAAATAGGCGAGGCTGGGGCGCATCGTCGGGATGTTAAGCTTGGAACGATCCTTCGGGTCGGTCTGAATACCGCCATTGGCCACCGCGATCGTATAGCCATCCGGCATCAATAGAAGTTCATGCGGCCCAAGCCCCTGCGTCGGGATTTGCCCCATGCGGCGATATCCGGCGCGCGTATCCCACAGGCCGACGAAGCCCTGACTGTCGGCGGCGCGCTGCTCGGCGGTCAGCAGGGTTGCACCCTCGTCGGCATAGCTGCCGTGGCCGTTGAAATGATGCCCGTCCGGCGGTGCGAAACGATGCAGCACATCGCCGGTTGCCGCGTCCAGCACGAAAGCGAAATTGCCGGGGCGACGGGCGAAGGCGACCGCTTCGGCGCGGGTCGGATGCCCCGCCCCCGCATGGCCGCGCGCGGGGATCGGCACGCGAAACGCCTCCGCCCCATCGGCGCGCAACCCATAGACCGCATAGCGCCCGTCCGGGTCTTTGGCAGCGGCGAGAAAGGCGGGATTGCCAACCTCGGCCCAGCCCGGTTTCGGCACCGCGCCCGCCGCCAGCATCCCGGCCAGAAAGGCGCGGCGGGTAGTCATGTCAGTCGCCGTCCTGCGAATTGAACCCGGCTTTCAGACCCATCGGCGCGCCAAGCTCGGTCATGATCGTGTCCTGCACTTCCTGCACCCGCTGGCCCAGCGCCTCCAGCTTGATCCACGCCTCCACATTGCCTTTGATATCGGCAAACGTCGGGTCTTCGATCTTCGCCGCCGTGACGCGCACACGCTCCAGCGCGGCTTGCGTCTTAGGCAGTTCAAAACCGGCCAGCGCCTCCGCGAGGCTTACCGCCGCCTCCGTTGCGCCAACGATATTGGCCACCGACCGCCCGGAGCGCCAGGCTTCCGCACGCGCCGGACGCGGGCGGTTCATCTCACCCAGAGGCCGGCCAACGCGTTTGGTGTAAACGAATTGAAGACCCGCCAGCACCTGCGTGTAAATGGCATTGCTGGCCTCTTGCGGGGTCAGGAAAGTAGTGTTGCCCGCCTCCCCTGCGCTCAGGATCACCGCGGTAAACCCGTCATGCCACGCCGCTTCCAGCTCTTTGGCCTGCACCGCGAGATCGGCGGCAATTGCGGCGGCAAGATCACAGGCATAGCCACGCTGATCGCGATACGCCGCGTCAAACAGCAGCATGTCCAGCGCCAGAAAACCGCGCCCGGCGATAGAGGTTTCGTGCATCCGTTCGGGGGTCAACGCCGCCGGATCCTGATCGGCCAGTTTGCGATTCAACGCCTTGCGGGTGAAGCCCTTGGTATCAGGCCAGAAACTCACCGACAGGGCGCCGGTTTCCGACGGGCCGATGCGAATATCGGCAACCGCAAGCCACGCATCAAACGCCGCGTTATAAGCCGGGGCCAGCGCCTCGGCGCCGCATTCGGTGGCAGCGGTTTCGGCCAGCACAGCACTCGCCTCAGTAAAGGCGGCGAAGCCCGGCAGGATATGGTCGTCCAGCGCCGATTGCACATCCGCAGCGGCGGGGGTGGCAAGGGCGAGGGCGGCGGCAAAAAACAGGTTACGCATCATAGGCTCTCCAAAAAGCGAATTAGGGCATTACGGTCTGGCTTGGGCATGGCGATAACAGCATCACGGGCGGGCTCGGCCTCTCCGCCATGCCATAGCACAGCTTCGAGCAAAGAGCGCGCCCTTCCGTCATGCAGATAGGTCGATTGTCCGGTCACCGTTGCCGACAGGCCAATCCCCCAAAGCGGAGGCGTGCGCCATTCACGGCCGGTGGCGCGTCCGTCCGGGCGATGGTCGGCCAAGCCCTCGCCCATATCGTGCAGCAACAGGTCGGTATAGGGCCAGATCAACTGAAAACTCTGCTCCGGCTGATCCTCAAGGCGGGCGGTGACGAATTTCGGGTTATGGCAGGCGATGCAGCCGGTGTTATAGAAAATCTCTTTACCGGCCAGAACCTGCGGATCGTCGATGTCGCGTCGGGCCGGAACGCCGAGATTCTTGGAATAGAAGGTCGTGATATCCAGTCCCTCGCCATCAACTTCAAAGCCGCCGCGCGCGTCGTCATCATCGCCATGCGGCACAAGGAAACATTTCTCAACCGCCTCCATGCAATCGCCCCAAAGGTCGGTGAACAGCGGGGTAGAGATGCCAATGTCGATGGAAAAGGCACTGGCGGATTGCTGGCGCACGGTAGGCGAGGCGGCTTTCAGGCCAAAACGCCCGAGCATGATTTCACCGTATTCGACGCTCCAGCCGTAATTCGGCTTGCCGGAAATCCCGTCGCCGTCGGCATCGTTTTCATCGGCCAGCGCGAGGATATCCTCGGCCGGAATCGCCTCCAGCAGCCCCAGCCCGATCATGGCAGGCGCGGCGCGGGGACTGATCATCACATCGTCGGCGAGCGGGCCATAAGCGAGGTCTTCCGCGTGATAAGTCGGCACGCGTAAATGCGCCACTTCGCCTTCCGACAAAGCCACTTCGCGTTCTTCATAACTCACCCGCAGGCGAAACTCGGCGTCCATGTTATAGGCGGCGAAGTCGTGCAACTGTCGGCCATAGGTCGGGTCCGGGGCGGTGCCGATGAAATCGCGGATTTCGGCCATTTCGTCGGGCACGTCGCCGGGCACGGAAATATGCAGCAGGAACGACACCGCGTCGTCATCGTCATCCACCGGCGGATGGCCACGTCCATCGCGGATATGGCAGCTTTGACAGGCACGGGCGTTGTAAAACGGGCCAAGCCCGTCAGAGGCGCGGGTCGAAGCCACGGCCTGCACCCAGAGCTTGCCGAACATGGCATCTCCCAGATGAAAATCCAGCACCCGGTCGCCTTCCATATTGCCGGAAGGCAGGGCGAAACTGTCCATCACGCGGCGTGGAAACACCGTCGCAGCGCCCGCCGGGACCAGTTCGTATTTCTCAGATTGGGTAAAATCGTCCGTCGGCGCAATTACCGCCTCAATGCGGGCGCGTTCGGCCTCGGTGCGCGGGACGACTTCAAGATGATGATCTTCCAGATCCAAAGCGAAAACGGGGCTGGCGAACATCGCCAACCCCGCAAGTGCTTGTGCAGGAAGTTTGAAAAAACCGCGTTGCTCAGATTGCATAGCTAGCGATTTCACTCCCTTTCATTTTATTCGAAAACCGCAGACGGGTTGTCGAGGCTGTCGGACCCTTCGAACTCGATCGCGTCGAGATCGAGCGCGGAAACGATGCGCTGAATGGTCTTGGTCTGATCGACGAGACCGTTAACGCCGCCCATGACGAGCGCTTCGCCCTTGGCGTTGCCTTCGGCCAGCATCTGGTCATAGGCCATCTCGCCGGATTCCGCCGTGTCAACGATAGCTTTCAGAGCAGCCATGGTGGTGTCCAGCTTGCCCTTCATCTCAGCGTCCAGCGCCGCATCTTTCGCCGCAACCATTTCGGACAGGGACGGGCCGGAAACCACGGAACCGTCCACGCGGGTGTAGGAACCGAGATAGACGTTCTGCACGCCCATGCCGTCATAGTAATGCGAGAAATGCGTGTTGTCGGAGAAGCAATCATGCTCTTCTTCCGGGTCGTTCAGCATCAGGCCAAGGCGCATGCGCTCACCAGCGGTTTCACCGTAGGACAGCGACCCCATGCCGGTCAGAACCGCCACGAGACCGGCGGTCTCATCGGCCATCACCGTGTTGCGGGCTTCGCCGCCTTCTTTCCAGTAGCCCACCATCTCTTCGAGGTCGGCCAGCAGAAGATCGGTTGCAGCGCGCAGATACTCGACGCGGCGCTCACAATTACCGCCGGTGCAGCCCTCGCCAACCACGAAATCCGTTACCGGACGCGCGCCAGCGCCAGCGCCGGTGCCGTTGAGGTCCTGACCCCAGAGCAGGAATTCGATGGCGTGGTAGCCGGAAGTCACGTTGGCTTCGATGCCATCGGCTTCATTGAGCGAGGCGATCAGGTCCGGCGTAATCGCGGAAGCGTCCACCATGGCGCCGCCGACAGTCAGCTTCGGGTTGGCAATGATGTCGGCTGCGGCCAACGGGTTCTCGTCGGTCGGACCGCCATAGGAAGCGTCCACATAGTCGATCAGGCCTTCGTCCAGCGGCCAGGCGTTCACTTTGCCTTCCCAGTCATCCACGATGGCGTTGCCGAAACGGTAAACCTCGGTCTGCTGATACGGCACGCGGGAAGCGGTCCAGGCAGCTTTCGCTGCGGCAAGGGTCTCTTCAGTCGGGTTGGCGATCAGCGCATCCACGGCCGCGGAGAGCTTCTTCGCGGTGGCGAGGCTGTCTTCGTAGCCCGCTTCCGCGATGTCTGAATAGGTTTTCAGAACAGCGGAAACGTCTGCGAATGCAGTGCCCGCGAGAGTGGTCAGCGCGAGAGCGCTGGTAGCAAGAGTGCGAAATACCATGCTTGGTCCTTTTCGGAGTGGGTTATTTGGTAAGGATGAGTTTTCCAGCGCGCGTGATACGCAAAGTGTAAACCTGATCGCCGAGAACGATATGGGCCTGATTGCCCCCCGCGCAAAGCTCTTCGGCATTATGTTGCGGCAGAGCGGTTAGTTTGGAGGTGTTCATGAAAGTCATGTTCTTCCCCTTCTGTCCCGCTCGCGGATGCCGGTAGGTCTCGGCGGGTAGTTGATGTTTACATTTTCGCTTCCCGCCCATGTTCAAGACAGGCAAGTGGCTAGATAAGCGTTTTTCTGATAGAAATACTCAACTTTGTCAATCGGGCATTTATCTGTGGCGCCTTTCGGCGAAAGGGGGCTTATCTTTCATGCCCGCAGCCGCTATCCACAACCCTATGGAAAACGATATTTTTCTTGCCGGAACGCCCGGTGCAGAGCAACAGCTTTACGACGAGGCGCGACGATTTGCCCTCCCCGGTGCGCGGCGCGTGCCCGGCGGTGTTGAGATTTGCGGCGATTGGGAGACACTCTGGCGCGCCAATCTCGGGCTGCGTGGCGCGACGCGGGTTTTGCTGCGAATCGGTTCCTTCATGGCGTTTCACCCGGCGCAACTCGACAAACGCGCGCGCAAGTTTCCCTGGGGCGACTGGCTCAGGGCGGACGTGCCGGTGCGGGTCGAAACCGTGACGCGCAAGTCGAAGATTTACCATGCGGGCGCGGCGACCAGCCGGATTGAAAAGGCGATCACCGACACGCTCGGCGCCCCGATTGCCAAGGACGCGCCGGTGGTGCTGAAGGTGCGGATCGACGACAATCGCGTGACCCTGTCCATCGACACGTCCGGCGAGAGCCTGCACAAACGCGGGCACAAAGTTGCGACCGGAAAAGCGCCGATGCGCGAAACCCTCGCCGCGCTGTTTTTGGCGCAGATGGGGTTTGACGGCAACGTGCCGGTTTACGATCCGATGTGCGGCTCCGGCACTTTCCCCATAGAGGCAGCAGAGATTGCGGCGGGGCTGTGGCCGGGGCGCTCGCGCAGCTTTGCCTTCGAGCAACTCGCCGGGTTTGATGCGAAGGCGTATGCCAAGTTTCGCGCCGGGATACCCGCGCCGCGCGTGCCGCAGGTGCGGTTTTACGGTTCCGACCGCGATGATGGCGCCATTCGCAACGCCACCGCCAATGCCGAGCGCTCCGGCGTCGCCGACTTCACCACATTTCACCGCGCCGCCATTTCCGACATTACCCCACCGGACGGCCCGCCCGGCATTGTCATGATCAACCCGCCCTACGGCACGCGGATCGGCAACAAGGGCGCGTTATATGCGCTACACAAATCCATGGGCGAGGTGCTGGCGGAGCGGTTCAAGGGCTGGCGCGTTGGGATCATCACCAGCGAAACCGGCCTCGCCCGCGCCACCGCCCTGCCCTTCCAGCCCCCGGGCCCGCCCATTCCACATGGCGGGCTGAAGGTGCGGCTGTTTCAGACCGGGCCGCTATAAGGATCAGAAGTCCAGATTTTCCACTGTCAGCGCGTTTTGCTGGATAAACTCCCGACGCGGCTCAACCACGTCGCCCATCAGCTTGGTGAACAGATCGTCCGCATCGGACAAATCCTCAACCTTCACCTGCAACAGCGTGCGCGCCTCGGGATCAAGCGTGGTTTCCCAAAGCTGATCCGGGTTCATCTCGCCCAGACCCTTATAGCGCTGCAAGGTCAACCCGCGCTCGCCCTCGCCCAGCACAGCGTTCAACAGGTCCACCGGCCCATGCACCAACTGCTCGCGCTCCTTGCGAACCAGATGCGACGGGGTGCGATACACATCGCGGCTATCCTGCGAAACCTGACTCAGGCGACGCGCCTCGCCGGAACGCAGCACCGCCCCGTCAAGCGTGCGCACCTCCTCGACCCCGCGCAACACGCGCGCCAGCCGGATGCCGTGATCCTGCGTGATCCGCCCGGACCAGCCGCGCTCGTATTCCTCCGACACCGCATCGAGCCGTGCCGCAACCCGATCCGCCACGCCCTGCAAATCCGCATCCGCCGCGCCGGGATCAAACGCGCCCGCAAGCGCGGCCTGTTCAAGAATGTGGCGCGGATAATGGGTCGGGAACGCATCCAGCACCCGCTTGAAACTGCGCGCGGCCTCGACAACGCGCAGCAAATCCGCCCCGGCAATCTCCTGCCCATCCATCAGACGCAACACCGCGCCTTCAATGCCCTGCTGAATGAGATATTCCTCCAGCGCCGGCACGTCCTTGATATAGACCTCGGACTTGCCGCGACTGACCTTATACAGCGGCGGCTGGGCGATATAGAGATAGCCGCCCTCAATCAGTTCCGGCATCTGGCGGAAGAAAAACGTCAGCAACAGGGTGCGGATATGCGCGCCGTCAACATCCGCGTCGGTCATGATAATGACCTTGTGATAGCGCAGCTTGGAAATATCGAATTCATCGCGACCAATGCCGGTGCCCAGCGCGGTGATCAACGTGCCGATTTCCTGACTCGACAACATCCGATCAAACCGCGCGCGCTCCACATTGAGGATCTTGCCGCGCAAAGGCAACACCGCCTGATTATGCCGCGAACGGCCCTGCTTGGCGGACCCGCCCGCCGAGTCGCCCTCGACGAGGAACAATTCGCGCTTCTCCGGGTTTTTCTCCTGACAATCCGCCAATTTCCCCGGCAGGCTCGCCACATCCAGCGCCGATTTCTTGCGCGTCATCTCGCGGGCCTTGCGCGCCGCTTCCCGCGCCAGCGCGGCCTCGATGATCTTGCCGACAATCATCTTGGCGACCTGCGGATTTTCCTCAAACCACTCCGTCAGCTTCTCGTTCATCAACCCTTCCACCGCCGGACGCACCTCGGAAGAAACCAGCTTGTCCTTGGTCTGGCTGGAGAATTTCGGGTCCGGCACCTTGACCGACAGCACACAGGTCAAGCCCTCGCGCGCGTCATCGCCGGTGAAATTAACCTTCTCCTTCTTCGCCATGCCGGTGGAATTGGCGTAAAGGTTCAGCGTCCGCGTCAACGCCCCACGGAAGCCCGCCAAATGCGTGCCCCCGTCGCGCTGCGGAATGTTGTTGGTAAAGGGCAGCACGTTTTCGTGGTAGCTATCATTCCACCACATCGCGACCTCAACCCCGATCCCGTCCTTCTCGCCAGTGACGAAAATCGGCTCTTCCATCAGCGAAGTCTTGGAGCGGTCGAGATATTTGACAAATTCGCGCACCCCACCGTCGTAATGCATCTCGGAACGCAGCGGCTCGGCAGGCCGATGATCCTCAATGATGATACGCACCCCGGAATTGAGGAAAGACAGCTCGCGCAAGCGGTTTTCCAGCGTGTGAAAAACGTAATTCAGGTCAGAAAACGTGTCGGTCGAAGCGAGAAACCGCACCTCGGTCCCCGTCCGGTCCCCACAATCGCCCACAACCCGCAAATGCTCCGTGGTCTCCCCGCGCTCAAACCGGGCAAAATGCTCCTTGCCATTGCGCCAGACCCGCAGTTCCAGCCAGTCCGACAGCGCGTTCACAACCGACACGCCAACGCCGTGCAAGCCCCCGGAAACCTTATAAGAATTCGAGTCAAACTTCCCGCCTGCATGTAGCTGCGTCATGATGACCTCAGCGGCGGAAACCCCTTCCTCGGGGTGAATATCGACCGGAATGCCGCGCCCGTTATCGCTGACCGACACCGAACTATCCGCGTGCAAAATGACCGTGACCGCATCCGCATGCCCGGCAAGCGCCTCGTCGATGCCGTTATCGACCACCTCATAAACCATGTGGTGCAGACCGGACCCATCATCCGTGTCCCCGATATACATACCAGGCCGCTTGCGAACAGCCTCCAACCCCTTGAGAACCTTGATGGATTCCGCCCCGTATTCCGGGCTATTCTGCGCGTTTTCGGCCATGCGAGCCTTCCTCAGTTTCGATCCGCAATCTATAGGGGATTTCCCGGCGCTTTGCCAGTGCCGAGACCCATCCTAATGCAATTCCCGCACCTCGGAAACACCCCCGGTCTCCGTGACCTCAAAATGCTGCGCCCGCGCCCCCAACTCGGCAAACAATTCAGGTCCGGTGCCGGTCATGAATGCCTGCGCGCCCAAAGCGCAAATCTCGTCATAAAGCGCCGCCCGACGCCCCGAATCCAAATGCGCCGCCACCTCGTCCAACAGCAAAATCGGCGGCGCGCCAAAATCCTCCGCCAAGGCCCGCGCATTGGCCAGGATCAACGAAACCAACAGCGCCTTTTGCTCGCCAGTAGAGGCATCCTTCGCCGCAACATCCTTCGCCGCATAACGCGCCAGCAAATCCGCCCGATGCGGTCCAACCAACGTGCGCCCCGCCTGCAAATCCCGCCCGCGCCCCTGCGCAAACGCCTCCGCCAAAGCCGCCTCCCCTTCGGGCCCATCCTCCATGACCAGATTCGCCTGAGGAAACGCCGTCTCCGCCCGCGCCTGCGCCGCCAAAATCAACGCCAGAACCCGCGCCCGGTTGCCCTGAATGACCGCCCCATTCGCCGCCATCTGCCCCTCAAGCGCCGCATACCAATGCCCGTCCCGCTGCCCATCCTTCAACAGCCGGTTACGCTCTCGCATCGCCTTTTCATAATCCAGAACCGCCTGCGCATGACCCGGCTCAAACGACAAAACCATGCGGTCCAGAAACCGCCGCCGCCCCTCCGCGCCCTCAGCCCACAACCGATCCATCGCAGGAACCAACCAAACAATGCGCGCAATCCGCCCAAGCGCCACCTGCGCCGCCGCCTTACCATCAATCGAAACCGACCGCGAACCGCCCTGCGACAGCGTTTCCACCTCATGAACCTGATGCAAACTCTGCAACACCCCCGAGAGCTTCCACCCCAACGCCTCCGGCCGCCGCGCCATCTCCAAAGCCTGCGCCCGCCGAAGCCCACGCCCCGGCGAAAACAAACTCACCGCCTCCAGAATATTGGTTTTCCCCGCCCCATTCGGCCCAAAAATCGCCACCGAACGCCCGTCAAACCCCATCTCCGCTCGCTTATGCGAGCGAAAATGCGACAACCGCAATTCGCGCAGGATCAACCCGCCCATAATCGCGCCTTCTTCTTAGCAAAAATACTCAAACCGCCCCGCAGGGGCGCACTAAAAAATGCACCCCCCACCACGAGGTCACACGCGCATCGGCATGACAACATAAATCGCCGACGTGTCATTGCCCTCACGCATCAAAGCCGGTTCCGCTGCCGTGTTGAACAGGAAAACCGCATTTTCCCGATCCACCTGACTGGCGATTTCAAGCAGATACTTAGCGTTGAACCCGATCTCCAGCGGCTCTTCCCCATAAGCAACCGCAACCTCTTCCTCCGCCGCGCCGCTATCGGGCGCATTGACGATCAGGGTCAGCTTGTCTTCCTCGATCTGCAACTTGACCGCCCGCGACCGCTCGGACGAAACCGTCGCAACCCGATCAACCGCCTGCGCGAATTCCTGCGCGTCGACTTCCATCTTGCGCGTGTTGCCCTGCGGAATGACCCGCGTGTAATCCGGGAACGTGCCGTCAATCACCTTGGAGGTCAGGGTAATTTCCGGCGTGGCAAACCGCACCTTGGTCTCGGAAACCGACACCGCGATCTGCGCCTCGTCATCCTCCAGCAACTTGCGCATCTCGCCCACGGTCTTGCGCGGCACGATCACGCCCGGCATCTCTTCCGCGCCGGCGGGCAGTTCCGCGTCAATCCGCGCCAGCCGATGCCCGTCCGTCGCCACCGCGCGCAAGACCCGGCCCCCATCGGCTTCCGCCACATGCATATAGACGCCGTTCAGATAATAACGGGTCTCTTCCGTCGACACGGCGAATTTCGACTTGTCAAACAACCGGCGCAATACCGGCGCCTTGGCGGAGAAATTGGCGACATATTCGGAACTGGCCATCACCGGGAAATCCTCGCGCGGCAACGTCGCCAGCGAGAAATTTGACCGCCCAGCCTCCACCGACAACCGCCCGGACGCCGCGTCTTCCGTTAAAACAACCATAGCCCCGTCGGGCAGTTTGCGCACGATCTCGTGCAACATCACCGCCGAAACCGTCGTCGCCCCGGCGCGCTCCACCATCGCCGCAACCCGGTCAACCACCTCAATATCCAGATCGGTCGCGCGGAACGAAACCGTCGCCCCTTCCGCCTCGATCAGCACATTGGCCAAAATCGGGATCGTATTGCGACGCTCAACAACCGATTGCGCCTGACTGACCGCCCTCAAAAGCGTGGCACGCTCGATGGAAATCTTCATAACCTTCTCCCGACAAACAGAGGGGCGCTGGCGAACCACCACCCCGTTTTGCTGCAACTTTCCGATTGTTTGGCACGGGCGTCAAGGGGCGACAAGCCCTGAAAGCGGGATGGTTTAGGGGGTATGGGGCTACGCCCTAGGCTGAATCGACATTTATCGCATCCAAAGCATTGCTGATGCGAGGTGTATGAAGCTGAGAAAGTAGACGGCGCGTCTGTCGAAGCGGGTTGCG
>PDOZ01000039.1 GCA_002747325.1 Rhodobacterales bacterium
CATCGCAACCCGCTTCGACAGACGCGCCGTCTACTTTCTCAGCTTCATACACCTCGCATCAGCAATGCTTTGGATGCGATAAATGTCGATTCAGCCTAGTCCAACGGGTTTCGCGCTTTCGCGGATTTTGACAGGCGCTGGTTTCAGCGTTTCGGTTAGCCTCGCCAGTTATTTATCTGTTCGCCGTGACGCTTGCCATTTTGATACCTGCAAAAATGAGAGCGGCACCAGCGGTTTTGTTTATTGCATTGACAATCCAGCCTTTGACACCACCTCTTATCAAACGCTCACCAAGATATGCGTAAGCCGAGTAGATAACCCATTGAAGCAGAAAAGTTGTTACCCACATAATCAAGAACTGGGGCGCAATCGGTTGGCTTACATCTAAAAACTGAGGCAGAACTGCCGAAAAATACAAAAGGGCTTTGGGGTTCGAGAACTCGATCAGAAAACCGTGCGTAAAGAGTGACCTGCGACTTCTTGTGGGTGCCTTGGAATGAACGACCAAGCCACCAGACTTGCTGAATATTGCCGTGCTGCCCAAGTAAATAAGGTATGCAACGCCCACCCATTTAATAATCTGAAAAAGCGTATGAGATGCGACGATCAGAGAAGCAATTCCAGTAGCAGACATCGCAAAAATGGGCCAGGCGAAAAAACAACAACCGCTGTTGTTAAGGCGAAAATCAGAAATGTTTGCAGGTCCATGGGTCGCTCCTCAAGGCACTTTGAAACAAAGTGAGAACACTCTGGGAGCGCAGGGCAGATTTGTCAAGCAGGCCGTATATTTTGTGGGTTCGTAGCTGACATTCGTCCACATAAGAAAGCCCCGCGCGGGGCGGGGCTTTTGTTTGGGGGCGCCCTAGTTACATTCCTGCAGCGACGTTGATAAAATGGCGTTGAAATCCGCGTCGAAGGTTTCGCTTTCGGGATCGAGTTGGAAAATCTTGAGGCTGGCTTGTTCGAACTGCATGCACTCGTATTTTTCGTGCGCCTCAAAGACGATGCTCCGCAGTTGTTCTTCCGACAGCGACGGTCTCTGCCCGCGCAGTATTTCAATGACGCGAGCTTCTTCGGCGTGCGTGAGAGGCAGGCAGGACGACCACTCGTAAAAGGCGATTGCCGTTGCAAACAGGGTTGCCCGCTCTTGCTTTTGCTGCAAGCCAATCACCGATTCGACATGGCCGGCTAGCGCTATGCTCCACAACCCGTATTTGGTGAAAGCTTCACTTGTGGCCGGGTCCAGGGATGGATCCGTGACCAATGGTTTGGCATTCTCCAACAGCTCGGGCTTGAGGGAAGTGAGTTTTGCCCATTCGTTCGGACAATACATGGCGGCGGCGTCTGTGAAGCGGAGGCTGTTGGCGGAAGCGGAGGTGCTGGTCAGGATCAGTGCGGCGACTGACAGGGCTTTGTAAAATTCGGGTGTCATGATTGGGTATCCTTTTGCTTTGCGTGGGCCGCTACTCACCCCATTTATAGTTAAAACTCACCGAGCAGCGTTCTTCTTCGCCGGTGTTTTGCAGCACCTCATGGCGCAGCCAGCTTTCCCAGAGCAGCACATCGCCTTCCGCCGGGCGTTTGGTAACAAAGGGGCGCTGGTCCTCGCGGGCGTTTTTGCGCCGGGGCGGGGCGGACATCATTTGCGCGTGGCGCGGGTCTTCATAGCGTAGCGCGCCGGCGCCTTCGGGCAGGGCGATATAGGTGGTCCCGGAAATCACCGAATGGGGGTGAATGTGGCTGGAATGGTAGCCGCCGGGCGGCAAGATGTTGATCCAGATGTCCTCCAGCACCAGTTCCCGCCCGTCGAGGTCAAAGCCCAGATCGTCGGCAAAGGCGGCGACGTGTTTGTCCAGCGCCTGCACCAGATCGGCGAAGATCGGGAAGCGCCAGGGCAGGTCGGTCAGCGAAGCGTAAGAGGTATAGCCCGGATAGCCCTCGCGCTCGCACCATTCCTGCCCCGCCTCGTCATCCTCGGCGATGGCGTAACAGCTGTCATACAGCTCCTCGCTGTCGATGGTGGGGGAATGCTCGTCAAGGCGGGCATGGTAAAGGCGGGTCACAAAGAGAGAAGATATATTGGCCATAGCCTCCTTTAGCCCAAAGGTTTCGGGCTGAAAACCGGCAGAAAGGCAAAAACCGCCTTGCCCCGCGCGCTGTCCTCCCCTATAGAGCCACATCTCGCGGATTCCGGGCAACCGGGATTCGTGTGTTTGCTATTGATCCACCGGGTGACAAGTGACCAAAGGGGCTTGCCGGTGTCAGATGAAAGGAAAAGGCGAATGGACGCCAAGGAACTGCGCGATAAAAGCGCCGATCAGCTGAAAGAACAGCTGGCCGATCTGAAGAAAGAAGCGTTTAACCTGCGTTTTCAGCAAGCCAGTGGCGCGCTGGAAAACACCTCCCGCATCCGCGCGGTGCGCCGCGATGTGGCTCGGGTGAACACGATCCTGAATGAAAAGGCAGCCGCCGCTGCCGGCGAAGCATAAGAGAGGAGCCTCAGAATGCCCAAACGTATCCTGCAAGGCACCGTGACCTCGGACGCCAACGCCCAAACCGTTACCGTCAGCGTGGAGCGCCGCTTCAAGCACCCGCTGTTCAAGAAAACCGTCCGGAAATCGAAGAAATACCGGGCGCACGACGAGAAGAACACCTTCAAAGTCGGCGACAAGGTTCGCATTCAGGAATGCGCGCCGAAGTCGAAAACCAAGCGTTGGGAAGTGCTGGACGCGTAAGCATCCGCTCTTCTCGCCATGAGCGAAACCCTGGGGATTCGGCCTGCATCGGCCCCCCATAGGTCGGGAGAAACCACATGATCCAGATGCAAACCAACCTGGATGTTGCTGACAACAGCGGCGCGCGCCGTGTTCAGTGCATCAAGGTGTTGGGTGGTTCCAAGCGTAAATACGCCTCCGTGGGCGACGTGATCGTCGTCTCGGTGAAGGAAGCCATCCCGCGCGGTCGCGTGAAGAAAGGTGATGTCCGCAAGGCTGTCGTCGTTCGCACCGCCAAAGAAGTCCGTCGTGAAGACGGCACCGCTATCCGCTTCGACCGCAACGCGGCCGTGATCCTCAACAACTCTGACGAGCCGGTCGGCACCCGTATCTTCGGGCCGGTGGTTCGCGAACTGCGTGCGAAGAACTTCATGAAGATCATCTCGCTCGCCCCGGAGGTGCTGTAAGATGGCTGCTAAACTGAAAAAAGGTGACAAGGTCATCGTGCTTGCGGGCAAGGACAAGGGCAAAGAGGGTGAAATCACCTCCGTTGACCCGGCTGCCGGCAAAGCGGTTGTCGACGGCATCAACATGGCCATCCGCCACCAGCGCGCCTCGCAGGTGTCGCAGGGCGGTCGTCTGCCGAAGGCCATGCCGATCGACCTGTCGAATCTGGCGCTCAAGGACAAGAACGGCAAAGCGACCCGCGTTGGCTTCCGCATGGAAGACGGCAAGAAAGTCCGCTTCGCCAAGACCACGGGGGACGTGATCTGATGCTGGACCAAGCAACCTACACCCCGCGTCTGAAGGCGCTTTACAAGGACACGATCCGTGCCGCTCTGAAGGAAGAGTTTTCCTACAAGAACGACATGCAGATCCCGCGTCTTGAGAAAATCGTGCTGAACATCGGCTGTGGCCGTGCAGCGGTGAAAGACTCGAAGAAAGCCAAGTCGGCACAGGCGGACCTGACCCTGATCGCGGGTCAGAAAGCCCTGACCACCGTCGCCAAGAAATCCATCGCGGGTTTCCGGGTGCGGGACGGGATGCCGATGGGTGCCAAAGTGACCCTGCGCGGCGACCGGATGTATGAATTCCTCGACCGCCTGATCACCGTGGCCATGCCCCGTATTCGCGACTTCCGCGGCGTTTCCGGCAAGAGCTTTGACGGTCGTGGCAACTACGCCATGGGCATCAAGGAGCATATCGTCTTCCCCGAGATCGACTTTGACAAGATCGTCGAGAACTGGGGCATGGACATCGTGATTGGCACCACCGCCGAGACCGATGACGAGGCGAAAGCGCTGCTCAAAGCCTTCAACATGCCGTTTAACAGCTGATCGCGGGAGAATTATATATGGCTAAGAAATCCATGATCGCCCGTGAGGCAAAGCGTCAGAAACTGGTCAACCAGTACGCTGCCAAGCGCGCGGCTCTGAAAGAAATCATCAACAACCAGGAGCGCCCGATGGAAGAGCGTTTCCGGGCGTCCCTGAAACTGGCGAAACTGCCGCGCAACAGCTCGGCCGTCCGTCTTCACAACCGCTGCCAGCTTACTGGCCGTCCGCATGCGTATTACCGCAAGCTGAAGGTCAGCCGGATTGCGCTTCGCGAGCTTGGCTCGCAGGGCCAGATTCCGGGCCTGGTCAAGTCTAGCTGGTAAGGAGGGAGCAAGATGAACGATCCTATCGGTGATATGCTCACCCGCATCCGCAACTCTCAGATGCGCGGCAAGTCCTCCGTATCCACCCCGGCCTCCAAGCTGCGGGCCTGGGTGCTGGACGTGCTGGCAGATGAGGGCTACATCCGTGGCTACGAGGCCGGGACCGACGCAAACGGTCACCCGACCCTCGAAATCGCTCTGAAGTATTACGAAGGGACTCCGGTCATTCGCGAGTTGAAGCGCGTTTCCAAGCCCGGTCGCCGCGTCTATATGGGCGCTCAGGAAATCCCGCTGGTCCGTCAGGGCCTCGGCGTTTCCATTGTCTCCACGCCGAAGGGCGTGATGTCGGACGCAAACGCTCGCAGCCAGAATGTTGGCGGCGAAGTGCTTTGCACCGTGTTCTAAGGAGGTCTGAATGTCTCGAATTGGTAAAAAACCGGTCGAGCTGCCCGCAGGCGTAACTGCCTCGGTGTCTGGTCAGACCATCGAAGTGAAGGGCCCGAAAGGCACTCGCGCGTTCACGGCAACCGACGATGTGACCCTCTCCGTTGAGGAAAACAGCGTTTCGGTTGAGCCGCGCGGCAAGTCCAAGCGTGCCCGTCAGCAGTGGGGCATGTCCCGCACCATGGTGGCCAACATGGTTACCGGCGTGACGGACGGCTTCAAGAAAGAGCTGGAGATCAACGGTGTTGGTTACCGTGCGCAGATGCAGGGCAAGGTTCTGAAGCTGAACCTCGGCTACTCGCATGAAGTGAACTTCGAAGCGCCGGAAGGCGTGACGGTTACGGCGCCCAAGCAGACCGAAATCGTTGTCGAAGGCATCGATCAGCAACTCGTCGGCCAAGTCGCGGCCAATATCCGCGAATGGCGTCGTCCCGAGCCGTATAAGGGCAAGGGCATCAAATACAAAGACGAGTATATCTTCCGCAAGGAAGGCAAGAAGAAGTAAGGACGCAAGAAAATGGCAAACAGCAAACGGACCCTGTTCCTCAAGCGCCGCCAGCGCGTCCGGAACAAGCAACGCAAGGTCAATGTTGGCAAGCTGCGCCTCTCGGTGCATCGCTCCAACAAGAACATCTCGGTTCAGCTCATCGACGACGCGCAGGGCGTTACCCTCGCTTCCGCGTCCTCGCTGGAGAAGGATCTCGGTGTGGTTGGCAAGAACAACGTGGAAGCAGCCGCCAAGGTTGGTGCCGCGATTGCCGAACGCGCCAAGAAAGTCGGTGCGGAAGAAGTGTACTTCGACCGTGGCGGTTTCCTGTTCCACGGCAAGGTCAAAGCCCTTGCCGACGCTGCCCGCGAAGGTGGCCTGAAGTTCTGATCCCAGTTTCGGGGCAGTTGTAAACCTGAGGGTGGCGCGTTGGTGCCACCCCGATGATCCGGGGGCGTTCGCCCACTGGGATTGAGGAAAACGGCGGGCAAAGCCGCCACCATGAAAGGATGTTCTGATGGCAGAACGTGAAAACCGCCGGGGCCGCGGTCGCAAGCGCGAAGAAGAGACCCCGGAATTTGCCGATCGCCTGGTTGCGATCAACCGTGTTTCCAAAACCGTGAAGGGTGGTAAGCGCTTTGGCTTCGCCGCGCTCGTGGTTGTTGGCGACCAGAAGGGCCGCGTTGGCTTCGGCAAAGGCAAGGCCAAAGAGGTGCCCGAGGCGATCCGCAAGGCGACCGAACAGGCCAAGCGTCAGATGGTCCGCGTGCCGCTGAAAGAGGGCCGCACCCTGCATCACGACATCGAGGGCCGTCACGGCGCTGGTAAAGTCGTCATGCGCACCGCGCCGGAAGGCACCGGGATCATCGCCGGTGGTCCGATGCGTGCGGTGTTCGAGATGCTCGGTGTGAAGGACGTTGTGTCCAAATCCATCGGCTCGCAGAACCCCTACAACATGATCCGCGCCACGCTGAACGGTCTCGGCAAGGAAGCCTCGCCGCGCTCCGTCGCGCAGCGTCGTGGCAAGAAAGTGGCTGACATCCTGGGCAAGAAAGACGCCCCGGAAGCCGCCGCTGAGGCGTAAGGAGAGAACCCATGGCTAAAACCATCGTTGTCAAGCAGATCGGTTCCCCGATCCGCCGTCCGGAAAAGCAGCGTCAGACGCTGATCGGTCTGGGCCTGAACAAAATGCACAAGACCCGCGAGCTGGAAGACACCCCTTCCGTGCGCGGCATGGTCGCCAAGATCCCGCATCTGGTGGAGATCGTGGAAGAGAAGGGCTAAGGCTCTGATCGTGTGAAACAGACGCCCCGGTGGAAACGCCGGGGCGTTTGCTTTTGGCGGGCGGGGTTTTGGCAGCGGGGCAGGGGGCTTGCATCGCGCCGCCGCCTCGCGTATACGCCCCCGGTGGCCTTTTGGCCGCGTAAGAATCAATCAAGAAACGCCGTGTCTGTCCTATCGCTTCGGGGGCATTTCCGGCAAAGGAGAAGCGACATGAAACTTCACGAATTGCGCGACAACGCGGGCGCGACCAAGAAACGCAAGCGCATTGGCCGTGGTCCGGGTTCCGGCACGGGTAAAACTGGTGGCCGCGGCATCAAGGGTCAGAAATCCCGTTCGGGTGTCGCGATCAAGGGCTACGAGGGTGGCCAGATGCCGCTCTACATGCGTCTGCCCAAGCGTGGCTTCAACAAGCCGAACCGCAAGAAATTCGCCGTGATCAACCTCGGCCTGATCCAGAAATTCATCGACGCCAAGACGCTCGACGCCAGCAAAGAGATCACCGAAGACGTGCTGGTCGAAACCGGCGTTGTGCGCCGCAAACTCGACGGCGTTCGCGTGCTGGCCAAGGGGGAAATCACCTCCAAAGTCACCCTCACCGTGACCGGCGCATCCGGCGCTGCGGTGGAGGCGGTCGAGAAGGCTGGCGGCAAACTCACCGTGACAAAGGCAGCGGCGGCGGAGTAAGCGCTTGTTTAGGGGCGCCTGCGCCCTTAAATAGCCTTTAGATTTTCAGGCGCCGCCGGGCCGGGGATCGGTTCCGGCGGCGTTTCAGATATGGGGGCCTTGATGGCATCTGCAGCGGAACAAATGGCGTCGAACCTGAGCTGGGGCGCCTTGGGCAAGGCCACCGAGCTTCGCCAGCGTATTTTCTTCACGATCGGCCTGCTGATCATTTACCGCGTCGGGACGTTCATCCCGGTGCCGGGGATTGATGCGGTCGCGCTTCAGGAATTCATGGAACAGGCGGCTTCCGGTATTGGTGGCATCCTCTCCATGTTCACTGGCGGCGCTCTGGGCCGGATGGGGGTCTTTGCCCTTGGCATCATGCCCTACATTTCCGCCTCGATCATCGTGCAACTGCTCGCCTCCATGTGGGAGCCGCTGAAGCAGTTGAAGAAAGAGGGCGAGCAGGGCCGCAAGAAGATTAACCAATATACCCGCTACGGCACCGTGCTTCTGGCCACGGGTCAGGCGTTCGCGCTGGCCAATTCACTGCAAGCGGGCGAGTTGGTGACCAATCCCGGCATGTTCTTCATTGCCTCCGCCGTGATCACCCTCGTTGGCGGCACCATGTTCCTCATGTGGCTCGGCGAACAGATCACCGCGCGCGGCATTGGCAACGGCATTTCGCTGATCATCTTCGTCGGCATCGTGGCAGAAATTCCCGCCGCAACCGTGCAATTCCTCAGCCAGGGCCGCTCCGGCGCCATTTCCCCCGCCGTGATCATTGCGGTCATCGTCATGGTTATCGCGGTCATTGGTTTCGTGGTCTTCATGGAACGCGCGCTGCGCAAGATCCATATCCAGTATCCGCGCCGTCAGGTTGGCATGAAGGTCTATGATGGCGGTTCCAGCCACCTGCCGATCAAGGTTAACCCGGCGGGTGTGATCCCGGCGATCTTCGCCTCCGCGCTGTTGCTCCTGCCGACCACGCTCTCGACCTTCTCGGCCCAAGGCAGCACCGGCCCGATCATGTCGACCCTGCTCGCCTATTTCGGCCCCGGACAGCCGCTTTACCTCTTGTTCTTCGCCATCATGATCATGTTCTTCACCTTCTTTTACACCAAAGAAGTGGCGTTCAAGACCGATGAAGTGGCGGACAATCTGAAGAACCAGAACGGTTTCGTGCCCGGCATTCGTCCGGGCAAGAAAACGCAGGAATATCTCGATTATGTCGTGAACCGCATCCTCGTCCTCGGTTCGATTTACCTCGCCCTCGTGGCGCTGTTGCCGGAGATCCTGCGCTCGCAATTCTCGATCCCGTTCTACTTCGGCGGCACCTCGGTGCTGATTGTGGTCTCGGTGACCATGGATACGATTAACCAGGTGCAATCGCATCTGTTGGCCCACCAGTATGAGGGCTTGATCGAAAAGTCGAACCTGCGCGGCAAACGCGCCAAAAAAGGCCGGAAAGGACCAGCCCGTCGATGAACATTATCCTTCTTGGACCGCCCGGTGCCGGTAAGGGCACGCAAGCTGCTTTCCTCGTGGAAGAGCGTGATATGATCCAGCTTTCGACCGGCGACATGCTGCGCGCTGCCAAGGCGTCTGGCACGGAGATGGGCAAGAAGGTTGCCGAGATCATGGATGCGGGCGGGCTTGTGACCGACGAGATCGTGATCGGCCTGATCGAAGAACAGCTCGAAGGCGGCGCCAAAGGTGGTTTCATCTTTGACGGCTTCCCCCGCACCTTGCCGCAGGCGGATGCACTGGGCGCTTTGCTGGAAAAGCATGGCCAGAAGCTCGATGCGGTGATCGAAATGCAGGTCAATGATGACGTGCTGGTGGATCGTATCGTTGGCCGCGCGGAAGAAGCGCGTAAAGCGGGCCAGCCGGTGCGCGCCGACGACAATGAGGAAAGCCTCCGTGTGCGCCTGATGGAGTATTACAAGAAAACCTCGCCGCTGATCGGGTATTACTGGGCCAAGGGCGACCTGAAGTCGGTTAACGGCCTTGGCGCGATCGACGAAGTGCGCGCGGAAATCGCAGAGGTTTTGGGTTAAGTGCCGGGGGCGTTTATGAACGCCCTTGACGCTCGTCAAAATAGCTCATAAAGCAACACATCCCTAACGGGTATCCCGATTCGGACCGGGTCGCTCCCGGTTCGAAGATCATAGAATTCAGCTGACGCCCGCAGGAAAAATCCGGCGGGCTTCCGTTGTGAAAAAAGGTTCCGGAATGACGGAACCGCAACGAAAAGGAAGACCGACTTGGCTCGTATTGCCGGCGTGAATATCCCGACCCATAAGCGGGTCCCGATCGCCCTCACCTACATCACCGGAATTGGCCACACCTCCGCGAAAGCGATTTGTGAAGCCGTGAAAATCGACGCAACCCGTCGCGTGAACGAATTGTCCGACGCCGAAGTGCTGGCCATTCGTGAGCATATCGACGCCAATTACATGGTTGAAGGTGATCTGCGCCGCGAAGTGCAGATGAACATCAAGCGCCTGATGGACCTCGGCTGCTACCGCGGCCTGCGTCATCGTCGCAACCTCCCCGTGCGCGGTCAGCGCACCCACACCAACGCCCGCACCCGCAAAGGTCCGGCCAAGGCAATTGCCGGTAAGAAGAAGTAAGGGAGGGCAGACGATATGGCACGCGATAAGTCTCGCACGAAGCGTAAAGAGCGCAAGAACATCGCCACCGGCGTGGCGCATGTGAACTCTTCGTTCAACAACACCAAAATCCTGATCTCCGATGTGCAGGGCAATGCGATCTCCTGGTCGTCCGCTGGCACGATGGGCTTCAAAGGCTCCCGGAAATCCACCCCCTATGCCGCGCAGATGGCCGCAGAAGATGCGGGCCGCAAGGCGCAGGAACACGGCGTCAAGACGCTGGAAGTGGAAGTTCAGGGTCCGGGTTCCGGCCGTGAAAGCGCCCTGCGCGCGCTGGCTGCAATCGGATTCACCATCACCTCGATCCGTGACGTGACCCCGATCGCCCATAACGGTTGCCGCCCGCCGAAGCGCCGCCGTGTGTAATTGATCCGCCGGGTCGCGTGTCGCGCGGCCCGGACCCTATTTGAACCTCGGGCGTTTCGTCCATTTGGACATGGGGACGAAACAGGAATGGAGGGCAGCATGATCCACAAGAATTGGGCTGAATTGATCCGGCCGACTAATCTCGAAGTAAAGCCGGGCAAAGATCCCGCGCGTTCCGCCACCGTGATTGCGGAGCCGCTGGAGCGTGGTTTCGGCCTGACTCTGGGCAACGCGCTGCGTCGCGTGCTGATGTCGAGCCTTCAGGGCGCGGCCATCACCTCGGTGCAGATCGACAACGTGCTGCACGAGTTTTCCTCGGTTGCAGGCGTGCGCGAAGATGTCACCGACATCGTGCTGAACCTGAAAGGCGTCGCCATCCGCATGGAAGTGGAGGGGCCGAAGCGCCTGTCGATTTCCGCCAAGGGGCCGCAGATCGTGCGCGCCGGGGACATTTCCGAGAGCGCTGGCATCGAGATTTTGAACAAGGACCATGTGATTTGTCACCTCGATGAGGGCGCCGATCTTTACATGGAACTGACCGTCAATACCGGCAAAGGCTACGTCGCCGCCGACCGCAACCGTCCGGAAGATGCGCCCATCGGCCTGATGCCGATCGACGCGATCTATTCGCCGGTGAAGAAGGTGTCTTATGACGTGCAGCCGACCCGTGAGGGGCAAGTGCTGGATTATGACAAGCTGACCCTGAAACTGGAAACCGACGGTTCGGTCTCCCCGGATGACGCCGTGGCTTTCGCTGCCCGCATCCTGCAGGACCAGCTTTCGATCTTCGTCAACTTCGATGAGCCGGAAAACACGGGTCGCGAAACCGAAGATGACGGTCTCGAGTTCAACCCGCTGCTGCTGAAGAAAGTGGACGAGCTGGAGCTTTCCGTGCGTTCGGCCAACTGTCTGAAGAACGACAACATCGTCTATATCGGCGACCTGATTCAGAAGACCGAAGCCGAAATGCTGCGCACGCCGAACTTCGGTCGTAAGTCGTTGAACGAGATCAAGGAAGTGCTGTCCGGCATGGGCCTGCACCTCGGCATGGATGTCGAGGAATGGCCGCCGGAGAACATCGAAGAGCTGGCCAAGAAGTTCGAAGATCATTTCTAAGCTGAGATTTGGGGGCGGTGCGCCGCCCCCGCAATGCCCGGAATACCGGGGAATATCAGGGCACCTGCCCCAAGGAGAGCGGCCGACACGCATCCGCCGCCGGACAAAGTAAAACGCGAAGGAGAAAATCATGCGTCACGCGAAAGGCTATCGCCGCCTGAACCGCACCCACGAGCACCGCAAAGCCATGTTCGCCAACATGGCCGGGTCGCTCATCGAACACGAACAGATCAAGACCACCCTGCCGAAAGCCAAGGAACTCAAGCGCATCGCCGAGAAGCTTGTGACTCTGGGCAAGCGCGGCGATTTGCACGCCCGCCGTCAGGCCGCTGCCCGCCTCAAGCAGGACCAGCATGTCGCCAAACTTTTCGAAATCCTCGGCCCGCGCTACAAAGACCGTCAGGGCGGCTATGTCCGCGTTCTGAAAGCCGGTTTCCGCTATGGCGACATGGCCCCGATGGCGATCATCGAATTTGTTGACCGCGATGTCGACGCCAAAGGCGCCGCTGACAAAGCCCGCGTTGCGGAAGAAGAAGCGGCCGAGTTCGGCGAAGAATAAGACCTTTCAAGGTTCTGGTCACGGCCTCGCCATTGGCGGGGCCGTTTTCGTTTGTTCCTGCGCATTGTGCCGTGATCGTTTCCCGTTACATGTTTGAAAATGCGTATTGTTCGCAGGGGTGTATCGTTTTGTAATTACAGGCAAAACAGGTGTTGTTTGGGTTGCATCCAGCCCGAAATGCAACTAAAGGTTGCGCTGGTCAAAAGTGTGTTGTGATGAGTAAGGGTGGCTCGGAATGAAGGATACGTTGGCGATAGGTCAGGGGCAGATGCGATTGTCAGAGCTTGCGCCGGGCGGGTATGCGCTTGGACTGCATATTCGGTTTGGCGCCGCACATCTGATGATGCAGACCTATGATCCGCATTGGACCGAGATTTATGCGGAACGGAACTATACGATGGTCGACCCGACGGTGGTTTGGGGCTTCGGTCATGATGGCCCGACACGTTGGTCTGAAATTGACCTGCCGGATCCGCATGACGTTATCGGTCAGGCGCGTCGTTTTGGGTTGAATTATGGTTGCACGGTTGCTTTTGGGCCGACCGCTTCGCGTAGTATTGGTAGTTTCGCCCGCGGGGACCGGGAATTCAGCGATGCGGAAATGGTGCGTATTCTGGAGATCGTGACGCAATTGCATGAGGAAAGCACGCCTCCCGAGCAATTGACACCGGCGCAGCGGATGGCGCTGCGTCTGGTGGCGAAGGGGTCGCGCCATGCGGAGGCGGCGGCATTGCTCGGCATTTCGGAAAGCGCGTTGAAAGCCCGATTGCGCTCGGCGCGCGAGCGGCTTTTCGTGCGCACGACGGCCGAAGCCATTCAGCGCGCGCAGGAATATCACCTGCTCTGACTGGCATCTGCGGCCCGCGCGCGTTAGAGTTGCCTTATGCCCGATCTGTTTGATATTGCTGGCGCTACGCCCGCGCCCGACACCGCCCCGCGCCCTCTGGCCGACCGTTTGCGCCCGGCGAGTTTGAGCGAGGTGATTGGGCAGGAACAGGTGATCGGCCCCGACGCGCCGCTGAGTGTAATGCTTGCCTCCGGCGCCCTGTCTTCGTTGATTTTCTGGGGGCCGCCCGGCGTTGGCAAGACCACCATTGCCCGGCTTTTGGCACATGAAACCGACCTGCATTTCGTACAGATCAGCGCAATTTTCACCGGCGTGCCGGAGCTGCGCAAAGTGTTTGAAGAGGCGCGGATGCGGCGGCAGAACGGCAAGGGCACTTTGCTGTTCGTTGACGAGATCCACCGCTTCAACAAGGCGCAGCAGGACGGGTTTTTGCCGCATATGGAGGATGGCACCATCCTGCTGGTTGGCGCGACCACGGAAAACCCCAGTTTTGAATTAAATGCTGCGCTTCTGTCGCGGGCGCAGGTTCTGGTGCTGGAACGCCTGTCGCCCGCTGATCTCGAACGCATGGCGCAGCGGGCGGAGCGGGTGTTGGGCGCGGCGCTACCGCTGACCCCCGCCGCCCGCGATGCGCTGATCGAGATGGCCGATGGCGATGGGCGGGCGCTGATCAATCTGATCGAGCAAATCCATGCCTGGAAGCTGATGGACAAAATCGAACCGGAGGTGCTGGCCACCCGTCTGCAACGGCGCGCCGCCAATTATGACAAGTCTGGCGACGGGCATTACAACCTGATTTCCGCCCTGCACAAATCGGTGCGCGGGTCGGACCCGGACGCCGCGCTTTACTGGTTCGCCCGCATGTTGGAAGGCGGCGAAGACCCGCGCTTTCTGGCCCGCCGTCTGACCCGTATGGCGGTCGAAGACATTAGCCTCGCGGACCCGCAGGCCAACGACATCTGCCTCGCCGCGTGGCAAACCTATGAGCGCTTGGGCAGCCCGGAAGGGGAGTTGGCGCTGGCGCAGGCGGTGGTCTATCTCGCGCTGGCCCCGAAATCCAACGCGGTCTATGTCGCTTACAAGGCCGCGCGCAAGGCGGCGAAAAAGACCGGCTCCGCGCCGCCGCCCAAGCATATCCTCAACGCGCCGACCGGACTGATGGAAGCGCAGGGCTACGGCGCCGGCTACACTTATGACCACGACGCCGAAGACGGGTTTTCCGGGCAGAATTACTTCCCGGACGGCATGAAACGCGGGGTGTATTATTTGCCCGTCGAGCGCGGTTTTGAGCGCGAATTGAAGAAGCGGGTCGATTGGTTCGCCGGGCTGCGCGCCAAACGCAACGCCGCGGGCGGGCCGGGAACCGATAAGGGTTCTTGACAATGCCCCCGCGCCCGCGCAGCAAGACGCCATGTTGATGAACCTCTTACAAGTCGCCCTCGGCGGCGCGCTCGGCGCAATGGCGCGATACCTGACCACGACCAGCGTGACGCGGCTCATCGGGCATGGCTTTCCGCTGGGCACGATGGTGGCCAATGTGCTGGGCGGGCTGGCTATGGGCGCGCTGGTGGTGATCCTTGCACACCGGCAGGCCACGCATTTTGCGCCTTTTCTGATCACCGGCCTTCTGGGCGGGTTCACCACCTTTTCCGCCTTTTCGCTCGATGCGGTGACGCTGTTCGAGCGCGGCCAGACCGGCGCGGCGGCGCTGTATGTCGGCGCGTCCGTCGGCTTGTCCATCGCGGCGCTCTGGGCCGGTATGTATCTGACAAGAATGGGATTTTCCGCATGAGCCGGGTTCAGAATATCGAGATTTCCGAGGATGATGCCGGGCAGCGCCTCGACCGATGGTTCCGCCGCACCTTCCCGCATGTCGGGCAGGGGCGGATCGAGAAGATGTGCCGTAAGGGCGAAATCCGGGTCGATGGCGGGCGGGTAAAACCGGCGACGCGGCTGGAGGCGGGGCAGGTGATCCGCATCCCGCCGCTGCCCGATCCCGGCGCGCAACCGGCGCAGGCGCAACCGGCGCGTATCTCGGAGGCGGATGCGAAGATGATGCAGGAGGCGGTGCTGTATCGCGACGAGTACCTGATCGCCATCAACAAGCCGCCGGGCCTGCCGAGTCAGGGCGGCTCGAAGCAGAAACGGCATGTCGACGGGCTGGCCGAGGCGCTGAAATTCGGCTTTGAGGAAAAGCCTCGCCTTGTGCATCGGCTCGACAAAGACACGTCCGGCGTGTTGCTGCTCGCCCGCACCCGCAAGGCGGCGCAGGAGCTGACCGCCGCGTTTCGGCATTGCAATACGCGCAAGATTTACTGGGCCGTGGTGGCGGGTGTGCCGCATCCACGCATGGGCACGGTGAAATGGGGGCTGGTGAAAGCGCCGGGGCATGGCGCGCGCGGCGAGGGGGAGAAGATGCTCTGCGTTCATCCCGCGCGCATTCACGAAGTTGAGGGCGCCAAACGCGCCGTGACGGATTACGCCGTGCTGCAATCGCTGGCGCAGCGCACGGCCTGGGTCGCCATGGTGCCGGTCACTGGCCGCACGCATCAGCTGCGCGCTCATATCGCCGAGATGGGCCATCCGATCATTGGGGATGGTAAATATGGCGGCTCCGGGCAGGATAATCTGGGCGATGGTTGGGGCGCGATGCTGGGCGGGGAAATCTCGCGCAAACTGCACTTGCATGCGCGTACAATCCGTTTTGAACATCCGTTTACCAAGCGCCCGTTAACCATTACTGCCCCCCTGCCGGACCACATGCGCCGCACTTGGGACACGCTCGGATTTGACGAAAAAGACGCGCCGCTGGACCCGTTCGAGGACACAGTATGAGAGACCTGAAACTGGTGTTGTTCGATGTCGATGGCACCCTGCTCGACAGCCAGAATTTCATCATTCAAGCGGTGCGGAATTGTTTTGTTAGCATGGGGCGCGCCGTGCCTAAACGCGCGGATATACGGGCGATTGTCGGGCTTTCGCTGGAAGCGGCGATGGCGCAGTTGGCGCCGGATTTGACGGGCGCGCAGAACACTGAGGCGGCGCGGGCGCTGAAAGAGAGCTTCCTTTCTCTGCGCGCGAAAACCGGCGGGGAGGCGTCGATGCCGACCTATCCGGGCACGCGCGAAATGCTCGATCGGCTCGGGGCAGTGGATGAAATTTTCCTTGGAATTGCAACGAATAAGGCGCGGCTTGGGGTGGATCATTTTCTGGAGTCGCATGGCCTGACCGGGCGGTTTCACACCATTCAGACCGTTGACAACCACCCCGGCAAACCGCACCCGGCGATGGCCGAAGCTGCGTTGTCGGAGTTGGGTATCGACAAGCGTAATGCGGTGTTGGTGGGCGATACGACCTTTGACATGCAGTTGGCGCATAATGCCGGGATCGGGGCGATTGGTGTCGATTGGGGCTACCACACGGCGGCGGATTTGCGCGAGGCGGGTGCGTCGCATGTATTAACCAGTTTTGCCGGGTTGGACGCGGTGTTGGACGAAATTTGGGGGACGGTATGAGCGCGTGGCAAGTACGGAAATTCTGGCAGGAAACCGGGGTTGAGGCGCGGGGCAGGGGCTTTGGTGTGACGCTGGATGGCCGCCCCTTGCGCACGCCGGCCAAGGCGTATCTGGTGGTGCCGAGCGAGGGTTTGGCGCGGGCGGTTGCGGCGGAATGGGACGCGGTTGAAGAGGTCATTCAGCCGGAGAAAATGCCGGTCACGCGTTTGGTTAACGTGGCGCTGGACAAGGTCGCGGCGACGCATGGCGACGTGACCGACATGCTGGCGGAATATGGCGACGCGGACCTGACCTGTTATCGCGCCACCGACCCGGCGGGGCTGGTCGCGCGGCAGGCGGAGGTCTGGGATCCCTTCCTCGATTGGGCGGCGGAAACGTTGGGCGCGCGGCTGGTCCCGGTCGCGGGTGTGATGCATCAGCCGCAATCGCCGGAAGCATTGGCCCGGCTGCGCACCGCGATTGCCGAGTTGGACGCCCTGCGCCTCGCGGCGTTTCACGAATTGGTAACCCTGTCCGGCTCGCTGGTTCTTGCCTTCGCCACGCTGCGCGGCCATGCCAGCGCCGAAGAGGCATGGAACGCGGCGCGGGTCGACGAGGATTGGCAAATTGCACAATGGGGTGAGGATGAAGAGGCGATGGAGCAGGCGGCGCGCAAGCGAGCGGATTTTCTGCGCGCGGCGCGGGTTCTGGCCCTGCTTGACGGGGCGGAATAATCGTCGGTTTCCGCCCTTTCCGCCTTGACCATCGCCACGGAACCTGACCAAATTCACCGGGAAGGCCGGGTGTGTGCAGCCGGATGGATTGGTTAAGAGTTTTGGGGTAATTTGTTTGAAATTGGCGCGAAATTGCGCAGTCGAATGAGGTAACGATGCGGAACACGATCTTGCTTGGCGCTGTTTTGGCGGCAGGGATGGGCGGCGCAGCAGCGGCGTCCACGCTGGAGGATGTCCGCGCGCGCGGCACGTTGCTTTGCGGCGTCAATTCCGGCCTGTTTGGTTTTGCAACTCAGGACGCCAACGACCATTGGAGCGGCTTTGATGTCGCGTTGTGCAGGGCCGTGGCGGCGGCGGTGTTGGGCGACAGCAACAAGGTCGAATTCGTGCCCACAAAACCCACAACCCGCTTTACCGCTTTGGCGGCGGGGGATGTGGACCTTCTGGCGCGCAACACGACCTGGACCTTTGGGCATGATGTGGGCGAAAAGGTCGATTTCGTCGGTGTGTCTTACTATGACGGGCAAGCGTTTCTGGCGCGCAAGCAACTCGGCGTTTCGTCGGTGAAGGAGCTTGAGGGGGTTTCGGTCTGCTTCCAGTCCGGGACGACTAACGAGCTGAATTTGCAGGATTATTTTCAGGCAAATGAAATGTCTTACACGCCGGTTCCGGTGGAGGACAGCGCAGAGGCGCGGCAGAAATACCTCGATGGCGCCTGCGATGTATATACGTCTGACGCCTCCGGAATTTCGGCCATTCGTGCCACGTTTGAAAACCCGGACGATCATGTGATCCTGCCGGAAATCATTTCCAAAGAGCCGCTCGGGCCGCTGGTTCGGCATGGCGATAACCGCTGGGGCGACCTTGTGCGGTGGGTGCTGAATGCGTTGATTGTGGCGGAAGAAATGGGTGTCACCTCGGCCAATGTAGAAGAGCTTTCGGCGGGCACCAATGACCCGGAAGTGAACCGCTTGCTCGGGGTTGAGGGCGAGTTTGGGGCCATGCTCGGGTTGGATGCGGATTGGGCCAAACGCGCCATTCAGGCTGGGGGAAATTACGGTGAAATCTTCGCGCGTAACATTGGTGAAGACACGCCGGTCGGGCTTGCGCGGGGGCTGAATGGCCAGTGGCGCGATGGCGGATTATTATTCGCGCCGCCGTTCCGTTAACGCTATCAAAAGTTAAGAAATCAGATCGCGCGGCACGATGAAGTTGTGCAGTTTTCCGCTTTGCCATTGGATTTCAGACCAGCTTTCGGCCTTGAAATCAATGACACTGGTGGCGCAAGTCGGGTAGTGCCTAAAGCGCGGGTCCGATGGCGGGTTGCTTACGAGGGCGTTGGCCAAGGCGCCGCAACCGGGATTGTGCGCGATTAGCAGGACGCAGTTTGCGCGGGCGTCGTGTAATATTGAGAGCATTTGTTCCGGGGAGGCGTGATACAGGCCGCGTTTGAATTGGACCGGGACGGGTTTGGGCAATTCGCGGCAAATGCGCTCGAAGGTTTCGGCGGTGCGGGCTGCGCTGGAAACCAGAGCTTCTTCCGGCTGGTAGCCATGCGCTGCGAGCCATTGTCCGATGGCGCGAGCGGAGGCGCGGCCACGGTGGTTCAAGACCCGGTCATGATCGGCCAGTCCCGGATTGTCCCAGGCAGATTTGGCGTGGCGGGTCAGGATCAGGCGCATGTCAGGCCTCGCGCAACATGGAGCCCGCGCCGTGGTCGGTGAACAATTCCAACAGGCAGGCATTCGGCACCCGGCCATCGAGGATGACCACGGCGCGAACCCCGTCCTCAATCGCCGCAAGTGCGGTTTCGGTTTTTGGGATCATGCCGCCAGCGATGGTGCCGTCGGCGATGAAGTCGCGGATTTGCGATGTGGTCAGTTCGGTCAGCACTTCGCCTTGCGCGTTCTTGACCCCCTCGACATCGGTCAACAGCAACAGCCGGTCCGCTCGCAACGCGCCCGCAACCGCACCCGCAGCGGTGTCGCCGTTGATGTTAAAGGTCTCGCCGCCCGCGCCCGCGCCGATGGGGGCGATGACCGGGATGATTTCGGCCTCGAAGAGCTTGGTTAACACGGTCGTGTCGACCGCTGACGGGGTGCCGACAAAGCCTAATTTTGGGTTGGTCTGTTGGCAGGTCATCAGGTTGGCGTCCTTGCCGGTCAGGCCAACCGCGCGCCCGCCTTCGGCATTGATGGCCTGCACGATGCGCTTGTTAACCCGGCCCGCCAGCACCATTTCGACGACCTCGATCGTTGCGTCATCGGTGACACGTTTGCCGTCGACCCAGTCGCTTTTCACGCCCAGCCGGGCCAGCATGTCGTTGATCATCGGCCCGCCGCCATGCACCACGACCGGGTTCACCCCGACCTGACGCATCAGCACGATATCGCGGGCAAAGCTGGCCATCGCCGCGTCGTCGCCCATCGCGTTGCCGCCGAATTTGATCACCACGGTCGCGCCCTCGTAGCGCTGCAAATAGGGCAGGGCTTCGTTCAAAGTGCGGGCGGTGGCGATCCAGTCTTTATGCATGTTCTGCTTTCTCATGTCGGTTAATCCAGTCCGGCGATGATGGCGCGCAGGGTTTTGATGCCGGTGCCTTTCTCGGAAGAGGTCACGACGAGTTCGGGATAGGCGGCGGGGTGTTTGGACAGGGCTTTGCGTACCTGCGCCAACACTTTTTCGCGCTCTTTTTCTTTGATTTTGTCGACCTTGGTTAACACGGTCTGGAAGGTCACGGCGGAGCGGTCGAGCAGGGTCATGATTTCTTCATCGACTGGTTTGATGCCGTGTCGACTGTCGATCAATACGAAAGCGCGGCGCAGGCTGGCGCGACCGGAAAGGTAGGCTTTGAGCAGGCGTTGCCATTTTTCTACCACCGGCACCGGGGCATTGGCGAAGCCGTATCCGGGGAGGTCGACGAGGTAGGGGCCTTGGGTGGTGAAGAAGTTGATCTCCTGCGTCCGGCCGGGGGTGTTCGACGCGCGCGCCAGCGCCTTCCGGCCGGTTAGGGCGTTGATAAGGCTTGATTTTCCGACGTTGGAGCGTCCGGCAAAGCAGACTTCCAAGCGGTCGGCTTCGGGCATGCCGTCCATCGCGACCACGCCTTTGAGGAAGTTGGTTTCGCCCGCGAACAAGAGGCGCCCCCGTTCCAGCGCGTCGGCATCCGGGATTTCGGCGATGGGGAAGGCCAGGTCTGTCATGTCATAATCTCCACCCGGTCGCCGGGCTCAATGCTGCCGGGTTTTGTTACCACAGCATGTATGCCCATTTCCATATGCCCGAAACTTTTCAGGGCTTTCAGGGTTTCGGCATCGCGCTCGCCGGTGTGGATGTTGGCTTCGGTGGCGCGGCAGCGGGTGATTTCCTTGCGAATCCAGAATTCGGCGCTGCCGATACGGATATTTTTGTCGACAAGGCTTTGTTCCTGCCAAGGTTCCCAACCGTCGACCAGCAGGTTGCCGCGCCAGCGCAGCGGGGACAACTTTTGGTCCAGCGCCTTTTCGATGGTGCGGTGGCTGGCAAGGTTAATCAGCGAGAGGGATACGGTGCTGCTATCGGTCATGGCATTTTCGGCGCGGTAGATCGCGACGGGGTTGGGCTTGCCGATGGCGACCAGCGGGTGGACCCAGTCGATCAACCGCTCTGCGTCCTGCGGATTGTCCGGGTTGCCGATGAAGTCTCCGCGCGTTGGGTGGTGCAGGTGGACCGTTCCATCTTCGGTGAGTTCAGCCGTAATGGCCTGCAAGGCGGGGCTGCTTGCGGCACGAATAAAGTTGTTGCAGGGCAGCCAGGGTTCTTTGGCTTTGGCCCGGCGGTGCGCGACGGCCCAGAGGCGGTCTCCGGGGATGCCGCGTCCTTTGGTCAGGGTTGCGCTGGCCATGCGTTCACGGCCAAGCGCTTTGATTGGGTGGCGCCAGATTTCTTGCAGCGTCCCGGTCATTTCTCCGAAGACTTTTTGCGCCGGAAGCTCTTGGTTATGTTGCCAAAAACGTCTGGTTTATGGCCGTGGCTGCGCATGATCGTGTATTGCTGGATGAAGGTCAGCGTGTTGTTCGCGATCCAGTACAGCACGAGGCCAGAGGCGAAACGGCCCAGCATGAACATGAACACCCAGGGCATCCAGGCCATGATCATGGCTTGGGTTTCGTCGGTGGGAGCCGGGTTCAGTTTTTGTTGCAGCCACATGGAAATACCGAGCAAGATCGGCAGGATTCCGAGAGAGAAGAATGCGAGCCAACTATCGGCGGTCGGGGCTGCGTAAGGCAGTAGGCCAAAGAGGTTAAGCACCGAGCTGGGATCCGGGGCGGAGAGGTCTTTGAGCCAGCCGAACCACGGTTGATGGCGCAGTTCGAGCGTGACGAAGATCACTTTATAGAGCGAGAACCAGATCGGGATTTGTAACAGGATCGGTAGGCAGCCGGAGGCTGGGTTAACCTTCTCGCGCTTGTACAGTTCCATGATTTCTTGTTGTTGGCGTTGCCGGTCATCGCCGACACGCTCACGAATCGCTTCCATTTCAGGCTGCAATTCGCGCATTCGGGCCATGGATACATAGGAGCGATAGGCCAGCGGCAAAAGCACCATTTTCACGATCACGGTCAGGCCGAGAATTGCCCAGCCCATGTTGCCGATCATCTTGTTGAGATAATGCAGGGTGGCGAACATCGGCTTGGTGATGAAGAAGAACATGCCCCAGTCGATGGAGTCGATAAAGTGGTAAATGCCGTCATTTTTCTCGTAATTTCGGATGGTTTCCCAGTCCTTGGCGCCGG
Organism: Rhodobacterales bacterium; assembly: GCA_002747325.1. GTDB lineage: Bacteria > Pseudomonadota > Alphaproteobacteria > Rhodobacterales > Rhodobacteraceae. The sequence continues at coordinate 21,819 of PDOZ01000039.1, forward strand.
CGAAAAGCATGGTCGAAACGCTGGCGCTGGCGCCTGCGGCGACTTCCATTGTCGGCATACGGATTTCGGCCTGATAAATGTCTGCGCCTTCGACGTATTTTGCCACGGAGGTGAATTTTGCGCCGGGTTGGGGGATTAGGGTGGTCATCCAGTAATGATCGGTGAAGCCGATCCAGCCGTTTTCTTCTACGTTGAGGATTTCGGCGTGGGCGGCTTCGCGTTCATCGAGTTTCAGGTCGCGTAGGTCGTCGTAATCTACTTCGCCCAGTTCGTTGTCGGTTTGGCGGATCAGGCCTTCGTGAAGGATAAAGAAGCCGCGCAGGTTTGACGGTTCGCCGTGGCGGGCGATGACGCCGTAGGGCGCGAGGCGCTGGGCGTTGGGGCCGGTGTTTTCGACGCGCTGGGTGATGTTGAACATGAAGTTTTCATCCACCGAGATTTCGCGGGTGAAGGTCATGCCTTTGGTGTTGGTCCAGCGCAGGGTGATCGGCGTGGAGGGCGTGAGTTTTTCGCCGGAAACGAGTTCCCAATGGGTGCTGGCGCCGGGCATGTCGGTCAGTTGCAGGTTGCCGCCGGGGGCCCAGCCATAGAGAGCATAATACGCATCGTTGGTGCCGGTTGGGGTCAACAGCACTACGGTGTCACTGTCGGGAGAAATGGTTTCGCGGTAGGCTTTCAGGTGCAGATCGTCGATGCGACCGCCGATCAGGGCAATGGAGCCGGAAAGCTGTGGTGTATCAATTTCGATACGCGGAGCTTCCTTCAGCAATGCTGCAGTGTCGGTGCTTTGGGCCGGCTCGGTGTTGCTTACGAGCGGGGCGATGGCGGCACCGGCCACGACGTTGGCCTCTGCGGGCGCCTGCGTTTCAGCGGTTGGCGCCTGTGGCGTAACCTCCGCGGGCGGGAACAGAATTGTCCAAACGGTAATTACGGCGAAGCTCAAAACAGCCGCATAGAGCAGGTTGCGATTTTGGTTTTCCATGGGTGCCAATACGTCGGTTTCAGTCACGCTGGTTCAACAGGGCGGCGGACGAAAGGTCAAGCGGTTTTAGGAAAAGGCTGGCCCTGGAAAGGGAAACTAACCGATTTGGCGGGGAAAAACCTCCGTTTGTTGCAGGCTTTCGGCATGTGCGGCGATCCATTGGGTAGTTTTCTCGAAAGGCATGGGTTTGGCGATGGAGTAGCCTTGCACATGGCCGCAACCCAATTGCGCGAGCATGGAATGTTCACCTTCGCTCTCGACGCCTTCACCGAGCGTTTCCAGACCCAGTCGTTCTGCCATGCTTTGAATGGCGGCGACCATGTTTTGCTGATCCCGGTCGGTATCTACATGGGTAACGAAAGAGCGGTCGATCTTGATGCGGTTGACTTTGAAGCGGCGGATATTGCCGATGGAGGCGTGGCCGGTGCCGAAATCGTCAAGGTCGATGGTGCAACCCATTTGTGACAGGGCGGCGACGTTGCGGCAGGTGACGTCGTCTTCGGACTGGGCAACCACATCTTCCAGCACTTCAACGGTCAGTCGGTTGGGGGCGATGTCGAAGCGGTCCAGTTCCCACTTGATTTTTTCATGCAGTTTCGGGTTTTGCAGTTCGGCGGGGGAAAAGTTTACCGCCACATTGGGTACGGACAGCCCGGCGCGGTCCCATTCGCGGATAGCAGTCAGGGCGTGGAACAGAATTACCTCTCCCAGCCGTTCGGACAGGCCACCGCGCTCAATCGTCGGCAGGAAGGCGCCGGGGGCGATCATGCCTTTGGTCGGATGATGCCAGCGGGCGAGGGCTTCGAAGCCGGTGAGCTCGCCGGTATCGGTGGAGATCTGCGGTTGGAACCACGGGCGGATTTCGCCGTTTTCCAGCGCATTGGATATTTCCAGCGCAATTTCGCTGGGTAGGGCAGGGCGCGGACGCATACCACGGGAAAAAGCGCGAATCGAATTGGGGCCGGATTTATGGGCTTCGTTCAGGGCGCTTTCTGCGGCGCCCAGCAGCGCTTCGCCGGTTTGATCGTCGACCCGATTCGGCAGGGCGAAGCCAACCGACGCGGTGAACAGCAGTTTCGTGCCTTCCAGTGCGACGGGCTCGCTGATCGCTTCCTGCAAGCGGGCAGAAAGCTGGATCATGGTTTCCAGATCGACCCGGCGGGTTTTGTTGATCGCCAGCCCGAAGGTGCCGGGCGCGATTTGCACCAGCACGTCTTCTTCGCGCATGGCGGCTTTGAGGCGGTCGGCACAGCTGCGTTCAATCCTCTCGCTTGCTTCGCGGCCATATTGCGCTTCCAGAGTGTCGAAATCGTCGATGGCCAGAATCAGGCAGACCTGTTGCTCCAGATCTTCGTTCGCCGGATCCATGCAGGTATCCAGATGGCGGATCAGGCTGCCGCGCCCAGGCAGGCCGGAGACCGAATCGCGTCGATCCCTGCGCGCCGCGCGCCGCGTCGTCAGGCCGATCAGGGCGATGAGGGTTGGCAGGGCAATGGCAGCGCCCAACAACGCCTCTTCGCCGCCCAACCAGAATGAAATCAACATGATAGCAGGCAAAAGCGCGGCCAGATGCGGGGTCAGAACTGCGCGCCGCGCGCTTTTGAGAAGCCTGTTTTTACTCATACCAGTTTTCAAGGCCATGCGCCTTCCCTCCAAATGGGCGGAACTACCCGATCTGGGATGAGTCTTAACCCCAAGAAGTCAACCGGAGGTTAATATGACAGGAAAAATTGTAACGGTCTTGAAATTATTTTTTCTGCAAGGCCAATCCGGCGAAGTCAAACAGGTCAGAATCAAGCAAATGCGAGGGGCGTGTGTTGGTTAATGCCTTGAAAATTTTCTGTCGCCGTCCCGGTGCGTTTTTCTCCCATTGGTCCAGCATCGCCTTGATTTGTTGGCGTTGCAGCCCGTCTTGTGAGCCGCAGAGGTCGCAGGGAATGATCGGATATTGCATGGCGGTAGCGAATTTTTCGCAATCGGCTTCGGCGACGAAAGCCAGTGGGCGGTAAACGAACAAATCGCCCTCTTCATTGACCAGTTTGGGCGGCATGGTGGCCATGCGGGAGCCGTGAAACAGGTTCATGAAGAAGGTTTCGAGGATGTCATCGCGGTGATGGCCCAGCACGACGGCGGTGCAGCTTTCCTCGCGGGCGATTCGGTACAGGTTGCCGCGCCGCAGCCTCGAGCAGAGCGAACAATAGGTGCGGCCTTCGGGCACTTTATCCATGACGATGGAATAGGTGTCTTGATATTCGATGCGGTGCGGCACCCCCATATCTTCAAGGAATTTCGGCAGCACGGTGGCCGGAAAACCGGGTTGGCCCTGATCGAGATTTACCGCCAGCAGCTCCACTGGCAGCAACCCGCGCCATTTCAGCTCATAAAGAACGGCGAGCAGGGTGTAGCTGTCCTTGCCGCCGGACAGGGCGATCATCCATTTGCCGCCCGGTTCGATCATGCCGAACTGGTCGATGGCCTCGCGGACATTACGCACCACCCGCTTGCGGAGTTTCTTGAACTCGGCGGTGGAGGGGGCGCCTGCGAGCAGGGGGTGGATGGCGTCGGTTTCTTCAAGCATGGGGCGATGTAGCGGGAAGTGTTGGGGGCGTCTAGGGCTGGTTTTTGCGCGCGTCATACTCTGGATCGGCGCCGGGGACGGGGTCGTAGCCGGAGCCGCCGAGGGGGTGGCAGGAGAAGATGCGGCGCGCGGCGAGGTAACCGCCCTTGAAGGCGCCGTGGCGTTCGAGGGCTTCGAGCGTATAGGCCGAGCAGGTTGGTTGGTAGCGGCAATTATGGCCAACCCACGGGCTCCAGACGGCGCGGTAAAGGCGCACGGGCAGGGAGAGGATCCACGCGGCGGGGGTCATGCCTTCTTGCCCCGTTTGTCGCTGTGAATGCGGCGCAGGGCGCGGGTGAGGTCGGCGCGCAACTCAGTGAAATCGCGGTTGGCGGTGGCGTCGCGGCGGGCGACCAGAACGTAATCCCAGCCGGGTCGGCCATGCACTGGCAGCTCCATACGGGCAATTTCGCGCAGCCGCCGCTTGGCCCGGTTGCGCGCCACCGCATTGCCGACCTTTTTCGAGGCGGTGAAACCGATGCGAATCGTCCCGTTCGCTTCGCGTCGCCGTGCCTGCAACAAAAACGCCGGGGCTGCCTGTTTGCGCGCACGGGCGCAGGCGAGGAATTCGGCGCGTTTTTTCAGCACTTCAAGGGCAGGGCGCGGACAAACGGAAGCCGCCGGGGGCTGTGCCGCAGCCTGACCCAACGGGTCTTTCGCGGGAGCCTCCGGCGGCGTCATTGCATTTCCCCGGGCGTTTTCCTGAAGCTGACGCTTACGCGCTCAGCGACTTGCGGCCACGGGCGCGGCGCGCGTTCAGGATTTTGCGGCCGGCTTTGGTTGCCATGCGCGCGCGGAAACCGTGGCGACGCTTGCGCACCAGGTTCGACGGTTGAAAAGTGCGTTTCATGTCCGCTCTCCGTGTCTTCTTTTCAGGGCACCCTGCGGCGCCGTTGCCACCGACCAACCCCTCGCGGGATTCGCGGCCAAGTATTCGAAGCCCGGTCTATAGGGGGCGAATGGCGGGCTGTCAAACGATTGAGGGGCATTCTACCATAAATAACGTGCTTTTTTGCCCGTGACGTGAGAAGGAGCGGCGGTGCAATGAGAGGCCAGACCATGAAAGAGACCATCCGCCGCAACCTCCCCTTCGCCGCGATTCTTCTCTGCGCGGGGCTGGGCTTTGTCTTTCTGCGCGACGTATTGAGCTTTCAGGCACTGGCGGCGCGGCGGGAAGATATCCTTGCCTTTCGGGATGCGCATTACGCCCTGACGGCGCTGGGCTTCATCGCGATTTACACCGCGATTGTGGCCCTGTCGCTGCCCGGCGCGGCCATTGCCTCCATCGCCGGGGGGATGCTTTTTGGCCTGTTTCCGGGCACGCCGTTCAACCTGATCGCGGCGACGCTAGGGGCGGTGCTGATTTTCCTTGCGGCGCGCTCGGGGTTCGGGGCGCGGCTGTCGGCGAAGATCGACGCCACCGACGGCAAGGTCGCGCGGCTCAAATCGGGCATTGAGGACAATCAGTGGTCGGTTCTGTTCATCATGCGGCTGGTGCCGGTGGTGCCGTTTTTCGTGGCCAATGTGATCCCGGCGCTGCTCAACGTGCCCCTGCGCCGCTTTGTGATCACCACCGCGCTGGGCATCATTCCCGGCGCGTTCGTGTATACCTCGGTCGGCGCGGGGATTGGCGAGGTGATCGCGGCGGGGGAGGAGCCGAATTTGGGGGTGATTTTCGAGCCACATATTCTGTTGCCGATCCTCGGCCTTGCGGCACTGGCTGCGCTGCCTATGGTGTTGAAAGCAATCAAGGGTGTCAGGGGCGCGGTATGATTAAGGTAGATGTTTGTGTGATTGGCGCCGGGTCTGGCGGCTTGTCGGTTGCGGCGGGGGCGGTGCAGATGGGGGCCAGCGTGGCGCTTATCGAGGCGGACAAGATGGGGGGTGACTGCCTCAATACCGGCTGCGTGCCCTCCAAGGCGCTGCTCTATGGTGCGGCGAAGGGGATGGGCTGGGACGCGGCACATGCCCATATGCGCGAGGTGATTGCGCAGATTGAGCCGCATGACAGTCAGGAACGCTTCGAGGAACTGGGCGTGCAGGTGTTTCGCGGTTTCGGGCGCTTTACTGCGCTGCGCGAACTGGAAGTCAACGGCGAGAAAATCCGCGCCCGCCGCTTCGTTATCGCCACCGGCTCGCGCCCGTTGGTGCCGGATGTGCCGGGGATGGACGAGGTTGGGGCGCTGACCAATGAGACCATCTTTGATCTTAAGGAAAAACCCGCCCATCTGCTGATCCTTGGCGGCGGTCCCATCGGTATGGAAATGGCCTTTGCGCATAACCGGATGGGATCGCAGGTGACGGTGGTCGAGGCGGCGCGGGCCTTGGGGCGCGAGGATGCGGAGGCGGCGGAACTGGTACTTGATCGTGCCCGCGCCGAAGGCATTACCATCGCGGAGGGGGCCGAGGCGGTCCGGCTGCGCAAACAGGCGGGCGAGATCGAGCTGACCACCAGCGACGGGCGCAATTTCACCGGCTCGCACCTCTTGGTCGCGGTCGGACGCAAGCCGAATGTGGACGGGCTGGGGCTGGATGCGGCGGGGGTGTTGCTGGAAGGCGGGGCGATCCGGGTCAATGCCGGGCTGCGCACCAGCAATCGGCGCATCTACGCCATCGGCGACGTCAATGGCGGGCCGCAATTCACCCATGCGGCGGGCTATCAGGCCGGGGTAATTATCCGCTCCATGCTCTTTGCCCTGCCCGCGAAGGCGCGCACCGATCACATCCCGCGCGCCATCTATACTGATCCCGAATTGGCGCAAATCGGTTCGACGGAGGCGGAGGCGCGCGCAGAACATGGCGACAAGCTGGAGGTGGTGCGGTTTGGCTATGCAGGCAATGACCGCGCCATCGCCACCGAGCGCACCCCCGGCTTCATCAAGGTAATGGTGCTGAAAGGCCGCCCCATCGGCGCGACCATCGTTGGCGACAGCGCAGGCGAGTATATCGGCCTTTGGTCCCTTGCCATTGCCAGCAAGCTGAAGATGAGCGCCATTGCGGGCATGGTTGTGCCCTATCCGACCCTGTCCGAGATCAACAAACGCGCCGCCGGTGCCTATTTTTCTCCGCGTTTATTTGATAATCCTCGGGTGAAACGGGCGGTGCGGCTGATCGCGCGGCTTGTGCCCTGAGACTGCCCTGACCGGAGGCGCCATGTTCAACACGCTATCGGGCCGGTTTTTGCTCCTGACCTGCGTCTTCGTCCTGCTGGCGGAGGTGCTGATTCTGGTGCCCTCGGTGGCGCGGTTTCGCGAGGATTACCTGATGGCGCGGCTGGAGCGGGCGCAGATCGCCTCGCTGAGCCTGTTGGCGGACGACATGCTGACCCCGGAACTGGAAGCGGAATTGTTGCGCAACGCGGAGGTTTACAACGTGGTGCTGCGCCGCGATGCGCGCCGCGAACTCGTACTGTCCTCGCCAGTGCCCGCGCCGGTCTCCGCCACCTTTGACTTGCGCAGGACCGGCCCCTGGGAGCGGATCCGCGACGCGCTGGACTGTCTTTTTTCGCCGGAAATGACGGTGATCCGGGTGATCGGCGAGCCGGTTTTGGAAGGGGGGCTGGCGATTGAAATTACCCTGCCGGGCGCGCCGTTGCGCGCGGCCATGCTGGCTTATGGCGGGCGGGTGTTTGCCTTGTCGCTGATCATTTCCGTCATCGCTGCGGCCTTGCTTTACCTCGCCGTGCGCCGCCTGATGGTGCGCCCGATTGCCGGGGTGGTGCGCGCCATGAGTCGCTTTGCCGCCGCGCCGGAAGATGCGCGCCGCGTGGTGGAGCCGGGCGCGCGGGTGGCGGAAATAAGGGCTGCGGAAGAGGCGTTGCACGATATGCAGACCGAACTGGCGCAGGCGCTGAAACAGAAGCAACGTCTGGCGCAGGTCGGCGCGTCGGTCGCCCGGATCAGCCACGATCTGCGCAATATCTTAACCACGGCCCAACTTTTCGCCGACCGCATGGAGATGTCCGACGATCCGGCGGTGCAACGTGCCGCGCCCAAGCTGATCCGCTCCATCGACCGGGCGGTGAATCTGTGCGAAAGCACCCTGTCTTTCGGGCGGGCCGAGGAACCCGCCCCGCGCCTGACGATGGTGCCGCTGGCGGAGGTGGTGGGCGAGGTGTTGGAGAGCGAGCGGCTCGCGGCGGGGCCGGCGGAGATCACTTTCAATGCCGACCTGCCCGCAGGCTACACCCTGCGCGCCGATCCCGAACAGCTCGACCGCATCCTGCGCAACCTCGTGCGCAACGCCCGGCAGGCCATCACCGCCAGCGGTGCGCCCGGCATCATCCGCATCCGCGCGGAGGAAAGCGAGACTGAATGGCAGCTTTTCGTCACCGATACCGGACCCGGCTTGCCGCAAAAGGCGCAAGACCTGCTGTTTCAACCGTTCGCCGCGACGGGACGTAAGGGCGGCACCGGCCTTGGCCTCGCCATCGCTGCCGACCTGACGCGCGGCCATAACGGACGTCTGGAGCTACTGCACACCGACCCCAACGGCACAACCTTCCGCGTTTCGCTGCCGAAGGGGTTCGATATCATCCCCGATGGGGGCGGGCGAAGCCCATGATGTCGAAAGCCTGATCGAGAATCGGGTCGGCGATGGTGCGGGCGCGTTCGGAACCGCGCGTGAGGATGGCGTCGATCTCGTCGGGCGCGTCCATCAGCCGGGCCATTTCCGCCGAAATCGGCGCCAGTTTTTCCACCGCCAGCTCCGCCAGCGCCGGTTTGAACACGCCCCAGCCCGCGCCGCCAAATTCACGGATCACCGCTTCGGCGCTCTGATCCGACAGGGCGGCGTAAATGTCGACGAGGTTCTTCGCCTCGGGCCGGTCTTTCAGGCCTTCCAGTTCCGAAGGCAGCGCCTCCGGGTCCGTCTTTGCCTTTTTGAACTTCTTGGCGATCAGGTCCGCCCCGTCCGTCATGTTGATGCGTTCCATGTCGCTTTCGCCGGACTTCGACATCTTTTTCGACCCGTCCCGCAGGTTCATCACCCGCGCCGCTTCCCCCTTGATCACCGGTTCCGGCATGGGGAAGAAGTTGGTCTTGTAATCGTGGTTGAACTTGGCGGCGATGTCGCGGGTCAGCTCAACATGCTGCTTCTGATCATCGCCCACGGGCACCAGCGTGCCGTGATAGGCGAGGATGTCGGCGGCCATCAGGGCGGGGTAGGCGTAAAGCCCGAGCGAGACCTTTTCCGCGTTCTTGCCCGCTTTGTCCTTGAACTGCGTCATGCGGTTCATCCAGCCGACACGGGCCACACAGCTCAGGAGCCAGCCCAACTCCGCATGGGCCGTGACCTGCGACTGGTTGAACAGGATCGAGCGTTCCGGGTCGATGCCCGAAGCGATGAAGCCCGCCGCGACTTCGCGCGTGGCGGCGCGCAGCTCCGCCGGATCCTGCCAGACGGTGACCGCGTGCAGATCGACCACGCAATAGAGAGTGTCCATTTCCGACGTCTGCATGGCGACGAAATTCTTGATCGCGCCAAGGTAATTGCCGAGGGTCAGTCCGCCGGAGGGTTTGATTCCGGAGAACACGCGCGGGGGGAAGGTCTTGTCTGCCATTTTCGGCTCCGTTTCGGCTGTGGCTGGATTTCCGGTCCCGGCTGGCTTACTTGTTGGCGCAAAATGCGTCAACTGGCGGCAAGAAGGAATGTTTCATGAAGCGTATTGATCCGAACCAGTTTCCCCTCGATCACGACGCCCCGCCGGTCAATCCGTTGCCGGTTTCGGTGGTCGTCATTGCGGGCGCGATGTTTCTGATCGAATTGGTGCTGACGGCGGGCGCCTCCGGGCTGTTTGGCGGGCCGGGGGCGGTTGGCTGGCGGCTGGCGGCGATGGAGCAGTTCGGCTTTTACGAGCCGCTGTTTAGCTGGATGGCGGAGACCGGCACGCTGAAGCCGGAATATCTCATGCGGCTGGTGACCTATCCTTTCGTGCATCCGACCTTCACCTCCGCCGTCTTCGCTGCGGTTTTCGTGCTGGCGCTGGGCAAGATGGTGGGCGAGCAGCTTGGGGAGGTTGCGGTTCTGGTGGTGTTTTTCGGCGCGACGGTGTTCGGGGCGCTGGGCTATTGGGCGATCTGGGACACGCGGTTGATGCTGATTGGCGGGTTTCCCGGCGCTTACGGGCTGATCGGCGGCTTCACCTTCCTGCTCTGGAGCGGGCGGGTCGGCCATGCCAGCGGGTTGCAGGCCTTTACCCTGATTGCCTTCCTGATGGGGCTGCAACTGCTGTTTGGCCTGCTTTTTGGCGGCTCGATTACATGGGTGGCGGAACTGGTCGGGTTCATCGCCGGTTTTGCCCTCGCCGCGCTGATGACGCCCGGCGCGCGGATGCTGATTCTGGATCGGTTGCGGCGGCGTTAACCCCGCTTCATCGCCGCTTTCAGCTCACGCAGGGTGAACGCTCCGAGCAGGTGGCCGGCGGCGTAGTAGAAGGCGCAGCCTGCGACGATCAGCACTGCCAGCGCCCCGCCTTTCCACAGCCCGCCCGCCGCGAAGAAGCTTTGCAGCGGGAAAGACAGCACCCAGACGAACACCCCCATCGCCCAGGACGCGATCAGGATGCGCCAGATGCGGGACCAGAAACGGCGGTCAAAGCGGGTGGTTTCGCCCATGCGATAGGTGCCGATCCACAGGCCAACCACCATGGCCCAGATAGATATCGTGGTGCCGATCGGGGCGGCAATATAGCCGAGATAGGGCATCAGGCCGATAGCGAAAACCGCGTTCACCACCATCGACATCAGGGCAAAATAGAACGGAGTCTTGGTGTTTTCGCGCGCGTAATAGGCTGGTTGCAGCACCTTGAACAGGACGAAGGCGGGCAGCCCCCAGGCGTAGATTTGCAGGGCCAGGGCGGTGTGCGCGGTTTCGTCCGGGCCGAAGGCGCCGCGCTGGAACAGACCGGCGACCAGCGGCATGGCAACCGCGATACAGGCGGCGGCGGCGGGCAGGGTCAGGGCCATGGCCATTTCCCCGGCCCGCGACATGGCTTCGCGTGATCCGGCGTGATCCTCGGCCTTCAGGCGGCGCGAAAGCTCGGGCAACAGCACCACGCCGATGGCGATGCCGACCACGCCGAGGGGCAGCTGGTAAATCCGGTCTGCATAGTTGATCCACGCAACTGCGCCTTCGGTGGCGGAGGCGACCTGCCGCCCGACCAGCAGGTTAACCTGCAACACCCCGCCGGACAGGGCGGCGGGGGCGGCGATGATGGCAAGGCGTTTCAGCTCCGGCGTCATGCGCGGCAGGCGGGGGATCAGCCGGTAGCCCGCGCGTGAGGCGGCGACCCAGACCAGCGCCATTTGCGCAATCCCCGCGACCGGCACGCTCCATGCCAGCGTCAGCCCGAGATCCCAGCCCGCGAAACTTGCCGCGCCCAGCGTGGTGATGAAAATCACATTGAGCAGCACCGGCGCGGCGGCGGCAGCGGCAAAGCGACCAACCGCGTTCAGAACCCCGGACAGGAGGGCGGCGAGCGAGATGAAGAGGATGTAAGGGAAGGCGATACGGCCATAGAGAACCGCGAGGTCGAAGCGTTCATCGCCGCGAAACCCGGCGGCCATGGCCAGCACCAGCCAAGGCATGAAAATCTGTGCCAGCGCGGTGAAAAAGATCAGGATTGTCGCCAGTCCGGTGAAGGCGTCGCGGGCAAATTCATGCGCGCCTTCGCCCGCCTCGACCCGTTTGGAAAACATCGGCACGAAGGCCATGTTGAAGGCGCCCTCGGCGAAGAAACGGCGAAACATGTTGGGCAGGGAAAAGGCGATGAGGAAGGCTTCCGCCACCGGCCCCGCGCCGAGCGCCGCCGCGATCACCATGTCGCGGATAAAGCCCAAAACCCGGCTCGCCATGGTCCAGCCGCCGACGGTGAACACGCCCCGATAGAGCCGCCCCGCCGACATCAGGCCACCGCCCGTTTCGCGCCCTCGGCGATGGCAGCGCGCAGCTTGGCTTCCAGAGCATCGCGTTTTGCCTGATCGTGTAGTTTCAAGCCGAAAATATCCTTGACGTAGAACGTATCCACCACCTGCTCCCCATAGGTTGCAATAACCGCAGATACGATAGAAACGTGGCTGTCGGCAAGGGTGCGGGTCAGGTCATAAAGCAGGCCGGGTCGGTCGCGGGTATCGACTTCGATCAGGGTGCAAATGTCGGAGCCCTCATTGTCGAAGGTGATCTCGGTTTTGACCCGGAAGGCGCGCTCGCGTTTCTTTAGCCGGTCGCGGTCGCGCATGGCATCGCGGGGCAGGACTTCGCCGGCGAGGATCTTGTGGATCATGTCCTCAAGGCGCTTGAGTTTGCCCTCTTCAAAGGGGCGGCCCTCATGGTCCTGCACCCAGAAAACCGGCGTGGCGTAGCCATCCTTGCTGGTATAGGTGCGCGCGTCGACCACATTGGCCCCGACCAGCGCCAGCGCGCCCGCAAGGCGGGAGAAAATCCCCGGATGGTCGGCCAGCGCGAAGGCGGCGCGGGTGGCATCGCGGGAAGGGTCGCCCTCAAGGTCGATGCGCACCTCGCCCGCGTCGATGTCGCGCAACAGACGGGCAAAAACAAGGTGTTCGGCGGTGGAAAGCCCCTGCCAATAGGCGTCATAATGCCGCCCGACCTCTTGGCGGACGGCCTTTTTGTCCCAGTCCTCAAGGGCGCCGCGCAGCGCCTTGCGCGCATCCTGTGCCCGGTTCTCTGCCGCCAGCGCCTCGATCCCGTCTTCCAGCGCGATTTTGGTCTGCACATAGAGTTCGCGCAGCAGCATGGCCTTCCAGTTGTTCCACACATTCGGTCCAACGCCGCGAATATCGCAGACCGTCAGCACCAGCAGCAGGTTGAGCCGCTTCTGCGTGCCCACCGCTTTTGCAAAACCGCGCACCGTGCGCGGGTCGGACAGGTCGCGCTTCTGCGCTACATCCGACAGCAGCAAATGGTTGCGCACCAGCCATTCGACGGTCGCGCATTCCTTCTTTTTCAGCCCCAGCCGCGGCGCGACTTTGCGCGCGATGCGGGCGCCGACAATCGAATGGTCCTCTTTGCGTCCCTTGCCGATGTCGTGCAGCAACAGCGCGACATACAGCACCTTGCGGTTCACCCCTTCGGTCAGGATCTGGCTCGAAACCGGCAGGTCGTCTTCCCGCTCGCCGCGCTCGATTTCGGCCAGCGCTGAGATCACCTGAATCGTGTGTTCGTCGACCGTGTAGCTGTGATACATATTGAACTGCATCATCGCCACGACCGGCTCAAATTCCGGGATAAAGGCCGACAGCACCCCCAGCTCGTTCATCCGCCGCAATGCGCGCGCCGGGTTGCCGTGTTTGAGCAAAGTGTCGAGGAAAATCCGCACCGCTTCGCGGTTGTGGCGCATGTCTTCGTCGATGAGGTCCAGATGGGCGGAGAGGGTGCGCATGGCTTGCGGGTGGATCAGCAGTCCGGTGCGCATCCCCTCTTCGAAAATGCGCAAGAGGTTGAGCGGGTCGGCGAGGAAGTCTGCCTCATTGGCGAAGGTCAGCCGTCCGCCCACGGCCTTGAAACCGGGCTTCAGGCGGCGCCGTTTGGGGCCGGGCAGGTCCGGGGCGCGTTTGACATGCGCCTCTTCCAGTGCGGTGAGAAAAATGCGGGTCAGGTCACCGACGCCGGTGGCATGGCGGAAATAATCCTGCATGAAATGCTCGACCGCCCGCCGCCCGCCCGCGTCTTTATACTTCATGCGCTCGGCCACCTCGACTTGCAGGTCAAAGGTCAGCTTGTCGACCGCCCGCCCGGTGATCAGGTGCATCTGACAGCGCACGGCCCAGAGAAATTCCGACGCGGCGCGGAACCGTTCGTATTCCTCCGGCGTGAACACGCCCAGCCCCACCAACTCGGCGGAGCGTTCAACCCGGTGCAGGTATTTCGCTACCCAGTAGAGCGTTTGCAGGTCGCGCAGCCCGCCTTTGCCCTCTTTGACATTGGGTTCGACGACGTAACGCTGACCCTGTTTGCGGTGCCGCACGTCGCGTTCCGCCAGTTTGGCCTCGATGAAATCCGGTGCCGTATCGTTGAACAGCCGGGTCCAGAGCGCTTCGGTCAGTTCATGGGGCAGGTCCGGGTCGCCGCAGATCGGGCGTTGTTCGAGCAGCGCGGTGCGGATGGTGTAATCCTCGCGCCCGAGCCGGAGGCAATCGTCGATGCTGCGGGTGGCATATCCGACTTTCAGCTTCAGATCCCAGAGCATGTATAACATGCTCTCGACCACGCTTTCGGCCCAGGCGGTCGTTTTGTAAGGGGTCAGAAATAGCAGGTCGACATCGGAATGCGGCGCCATTTCAAAACGCCCGTAACCGCCAACGGCGAAGACGGCGAGGCGCTCGCCAGCGGTGGGAGCGTTGATCGGGTGCAGGTGGGTGATGGTGGTCTCAAAGGCGGTGCGGATGACTTCGTCGGTAAGCCAGGCATAGGCGCGGATGGCCGGGTGGGCGTCGCGCGGGGTTTGGGCGAGGCGATCCGCGATGACCTTGCGCCCCGCCGCCAGCGCCTCTTTCAGCGCGGCGACGGTGGCGTTGCGAATATCCGCCGGACTTTTGGCCGTGGCCACCGCCGCGTCGATGCGGGTGCGCACGGCACCTGCATCGAAAATCTCTTCCGCGCCGGCAATGAGATGTTCGGGCGGAAGCGACACTTAGTTTCCGGCCCCACCGCCAAAGCTGCGCGGCGCGGCGTCGATGATGACGATCTGCTGGTTTTGGATCTGTGCGACGGCCAGTGCGCGTTGGTTGGTGCCGTCGCCGCGCAGGCGGAACACGCCGTTGACCCCGGCAAAGCCCTGCGGTTGGGTCAGCGCTGCGCCGGTCAGCGCATCGGCCTTGCCCGCTTTGACCAGCGCACCAATGGCGGCGATCCCGTCATAGGCCAGCCCCGCGATGGCGTGGGGCGCGGCGCCGTAGGTGGCGAGGTAGCGCTGCTGGAACTGTTCGGCCAGAGACGGGTCCGGCAGGGCGAACCAGCCGCCTTGCAGGCCGGGCAGGGAGCGCGCGGAAACCGGCACGTCCCAGCGTTGCAGGCCAATGAACTGCGCATCCGTCGGCTTGACGCCGTTCTCCGGCAGAAGCCCTGCGAGGAAGGGGATGGCGCCGTCGGTGCCGGAGGTCAGGAACACGGATTTCGCCCCGCTGTTGCGAAGGGCGCTGGAGACTTTCGGCACTGCGTTGATCACGCCGGTTTGCGACATTTCAAACGGCACTTCCGCAACAATGCGCGCGCCCGGCGTGATGGCCACGGCGCGGTTGATGGCGCTGAGACCGGCCATTTCCGCCGGGTTCTTGCCATGCACGACGACCAGATCGCCTTTCCCCTGCGCGGCGGCAAAGCGCACGAGGCGGTTGGCGGTGTTCTGGAAGGTGGAGCCGAGGACAAAGACATTGCCGCCTGCGACTTCCGGGTTGTTGGTAAAGGCCAGCACATTGACGCCGGACGATGCGGCAGCGACCCCGGCGGCGGCGGCGTTGCCCCCGTAAACCGGGCCGAGAATGATCTTCGCCCCGTCGCGCACGGCCTGCTGGGTAACAGTGGTGGTCTGTGCGGCGTTGCCGGCGGTGTTGTAAACCCGCAGGTCGATATTGACCCCGGAAAGCTCGCGCATGGCGAGGCGGGCGGCATTTTCCAGCGAGGTGGCAAGCGCCTGATCGCCCGCATTGCCCGACCCGCCGGGCACCAGAAGCGCGACCGGCACCGGGCGCTTCGTGTCGATTCGCGGCCCGCCGCCACCCATGTTGAAATCGCCACAGGAGGCGAGGAACAGCATCCCCAGCAGGGCCAAGACAACGCCAGACAGGCGGCGCATCCGGTTAAAAACATCAAACATGCAAAAATCCTCTTTTTCTCGCGGGCAATCTCGCACAAACTGACGCGCGGGCACCGTATCTTGGCTCGTAGCAAGGGGCACTCGGGCGGATTCGCCCCGGCCTTTGGTGCATAATAAACGCAAGCGTTGGCAGGTCTAGTGGTGAATATCTCGGAAACCAAATTGGAGGCGGGTCTGTATCTCGTGGCGACGCCGATCGGCAATGCGCGCGATATCACCCTGAGAGCGCTGGATATTCTGGCGTCAGTGGATGTGATTGCGGCGGAGGATACCCGCACGGCGCGTAAATTATGTGACCTGCATGGAGTGAAGATCGGCAATCGCCCGCTTATCGCCTATCACGATCATTCCGGTGAGAAGGGCAGGGCGGGGCTGCTGAAACTTTTGGGCGAAGGCAAATCGCTGGCCTATGTGAGCGAAGCGGGCACGCCGCTGGTCTCCGATCCGGGCTATGCGCTGGCCCGAGAAGCGGGCGCGGCAGGATACCTCGTGACCAGCGCACCGGGGCCATCGGCGGCGCTGGCAGCGCTGAGCCTGTCCGGCCTGCCCTCCGACCGCTTCCTCTTTGCTGGCTTTGCGCCCAGCGGCGCATCGGCGCGGCGTAAATGGCTGACTGACCTGCTGCAATGCCCGGCGACCCTGATCGTCTACGAAAGCCCGAAACGACTGGTGGCCCTGCTGGACGATCTGGCGGAAATTGGCGGCGAAACCCGGCGCGCGGCGATCTGCCGGGAACTGACCAAGAAGTTTGAGGAAGTGCGCCGGGGAGAGGTGGGCGACCTGCGGCGGGGATTGGAGGAAGACCCGGTGCGCGGAGAAGTGGTGTTGTTGGTGGAATACCAAAAGCCGGAAATGACGCCGGAAGAGGTGGATCAAGCCATTGAAAACGCACTGAAAACCATGCGTGTAAAAGATGCAGCGAAAGCGGTTTCGGAAGCGATCGGCCTGCCTAAACGCGAGATTTACCAACGCGCCTTGCAACTTTCTGGCCGCTGATAACGCTCTGTTAACACTTCGCGTTTATAGTGTCTGCGAATCCAATGCCGGAGGCCGAAATGAGCGGGTTGATTTCTTATCTGAATGGCAAAGCTGCCGAAGACAATGTGGAAGCGGAATATGGTCGGCGCGGCATGGATTCGGAGCGCAAGCGGTTTCGCGGCGGGGGCGGCGAGATTGATCTGATTTTGCGTGATGGCGAAGGTTTTGTTTTTGTTGAAGTGAAGCGCGCGCGTGATTTTGCCCGTGCTGCTGCGCGCCTGTCCATGGCGCAGTTTTCGCGCATTCAACGTGCGGCGCTGGCTTTTGTCGCCAATCAACCGAAGGGGATGTTAACCGAAATGCGTTTTGATCTGGCGCTTGTGGACGAGGCCGGGCGCTGCAAAATCATTGAAAACGTGATGGCCTGAAACTTGCCAATCCGGCTTGCGCTTGCCATGTATCGTTCCCAGTATCGTCAGAGCAATTTCGGGAGCAGGATATGCGCGTCGCTTTTCAGATGGATCCGATTCAGAACGTAGATATTGATGCGGATTCGTCCTTCCGGCTGGCCGAAGAAGCGCAAGCACGCGGGCACAGTCTGTTTTATTACACGCCGGACCGGTTGTATTTCGAAGCGGGTGCGGTGCGGGCCGTTGGGCACTCGATGCACCTGCGTCGCGAAGTGGGCAATCATGTGACGCTCGGACCGGAAGAGGACGTGTCGCTCACCGATTTTGATGTCATCTGGCTGCGTCAGGATCCACCCTTCGACATGGGCTATATTACCTCGACCCATCTGCTCGATATGGTGCATCCCGAAACGCTGGTGGTGAACGATCCGTTTTGGGTGCGCAATTACCCGGAAAAACTGCTGGTTCTTGCGTTCCCGGACCTCACCCCGCCCACCATGATCGCCCGCGATCTCGATACTCTGCGCCGTTTCAAGCAGCAACATGGTGACATCATCCTGAAACCGCTGTACGGCAATGGCGGCGCCGGGGTGTTTCGCCTGACCGAAGACGATCGCAACATCGCTTCCCTGCATGAGCTGTTCACCGGCATTAACAACGAACCACTCATCGCGCAGAAATTCCTCCCCGATGTATCTGCCGGAGATAAAAGGATTATTTTGGTGGACGGCGAGCCAGTCGGGGCCATCAATCGCGTGCCCGCACCGGGCGAAACCCGCTCCAACATGCATGTCGGCGGCAGGCCAGAGCCGGTGGAGCTCAGTGCGCGGGACAAAGATATTTGCGCCGCCATCGGCCCGCTTCTGCGTGAAAAAGGGCAGGTATTCGTCGGGATCGACGTCATCGGTGACTGGCTCACCGAGATCAATGTCACTTCCCCAACCGGCATTCAGGAACTTGAACGATTTGACGGCGTCAATATCGCTGCAAAAATCTGGCAGGCGATTGAAGCCAAACGTAGATAGATTTGGCTTTTACAAAGCGAGCCCGGTAATCAGGGATTCCGTGCAATTCGGGGGGCATTCTTGACGGGTTTCAATGATACAGGCTTGATTGGCTGCTCTGCGAATTTGGTTTTGAATGGGGAAAGTGGGTTTTAATGATCCGTTCAGACCGGCCATTCCGGGCATTGGCCAGAGGTCTTTTAGGTATATGTCTGGGCCCATTTCACTGGCCGCGCGGCTATCTATTGGTCTTTGGCGTGTGGATTTTGGCGCGGTTCGGCTTGGTGCGGGCCGTTTTGAGAAGGCAAGACTGCCAAACGGACTCACCCAAGGCACGCGGCGCTTGGATCGGCGGTTTCCATGTTTCGCAAAACAACACCTGCGCCCAGCCCAATCATTGCATCATGCACCCATTCAGTGCAGGCAATGATGCGAATGGCAATTCCAGTTGGTTTCGGTAAAGGTTCCTCTCCGACCGCCCGGAAAGACCACATCCGCCGCTCCAGAGGCACTCAACGTTCTTGTATTGCACAGGTTTTACGCCGCGCGTAGGCTGGCGCAAAAAGGGAGGGGTCATGTTTGCTTCAAAACGCCCGGACGGGCAGCGGGTGGTTCGGGCGCCGAATGTGCGCCTGTTCATGCCGTTGTTCATGCTGCGCCGCAACGAGTCCGCGGTGTATTTTGAGCAGGACATCGACGTTACGGAGGTCGATGCCTACCTGAAGCGGTGGAATGCCGGGGACCGTCCGAGGTTGCGCGAAATTCACCTGTTTCTGGCCGCTGCGGCGCGGGTGTTGCACGACCGTCCGCGCCTCAATCGCTTCATCGCCGGGCGCAGGCTGTATCAGCGCGAGCATATCGACATCTCGATTTCAGTGCTGAAAGCCAAGAAGGACGACGCGCAGTTAACCGTGGTGAAACAGCGTTTTGATGGCACGGTCGGGTTGGTTGAGACCCGCGCCCGCACGGAGGAGATTTTGCGTACCGGACGCGGGCAGGAGCAGACCCACTCCGAGCGTGAAATGGCGCTTCTGTCTTATCTGCCGCGCTGGATCGTGCCGCTGTTGGTCAAGCTGCAACGCTTTGCAGAATACATCAATATTTTCCCCCGGTCGCTGGTCGATAACGATCCGCTTTACGCCTCGCTTATGATCTCGCATCTCGGCACGATTGGCATCAACGCCGCGTATCACCATCTCTACGAACATGGCACGATCCCGATTTTTGTCACCATCGGCAAGCGGCGGATGAAGCCGGTGGTGATGGCGGACGGGTCCATTGAGGCGCGGCCCATTGTTACCGCCCGTTACGCTTTCGATGAGCGCATCGCCGACGGGTTTTACGCCGCGCGCGCGATTGATTTGGTGCAGAAGTTTATGGAAAATCCGTGGCTTCTGGAGGTCGAGGCGGATAACGGGCCGGGCGGGCCTAATCAGTCCGCAATCGAGAGAAGGAGTTCCGTCAGCGCTTCCGGGGCCTGAAGATAGGGCGAATGGCCCCACGGGCGGCGGTGAATGTGCGTTTCCGGCAGGCCCGCCGCCATCATTTCCTGATGCTCTGGCGGGATGATGCGGTCGTTTTCGCACAGGATATAATGCGCTTCGATCTCAGGCACCGGGCCGGATACGGGCTGCGCCTGCGGGCGCATCGGTTGCGCGCCGATATGACGGCGGATGAAGTCGTGATCTTCTGCGTTGCCCTCCGGGAAGAGCAGGTCGGTAATGGCTTCATCGTTGAAAAAGAAGGATTTTTTGTCGTCTGAGAGTGTGATCGCGCGGGCGAGCGGTTGGCTTGGCGCGTCTTTCAGCATGTCGAGGAGGGAAGCGCCGGGGGCGGGGCGATAGGCGCAGAGGTAGATGATTTTCTCGATATTGGCCGCACCCTGTGCCGCCGCTTCTGCTGCGGCGAAACCTCCGGCGGAATGGGCCACGATGACGCTGGGTTCCGTCAAGGCCCCGGCGACGGCGCGCCCATAAGCGGCGAGGTCTACCTCCGCCAGCGGCGTGTCGTCCGCGCCCTGTCCCGGCAGGTCAATCGCCGTTGCCCGCGCGCCGCGCGCTTCCAGTTCCGGGATCAGCCGCGACCAGGCCCAGGCGCCGTGGTTCGAGCCGTGAATCAAGAGAAAATGCGTCATGTCAGGTGTCCTGTTGCGTGCAGGAAATCCGCGATATGCGCGGCCATTTCCTGCGGTTGTTCGACCGGCGCCATATGCGCCGCGTTGCGGATCAGTTCAAACTGCGCGCCGGGGATCAGTTCCGCCACTTCACGCACCAGATCCGGCGGGGTGGAACCATCCTCGCTCCCGGCCATGACCAGCGTCGGCAGGCGTAGCCGCGCGGTGCTTTCGTAAAGGTCGGTCTCGCCGATGGCCTGCGCGCAGCCGATATAGCCCTCAAGGTCGGTGGCGCGGAAGCGTGCGCGGGCGGCGTCAACGAGGTCTGGCCGCTCCTTCCGGGTCGTCGCCGCGAACCAGCGCGTCATGTTGGCTTCCATCAGCGGCGAAATGCCGGAGAAGCGAATATCGGCGATGCGCGCGTCCCAGATCGCTGGCGTGCCGATTTTCACCGCCGTGCCGGTGAGCAGCAAAACCCGCACCAGATCAAGCCGTTCCGCCGCTAATCCCTGCGCCACCATACCGCCCATTGACAGGCCCAGAACCGCCGCTTCGCGCATGCCGAGCTTGTCCATCAGCCGCGCCACATCGGCCACCAAGTCGCCCATGTAATACGGCTCGTCCGGGGCGGGGCTTTCGCCATGTCCGCGTAAATCCGGCGCAATGATGCGCAGGCCGGGGGGCAGGGCGGCGATCAGATCGGCCCAGACGCTGCGGTCGGACCCCAAGGCGTGCAGCAGCACCAGCCCCGGCCCGTCCTGCGGTCCGGTTTCGTCATAGGCCAGCGAAATCTGCCCAAGATCCGGGATCATGCTGCGCCCCGGATGGCGGTGAGCCAGGCGCGGATGGCGGCGAGCGCTTCCGGCTCGTCGAGAAACGGCACATGGGCGCGACCGGGCACCGAACCGACGATCAGCGCCGGGTTGCGCCGCTGCATTTCCGCCACCGTTTCTGCCGATAAAAGATCGGAATTTTGTCCGTGAATCACCGCCATGGGTTTGGCGCTGGCCGCATCGAAAAAGGGCCAGAGATCGGGCATTTCAAATTGTGTCGCGGCCAGAACCGCGTCGCGCAGGGCGGGGTCGTAGCGCAGGGTCAGGCGGCGTTCGCCCTCTTTGAACAGGCAGCGCGCCTCCGCTTCCCAGCGCTCCAGCGGCACGTTCTCAAACCCGCGCGCGCCGAACCATTGCTGCCGGTTTTGCGCCGCTTCCGCGAAGCTCTTTTCCTTTGGCGGCAGGCCGAGATAGCTCAGGATGACGTCAAGACCGCTCGTGTCCAGCACCGGCCCGACATCATTGAGGCACAGGCCCAGCAGCCGCTCGGGCGCCAGCGCGGCCAGCCCCATGCCGATCAGCCCGCCGCGCGAGGTGCCCAAAAGAGCCGCCGCTTCAACCCCAAGATGGTCGAGCAGCGCCAGCGCATCGGCCCCTTCTTGCTGCGTCGTATAGGTCGGCGCGCCGGTGAAATCGCTCTCGCCCCGACCGCGGTAATCCATGCGAATCAGCCGGACCCCATCGAGATGCGGCGCAACGAAATTGAAGTCGTCTGAATTGCGGGTCAGGCCAGCAAGCGCCAGAACCGGCAGGCCCGCCCCCTCGTCGCGATAGGCGATCCGCGCCCCGTCACTTGCGGTGAAAAAATCCATGATGCCTCCCGTTTGTGGGCAGTTTGGCACGGGGGCGGGGACAACAAAAGAGGGAAGCGCGCTGGGCGCGGAATTTCTCGCACCTGTCTTTGCTGGTGTCTGGTCTCTGGCGCTGGGCGGGGCGTCGGGCGGGGGGAGGCTCTTCCTTGGCCCGGTGCATCCTGAACAACCGGGCCAAGGGAAGAAAATGCCGGATATGCTGTTCGGAGGGCAGCGCCGGCGGTTCACAGTGCGCAGCGGAGCGATCTTCGGAGGGATCACGCTGCGCGTCATGTTTCTGCCCAGATTTGGGCACAATTGCAAAAAGTAATTCTGCACCAGTTTGTTTCAAATTCGGAAACACCCCCTGCGGCTAAGGCGCGCATCGTCAAAGCGGCGGAGGTGGGGTAAAGGGGCGAGGAAAGGAGCTTACATGGGCAAAGTGGTTGGATATGGGGTTGGCGGCATCCTGATCGTGCTGGGGGTTCTGGCGCTGATCGGGGCGGTGGAACTGGTCGTCGCCGATGCCGGTCTGGAGGCGATTGCCCAAGGCTTTCTCGTGCCGATTTCGCTCTTTGTCGTCGGCGGGTTTCTCATCTACATGATGCAGGAAGAGCGCAATAAATAAGGCGCTCCTCCCTTATTTTCAGAGATTTTCCGGCTGCGGCATGCCGAGAACATGGTAGCCGCTATCGACGCGGATGATCTCGCCGGTGGTGCAGGCGCCCGCATCCGAGGCGAGGTAAACCGCTGTGCCGCCAACCGCTTCCAACGTCGCGTTTTGCCGCATCGGCGCATTGGCCCCGGTGTGGCGGAAGGTTTTGCGCGCCCCGCCGATGGCCGCCCCGGCGAGGGTTTTCATCGGGCCGGGGGAGATGGCGTTGACGCGGATGCCGTCCGGGCCGAGATCGTTGGCCATATAGCGCACCGAGGCTTCCAGCGCCGCTTTCGCCACGCCCATCACGTTGTAAAACGGCGTCACCCGATTCGATCCGCCATAGGTCAGGGTCAGCATGGTGCCGCCTTCGGTCATTTTCGGCGCGGTGCGGCGCGCGACTTCGATGAAGGAATAGCAGGAAATATTCAGCGAATTGGCGAAGTTGGCCCGGCTGGTGTCGATGAAACGGCCGGTCAACTCGTTCTTGTCGGAGAAGGCGATGGCGTGGACCAGAAAGTCGATGCGGTCCCATTTCTGCCAGAGCGCCTCGAAACCCGCGTCGAGCGAGGCGTCGTCGCTGACATCCATGTCGATCAGCAGGTCCGAGCCGACGGAGGCGGCCAGCGGTTCGACCCGCGAGCCGAACATCTCGCCCTGATAGGAGAAGGCCAGTTCCGCGCCCGCTTCCGCCATGGCTTTGGCGATGCCCCAGGCGATGGAGCGCTCGTTGGCCACGCCCATGATCAGGCCGCGTTTTCCTTTGAGTGACATCATCGTTGCCCCCTAGTCGTTGTAGCGCGACAGCAGCATCGAGCCGTTGGTGCCGCCGAAGCCGAAGGAATTGGTCATCACCGTGTCCAGCCCGGCATTTTCCACCAGCGCCGTGGCGATCTCGCCCTCATGGATTGCCGGGTCGAGGGTTTCGACGTTGATCGAGGGGGCGATGAAGTCGTTTTCCAACATCAGGAGGCAGTAAACCGCTTCCTGCGCGCCGGTCGCGCCCTGACTGTGGCCTGTCATGCTCTTGGTCGAGGAGATCGGCGGGGTGTGGCCCTCGCCAAAGACCCGGCGCACCGCCTCTACTTCGCCCACATCGCCGACCGGGGTCGAGGTGCCGTGGGCGTTGATATAGCCGACCTTGCGGCCTTCGGGCAGGCTGTCGAGCGCCAGCCGCATGGCCCGCTCGCCGCCCTCGCCGGAGGGGGCAACCATGTCGTGCCCGTCGGAGGTGGCGCCAAAGCCGGTGACTTCGGCGTAAATCTTCGCGCCGCGCGCCTTTGCGTGTTCCAGCTCTTCCAGCACCAGCATCGCCCCGCCGCCGCCGATGACGAAGCCGTCGCGGTCGGCGTCAAAGGCGCGCGAGGCTTTTTCCGGCGTGTCGTTATATTTCGAGGACATGGCGCCCATGGCGTCGAACAGGCAGGAGAGGGTCCAGTCCAGCTCCTCGCCACCGCCCGCGAACATCACGTCCTGCTTGCCCAGCATGATCTGTTCGCTCGCCGCGCCGATGCAATGCAGCGAGGTCGAACAGGCGGAGGTGATCGAGTAATTGATGCCCTTGATCTTGTAGGCGGTCGAGAGGTTGGCGGAGATGGTCGAGCCCATACATTTCGGCACCGCGAACGGCCCGATCCGCTTGGGCGAGCCGCTTTTCAGCACCACCTGATGTGCGGCGAACATGGCGGAGGTGGACGGCCCGCCGGAGCCCGCGATCAGGCCGGTGCGGGTGTTTGATACCAGATCGTCGCCCAGCCCCGCATCCGCGATGGCCTGCCCCATGGCGATATGGGCATAGGCCGCGCCCGGCCCCATGAAACGCAGCGTGCGCTTGTCCACATGCGCCTTGATGTCGATGTCCGGCGCCCCGGCGATCTGGCTGCGAAAGCCGTGGTCGATCATGTCCTGATTGGCGGTGATGCCGGACTTGCCAGCCTTGAGCGAGGCCAGAACCTCTTCTTTGTTGTTGCCGATGGCGGAGACAATCCCCAGCCCGGTGACGACGACACGACGCATTGACGCACTCCCTATTTGCTTGCTGCCTGTGTAGGGCAGGAGGGAGAGCGGGGCAAGCGTGGGTGTTGGGAGGGTGCCAACTCAGAAAGAAGCTATTTTTCTAACCAAGATGCATTCTGCCGTGCTTCATATTGTTCCCATACATGCATGCGGCCTTTTTGACGCGCATCGGCAAGCCACATTTTCTTGCGCGCGTCTGCGACCTCAAGGTGACGGTATTTTCCGCCTGAGAACTTTTTCCAATCAATCGCCAGTCCAGCTTTGACCATTTCGGCCGATAAATCGCGCCCGTCTTCGAGGTAACAGCGCGCTACGGTTCGGCCGTGGGCATCTTGGTCCGTAATCTCGGCACGAATGGTTTGGCCTTTACACATCTCGAACAGCGCCCATTTGGCGTTTTTGCCGTAAGGGTGGTTCATTTCCGGGGCATCAATGCCAAATAGCCGGATTTGTGTTTTTTGTATGCGGATTGTGTCGCCATCCACCACATATGCCCGACCGATAAGGGGGGGCTTTGCGGATGGAACTGCTGTGTTTGAATCAAATGTATCGGCGCGAGCAGTCGGGTCTTGTCGTCTTTTACGCGGGCGTTGCCGCCTAGATGGCTGGGGTGGTTGCGGGCGGGGGATTTGTTGCCTCAGCCAACGATTGTGTTCGCGTGTTTCCTGAACTCGGAGCCAAAGAAAAGCCAACAGCCCAATGATGGCCAGAGCGATGATCCCGAAGCCCATAATTGCCCCCGTGCCTGACCTGCCTCAGCTTTCGCTCAGCGCCACCTTCATGTCCTTGACCTGATAGATCACCTCGCCGTCCGCTTCGACGATGCCGTCGGCGACGCCCATGGTCAGGCGGCGGGTTTGGATCGCTTTGGTGAAGTCGATCTTGTAGGTCAGCATTTTGCGGTCCGGGCGCACCATGCCGGTCAGTTTCACTTCGCCGACGCCGAGCGCATAGCCGCGGCCCTTCCAGCCGCGCCAGCCGAGGTTGAAGCCGGTCAGTTGCCACAGCCCGTCGAGGCCGAGACAGCCGGGCATGATCGGGTTGCCGGGGAAGTGGCAGTCGAAGAACCACAGGTCTGGCGTGATGTCGAATTCCGCCAGCACATGCCCTTTGCCATGCGCGCCGCCATCGGCGGAGATGTCGGTGATGCGGTCCATCATCAGCATGGGCGGGGCGGGGAGTTGGGCATTGCCGGGGCCGAAAAGGTCGCCTGCGGCGCATTTCAACAGGTCTTCTTTGGAAAAGCTCGTGGGGTAGCTCGCTGGTGTGTCCGACATGGGCCCGCCTTGATTGTTGGTTGCGTTGCGGGTTCCTAGCAAAGAGCGCGGGGGTCGACAAGGTCGGTGCCCTTTGCCTATAGTCGGCGGCGTATTCGAGGGCGCGCCTTGAGCGGAAGATGAAATGCAGACACGAGCCACCACGCAGATGACGACGGAAGCCATGTCCATTGAAAGAGCGGCGAAGGATGTTCCCGGCTGGCTCGGGCAGGCCGGGCTGCGGCCAACGCGGCAGCGGGTTGCGCTGGCGAAACTTTTGGTCGGCGACGGGCAGCACCGCCATGTGACGGCGGAGAGCCTGTTCGAGGCGACGCAGCAAGGCGGCGAGCGGGTGTCGCTGGCGACGGTGTATAACACGCTGCGCAGCTTTTCCGAGGTCGGCCTGATCCGCGAGATCACCATCAATGGCACCAAGAGCTATTTTGATACCAACACCTCGGATCACGCGCATTTTTACTCGGAAGATACCGGCGATCTTTGTGACGCGCACGGGGCGAGCGTGCGGGTCGAGGATATGCCGCAACCGCCCGAGGGGACGGAGATTTCCAAGGTTGACGTGGTGATCCGGGTGCGCAGCCTGCGCTAGGACCAATCGACATTCAGGATTCCCAAAGGGTGTGTTTGTGTGATTCATAGAGCCCCATATTGAGCAATCTGGGGGCAATCACATGGCCAAACGAT
>PDOZ01000011.1 GCA_002747325.1 Rhodobacterales bacterium
GCACCGCAAAGACCGTGTGACGGTCACGGCAGGAAAGGACATGCTGAAATCGTTCCGCCTGTCAGAGGATTCGGGCACCCGCAGGGTTGTCGCCTCCTGCTGCAATACGCCGATCTTCCTGGAGCTGAAGGGAGGGCACTGGCTCAGCATTTATGGTGCGCTTTGGCCCGAAAACAAGCGTCCGGCGCTGGAAATGCGCACAATGGTGGGGAGCCGCGACGACCTCCCAAACGATGTTCCAAACCTGAAGACGCACTCGCTGGGTTTCTACGGTCGGCTGTTCGGGGCTTGGATCAAAATGGGATTCAAGACCCCAAAAGTCGAAGTTAATGGAGAATGGCATGTCTGAACGCGCTGACAAGATCGAGGTGGAAAACCCGAACACACCCGGCCGCACCGAACGCCTCGATCATGCCAAGTATGAAGCGATGCGTGATGCACTCCTGCCTGTCTTGCCGGACACCCCTCCGGGCTTGAAAGTGGCAGAGGCGAAGGAAGCCCTGTTGCCCCACCTCGACAAGAAACTCTTTCCCGGTGGCGCAAAAGCAGGCTGGTGGTTAAAGGCTGTTCAGCTTGATCTGGAAGCCAAGAAGGTAATCGCGCGTGCCGACGGCAGCCCGGTGAGACTCTATCGCCTATAGCATCAATAGCCGCCGTTCGCTGCGCCATCGAGAATGAGCAAGTTGGGCTCTGAAGAGCCATTAGCTGCAGGTTGCGCAAACACCTGCCTTACCTGCTCCTCCCAAGCCTCGCCCGCCAGAAAACACAGAGCGTACAAGCTGACCGCTAGCGCCTCGTGTCTGTGGGTCAGGTGTTTCAGCACCTCCGGCGCGAGGTAGGTCAGTCGCAACTGGCGGCTGACGTGGCGTTCAGCCAGTTTCTGGATCGTGGCAAACTCGCCAGCCTCCATCCGCCGCCGCCAACTCCACGCGCGGCCGATGGCGCGCAGGATTGGGGGGCCTGGACGCAGGAGACACTGGCAGAAAAGGCCATCGAAAAGAACAAGGCCGCATTGACCGCGTTGAAACGCCTCGAATCCGAACGCGACTGGGGGGTGCGGTTTCCCGGTTGATCCAAAATGCAGGGCGCGCAAGGCACGCGTGATCTGGCGGGCAGGGCTGGATACGGGCACGGTGGTGCTGACAGAAGCCCCGGAGTTTGATGAGGGCAAGCCTTATACCCGTAAAGTGCCGGACCACCGGATTGTGCATTATCGGCTGCGTGACGGCTCGGTTATTGCGCTGGTGATCCCCCAGCGCAAGGATCG
Organism: Rhodobacterales bacterium; assembly: GCA_002747325.1. Classification (GTDB taxonomy): domain Bacteria; phylum Pseudomonadota; class Alphaproteobacteria; order Rhodobacterales; family Rhodobacteraceae. The sequence continues at coordinate 1,268 of PDOZ01000011.1, forward strand.
TCGCCCGCTGGTGGCGGTCATCCCGCTTGATCTCGGCGGGTTGGGCGGCTGGAAACAACCCGTCGGCTGCTATCTTCGCTGCACAGCCGAAAAATCCCGACCGACAGCCGTCTGACCTGCCGCTGCGCAAACGGGTGTGCGAACCGCTTATCGCCCGGAAATCAAACAGCATTCGTTCAGAAAAATGGAAGTTGAAACAGGGAACGAAATGACCCCAACCTGCCAGAAGGCACCACCAGACCCACAGCAACGCGCCAGTTAAAATACCACGGCCAAGAGTGCCGATCTCGCAGCTCCAGCGATTTGAGTCATCGCACGTTTCCACGGCACCGATACAAACCGCAGCCCCCAGACCAACTCCAATGCGTTGCGTGCTTTGATCACGCGCATGCAGGCTGAGCCCGTGATCCCCTGCAGCCGGACCCGAAAGCGGCGCATTCTCTACGATTTCGAGGCCTACAAGGTGCGAAACACCGTCGAGCGATGCTTCAACAAGCTCAAGCACTTCCGATGCATCGCGACCCGTTTCGACAGGCGCGCTGTCTACTTTCTCAGTTTCATATACCTCGCCGCAGTTATGCTTTGGATGCGATGAATGTCGATTCAGCCTAATGCTATTTCCCGCGGATTATTGTGCCCATGAACGCAATTTACAATTGCCAGTTACCCCCCCTTGCTAGGTTCACGCCAAAACAACACGGGGATTGTTATGCGAAAACTGATTACACTGGCCATCTGCACCGCCGTTCTGGCAGGCTGTTCAAACATCGGCACCGTGAATGGCGTGCCGGTCAACAAAAAGGCCCGCGCCGAGAAAATGGGCGAGGGCCATTACTGCGCCCAGAATCCCGCAGTTTGCATTGTCGGTGGGGTGGTCGCTGTTGGTGTGTTGAAGCATTTGATTGATAAGGGGAATGATGATGTCGGTGGGGAAAAGCCTTGCAATAGCTGCATACCCGGTGATGTTTGATGTAGGTGTTGGGGGGCACAATTACCTAAAAGTTTTTCGGGCCATTTTCTGTTATCTGACTGAGAAAGGTTAGCCATTTTACCGCCCTCACCACAAAATCGCACCATTTTTTGCGCTCATTTTAATCGACCCTGCCCGGCGGGTTCTACGTTATGTGGCCATATACAGGGCTCTTTCTAGGGCGTAGACCTATAAGAACCAAATGACAGTTGCGGCGATGTGAGCTGTAGCGAGAAATGTTTCGGGGCATCGGAACGTTCGCAAACTGAGTTGCCGCCAATCTTTTAGGTGGTTGAACATGCGTTCCTCGATGTTGCGGGTTTTGTAAAGGTCGGTGTCATGTTTGACCTGGATTTTCCGGTTTTTGCGCAGTGTAATGCAGGGGATCGCATCGACTTCCGCCAGCCATTCACGCAGATGATTGGCGTCATCGCCACGATCAGCGATGACCGTGCAGTCTTTGGCTACATAGGGCTCAAGGCATTGACGCGCCTGTGTAATATCCGCCCGATTGCCCGCTGTCAGGCCCAGATGGACCGGGCGACCGTTGCCATCGCAGACCAGATGCAGCTTCGCGCCTCTCGGGACATTTCATACCGAAATGCCCTGCCGGGCAGTGAGTTAGCCCGCCTTTGGTTTTGCCAATGCTGTGCCCGTCGCCGGTGTTTTTTCACCCCATTGGCCGCGATCCGATGGGTTTTGACTTAGCTCGCGTCCACTGCCCGGCAGGCGATTGCGCAACAATCTGCCGTGAGGGGATCATAAGCGTCGACAGGTCGGCTGTGTTCTGTGCAAGAACTTCAAACACACGCCCAAAAACACCCGCCTCGGACCAGCGTTTCCAGCGATTGCAAAGCGTCCTGGCCAGGCCATATTCAGCGTTCGAATGCTCTCTCGGACCGGTGGCGTTCGCATTCTCACCATCGGACCACCGATAGCCTCGCTGGATGCATAAAATAATGCGGGACAAGACGCGCCGATCATCCACACGCAGCACACCGCGCGGTTTGTTCGGAAGCAAGGGCTTGATTTTGTTGAACTGTTCTTTACTGAGCCAGTAATTAGACGACATGAAACCTCCCGGATTTCACGCCTTCAAACATATCGACGTTTATAGGTCTACGTCCTAAGATGTGTTTGAAACACGTTTTCGCCAGATCGAACCTCACTTTGACAACACCCGATATGACCGTTTTCCTTTGTGAATTCTTACAGACTCACCTCAGGATATAGGGCCTGTCGGGTGAGATCACATCACCAAGGCCCGGCAATACCTGTTGGGTGTTTCAACAGACGCATGATGAGGCATTTTTTCGAGTTGTGCATCATGTCTGGTAATACAAAGGGAGGGTTTGCCCTTTTCAAGCACAAACCCGAAACGCTTCAGGAGCGTTGTTATGCTTAGTGGCAATCAGGACGTGTTCCGGGCAGCAGAACCTTGTCGATCACATGGATCACCCCGTTATCGGCCATGATATCGGCAATGACCACATTCGCGACCTTGCCGGTCCCATCTGCAATGGTTACGCCGTCGCTTCCGGCGTTGATGCACAGGCGTTCGCTGGTCAGGAGTGGTTTGAAATAATTCGAGCCCGCTGGAATCATCTCCGATGTCAGGTTGCGATCATCCACATGATACAACAAAATATCGGTCAGCTTGCCCTTGTTTTCGGGCTTCAGCAGAGTTTCCACCGTGCCTTCGGGCAGCGCGGCGAAGGCATCGTTCACCGGGGCGTAAACGGTGAAGGGACCTGGGCCGGACAGGGTTTCAGCCAGGCCAGCGGCACCAACAGCCGCCACCAGTGTTGAGAAACGTGCGTCGCCCGCTGCAATTTCAACGATATTATCAGCGGTCGCACTGTTGGCGACCATGGCCAATGCGAGGGCAGCGGCGGCAGTTTTCAGTTTGGTTTTCATCCTGGGCCTCCTTTGCCGGATGGTCTGTCCGGTCTGAATTGTGGTTTGTGTAAGGGTTACGCAAGAAAGGCGCCTTTGGTTCACTTGGTTCACAAGAACGTGATCCTCCAGCCCCGACGTATCAAACAAAACACCGACCGACCCGGCTCTCAGAGGCGCCGTGGGCGAACAGCCCGGATCAGATGCGCAGCAAGGGCTGTAACAGCCGCGGGATCAGCGCATTGAACCGCAACGGCATGTCGGTGGCCGCCAGACAGATACAGGGCGCTTCGTTTCCGGCAACCGGCAGATGGTGCAGATCTTCGTCGACAACCTGCACATCCCCCACCCCGAATGTGCCGGTTTCATCGCTGAAGCTGCCCTGCAGGACCAAGGTCATTTCCAGCCCGTTATGGCCGTGGTCCGGCACCGCCCCTCCGGCGGGGATATACAGCAACCTGACCGTGCCCGAAGCGGTGGCTGACAGGATATGCTGGCGCGCGCCGCCGCCCAGCCGCCGCCAGCGCGGAGGTTTTCCATGCAGCGCTTCTGCGACCGGGCCGGGATAGGGACCATGGCCTGCGTGGGGTGCCTCTGCGGGCGCTGCGGGGCGGTCCAGCAGGTCGATGACACGGGCCTTCAACCCGTCGGACAGATGGGCGGGGGCCGCGCTCTCCAGAACCAGCCCCCCCACGGCCTGATGCGCTTCCAGAGCGGCACGGCAGTCCAGGCACAGCGAGACATGGGCTGCGACCACCAGCGCGAAGGGATGTGGCAGGTTGCCGGAGGCATATGCGGCCAGGAGCGGGTCCGGTGTATGGTGGCGAATGGCGGTCATCTCAACGCATGTCCTTCAGATGGTGACGCAGCCGTTCCAGCCCCAGCCGGATGCGTGACTTGATGGTGCCCAGCGGCAACCCCGTGCGGGCACGGATCTCGCTATGGGTCAACTCGCCCAGATAGGCCTGTTCGATCATCTCGCGCTGTTCTGGCTTCAGGCTGGCCAGCGCTTCTTTCAACTGTAATGTTTCCTGTTCAAGGCTCAGGATCTGAGCCGCATCGGGTTCGGTATCCGCTTGCTGGGTCAGGTCCTCGGGCAGCGGCCGGTTTTCCTTGCGCATGACGTCGATCTGCCGGTTGCGGGCGATCTGGTAAATCCAGGCGGAGACCTGTGCGCGGGCCGGGTCGAATTGTGCGGCTTTGTGCCAGACGGTCAGCATGACTTCCTGCACGATCTCTTCGGCCTGTTGCGGCCCCACCCCCGTGCGCATCACGAAAGCTTTCAGACGTGGCGCAAAATGGTCGAAGAGCGCGGCAAAAGCGGCCCGGTCGCGCGCGTCGCGCACCGCAAGCATCCAGAGTGTTTGCTGCGAAATCTTCCCGACCGGGCGGTTCACCGCATGGCTCTCCTTTTCTGGCGGTTCTCCCCACGACCCGTATAGGCGCGGCTCGACCCATGATTTATCAACGGACACCAACATCACATAATGGTTACGCAGGAAAAAATAATCGGATCATTTTTTGATCCAATTGTTTGTTGGCTCCGTAACCTGCAAAAGACAAACGAGAGAATCCAGGATGTTGGACGGTTCCCCCTTTGGCAAGCAACGCATCGCCGTGATTGGTGGTGGCATATCAGGCCTTTCCGCGGCCTACCTGCTGGCTCCGCAGCACAAGGTGACGCTATACGAGGCCGCGCCCCGGCTTGGGGGCCATGCCCGCACCATCATGGCGGGCAAGCGGGGCGACCAGCCGGTCGATACCGGGTTCATCGTTTTCAACTATGTCAATTATCCGCATCTGACCCGCATGTTTCTCGATCTCGACGTGCCGGTGATCAAAAGCGACATGAGTTTCGGCGCCACGATCGACGACGGACGTATCGAATACGCGCTGCGGGGTCTGGGTGCGTTGTTGGCGCAGAAGCGCAACATGTTCCGGCCCGGTTTCATCCGTATGGTGCGCGACATCCTGCGGTTCAACAAATATGCCGAGGGGGCGGTGCGCGACTCCACGACCACCATCGGCGAATTGATGGATACGCTGCGTCTGGGAGACTGGTTCCAGCGCTTTTACCTCATGCCTCTGAGCGGCGCGATCTGGTCGACCGCCCCCGCCGAAATGCGTGCTTTTCCTGCGCAGGCGCTGGTGCAGTTCTTTCGCAACCATGCGCTGATGTCGACCACCGGGCAACATCAGTGGTGGACGGTAGAAGGCGGCTCGATCGAATATCTGCGTCGCCTTGAGCGTCGCCTGATCGGGCATGGCGTTGTCCTGCGCACCGGCGCACCGATCCGCAGGGTCGTGCGCGGCGCGGACGGGGTGACATTGCACAGCGCTGATGGCACTGAGACCTACGATCAGGTGGTTTTCGCCTGCCATGCCGATCAGGCGCTGGCGCTGCTGGCGGAACCGAGCGCGGCGGAACGCGATATTCTCGGCGCGATGCGGTTTCAGGACAACCGTATGGTCCTGCATTGCGATCCGGCCCAGATGCCGCGCAACCGCAGGGTCTGGTCGTCCTGGGTGTACCGCGCCGATACGCGGCGCGCAGAACCGGCCATCGGCGTGACCTATTGGATGAACCGGTTGCAGAACATCCCCGAAAGCGACCTGCTGTTTGTCTCGCTGAATCCGGTTGATCCGGTGCCGGAGGCTCTGATCTATGATGAAACCACCTTCCGTCATCCGGTGTTTGATGGTCCGGCGCTGGCCGCGCAGCAAAGGCTCAGCGAGATACAGGGCCATCATCGCAGCTGGTTTGCCGGGGCCTATACGCGCCACGGCTTCCACGAGGACGGCTTTGCCAGCGCGGTGCGCATCGCCCGACGGCTGCACCCCGCTTCGTCGCGGCAGGCGGTGTGATGCAAGGGCCGGAGCATATCGCGGGCGTCACCACCCATGCGCGGCGCGGGGCGGTGCAGAACGCGTTTCGCTATGGGGTCGACTATGTGCTGATCGACCCCGGCGCCACCAGCCCCGCGCCGTTTTTGTTCTCGCGCAACCGGTTCAATCTTGCGTCGGTCTATGATCGCGACCATGGCGGGCCGATGAAACAGGGCCGCGGGCTGGTCTGGCTGCACGAGGTTCTGTCAGCGAACGGGCTTGATCCGCTGGGCCTGCGCGTTGAGTTGCTGACCCAGCCGCGTTTCCTTGGATACAGTTTCAACCCGGTCAGCTTCTGGCTGGTCTGGCGCGGTGCGCATCTGGTGGCAGTGGTGGCCGAGGTCTCGACCCCCTTCGGGGATCGCCATTCCTATCTCTGCCACCAGCCGGATTTTGCGCCCATTACCGCAAAAACGCGGATTGATCGGCCCAAAGCGCTGCATGTCTCTCCGTTTCAGGAGGTCGCGGGCCGCTATCACTTCACCTATGACATACGGCCCGAGCGCATCGCCATCCGCATCGACTATCGCAACGGCGACAAGGGGCTGATCGCAACGCTTTCCGGCCCGCGCGCGCCGCTGACCAATCCCGGTCTGCTTGCAGCGCTGATCCGCCGTCCGCTGGGCGCGTTGCGCACGATCATTCTGATCCACTGGCAGGCGCTGCGTCTGAAACTCAAGGGCGCGCGCTATCGTCGTCGGCCCGAGCCCCCCGAGAATGAGGTCACCTGATGTCGATTCTGAGCAAACGTGTCAAAAACGAGCTTCTCGCAAGCTGTGCGCAGATCAGCCAAGGCCGTTTGCGGCTGCGCACGCCCGAAGGCGAGGTGCATGAGTTCGGTCAGGGCTCCCCTGCTGCCGAAGTGGAAATCCATGACTGGGCAATGGTGCCTGCGATCGCGGCGCGTGGCAGTATCGGGCTGGGCGAGACCTATGTGGCCGGGCTTTGGGATACGCCGTCGATCCGCGATTTTGCCGAGCTGGCGCTGCGTAATCTCGACCGTTTTGCGGGATATGCCACGGCGGGGGGCTGGAACGGGCTGAAATTCCGGCTGGTGAACGGGGTGATGCGCGCCAATTCGCGCCGGGGTGCTGCGCGCAATATCCGCGCACATTATGATGTTGGCAATGAGTTCTACCAGCTTTGGCTCGACCCAAGCATGACCTATTCCTCCGCCCTGTTTGAAGACGGTGAAACCGACCTTGCGCGCGGGCAGGCCCGCAAATACGACCGCATTCTGGAGCGGATCGCCGGGCGCGATCAGATGCTGGAGATCGGCTGTGGCTGGGGCGGGTTTGCCGAACGCGCCGCCGATCGCGGTCATGGAGTGACCGGATTGACCATTTCGCCCAGTCAGAAAGGCTATGCCGATGCGCGGCTGGACGGGCGGGCGGATATCCGGCTTCAGGATTATCGCGAGGTGCGGGGAAAATTCGACGCCATCGTGTCCATCGAGATGATTGAAGCGGTGGGCGAACGGTTCTGGCCGGTTTATTTCGCCACGCTCAAAGCGCGTCTGGCCGAAGGGGGCAAGGCCGTTCTTCAGGCAATCACGGTGCCGGATGAGGCCTTTCCCACCTACCGGAAAAGCTCGGATTACATTCGCCACCACACGTTCCCCGGTGGCATGTTGTTGAGCGACGCGGTGATCCGGGATCAGGCCGCGCGCGTCGGGCTGCGGGTGCAGGACAGCCACGCCTTCGGGGCCGATTACGCCCGCACCTGTGATATGTGGAGTGCGCGGATGTGCGCGCAGTCGGACAAGGTGAAGCGTCTTGGCTATGACGATGCTTTCCTGCGCAGCTGGCAATTCTATCTGGGCATTTGCGCCGCCACTTTCGCTACCGGGCGAACCGATGTGATGCAGGTGGAGCTGGCCCATGTCTGAGAGCGCCGCAACTGAACGGATCTGGATCATTGGCGCGTCGGACGGGATCGGCGCGGCGTTGGCGCGGGCATGGGAGGGGCGCGGTGCGCGGCTTGTCCTGTCGGCCCGTTCCGGCGATCAGCTCGACGCCCTTGCCGCGCGTCTTGGACCCGGCCACAGCGCGTTGCCGCTCGACATTGCCGACCGTGAACAGATCGTCCCGGCCAGCGCGCGCATCGCAAAAGACGGCCCGCTTGATCGCATCGTCAACATGGCCGCGCTTTACGATCCCGGCAAGGTGGCCGACCTCGACCCGGAAACCGCCGCGCAGATCGTCACGGTGAACCTGACCGGCAGCTTTCATATCGCTCAGATCGCTCCGAAGCTCCTGCGTCCCGGCGGGCAACTGGCGCTGTGCGGTTCGGTTGCGGGGTATATCGGCTTGCCACAGGGGCAGATCTATTCCGCCACCAAGGCCGGGGTAATCAATCTGGCCGAAAGCCTGCGGTCTGAATGGGCCGGCAAGACAGACGTGCGGCTAATATCGCCGGGCTTTGTCGATACGCGGCTGACGCGCAAGAACCACTTTGCCATGCCCGCGCTGACCACGCCCGAGGCCGCGGCGCATGCCATCATCGCTGGTCTGAACAGCCGTCGGTTCGAAGTGCATTTCCCGCGTCGTTTCACCTCTGCCATGAAACTCCTGAGCGCACTGCCCTATTGGGCGAGCCTGCCCCTGCTGAAAAGGATAACGACATGAAACACTCTCCACTTGCCCTGATCGTGGCCCTGCTGGCGGTGGGTTTTGCCATCTCGCCTATTTTCAGCAATGGGTTCGGCGGCTTTGCACCGGAGTATTTCCCGGTGCTGCAAATCGACCCGCCGGTGCAGCCTGCGGGATATGCCTTTTCAATCTGGGGGGTGATCTTTTTTGCCTTGATTGCCAGCAGCCTCTACGGGGTGTTACGGGCGCCTGACGACCCGGACTGGCAGGCGATGCGCCCGGCTTTGTCGGTCAGCCTTGGGCTTGGGGTGTTCTGGATTGCTGCAGCCAATGCCGCGCCGCCGCTGGCTACAATGATGATCCTGCTGATGGCCGCCGGAGCGGTCCGGGCGATGCTGGTGGCGGGAGAGGCGAAGCCCTGGCTGCTGGTGCGTCCGATTGCACTCTATGCGGGGTGGCTGACGGCGGCCTCCGGGGTTGCCATCGGGGTGCTGCTGGGCGGATATGGTGTTTTGTCACCGCAATCTGCTGCGCTGCTGTGCCTTGGCCTTGTGCTGCTCACCGCCCTCATCATCCAGTCCCGCCGCCCCGGTGAATGGGCCTATCCCGCAGCGGTGATCTGGGCGCTGGTCGGCGTCCTCGTCGACAACCTGCCCGGCCCGAACCTGCCCGTCATTGCGCTCACGGCCCTGGGAATCGCGCTGTTGGGCGCGCGCATCGTTTTGACCCTGATCAAAGGAGCACTTCCATGAAACTGCTCATTCTTTATGCCGCAACCGCGTTGGTGTTTTTGCTGATTGACCTTGTCGGCCTGCGTTATCTGATCAAACCGATTTTTGATCGACATGTGGCCCATCTGTTCGCCGACCCATTCCGCCTTGGCCCGGCAATGGTCTTTTATTTCGGCTATGTCGCGGGACTTCTGTGGTTTGTATCCTGGCCCGCCCTGCGTGCGGGCGAGCCAATGTCCGCCCTGATCGGCGGCGTGCTTTTGGGGGTGCTGGCCTACGGTACATATGAGTTCACTAATATGGCCACCCTGCGGGACTGGCACCTTGAACAAGTGATCGTCGACACGATCTGGGGCGGGGTGCTGACGGGTTTCTCCGCCTGGGCGGGGGTGATGATCTGCAATTGGGCTTCGGTCGTCTGGTTTGCGCGTTGACGCAACAGAACGCATCCCGTGAGATCAACTTCATTATTTCAGGGATGTAGTGACGCAAGCGCCTCCTGGCGGGATTGTTTCAGATCGACCATGGGATATGGATAACTCGACCCCAGCCTGACATCGGCCTGTTTCAGAATGTGGTCGGGGGCCTCCCATGGATTAAACAGGTATGTATCCGGTAAGGCGGCGATTTCGGGGATGTAGTGACGCACATATTTCCTTTCCGGGTCGAATTTTTTCCCCTGTGTAACGGGATTGAAAATACGGCGCGGCATCTGCCCCGCAGCCAGCAATCCACTGCCAGCTCGCGCTGTTATTGGCGAGGTCGGCATCGACAAGCGTATCCGCCGCCAGAAGCCGGTCCTCGAAACTGTGCCGTAGCCCGTAAAGCGAATGCTCCGGTGTTTCCATCAGATCATTTTCACGCAAATACTTGTTTATCGTTGCCGACAGGCTGGCCGAACTTCCACGATATTTGGGAAATCCATCGGGGCAT
>PDOZ01000040.1 GCA_002747325.1 Rhodobacterales bacterium
GACATAGCTGTTGTCGGGGTCCTCGATCAGGTGCTCGAACACGCGTTCCCAGACGCCCGCCTCGGCCCAGCGGGTGAAGCGCTTGTGGACGGTCTTCCATTTGCCGTAGCGCTCCGGCAGGTCGTGCCAATGTGCGCCGGAGCGCAGGACCCATAAAACACCGTTTACAAACAACCGGTTATCCGCGCCGCTCCGCCCGGGGTCACCAGGCTTGCCCGGCAAAAGCGGTTCGATCTTGCGCCATTGCGGCGTGGTGAGTTCATATCGTTTGGCCATGTGACTGCCCCCAGAGTGCTCAATATGGGGCTCTATGAATCACACAAACACACCCTTTGGGAATCCTGAATGTCGATTGGTCCTAAACTCCAAAAGAGCGGCCCTGAAAACGCCGCTCTTTCTTCTTAGTCCAAATACTCCGGGGAGTGTGAGGGGCTGGCCCCTCACTCCCGCGCGCGCAAAACCCGCGCCGGTCGTGCCGCCAACGGTCCCCAGGCAAAGGCCACCCCCGCTAAAAGCGTAACCACGACCCCGCCCAGAACAATCGCCAAAGCCGAACCAAGATCAAACTGGAACGCCGTTTCCATCAAGAACCGCGATACGGCCCAGCCCGCCAATCCACCGGCAAAAACCGCGACAACTCCCGCCGCCGCGCCCAAAATGACCGACCGCAAGGCGAAATTCAAAAGCACCCGCCCGCGCGATGCCCCCAGCGTTTTCAGGATCGCCGCCTCATAGCTGCGCGCCCGTTCCCCCGCCGCCGCCGCACCGATCAACACCACCGCGCCCGACACCAAAGTGATCAGCGCGCCGTAGGTTATCGCCGCCGCAACCTGTCCCATCACCTGTGTGACCTGCCCGATCACATCGCCCACAGCAACCACCGTAATGTTGCGATGCGCCCGACTCAGGTCGCGCATCAACGCCGGTTCCGCCGCTTCTTCGGCGTAAATCGTCGCGATCCAGCTATGCGGCGCCCCGGCCAGCGCCGACGGGTTCATCGCGATGGTGAAGCCCATCCCGGCAGTAGAAAAATCAACATCGCGGAATGATGCCACCCGCGCCTCAATCTCGCGCCCAAGGATGTTCACCACCATCATATCGCCAATCTGAAGCCCGATCTCCTCCGCCTCGCGCGCCGAGAACGAGATCAGCGGCGGACCACTATAATTCTCAGGCCACCACTCCCCCGCCGTCAGCGCCGTACGCTCCGGCAGGTTTTCGGCATAGGTCACGCCGCGATCCCCGCGCACAACCCAATGCCCGCGCGCAAATTCGCGCGCATCCTGTCCGTTGATCCGCACAATCACCCCGCGCAGCATCGGCGCCGCATCCATGCGCGACACCCCGGCATCGCCCTCAACCCGCGCCCGAACCGCGTCGATCTGATCCGGCTGAATATCCAACACGAAAAAGCTTGGCGCCACGTCGGGCAATTCGCGCACAATCGCGCCGCGCAAATTATTGTCAATCTGACCAACCGCCGCCAAAACCGACAGGCCCAGCCCCAACGACAGCACCACCGAAACCGCATCCCGGTTCGGCCCGCCGACCGCACCCAACGCCATGCGCAAGGTGGGCCAGCCGCGCAGCCACCGCCCCCCCGCCAGCCACCGCGCCAAAACCCGCACCCCGCGCGCCGCCAGAAGCAACAGAACAAACGCGCCAAACAGCCCCGCCGCCGACCAAAGCGTCAGCGCCGCCATGCCGGAAAACACCGTCGCCACGCCGATCAGCAAGGCCAACAGGATACCCGAAAGGATCCAGACCCGCAGGCGTGGCCACGCGCGCTCCCCCATCACCGCATCGCGAAACAGCGCCGCCGCGCGAATTTCTTCCGTCTGCGCCAAGGGCCAATAGGTGAAAATCGCCGCCACCAACAAGCCATACGCGCCCGCCTCGAGTAACGGGCGCAAGGTCACGCCCAATTCAACCGGCACCGGCAGCGCCGCCGTGATCACCGGCCCCAAAACCAAGGGCAACAACGCCCCCAACGCTAGGCCAAGCGCAATGCCGAACAAGGCCAAAATGCCGATCTGAAACCCGTAGACCATCAGAATGATGCGGTTATCCGCGCCAAGCGATTTCAGCGTCGCCACGGTCTCGGTTTTCTCGTCCAGATAAGCGCGCACCGCCGCCGAAATCCCTACCCCGCCGACCGCCAGCCCAGCCAGCCCGACCAGCACCAAAAAAGCTCCCAGCCGCTCAACGGCGCGGCGAATGCCCGGCGCCCCGTTGCGCGCATCCCGCCACCGCGGCGCACTCTCCTCCAGCGCCCCGGTAATGGTTTCTTTCGCCTGCGCCAGATCGGTGCCCTCCGGCAGATCGAGCCGGTATTCCGCATCAAAGAGCGTGCCCTCCTGAATAAGCCCCGACGCTGCGAGATCAGCGTTGCGCACGATGGAACGCGGTCCGAGGCCAAAACCCGCATTCGCCGCGTCCGGTTCCTGCAACAGCTCGGCGGTAAAGACGAATTTCTGATCCCCGAGCAGAAAAATATCGCCAATCTGCAATTCCAGCCGCGCCGCCAACAGCGGATCCAACACCGCGCCAGGAAGCTCTGCGCTGCCGTTCAAAGCCTGCGCCAGCCGCATCTCCGGCTCCAGCACCGGCGCGCCCAAAAGCGGCCAGTTTTCATCAACCGCCTTGACCTGCGTGAGCGCCCGGTCGCCTTCATCCAGCCGCACCGCCATGGACCGAAAGTCGATCACCTCTGCGATGCGCTCGGCGTTGGCTTGCAAGACCGCCCATTCCTCCGGGCTGGCACGACGGTAGGTCAGCTCGACCATCGCGTCGCCGCCCAGCAAAGTCGCCCCCTCGCGCTCCAATCCTTTCTCAATGGCCCCGCGCACCGTACCCACCGCCGCAATCGCCGCCACGCCGAGCGCCAGACAGGCCAGAAACACCCGAAACCCGCGCAGCCCGCCGCGCAATTCCCGCCGCGCAATGCGCCATGCGACCGGCGCGCTCATTGCACCAGCTTCCCGTCATCAATACGCAACACCCGGTCGCAACGATCCGCCAATTCCCGCGCATGTGTCACCAGAACCAGCGTTGACCCATGACGGTCGCGCAGGCCGAACAGCAAATCCATGATCGCCTCGCCCGTCGTGCCATCCAGATTGCCCGTCGGCTCGTCCGCCAACAAAATCTCCGGCCGCATCACCGCTGCGCGCGCCAGCGCGACCCGCTGCTGCTCCCCGCCCGACAACTGCGCCGGATAATGCCCCTCGCGCGCCGAAAGCCCCATCGCGGCCAGCTCCTCGGATGCGCGCGAAAACGCATCCCCCTTCCCGGCCAACTCCAACGGGGTTGCGACGTTTTCCAAAGCTGTCATTGTGGGAATCAGGTGGAAAGACTGAAACACCACCCCCATATGATCCCTGCGAAACCGCGCCAGCTGATCCTCCGCCATCGCGCCAAGATCTTGCCCAAGCGCGCAAACTTTGCCCCCGGTGGCGCGTTCCAGACCGCCCATCAGCATAAGGAGAGAAGACTTGCCCGACCCGGACGGCCCCGTCAGCCCCAACGTTTCCCCGCGCGCAACCTCAAGCGAAATGCCGTGCAAAATATCCACCGGCCCGGCATTGCCCATCAGTTTCAGCCGGACATCGGTCAGGGAAAGAACGGAATCGGTCATGCAAAAAGCCTTTCATGCGCTGATCTCAAAGGCATATGGGCGCGTCGCCGCCATATCCCGGATGCTGCTACTATTTCCCGTAATCGCCGCGCCCGCAATGGCGGAAAACATGACCCTGCTGGCCTTCGGAGATAGTCTGACGCAGGGCTACGGGCTTGAGGTCGAGGAAGGATTCGTGCCGCAACTCGAAGCGTGGCTCAGGGAGCGGGGCGCGGAGGTCACGGTGATCAATGGCGGTGTTTCGGGCGACACGACGGCGGGCGGTGCGGCGCGGATCGCGTGGTCGCTGACCGACGATGTGGACGCGGTGATGGTGACGCTTGGCGGCAACGATCTGCTGCGCGGCCTCTCGCCGGATCAGACCCGCGCCAACCTCGCCCGCATCATCGCGGCGGTGCAGGCGCGTGACCTGCCGGTACTGCTGGTGGGCATGAAAGCCACCGGCAATTTCGGCGCCGCTTACAAGGCAAAATTCGACGCAATTTACCCCGAACTGGCCGCTGAAACCGGCGCTGCCTTTTTCCCGCACTTCCTGCAAGGGCTGGTCGATCTGGGCGATCAACAGCTAGTTTTGCGCGATTACATGCAGCCCGACGCGACCCATCCCAACGCCGCCGGGGTCACCCGGATCGTTAATCACATCGGGCCAGCGGTGTTAAAGTTCCTCGACCAAACGGAAAGCAACTAAGCCCCACCGCGAGTTGCACCCGTCGGTCTGCCGAGCGCAGAAATCTGAGCGGATTATTCCGGCGGCGCTTTATCGTATTTGCCGGACAAAATGCGATTCGCATCCCCGTCCGGGTCGTCATATTGGCTCGATTTCAGCGTCCAGAAGAACGCGAGCAGCCCCAACCCGCCGAGAATCAGCGAAGCAGGGATGAGATAGACCAGCACATTCACGGGGTTTTGCCTTTCAGTCGCAGCGCGTTCAGGGACACTGTAATCGAAGAAAGCGACATCGCCAAGGCCGCCGCGAGGGGGGTGGCAAACCCGAAGAGCGCGATGGGCACGGCGATGAGGTTATAGACCGTCGCGATGCCGAAATTCTCTTTGATTCGCTTGGTCGCGTCGCGCGAAAGCTGCAACGCCGGGCCAACGGGAGCCAGCGAATTGCCCAGCAACACAATGTCGGACACCACGCGGGTCGCCTCAAGCGCGGAGGCGGGCGAGATTGAGACATGGGCCTGCGCCAGCGCCGCCGTGTCGTTCAACCCGTCGCCCACCATCAACACATGACGCCCCTCAGCGGCGAGGTTTTCGATCACCTGCACCTTATCCTCCGGCCGCATGTTGGCGCGGTATTCGTCGATGCCCAGCTCACCAGCAATCGCCGCCACCGCCGCCGGAACATCGCCGGAAATCAACATCACCGGCACGCCCGCCGCTTTCAGCTCTGCCACGACCGTATCCGCCCCGTCGCGCAGCGCATCGGTGAAACGAAAGGCGCGGGCGGGGGCGTCGCCAATACGCAGATAAGTCGCGGTCTGCTCCAACGCCTGCGCGCCGAGCCATTCCGCCCGACCAAGCCGCACCCGTTTGTCGTTCCAAAGCGCCTCGATCCCATGTCCAGGCACTTCGCGCACCTCGGACACCGCCGCGCCGCGGATTTGCGCCGCGTTCCCCGCCTGCGCAATCGCCAGCGCCAGCGGATGCGACGAGCCTTGCGCCAGCGCTTGCGCAACCTCCAGTTCCTCGCGCCCAAAATCCTCCGCATTGCACAGCTTCGGATTGCCCTGCGTCAGCGTGCCGGTCTTGTCGAACACGACATAATCAACCTCGGCCAGCCGCTCTGTTGCGGTGGCAGATTTTAAGAGCAAACCGTCGCGGAACATCCGCCCGGAAACCGCTGTCGTCACGGCAGGCACAGCAAGGCCCAGAGCGCAGGGGCAGGTGATGATCAGCACCGCCACGGCGATATTCATCGACAGGCGCACATCGCCGCCGGAGATCCAGAGCCAGACGAGGAAGGCCGCGAAGGCCAGCAAATGCACGGTCGGCGCATAAGCTTTCGCGGCCTTGTCTGCCAGTGACGTATAGCGATTGCGCGAGGTTTCCGCGACCGCGACAAGGTCCGCCATGCGGTGCAGCGCCGTGTCCTTGCCCGCCGCCGCGACGCGCAGGGTCAGCGGCCCGGTCAGGTTCACCTCGCCAGCGTTCAGCATCTCGCCCGGCCCGGCAAAAACCGGCAGGCTCTCGCCGGTCAAAAGAGAACGGTCAATCTCGCTCTCGCCCTCTTCAACCATGCCATCGACCGACACCCGCGCGCCGGGCACAACACGCACCAGATCGCCCACGGCAATGTCGGAAACCGAAACCACCTCTTCACTGCCATCCACCAAAACCCGCCGCGCGCGGGGCACTTCCAGCGCGGCCAACTCTTCGGCAGCGGACCGCGCCACGGCGCGAGTTCGGTGATCAAGATAGCGGCCCGCAAGCAGAAAGAAAGTCAGCGAGAGCGCCGCATCGAAATAGGCGTGATCGCCGGAATTGGCGGTTTCATAGACCGACATCGCCCCGGCAAGGATGATGGCCAGCGAAATCGGCACGTCCATATTGAGCCGCCCGGCGCGCAGGGCGCTCCAGGCGTGGACGTAAAAGGGTTTGGCAGCGAAAGCGATGATCGGCAGGGCGATGGCAGCGGAGATCCAATGGAACATATCCCGCGTTGCGTCCGCCGCGCCGGACCAGACCGACACCGATAGCAACATCACGTTCATCCAACCAAAAAAGGCGACACCCATGCGCATCATGATGTCGCGCGTCACCTTTTCCTGCGCCCCCGAACTCAGCGACGCGGCGTCCAACTCATACGCTTCCCAGCCAAGTCGGGTCAGATGCGCGGCCAAATCCTGCGCTTCCACGTCCGGGTCGGCCTCCACCATGGCGCGCTTCAGGGTCAGATTGACCCGCGCCGAACGCACGCCGGGCTGGCTTTCCAGGCCATTTTCCACCCCGAAAATACACGCCGCGCAATAGGCGGTCGGCAGGGAGAGAAGGATCTGTTTCGCGGGCTGCCCGTTGCCCGCATAGGATTTGGACGCCTGCGCCTCGGCAAGAGGCGCGGCATCGCAAGCAGGGCATGCAGAAACGTGGGCCATGATGTTATTGCGCCGCGGGCAAGGCGGCGTCCCCCTCGCCCTCAATGGTCATAATGCGACGCTGTTCGAATGCGACCCCGTTCAGTGAGGTGGCGTAAAGGCGGATTTCCCAGCGGCCGCCGGAAATCTCCTCAATCGGCGCCACATGCACCCCAAGCGCGGTGCGCTCAAACACCAGATCCTGATCCTGTGTCCGCACCGTCGTGCGGCCAATCATGCCGGAGAGATCAGACAAAGGCGCGACATTGCCATACGCATCGGTGATTTTCACCTCAAACCGATCCGAGAACAGTTGCGGCTCCACGCTCCAGCCCAACGCCTCCTGCGCCTCACGTTTCTCGTCAAATTCCTGCGAGGCGACATAAGAGTTTTTCACCTCAAGGCCGGAGAAGGTGCCGATTGCCTGCGTCGCCATGTAAATATTGACGCTGGCAATCACCCCGAAGAAGAGAATGAACACGCCCCAGACATGCCATCCCTTAATGGTAAAACCTTCTTCGCCTTGGTCCGACATTATCGTCCTCGTCCGTTAAACACCGTGTCGCGCGATGTGCGATCGCCGGTGACACTATCAGTGATCCAGATACGCACATCCGTCCGATCCGCGCGCGCTTCCGGCGATCCCGGAGCCGCGGTAACGTAAACACGCACCTTGGTCTCTTCATCCGCCTTGGCTTTTAGCACAAGACCGTCCACACCTTCCACCTCGATTGCAAAGGGAGACCCCTCGGGAAGCGAGAAAACAAAGTCGCGGTCATCGCCATGCTTGTTACGCAGACCTACCTCATAGGTGTTTCGAATCGCACCATCTGCAAGGGTGACGTAGGTCGGGTTACGCACTGGACGCAGCGTCATTTGCATATCGGGGCGCACAAACAGCGCCACGGTCAACCCAATGCCAACAGCCGACCAGAGCACGAAATACATAATCGTGCGGGGGCGGAAAATATGCTTGCGCACCGGGATTTTCTCGTTGCCCGCCCGCTCGTTCTGCTCATCTTTCAAAGCCATATAGTCGATCAGACCGCGCGGCTTGCCCACCTTGTCCATCATTTCATTACACGCATCAATGCACAGACCGCAGGTGATGCACTCAAGCTGATTACCATCCCGAATGTCGATCCCCATCGGGCAAACATTGGCGCAGGCATGACAGTCAATGCAATCACCCTTCGGCGTCTGATCATTTTTGCGCGCCTTGCCGCGCGGCTCGCCGCGCCATTCGCGATACCCGATCACGATCGTATCTTCGTCCATCATCGCGGCCTGAATGCGCGGCCAGGGGCAGCCATAAATACAGACCTGTTCGCGAGCAATGCCGCCGAAGAAAACGGTTGTCGCCGTCATGACCGCAATCACCGTATACGCAATCGGGTGTGCGTTCAGCGTGACCAGATTAACCAAAAGCGTCGGCGCGTCGGTGAAGTAAAACACCCAAGCCCCGCCGGTTGCGAGACCAATCGCCAGCCAAACGGTATATTTAAACAGGCGCAGCCGGATTTTCTTCGCGTCCCATTTCTGTCTCCAAAGGCGGATACGCGCGTTGCGATCCCCTTCAATCCAGCGCTCGGTCATGATGAAAAGATCGGTCCACACGGTTTGCGGACAGGCATAACCACACCACACGCGCCCGAGCGCGGAGGTGAACAGAAACAGCCCCAGACCAGCCATGATCAACAGACCCGCCACAAAATAAAACTCATGCGGCCAGATCTCGATCCAGCCAAAAAAGAACCGCCGGTTGGCAAGATCAACCAGCAGAAACTGATCCGGCAGATTTGGCCCGCGATCCCAGCGGGCCCATGGCAAAAGGTAATACACCCCAAGCCAAACGGTCATGATCCGCCACTTCAGGGTGCGGAAAGACCCTTTTACTTTTCTGGGGAAAACCGGTTCTCTGGCGGCGTAGAGTTCTTCGTGTTCTGGCTGTGCATCTGTAGGCATGGCGATTTCCGATCCGGTATACGACTTGTATATGGGTTTTTATATATGAGGAGTTAAGGAAGCGTTGACATGAATCAATGCCCCCTCGCACGCGCGGCCTTGTTTCATACGCATTTTCGAACCGCGACAAGACATTTTGAAGCGGCCCGATTTATCCCTTGTTTTCAAGGCATATTTCAAGTGGAACCGCCGTGTCGCTCAAGAATTTATCGGTGATTTTCTTCGTATTTTATCCAACTGCGACAAACTGCCACAAACCAGAAACCGTCAATGCGCCACCGAAATACGTCGGGCGCCATGGGAAAAAGAAAAACCAGCCCCGGCGCGGGACTGGTTTTGATTCTGCGGCACCGACCCCGGAGAAACGCGCGAACAGGATCAGGGGTCGGTGCCTTTACCGGGGAAGCCCCGGAACTCCGCGGGTGTTATTCGCCACCACCGAGCTGGTGAACATAGGTCGCAACGGCCTTGATGTCCGCTTCGTCGAAGTTCGGGTTCAGCGCCCATGCCGGCATCACGCCGAACGGACCGAAACGCACCGTATGCTCAATGGCTTCCGGCGTATCGCCATAAAGCCAGATCGCATCAGCGAGGTTCGGCGCGCCCTGATCGCGGTCGCCCTGCGCATTCTCGCCATGACAGGAGGAGCAATTATCGGCGAAGATCACCGCACCCTCCTTAGCCAGCGCCGGATCGGCGTCGGGCTTCGTCACCGGCGAGAGGCTCATGACATAGTGCACAACCTGCGTGATTTCCTCGTCTTCGAGGTAATCATCCCCGAAGGCAGGCATCTCGGAGAAACGCGTATCGTCATCCTCTTCCGCCCGGATCCCGTGGCGGATGGTGGTTTCGATCTCTTCAATCGAGCCGCCCCAGAGCCAGTCATTGTCGAGCAGGTTCGGGTAGCCTACCGCACCCGCTGCGCCAGAGCCGTGGCACTGAGAACAGAAGGTTGCAAAGGTTGCCCGACCGGACTGGATGGCGAAGCTGTGCAACTCGCCGCCAACTTCCAGTTCGCTGATATCCGCTGCTGCCAAGGCCGCACGCACTTCAGCACTCATGCCATCGACCCGCTCAATCTCCTTGGCCAGTTCTGCGCGCGTGGAGTATCCCAGAAGCCCCGGCGTTGCGCCCTTGATCATCGGCCAGGCCGGATAGGCAATGGAATATCCCACCGCCCAGATGATACAGGCGTAGAAAATCCAGAGCCACCAACGCGGCAACGGGTTGTTCAGTTCTTCGATGCCATCCCACGCATGTCCCGTGGTCTGCACCTCTTTCTTATTTGGTTTTGCGCTCATTCGCCGGTCCCTCCTTTAAGCTGAGTTTGGGGGTCTTCCCCCTCACCGGCAGGTTTATTTTCATGGCGAAATGGAATGTCGGCAGTGTCCTGATACACCTTGCGCGATCCCGGACGGAACACCCAGAGAATGCACCCCACGAAGAAAAGAAACATCGCGAGGAGCACCCAGCTGTCGGCAATTTCCCGAAAGATCGAATAGGTGTCCATATCTACCTTTTCCATATTACCGACTCTCCGCAGGACGGAAGGTCGAGAAATCGACGAGTGTGCCAAGCATCTGCAAATAGGCTACAAGTGCGTCCATTTCCGTTAGTTCCGGCTGACCGTCGAAGTTGCGGATCTGTGCGCCCGGATAGCGTTCTACAACGGCATCCGCATCGCTGTCCTCGTAAACATTCCCGTCTGGGTCTGCCTGCGAAAGGAAGTCCTGCTTGGCCATCGCCAGATCATCTTCGGTGTAAGGAACACCAACCCAGCTATTCACGCGCATGGTCTGCTCAATACGCTCGCCGTCGATGACATTATCCATCAGGAAGCCATATTTCGGCATGACCGATTCCGGCACAACGCTCTGCGGGTTGATCAGATGATCCACATGCCACTCGTCCGAGTAGCGGCCGCCGACGCGGGCGAGGTCTGGCCCCGTCCGCTTCGAGCCCCACTGGAACGGGTGGTCATACATCGACTCCGCTGCCAGTGAGTAGTGGCCATAGCGCTCCACCTCATCACGCATCGGGCGGATCATCTGCGAGTGGCAGACATAGCAGCCCTCGCGAATATAGATGTTCCGACCCTCAAGTTCGAGCGGCGAGTAGGGACGCACGCCCTCCACTTCCTCGATGGTGTTTTCGAGGTAGAAGAGCGGTGCGATTTCCACGATGCCGCCGATCGTCACCGTTAGCAGCGAGAAGATCAGCAGAAGGGTTGCGTTCTTCTCAAGGATTACGTGTTTGTCAATGATTGCCATTGTTCGCTCTCCTTATTCAGCCGGGGCAACTGCTGCCGGCGCCGCTACGGTTTTCTTCTCCGCAGAGGGTGCCCGAACAACGGTCATCCAGAGGTTATAGCACATGATCAGCGCGCCGGTGAGGTACATGACCCCGCCAAGACCGCGAACCACATACATCGGGAATTTCGCCGCAACCGTATCTGCGAAGGAGTTCACGAGGAAGCCCTGCGCATCAACTTCACGCCACATCAGGCCTTCCATGATGCCAGTGACCCACATCGATGCCGCATAAAGCACGATGCCGATGGTCGCCAGCCAGAAGTGCCAGGACACGAGGCGAAGGCTATAGACGCCCTTCTTGTTCCACAGCGCCGGGAACAGGAAGTAAAGCGCGCCGAAGGTGATCATGCCGTTCCAGCCAAGCGCGCCGGAATGAACGTGACCAATGGTCCAGTCGGTGTAGTGCGACAGGGAGTTCACCGCCTTGATCGACATCATCGGACCTTCGAAGGTCGACATGCCGTAGAAGCCGACAGACACAACCATCATGCGGATGATCGGGTCGGAGCGCAGCTTGTCCCAGGCGCCCGAAAGCGTCATTAGGCCGTTGATCATGCCACCCCAGGACGGCATCCACAGGATGATCGAGAACACCATGCCGAGGGTCGATGCCCAGTCCGGCAGCGCGGTGTAATGCAGGTGGTGCGGACCGGCCCAGATATACAGGAAGATCAGCGCCCAGAAGTGGATGATCGACAGCTTGTAGGAGAAGACCGGGCGTTCGGCCTGTTTTGGCACGAAGTAATACATCATGCCAAGGAAGCCTGCCGTCAGGAAGAAGCCCACCGCGTTGTGACCATACCACCATTGCGTCATTGCATCCTGCACCCCGGCAAAGACCTGAACGGACTTGGAGCCGAGCAGCGTCACCGGGATCGACAGGTTGTTGATCACGTGCAGCATGGCAATGGTGATGATAAAGGCGAGATAGAACCAGTTGGCCACATAAATATGCGGCTCCTTACGCTTCATCAGCGTACCCATGAACAGGACCAGATACCCAACCCAGACAATGGTCAGCCACCAGTCGGTGTACCATTCGGGCTCGGCGTATTCCTTACTCTGCGTCGCGCCGAGCAGATAGCCGGTCGCGGCCAGCAGGATCACGATCTGATACCCCCAGAACACGAACCAGGTGAGGCTGTCATTCCAGAGCCGCGCGCCCGTTGTGCGCTGAACCACATAAAACGAGGTGGTCAGAAGCCCGGTGCCGCCAAAAGCGAAAATCACTGCAGAAGTATGCAGCGGCCGCAGACGCCCGAAGTTCAGATACCCCTCGGCCCACTCAAAGTTGAGCGATGGGAAGGCCAGCTGAAACGCAATAAACGTCCCTACAAGGAAGCCCACAACGCCCCAGAAGGCGGTCAAAATCACACCGATGCGAATCGGTGCATCCATATAGCCGGTCTTCGGCTCAGTTACATTTCCCATCCGACGCAAAGTCGCGATAAACGCCACAGCGGCGCTTAACATCGCGATTAACGCAGCGACCATGAACGCAATGTCGACGGCGTTGCTGGCAACGAGTGCCGCACCAACCGCAACAACGCCGAACACCGTCAGTTTAACGTAGTCCCACATTTTCAGTCCCTTCAGTCTTTATCTTTGTCCCAACCGCACGCACCACGATTGGGCATGGAGACACAAATCGACATCTTCCTTCTCCCTCAAGCGAACCGTCAATACCTTGATCTGAATCAACTGCCCGCCCCGGAGAGGCGATATAGTCGCACTACTTAGCGCAGAAAGTCTCCATGATACATATCAAAGCGCGTAAAAAATTTTTTGCGCAAAATTTTATGGAGATTCTGTTGAATACCGCCCAAGGAGAATCAATCTCATGGCCATAAGAACCGTTGCAACCATTTATACAGACCCCGCGCTGGACACGGGCGCCCTCGCGGCTGCCGAAACCGTCGCCCGCCGGGAAGATGCGCATCTTGACGTGCTGTGTATCGGCCTCGATCGAACCCAGCCCGGCGTTTACTATGCTGGCGCCAATGCGACGATCATTCAGGACAATCTGGCGAAAGCGAACGAAGACACGGCGCGGCTGGAAAGCGAAATCCGTGACAGGCTGCGCACCGCCGATTTCAACTGGTCCGCCACCGGCATCTCCTCGCAGATGATCGCGCTGAATGGCCTGATTGCGCACCGCACCCGCTTTTCGGATTTGGTCGTCCTGCCAATGCCTTACGCCAAAGATCGCGGCCATGAGGCAGAAGCGATTGCGGAGGCGGCGCTGTTTAACGCGTCGGTTCCGGTATTGGTCCAGCCGGACGACATGGAGTTTCCCGAAGCGATAGATACGGTAATGATCGCCTGGAACGAAAGCGCCGAAGCCCTGCGCGCCGTCCGCGCCGCAATGCCCTTCTTGCAGCGGGCAAAACAGGTTAATATCACCATCGTTGACCCGCCGCAGCACGGACCGGACCGCTCCGATCCCGGCGGTGGCCTGAGCCAGATGTTATCACGCCACGACATCCGGGCGGAAGTCTCCGTGCTGTCCAAAACCCTGCCGCAAATCTCCGATGTTCTGCTGCGCCACGCCCGCGACATCGACGCGGATATGGTGGTGATGGGCGCATATTCGCATTCACGCTTCCGCGAGAGCCTGTTTGGCGGCGCCACGCGCTACATGCTGGAACGGGCCCACCTGCCCCTCTTCATGGCGCATTAAGGGAATCAGGCGACGGCGACCACTTCGCCGTCGTCCCCGGTTTCGCGGCCAAGTTCAGCAATGGAAGGCACCGCGACCTTGCGCTTGCCCTCCAGCACAATGACACCACTTTTTTTCAGCGCAGAAATCTGGCGGCTGACGGTTTCCAGCGTCAGACCGAGATAATCCGCCATCGCCTCGCGGGTCAGAGGCAATTCAAACTGCACCCCGTCATGCAATACCTGTTTACGCAGCGCGACATTGCGGCGGGCGATGATCATCAGCAGCGAAGCAATCTTCTCACGCGCCGTTTTACGCCCCAAAACCAGCATCCACTCGCGCGCCGAATCCAACTCATCCAGCGTCATCTGCAACATCTGCGCCGCCAGATTCACGTTGCGGTGCATTTCCGCTTCAAACGGCCGCTTGCGGAAACAACACACCGTCAGATCCGACACCGCCACCACGTCAAACGGCGACGAATCACGCCCCGGACGCCCGATGAAATCCGAAGGCAGCAACAGGCCCACCATCTGCGTGCGCCCGTCCTCCATCGTCTGGCTGAGCGAAGCCACACCCGTGACCACAGAACCAACAAATTCCATGTAATCCCCGGCCCAGACAACCGGCTGCCCGGCCTCGTAGTGCCTGTAATACTTGATGCTTTCCAGCTCGACCATTTCCGCCGGCTCACATTTGGAACAAACCGCCCGATGCTTCACAGGGCAGGTGCCACAATCCTCTTCGGACTGTTCCGTAATGATGGAAAGGCTGGCCAATTGGGTGATCCTGATCAATAGTGCGCGCGGTTTTCGCGTATAAGCCTAGTCGAATGCCCGATCATGCGCAACTCAAGGGGCAAAAACAGGAGACACCGAATGGACTTTACGCAGCGTGCCCGCGAGTTGATCGGGGAAGCCCATGTGCTGACCGGCACGGATACCGCCGGGTTTGCCTCTGATTTCACCGGAAAATATCAAGGCACCCCGCTTTGCGTGCTGCGCCCCGCTAATCGCGATGAGGTGGCCGCGCTGTTGCGGCTGGCGCAGGAAACCAGAACCCCGGTCGTGCCAGTGGGCGGCAATACCGGGCTGGTCGGCGGCACCTATACCGAAAGCGCCGCGCTCCTGTCGCTCGCCCGCCTGAACCGCATCCGCGACATTGCCCCCGGCGCGCGGGTGGCGACGGTTGAGGCGGGGGTGATCCTGTCGCGTCTGCATGACGCCGCCGCCGAGCATGACCTGATCTTCCCGCTGACCTTCGGCGCCAAGGACAGCGCCATGATCGGCGGGGTGCTGGCGACCAATGCCGGCGGCTCCAACGTGCTGCGATACGGCAATACCCGCGCGCTGGTTCTCGGACTGGAAGCCGTCACCGCCGAAGGCGAAGTGCTGGACCTGTTGCGTCCGTTGCACAAGGACAATTCCGGCTATGACCTGCGCGACCTGCTGATCGGCTCCGAGGGCACCCTCGCCATCATCACCGCCGCCAGCCTGCGCCTCTTCCCCCGCCCGCCCGCTTACGGCACCGCCATGCTGGCCACGCCGGACCTTCCCGCCGCGCTGCGCGTTCTCAACCGGCTGCAAGCGGCGACCAGCGGCGCGGTAGAAGCTTTTGAGTTCATGCCGCGCAGCTATATCGAAGCGCATCTGAACACAATCGACGGCGCGCGCGAACCTTTTGAGAAACCTCATGAAATCAATATATTGGCCGAGATCGGCGGACATACGGACGCGCTGGAAACCGCACTGGAGGCCGCTTTTGAAGCGGGCGATGTGACCGACGCTGTGATCGCGCAGTCGGAGGCGCAACGGATCGAAATGTGGACGCGCCGGGAAGCGGCAGCGGAGGTGGTATTTCATCAAAACCCCCTAGTCGCCGCCGACATCGCCCTACCCCTCGACCAGATCGACCGTTTCTTTGCCGATGTGCGCCCACAAATCGCCACCCTCGATCCCGCCGCCACCGACCTCTGCGTCGCCCATCTCGGCGATGGCAATCTGCATTATAATGTCTATTCCGAATGCGGCGCGGCGGAGGAAATGACGGCGATTGTCGAGGAAACCGCCGTGCGCCTCGGCGGCACGTTTTCCGCCGAACACGGCGTTGGCCTGAGCAAGCTGGACGCCATGACCCGACACAAAAACCCGGTTGCGCTGAAGATGATGTGGCGGGTGAAAGCGGCGTTTGACCCGAACAACATCCTCAATCCGGGGAAGGTTTTGCCAGACTAAAAAAACCGCTCACCCGCGCGCGCCAACAAATCCTGAGCCAGCGCGGCGCCGAGCGATTCCGCCTCCGAAACCGGCCCCGAAATCTCGCCGGACACGCTCCGCGTTCCGTCCGGCTTCAGGATTTCCCCGCGCAGATGCAACACCCCGGAAAACACTTCCGCCAGCCCGGCAATCGGAGTTTCGCACGACCCATCCAGCGCCGCCAGAAAGGCCCGTTCCGCCGCCAGCCGCTGCCCGGTTTCGGCGTCCTGTATCGCCGCCAGCATCACCGCAACCCGCGCATCCCCCACGCGCCGTTCGATACCAATCGCCCCCTGCGCCACCGCTGGCAACATCTCGTCAGACGCAATGGCGCGCGCCGGCACGTCAAGCGCAAGACGGTTAATCCCGGCCATCGCGAGAAAGGTCGCATCCGCCACGCCTTCGTGCAACTTGCGCATCCGGGTTTGCACATTGCCACGAAATTCGACCACCTTCAGATCCGGCCGCCGATGCAACACCTGCGCCCGGCGCCGCAGCGACGAGGTGCCAACCACCGCCCCTTCCGGCAACTCCGCCAAAGAGCGGTATTTAAGCGACACGAACGCATCCGTCGGGTCTTCGCGCGGCAAAAAACAATCGAGCCGCAACCCCTCGGGCTGCTCCGTCGGCATATCCTTCGACGAATGCACCGCAATGTCGATCTCGCCGGACAAAAGCTGTTCCTCGATCTCCTTGGTAAACAACCCCTTGTTGCCGATCTCCTTCAATGGCCGATCCGCATCAATCAACGCGCGGTCGTCGCCGGTGGTCTTGATCACCACAATCTCAAAGGCGCTTTCGGGCAGCACAAAACACTCAGACAGGCGCCGGCGGGTCTCATAAGCCTGCGCCAGCGCCAGCGGCGAACCGCGCGTGCCGATACGCAGCGGGTTTTCTTCGGTCGGGATCGTGTTTTCCATACAACCGATGTAACGCTGCATCGCGGCATTGGCAACGCCAACCCTGCGCCAACCCGTCCGCTTGACATCGCGCACCGGACTTGGGAACCACGGGGCCAGCGAAAGGAAAATCCATGACCAAAGCCATCCTGCGCGCCCTCGCGGGCGAAACCCTCCCGACCCCGCCGATCTGGATGATGCGTCAGGCCGGGCGCTACCTACCGGAATACCGCGCCACCCGCGCCGAAGCCGGCGATTTCCTCTCGCTGTGCTACAATTCCGACCTCGCCGCCGAAGTCACCCTGCAACCCATCCGGCGCTATGGTTTCGACGCCGCTATCCTCTTTGCCGATATCTTGCTCGTGCCGCAGGCGCTTGGCGCCGACCTCTGGTTCGTCACCGGCGAAGGCCCGCGCCTTTCGACCATCGAAACCCAGGCCGATTTCGAAGCCCTGAAACCGGCAAACGCCATCCACGAACACCTCGCTCCGGTCTACGAAACCGTGCGCATTCTGAGCCGCGAATTGCCGAAAGAAACCACGCTGATCGGCTTTGCAGGCGCGCCCTGGACCGTCGCGACCTACATGATCGCCGGGCGCGGCACCAAGGATCAGGGCCCGGCACACGCGTTGAAAGCCGAAAACCGCCCGCTGTTTGAGGCACTGCTCGACCGGCTGACCGAAGCCACGATTGATTACCTCTCGATGCAGGTCGAAGCGGGTGCGGAAGTGGTAAAGCTGTTTGACAGCTGGGCCGGATCGCTCTCCGGCGAGGATTTCGACCGCTATGCCCTCGCCCCCGCCCGCCGCATCATCGCGGCGCTGAAAGAACGGCACCCGGGCCTGCCGATCATCGCCTTCCCGCGCGGCGCGAAGGAAAAATACATCGGTTTTGCCAAGGCGACCGGCGCCGATTGCGTGGCGCTAGACCAATTCACCAACCCGCACTGGGCGGCGAAGCATGTGCAGGTCGATGGCTGTGTGCAGGGCAACCTTGCGCCGGAACACATGGTCACCGGCGGCGAGGCGCTGGATCGGGCGGTGCGCGAAGTCGTCACCGCCTTCCAAAACGGGCCGCACATCTTCAATCTGGGCCACGGGATCACCCCGGACGCCGACCCTGAAAACGTGCAGCGTATGATCGACGCGGTGCGCGGTTAGAGCAGAAATCGCTTTCGCTTTAAACCCACTTCGCTTCCGGCGGCATACTCATCAACACCGCCTCCGGGTCATGCCCGGTGGACAGGCCGAACTTGGTGCCCCGATCATAGAGCAGGTTATATTCCGCGTAGATCCCGCGATGCTCCAACTGCGCCTGCTTGTCTTCAGCGCTCCAGACCTCGCCCATATGCCGCCGCGTCACCGGCAGGAAAGCGGGCAGAAAGGCGCGTCCGGCGGCTTGCGTGAAGGCAAAATCGGCCTCCCAATCGCCGGTATTGAGATCGTCAAAGAAAATCCCACCGACGCCGCGGGCGCGTTTGCGGTGCGGGATATAGAAATATTCGTCGGCCCAATCGCGGAAACGCTCATAATAGGCCGGATCATGCGCATCGCAGGCCGCCTTCAAGTCGGCATGAAAATCCGCCGTGTCCTCATCGCGCGGCAGGCAGGGGTTCAGGTCCGCACCGCCGCCAAACCAATACCGCTCCGGGGTCCAGAACATGCGGGTATTCATATGAACCGCCGGGGTGCGCGGGTTCTGCATATGCGCCACGAGGCTGATCCCGGAGGCCCAGAACCGCCGATCATCCCCCAAGCCAATCTTGTCGGCCATCGCCTCCGCCGCCTGCGGGGACAACTCGCCAAACACGGTGGAGATATTGACCCCGACCTTCTCAAACACCCGACCACCGCGCATGACGCTCATCAGCCCGCCGCCGCCATTTTCGCGCTTGGTCTCGCGCAGCTCAAACCTGCCCGGCTCCCGATCCGCCAGCGCCGGCACCACGTCCTCACGCTCCAGCGCCTCAAACGCCTCCACGATCTGATTGCGCAACTCGGTGAACCACGCGGAAGCTCTGTTCTTTTCGGCTTGCATATCCGGCATCTTGCCCTCCTTGTTAGCTCCCTCCCGCCTAACGCACCAGACGCCCTATGACGATGCGCAGATTGCCGCGCCTATCCCGCGCAACACCTTTCAGCACATTGTCAGATTTTTGCTAACATACCGTTAACACGCACTTTTCAAGGGATTATTATTCCATTAAATTTGCAACAAAGGAGAATCACATGCGCCACTTTGCCGCCCTTTCCCTCGCCCTCCCCGCCCTGCTCGCCGCCTGCGAACTGACCCCAAGGCAGGAATGCGAATGGCCGCACCAACGCGAACTCCGGGTGGTGCGTGAAGAAATCAAACAAGTCGAAACCAATCTCGACCGGGGGTTCCGGCTGGTCCCGACACAATCCACCACCGGCCTGCATTATTGCATTGACCACTGGGGCGACCCCGAATTGTGCGATGCGGAAGACGGGCGCCCGATGTTTGACCGCCGTCCGATCAGCCGCGCGGCGGAAGAAGCCAAGTTTCAGGCGTTGATTGCCGAACGCGCGCGGCTCATGCAAGCGCTGAACCAATGCGCCGCGCAATTCCCGGAATGATTAATGCGCGGGCGCACCAACCGCATCAACCAGCGTGCGCCCGCCATCGACCTCGATCACCTGCCCGGTCATGAAGCCAGAACTATCCGAACAGAGGAACCGCGCGGTTTCCGCCAATTCCTCCGCCGGGGCGATGCGACCAAGCGGGGTGCCGTCGATGATCTGTTCGCGAATGCTGGCATCCTCGCGCAACGCGTCGCGAAGGCTGGCGCTCATCACCGAACCAAAGGAAATGGCGTTGACCCGGATGCGGTGCGGCGCCAGCGCCAGTGCCAGCGAACGGGTCATCTGTTCCGACGCGGCGGCCGCGATGGAAAAGGCCATCAGCCCCGGTTGCGAGCGCGAGGCCGCGATCGAGGACAGGTTGAGAATCACCCCCAGCGGCACCTCGCTTTCCTCGTCCAACTCGCTACCCTGCGCGATCATCCGCTTGGCGACATGCTGCGAGACCCGCAGCGCCGTCAGCATGTTCTGATCCATCAGCTCCGGCACCGACTTGTCGGCCACGTCCAGCGGATCGGAAACGCACATCTTCCGCGACGCATTCACCAAAATATCGACCCGATCAAAAGCGTCGAGCGTGGTGGACAGCAAGTTAGTGATGGTCAGCTTCTTACGCAAATCACCCGCGAAAATCCGGGTTTGCCGCTCCATCTCGCGCCCGTCTTTGTCCTCGGACACCGCGTTATCGCCAAACTCCGCAACAAGCCGCGCCTCGTCCATATCGACGCAAACCACATTGGCCCCGTGATCGGCAAAGTGACGCGCGATGGCAAGGCCAACCCCATTGGCCGCCCCGGTGACAATCGCGGTCTTGCCGCTAATCGAAAAAGACATCAGCCCCTCCGTTGTTTGCGCGCGCCCGTTGCGCGAAAAATCTTGAACGCTGGCGTGCCGGGCATCTCATCCACCCGGCCGAACCTGCGCTCCAGATCAGCTTCATATGGCAAGTGCCGGTTGGCAACCATCCAGAATTCACCACCCGGCTTCAACAGACGTGCCGCCGTTGCGATGAAAACACGCCCCAGCTCGGGAACCCCGGCGCGACCTGCATGAAACGGTGGGTTGGAAATAACGTAATCATATGGGTTGGCAGTGAAATTCACGGCGTCAGCCCAATGAAGCTGCGCCCGCGCATCCGGGACATTGTCCCGCGCGCAGGTCAGGGCCACATGATCCGCCTCAACCAGATCCACGGCGGAAACCCGCGCATTTTGCAGGGCATGGCGGGCGAGAAAGCCCCAGCCCGCGCCAAGATCCAGTACCCGACCGGACAGCTCGGGCAGCGCCTGCACCAAAGCGACCGACCCCGGATCCGGCGCATCGGCGGAGAACACGCCCGGCGCGGTGCGAAAGCCATCAAACGCCTGCCCCGCGCCGCGCCAATCCGCAAAATCCCCCGGCTCAAACCAGAAAATCCGCCCGTGCGCCTTGGACAAATCACCCAACAGCGGCACCCGTTTGCGAATATCGGCATGGATCGAGGCGACCCCGTCCTGTTTGTGCCCGTCCACGATCACCAGCCCGTCACACACCGCCGCCGCCCGCGCAATCAGGTCGCGCGCTTCCGCCTTGGCGCGCGGCAACACGACCAGCGCCGCCGCGTAGCGCCCGCTTTCTTCGCGTACCGTCGGCATCCCGGCCCGCTCAAAATGCTGCGCCACGGGGAAATGCCGGCAAATCACCTCCGCGCCCGAAAGCCCGGCCAGATCATAGCCCGCAAACGGCTCGAAAACCGCCAGCCGACCAACGGGCAACTCCAGCCCACGCCGCAGCGCCAATGCCAAGCGGGAACCGGCCAAACGCGCCTATTCCTTTTCCATCGTGCATTGCAGCGGATGCTGATTCTCGCGCGCCGAATCCATCACCTGCTGCACCTTGGTTTCCGCCACTTCGCGCGAAAACACCCCAACCACGGCCAATCCCTTCTTATGCACCGTCAGCATCACCTCGAAAGCCTGCGCGTGGTTCATGCCGAAAAACCGCTCCAACACCACGATGACAAATTCCATCGGCGTGAAGTCATCGTTCAAAAGCATGACCTTATACATCGGCGGCTTGCGGGTTTTCGGACGGGTCGCAAGCGCGACATCGCCTTCCCCGTCGAACGGATCGTCCGAACCGGACATGGTGATCAAACTGACCGACAAAGCGTCCCTCCGAAATTGCCGCCTGAACCTCGCTTATAGGCCCAAATCATACGGTGAAAAAGGCCATCCGGGCGCCAAAGGCGCGCAAAGCTGTAACCCTGACGCTACACTTTATCGAAAATTTTACGCATAAATTCGGACCGTCGCATATATTGTAGCCTTCGCGCACATCACCGCAACATATCCCCCCGCGCCCTAAATCTGTGAAAATATCCTTATAAATTAAATGTTTCCGCGCTGACCTTCATCTGCTAACCTGACGAAAATATGGGCGAAAAGACCCAATAACTGAGGCAGAATAGGTGATCCGGTGGCAAGGCGTCTGGAGCAGATGGTCCGTCTAGGGCTGTTTTTCACACTCATGGTATTTTTCGCGGTGCCGGTTTTCGCGGCGCCCTATGCGGCAATGGTGATGGATATGCGCACCGGCAAAGTGCTGCATTCGCGCAATGCCGATACGCAATTGCACCCCGCCTCGCTGACCAAGATGATGACGCTTTACGTCGTGTTCGAAGCAGTCGAAAACGGCGAAATCAGCCTCGACACCAAGGTGACAATTTCCGCCAAAGCCGCCAATGAACCGCCCTCGAAGCTGGGTCTGCGTCAGGGACAACGCATCGCGCTGCGCTACCTGATCCGTGGCGCGGCAGTGAAATCCGCCAACGATGCCGCGACCGCGCTGGCCGAAGCCATTTCCGGCTCGGAAGCCGCGTTCGCCCGGCGCATGAACCGCACCGCCAAGGCGATGGGCATGACGCGCACGCATTTCAAGAACGCACACGGGCTGACCGAAGCGGGGCATATGTCGACCGCCCGCGACATGACCAAGCTGGGCCGTCATATCTTCTTCGACTACCCTCAGTATTATAACCTGTTTTCGCGCCGCACCGCCGATGCGGGCGTCGCCAGGGTCGCCAATACCAACCGCCGCTTTCTCGCCAGCTACCGCGGCGCGGACGGGATCAAAACCGGCTACACCCGCGCGGCGGGCTATAACCTCGTAGCCTCCGCCGAGCGTGGTTCCAAGCGCATCATTACGACCGTATTCGGCGGCCGCTCAAGCGCTTCGCGCAACGCAAAAGTCGCGGAACTGATGGATATGGGCTTTGCCCGCGCGCCAACCCGCGTTGCCCTGCGCGCGCCGACCCGCCCGGCCTATCAGGGCAAAGGGAGCGGCACCCGGATCGCGCAAGCCCCCGCAGCGCCGAGCGGCAATGGCGGTTCCGGCCTGACCATCCGCCTTACCGGCGCACCAGCCAAATCGCCGCGTCCCGCAGCGCGCCCGACCGTCGCCGCGCCGGATGCAACACTTGTCGCGGCCATCACCGAAGGGGTCGATGCGCTGGTGACACAAGTCACGGCAGAAACCACCGCACCCGCACAGGCTCCCGCCCCGGTCAGCCGCCCCGAAACCAAACCGGCGGAAATCATCCTTGCTTCGGTCTCGACAGAAGAACCGGAAGAGGTGGTGCAGGAAATCGTCACCCGCATGTCCAGCTCCGGCGGGCGGCACTGGGGCATCAATGTTGGCGTGTTCAAATCGGAATTTGAAGCCAGCCGCATGTTGCTGAAAACCGCGCTGGCGGAACTGACGACACTGGGCGAAGCGCTGCGCAAGGTGAAGCGCCATTCGCGCGGCTTTGACGCCAATTTCGTCGGCCTGACGCAGGAAATGGCGGAACTGGCCTGCAAACGGTTGGCGGCGCGTAACACCGAATGCAAGGTTCTCCGGCCTTAAAAACCAGCCCCCTCACGCGCTTCCAGATCAAATGCCGCTGCCATCAACGCGCGGGTATATGCCGTCTTTGGCGCGGTGAAAATCTCCGCCGCTGGTCCCGCCTCGACCACATCCCCGGCCTTCATCACCAACACCTGATGCGCCAGCGCACGCACCACTTTCAGGTCATGCGAGATGAAAAGATACGCCAGCCCATGATCGCGCTGCAACCGACGTAACAGATCGACAATCTGCACCTGCACCGTCATGTCCAGCGCCGAAGTCGGCTCGTCCAGAACGAGCAATGCCGGGTGCAGGATCATGGCGCGGGCAATGGCGATGCGCTGGCGCTGGCCGCCGGAAAACTCATGCGGGTAGCGGTGCATCATCTCCGGGTCCAGACCGACCTCCTGCATGATCTCCGCCACCATCTCACGCCGCGATTTCCCCGCCTCGCTTCCATGCACCGACAGCCCCTCGGCAATGATTTCCTCCGCCGTCATGCGCGGCGACAGCGAGCCGAACGGATCCTGAAACACCACCTGCATATCGCGCCGCATCCCGCGCAACGCCTTCTCCGCCCGCCCCTGCACATCCTGCCCCATGAACACAATCGGCCCCTCGGAACGGATGAGGCGCAACATGGCCAGCGCCAGCGTCGTCTTGCCGGACCCGCTTTCCCCAACCACGCCAAGGGTCTCGCCCGCGCGGATGGAAAAACTCGCCCCGTTCACTGCCTTGATATGCCCAACCGTGCGGCGCAACAGCCCGCGCTCAATAGGGAACCAGACCCGAAGCCCCTCCGCGCGCACCACTTCTTTCGCCCCTTCCGGCACCGCGCCCGGCGCGCCAGACGGTTCGGCGGCGAGTAGCATCTGCGTGTAAGGATGCTGCGGCGCGCTGAAAATCGCCTCCGCCGGTCCCGCTTCGACAATCTCTCCGGCCTGCATGACACAGACCCGATCGGCAAATTTGCGCACGATGGCGAGGTCGTGGGTAATGAACAACAGGCTCATGGCACGGCTCTGTTTCAACTCCGCCAGAAGCTCCAAAATCTGCGCCTGAATGGTCACGTCGAGCGCGGTGGTCGGCTCGTCGGCAACAAGGAGTTTCGGCCCGTTGGCGAGCGCCATGGCGATCATCACCCGCTGCCGCTGGCCGCCGGAAAGCTGATGCGGATAGGAGGCAAGGCGGCTCTCCGGCTCCGGGATGCCGACCTGTTCGAGCAGGCCAATGAGATGCGCCCGCGCCGCGTAACCGGACAAGCCCTGATGCAACTCCACGCTCTCGCGAAGCTGCTTTTCGATTGTGTGCAGCGGGTTGAGCGAGGTCATCGGCTCCTGAAAAATAAAGCTGACATCGTTGCCGCGCACCTGCCGCAGCTTGCGTTCGCTGGCGCCGATCAGCTCCTCGCCCTCAAACTGCGCCGAGCCGGAAACCCTGGCGCTCAGGGGCAACAGGCCCAAGGCCGACAGCGCCGTAACCGACTTGCCCGACCCGCTTTCGCCCACCAGCGCCACAGTCTCCCCCGCGCCCACCTCAAAAGAAACGCCCCTCACCGCCGGGATGCGCTTGCCGTCCTGCCGAAAGGACACCGACAAATCCTGAACCCGCAGCAAACTCATTGGAACGTCTTCCTCGGATCAAACGCATCCCGCACGCCCTCGAAGATGAAAACCAGCAGGGAGAGCAGGATGGTAAAGGTGCCAAAGGCGGTAAAGCCCAGCCACGGCGCCTGCAGGTTCTGCTTCGCCTGTCGGGTCAATTCACCGAGGCTGGGCGCGTTGGCGGGCAAGCCGTAGCCCAGAAAATCCAGCGCGGCGAGCGAGCCGATGGTGCCGGTGATGATGAAGGGCAGCATGGTTAACGTGGCCACCATCGCGTTGGGCAGCATATGGCGGAACATGATCACGCGGTTGGACACGCCCAACGCCTTCGCCGCGCGCACATATTCAAAATTGCGCGCCCGCAAAAACTCCGCCCGCACCACGCCAACCAGCGCAGGCCAACCAAAAATCACCGTCACAAAGACCAGAAGCCAGAAACTACGCCCCAAAATCGCGGTCAGAATGATGATGATATAAAGCGAGGGGGTGGAGCCCCAGATTTCCAGAAACCGCTGGAACAACAGGTCGACCCGCCCGCCGAAATACCCCTGCACCGCCCCGGCCGCGATGCCGATGACGGAGGTGACGGCAGTCACGACGATGGTAAACAGGATCGACAGCCGGAAGCCGTAAATCACCCGCGCCAACACATCGCGCGCCGTGTCGTCCGTGCCCAAAAGATGCACCGCATCCGGCGGCGAGGGCGCGGGCTGACCGATATTATTGATCGTGTCGTAAGAGAACGGCAGCGGCGGCCAGAGGATCATCCCTGCCTCAATGGCCTGCCCGGCAACCTCCCCATCCGCCGCATCCGCCATCACCTCTTCCGGCGCCTCAAAACAGCTTTCCAACCCGCCCGACAGGATCAGACACTGCACCTCCGGGTCGCCATAAATCGCCTCGGTGCGAAAATCGCCACCAAACGCGGTCTCGGGGTAAAAGCGGAAAATCGGCATGTGATAGGCGCCCTGATAACGCACCAGAATGGGCTTATCGTTGGCGATAAATTCGGCAAAAAGCGAGATGCCGAACAGGGCAATGAACAGGATCAACGACCAAAAAGCGCGCCGGTTTTGGCGAAAATTGCGCCAACGCCGCTGGTTGAGCGGGGAGAGCTTCATGTCTGCCTCCGTTCAAAGTCGATGCGCGGGTCGATGAAAACATACATCAGGTCCGACAGGATACCGATCAGCAGGCCAACGAGGCCAAAGACGAACAGGGTGCCGAAAATGATCGGAAAATCACGCGCCACCGCCGCCTGAAAACCCAGCCGCCCAAGGCCATCGAGCGAGAAAATGGTCTCGATAATCAGCGAACCGCCGAAGAAAACGCCGATGAACAGAGCGGGGAAGCCTGCGATGACGATCAACATCGCGTTGCGAAACACATGGCCATACAGCACCCGCGATTCCGTCAGCCCCTTGGCCCGTGCCGTGACCACATATTGTTTGCGGATCTCGTCGAGGAAGGAGTTTTTCGTCAGCAGGGTCAGGGTGGCGAAGGACGAAATGGTCGAGGCAATCACCGGCAGCGCGATGTGCCAGAAATAATCCGCCACCTTGCCCAGCGCCGACAACTCGTCGAAATTATCCGAGGTTAGGCCGCGCAGCGGGAAGATTTGCCAATACGACCCGCCCGCGAACAGCACCAGAAGCAAAATGGCGAACAGGAAGCCGGGAATGGCATAGGCGAGGATGATCAGACCGGAGGTCCAGGTATCGAACCGGCTGCCATCATGCACCGCCTTGCGAATGCCCAGCGGGATCGACACGAAATAGGCAATCAGCGTCGACCAAAGCCCCAGCGTCACCGACACCGGCAACTTCTCCGCGATCAGTTCAAACACCCCGATGGAGCGGAAATAACTCTCGCCGAAATCCAGCCGCATATACCGGCCCATCATGATGAAAAACCGCTCGACCGCCGGAATATCCTCCAGCGTGCAAGCCGCGTTTTCCGGGCCCGGTTCGCCTTCAAATCCCGGCGCACATTCAATCCGCGCAAACCCCATCTCGACCCGCAACAGATCGAGATATTCCTTCGAATACCCGTCAATGCTCTCATAAGTATCCGGGTTGACGCCCTCCGAATTCTCCGCCTCCGATCCATCGCCGGAAATGCTCTCGAACACGTCGCCGCTACCCTCAAGCTGGGCCACGATCTGATCAATCGGCCCGCCGGGAACGAACTGGGTCAGCGCGAAGTTGATCACCATGATGCCGAACAGCGTCGGAAGAACCAACAGCAAGCGTCGGAGAATATAGGCGCCCATGGGTTAGTCAAGCGCCCCCGCCGCGCGCAGCGCCGCCGCTTTTTGAGCATCAAACCACCAGAAATCGAGATAGCCCAGATTATAGGGCGGCAATTCATCCGGGTAATCGAACTGATCGAAATAGGCGACCGTATGCACGTCCTTGAACCATTGCGGCACGGCCAGGCGCATGGCGCGCATCACCCGGTCCAGCGCCTGCACCGCAGGCACCATTTCTTCCTTGGTTTCCGCCCGGCGAATAGTCTCGATCAGCGCATCAACCGCCGGATCGGCCAGACCGATGGTGTTGAACACCGACACTTCCATCGCCTCGGACCCAAACCGCTGCGCCAACCCTGACCCCGGCTCATAACCAAGGCTCAGATGGTCGGTCACAATATCATAATCAAAGCCGCGACGCCGCTCCATGAACTGCGCCGTATCGACCCGGTTGAGCGAAGCATCGACGCCGATAGCGCGCAAATTATCGACAAACGGCTGCACCACGCGGTCAAAGGCCGGGGAGTATTCAAGAAACTCGACCTTCAGGGTCTCCCCCGCCGCATTGCGCCGCATCCCGTCATCGCCAACGATCCAGCCCGCCTCGTCCAGCAGCGCCGACGCGGCGCGCATCTGGCGCCGATCCAGTTGTCGCGTGCCCGATACTTCCGGCATCACCGCTTCGCTGTCCAGAACCCCCGGCGGCAGCAGGTCCGCAATCGGTTCCAGCACCGCCAATTCCTCAGGCGAAGGCATCCCCTCCGCTGCGTTGTAGCTATTGGTGGCGTAGCCGGTGATGCGTTCATACAGCCCATAAAACAGGGTCTCGTTGGAGAACTCGAAATTGAACATGCGGGCGATGGCTTCGCGCACGCGGATGTCCTGAAACTTCTCGCGCCGTGTGTTGAAAACAAAGGCCTGCCCGGACGCCATTGAGCCGTTGGGCAATTCCTTCGCCACCACATACCCCTCCTTCAGCGCCGGGAAATCATACCCCGTCGCCCAGTTTTTCGAGCTGTTTTCCAACCGGAAGGTAAACGCCCCCGCCTTGAAGGCCTCGAAAGCGGCAGTGGTATCGGCGAAATACTCAACGCGAATCACGTCGAAATTGTTGCGCCCGCGCCCGATGGGCAGGTCTGCCGCCCAATAATCCGGGTTGCGCCGATACAGAATGCGCTCGTTGATTTCATAGCTGTCGAGAACGTAAGCGCCGGTGCCCATGAACGGTTCCATCTGGCTCTCATCCAGCCGCAACCCCTTGGTTTCAAACTCGGCTTTGGAGAAAACCGGCGTGGCACCCGCCTGTGAAATCCGGTCGCGTCGGGCGCTGTCGGGTTGGAAATTGAACCGCACCCGCCGCTCTCCCAGCGCCTCGACAGAGGCAATGATCGGCGCGACCCCATCACGATAGGAAGGCAACCCCTGCTCCATGAACAATTCGTGGGTAAAAACCACATCCGCCGCCGTGACCGGCGTGCCGTCCGAAAACTTCGCTTCCGGGTGGATGTTGAAAATCACCCAGGAATGGTCCAGCGGATATTCCAGCGTTTCACAGAGCAGGCAATATTCCACACCGATCTCATCGGCCACGGAAGTCATCAATTGTTCAATACCGATATTGGCCAACATGGCAGCCGTGCCCTTACGGGCATAGGGGTTGAACGTGTCGAACGTGCCCTGCCCGGCAATGGCGATCTCACCGCCTTTGGGCGCATCCGGGTTGACGTAATCGAGATGCTGGTAATCTGCGGGCAGTTTCGGAGTGCCAAAGAAAGAGAAAGCATGGCCCGCCATGATCTCCGCATGGGCCGGAACCGCGCCTGCAAGCGCCACGCCCGCCGCCAACAGGCTTTGCCGCAGCTTTGAGCCACCCGGTTGTTTTGACATAAAGCGCATCGCAATTCCTCCCGCCTTCGGACCCTGCCGATATCGTTGCCCCCACGCTAGAGCGAAATCGCTTTAATCTGCAATACCACGCATCAAAATTCGCGTTCGAAATCAGCAGGGTGTTTATGGAGAAGCAGAAAATTTTGATTCATATTCCGCCCCTTCTTCTTAGCACAAATACTCACAACACGGCGGTTCGGCCGGGCACGGCACGATTTTGTTACGAGAAAAGAATCTGGCACAAAAACGAAAAAGGGCCGCGCCCGCGCGCAGCCCTGTTTGTTTCCGCGCCGTGATTCGCGTGTGAAGCGATCAGCCGCCAATCGTCGCCAGATAGGCAATAAGATTGGCGCGGTCTTCGATCTTGCCAAGGCCCTTGAAGGTCATCTTGTTGCCCGGCAGATAGCCCTTCGGGTCCGCCAGCCAGAGGTCCAGCTCTTCCGGGGTCCATTCAACCCCAAGCGCGGCCATCGCGTCGGAATAGCCAAAGCCTTCCACGGTTGCCGATGCGCGGTTCACAACGCCGTAGAGCGACGGGCCAGTGCCGTTCTTGCCCGGCTCCAGCGCGTGACAGGCTTTGCATTTCTTGAAAACCTTCTCACCTTTGCCGGTATCCGCGCTGGCATAAGCGTCGGGGAAGGTCACTTCGACAACTTCCTCTTCCGCCGCGCCGCCGGTATCTTCAAGGGCCACGATATAGCCGCGCACCGGCGCGTGATCCTCGGTGGCGCCGTGGGTGCTGCCGGAGGTGTCATAAAGTCTCGACGAAACGTTTTGTGCTACGACGAGGATGAGGATTGCGCCTACGAGGCTGGCGAGGGCCTTGGTAATAAATTTCATTGTGTCCAACTTGTCGCTGTTCATCTTTCCCTGGGCTAAGGCTGTTCTAGCCGCTTCCATCGCCCCTTTTCAAGCGCTATGCGTCCTTTACGGGGCGATAATGCCACAAAGAAATTAACAAACCGCCAACAACTTGGGAAAATCCATGACCAGAGCGATTGCATTTCAGGGGGAACCGGGCGCCTACAGCCATGAAGCCTGTCTCAGTGCGCGGCCCGATCTGACGCCGCTGCCCTGCGCGACCTTTGAGGATGTGATCGCCGCCGTGCGCGACGGACGGGCGGATCAGGCCATGCTGCCGATTGAAAACTCGACCTATGGGCGGGTGGCCGATATTCACCGCCTGTTGCCGGAAAGCGGGCTGCATATTCTGGACGAGGCGTTCGTGCGGGTGCGCATTGCGCTGATGGGCCTGCCCGGCGCGAAACTCGACGACATCCGCACCGTGCGCGCGCATCTGGTTTTGCTGCCGCAATCGGCGCAGTTCCTCAAGCTGCACGGCATTCGCGGCGAAGCGGCGGCGGACAGCGCGGGCGCGGCGGCGGATCTGGCGCAGCTTAAGACCCCCGGCGAGGGGGTGCTGGCCTCGGAACTGGCAGCAAACATTCACGGGCTGGATGTGCTGGCGCGCGACATTGAAGATCACGGCCACAACACCACCCGCTTCGTCATCATGGGCCGCGAAGCCGATCATACGCGGCGCGGCGACGATGGCATGATGACCACTTTCGTCTTTGAAGTGCGCAATATCCCGGCGGCGCTCTATAAAGCCATGGGCGGGTTTGCCACCAACGGGGTCAACATGACCAAGCTGGAAAGCTACATGATCGGCGGCGCCTTCACCGCGACGCGCTTTTACGCCGACATCGAGGGACACCCGGACGACGCGCCGGTACGCCGGGCGCTGGAAGAATTAAGCTACTTCACCAAACATCTGGACATTATCGGCGTCTATCCCGCCGATCCGCGCCGCCACGCGGCGACTTCGGGCATAGACCCCTAACCCCGGCAGCGCGCTTCCACCTGCTCCGCCAGCTTGGCAATCCGTTTGCGGTATTTGCGCAGCACGTTGGAGCGCGCGACCTTCATCGACTGCACCACCAGCTTGGCCGGGATCGAACGCGGGCGAATGTCGGTGGACATATTCAGCCGGGTGCGCGCCGGAGACATGGAAACCAGCTCCATTTCCAGTTCCAGATCGACCCCCATGCCCTTCGCCTGAAAAACCATCGCGTTGGGGCGGTCATAGGCGGTCATCTCGATCTCGCCCAACCGTTCTTTGCCGCGAAAATCAAAACTGGCGCGCCAGCCCATGCCCGCGCCGGGTTGGGTCAGCGAGTCGGTGCGCTGCACTTCCGCCCCGCGCCGCAAGGCCGCACGTTCAAAGCCGTCGAAATCCGAAAGCTGCCGGAACACCGCGTCAATCGGCGCTTCAATATCTTCGCGTGCAACCAGTTTCATCCCGTTCTCCGCAGCTGTCTCAATCGCGCAGACATTCGCTTTATTCCAGCCAATCCGCAAGCCACAAACGCGCCATTGCCCCAGCGATCGTGCCGGTCCGGGGTTTGCGAAAGCGCGGATGCTGCCCGGCAAACATGGCAAGAACCTCCTCGCGGCGCAGCCATTCCGCATGATCCAACTCTTTGGGATCGAGAACAATCTCTTCGCTTTCCGCCTGCGCCACGGCGCCGATCATCAGGCTGGACGGGTCCGGCCAGGGCTGGCTGGTGAGCAACCGCACCGCGCCGATCCGAATGCCCGCCTCCTCGAACACTTCCCGGCGCACCGCCGCCTCCAAAGTCTCCCCCGGCTCGACGAACCCCGCCAGCAAGCTGATCATCCCCTCTGGCCACCCCGGCGACCGCCCCATAAGCACAGAATTGCCCCGCAGCACCAGCATGATGACCACCGGATCGACTCGCGGGAAGTGCTGTCGGGCGCAGGACGGGCAGTCGCGCCGCCAGCCCGCGTCACCAATCACGGTTTTTTCGCCACATTGTGCGCAAAACTGGTGCAATCGGTGCCATTCGAACAGACTGCGCCCGGTGGCCATCGCTTCGCCCTCACCGGGGCCGACACAGCTGAAAACAGTGCGAAAATCGACGAAATGCGCGTCCAGCGCGACACCCGGCACCGCAACATCGTCCCAAGGCGTCAAATCCTCCGTTCCCTGTTCCGGCTCCCAATCGGACAGGTCACAGGCAAACAACGACACGCCGCGAAAGCGCCCGAGAAAGACCCGATTAACCGGCGGGGAAACAAGGGAAAAGACCGGATGGTCCAGCGGCAGCCGTTCCACCCGCCGCCCGCGTCCCTCACCGGAAACCAGAACCCGCCCGCGCCAGAACGCCAAGCCACGCGCGGTTTTGTCCGCCGCCAGAGCCTGCGCCTCACGTCGCAACCCCGCCGCGCGGTCCAGTTCGCCGCCCGCCATCCCGATCCAGTTTTGCATATCCCCTCCGGCACAAATCCCACCTCAGATGTATCG
Organism: Rhodobacterales bacterium; assembly: GCA_002747325.1. GTDB lineage: Bacteria > Pseudomonadota > Alphaproteobacteria > Rhodobacterales > Rhodobacteraceae. The sequence continues at coordinate 32,342 of PDOZ01000040.1, forward strand.
CGCCGCCCCCCGCACCGCAATCATCGCACCGTTTTGACCCACATTTACTGGACAATCACCCGCAAAAGGCTATTCATGGCAATACAACCTAAAGGCTAACGAATAAGCCGCAGGCTGCATGGAGGGGTGTCTTGGATCAACAAACCAAGACCAGGGAAACGACAGATACACGTCCGACGCGAGTGGATTTACGCATCCTCGCGACGGGTGATTTGCATATGCACCTACAGCCCCCGTATTACTTCGCGGAAGACACCGGAACGGGCGGGCTGGTGCGAACCGCTGCGCTGATCCGGCAGGCCCGTGATGAAGCGCAGAACGCCGTTTTGTTCGACAGTGGTGACTTCCTGCACGGCACCCCCGTCAGCGAAGAGCTGGTGCGCGCGCTGATGTCCGGCAACCGCCATGCGGGCAAGACGCACCCGATCGTGTCGGTCATGAACAAGCTCGGCTATGACGCCATTACGCTGGGCAATCACGAATTTGACCACGGCGCCGAGTTTCTGGGCCACGTCCTGCGCAACGCCGATTTCCCGATTGTCTGCACCAACCTGTCGCTCGACCTGACCGAAGGCGCGCGCGGCAGTGCCATTACTCCGGTGACGGTGCCCTATGCCCTGTTGCACCGCAAACTTGCCGATCAGGACGGCGCGACGCACGACTTCACCATCGGCCTGCTCGGCCTCCTGCCACCGGGCAGCATCACCGGCCTGCGCCGCTCACCATATGAGGCCGTGATCCGCGACATGGTGCCCACCACCAGACAGATGGTGCCCATGTTGCGCGCCCTGGGGGCCGACGCGGTGGTGGTGCTGGCGCATTCGGGCATTGGGCCGCAAGAGGACGCGCCCGGTCTGGAAAACGCCATCCTGCCTTTGGCCGCGATCCCCGGCATTGACGCCATCGTCGCCGGACATGATCACAAGGCCTTCCCGAACGATACCCCGCGCCCCAATGTCGATAATGCAACAGGCACCATTCACGGCACCCCGGTGGTCAATCCCGGTTTCTGGGGCTCGCATCTCGGGGTGATCGACCTTTGCTTCGAGCAGGAGGATGCGGGCTGGACCCGCGTCAAGGCAACCGCCGAAGCCCGCCCCGTGGCCGCGCGCAACCCGGATACCGGCAAGCTGCAAAACTTTGTCGAACCGGAGCCGGAAGTAGCGAAGATCGACGCCGCCATACGTGGAGAACTCAACGAACAGACGCGCGCCCCAATCGGGCAGACCGCGCATCGGTTGCACTCTTATTTCGCCAAAGTCGCCCCTTCCAGCGCGGTGCGCATCGTGCAAACCGCTGCCCGTCGGCACATGGCCCGTACCATCGCGAACACAACCCTCTCCTCCCTGCCCATGGTCGTTTCCAGTGCGCCGTTCAAATGCGGCGGACTGGCCGGGCCGACCTATTTTACCGACATTGCCGCTGGCCCCGTAACCTCACAGGATATCGGCGACATTTACCCCTTCCCCAACGAGTTGATCGCCCTGCGCCTTTTGGGCAGTGAACTCTCACATTGGCTGGAACGCGCCGCCTCCATTTTCAATCAGATCGAACCCGGCAAACCCGGACAGGCGTTGATCGACATCGCCACCCCCGCCTATTACTTCGAAAGCATCGACGCGGCGGAATACGAAATCGACCTGACCCAACCCGCGCGCTTCACCCCGCATGGTGAATTGCTCAACCCCAAGGCTTCCCGGATCAGAAACCTGACAATGAACGGCGCTCCGATCCGGCCAAGGGACGAAGTGTTGCTTGTCACCAGTTCCTTCCGGCTCATGGGCGGCGGTAATTACCCGGTTTTCCCCAGCAACCGTGTCGCGCTTGATCTCGGCACCAATATCCGCGACGTCTTAACCGCCGCGTTCCGCGATGAAAGCCCGTTCGGCGGTGATCTGGCAATGAACTGGCGGCTCGCCCCCGCCGGAGGGGCGAGCGTCCGTTTCACCTGTGGTCCCCGCGCGGCGGAGGTCATTGACGAGTTTCCCGATCTGCACATTACTCCCGGCGAGATTGGCGAAGACGGGTTCATGGAGTTTACGCTGAAACTGTAGCCCTTGCATCCCGCGCCCCGCCCGCCTATATCGGCCCCGAGAGGTTGGCGCGGGCAAGCGCCTCGCCAACCCGGTCAGGTCCGGAAGGAAGCAGCCGCAACGAGCCCCGCTTGGGTCGATGTCCAGCCTCTCACCTAAAGCGTTTGACGAAATACTTGAAACACAGAGTATCACTTAACGCGCCCAAAATCTTTGATTTCAGGCAGCGTTAAGGGATTCAATTTTTTCGCATAACGCTTAAAAGTAAAAGTGGTTTCTACTCTAACCCCGCACCACCTTGCCCGTCCCAGCCAGCACTTCTATAGTCGCGCCGAAACCTGACTGGACCTGCATGCACGACCTTCATTCCCTTGGCTGGAACCCCCATTTCGCCCGCGACGCGGCCAGATATGACGCAACCCTCACCCCTTGGCGCGTGTCCGAGGTGCATCGTGACCGGCTGGCGGCGCTGGGGGAAGCGGGGGAGGTCAGTTTGCAGGTGCCGGGCCGCGGGGCGGGGGATGTGGCGGTTGGCGACTGGGTGCTGGCGGATGCCGACCGGATCATGCGCGCCCGCCTTGAGCGGCAATCGGTGCTGCACCGGCGCGCGGCGGGAACCGATATCCGCGTACAACTCATTGCCGCCAATATCGACACCCTGTTCATCGTCACCTCAATGAACGCCGATTTCAACATCGCCCGCATCGAGCGTTACCTCGCACTGGCCCATGATGCGGGCTGCACCCCGGTGCTGGTGCTGACCAAGGCTGACCTTGCTGGAGAAACGGCCGAAAAATACCGGCGCGACGCCCAAAGCATCGACCCGGCGCTGACCGTGCTGGCCCTCGACGCCGCATCGCCAGAGGCCGTCACGCAGATCGAACAATGGGTGAAGCCGGGACAAACCGCCGCCCTTGTCGGCTCGTCCGGCGTGGGCAAAACCACCCTGACCAACCAGCTGACCGGCGCCGATGCCGCGACGGGTGCGGTGCGCGAGATCGACGCCAAGGGCCGCCATATCACCACCTCGCGCACCCTACGCCCCATGCGCCACGGCGGCTGGATCATCGACACGCCGGGAATGCGCGCACTGCGCCTCGAAGAGGCTTCTGAGGGCATCGACACCCTGTTCGCCGATATTATAGAGGCCCAAAGCCGTTGCCGCTTTTCCGATTGCCAACACGATACCGAACCGGGCTGCGCCGTGAAGGCCGGGCTGGAGAGCGGCGAATTGGACCCGGAACGCCTTGAGCGCTGGCGCAAACTCCTCGCCGAGGACAACCGCAACACCGAAACCGTCACGCGGGCACGAAAACGCAAAGGCCGCTAGACACATTGCCCACAGTGCCCAGAGGGCTGCGCCTGCCTGGGTAGGCGCTGGCGCAAATGTAGCAATTTGCAGACACTGCGAACAATGTCCCGGCCCTTTCCATAAATTGAACCGCTGTATGCGCCTGCCGGGGGGCAGGCAGGCGCAGCCCGGCGGTGCCGCCGGGCAAAGAGGGATAAATGATTATCAGGCTGTGCCCTAGACGCGCCCGCCCCGAAGCCCTAAATTCCCCCAGACGGATACGGGGAAACAGATGACCGACACGCCAACCGAAGCCTATCAGGTTCTCGCGCGCAAATACCGCCCGGAGACCTTTGCCGATCTGGTCGGTCAGGACGCCATGGTGCGCACCCTGAAAAACGCTTTCGCGGCGGACCGCATCGCGCAGGCCTTCATCATGACCGGCATCCGCGGCATCGGCAAAACCACCACGGCGCGCATCATCGCCAAGGGCATGAACTGCATCGGCCCCGATGGCACCGGCGGGCCGACGACCGAACCCTGCGGCGTCTGCGAGCATTGCACCGCCATTATGGAAGGCCGGCATGTCGACGTGATGGAAATGGATGCCGCCTCCCGCACCGGCGTCGGCGACATTCGCGAAATCATCGAAAGCGTGCATTACCGCGCCGCCTCCGCGCGCTACAAGATCTACATCATCGACGAAGTTCACATGCTCTCGACCAACGCCTTCAACGCGCTGCTCAAGACGCTGGAAGAACCGCCCGCGCATGTGAAATTCATCTTTGCCACCACCGAGATTCGCAAAGTTCCCGTGACGGTTCTGTCACGTTGTCAGCGCTTCGATCTGCGCCGCATCGAACCGGAAGACATGATCACGCTGTTGCGCAAACTGGCCAAAGCCGAAGGCGCCGAGATTGCCGACGATGCGCTGGCGCTGATCACCCGCGCGGCGGAAGGTTCGGCGCGCGATGCGACCTCGCTACTTGATCAGGCCATCAGCCACGGCGCGGGTGAAACCACCGCCGAACAGGTGCGCGCCATGCTCGGGCTGGCCGATCGCGGACGGGTGCTGGACCTGTTCGACATGATCATGCGCGGCGATGCCCCCGGCGCGCTCACCGAGTTAGGCGCGCAATATGCCGATGGGGCCGACCCGCTCGCCATCCTGCGCGATCTGGCGGAAGTGACGCATTGGGTCTCGGTGATCAAAATCACGCCGGAAGCGGTCGAAGACCCGACGGTTGGCCCAGACGAACGCGCACGCGGGCAGCGCATGGCAAGCGAATTACCGCTGCGCGTTCTGTCGCGAACCTGGCAGATGCTGCTGAAGGCCATCGAGGAGGTGGGCAACGCGCCCAACACAATGATGGCGGCGGAAATGGCGCTGATCCGGCTGACCCATGTTGCCGACCTGCCCTCGCCGGAAGAGCTGATCAAACAGCTCAAGGACACGCCGCCCCCGCCGCTCCCCCCCGCCGGTGGCCCCGCGCCGACGAGCGGCCCCGGCCCACAAGCGCGCGGACAAATGACGCCGACACCGCCCAGCGGCGGCGGCAATACGGCGCTCGCCGTCGCTACGGACAGCGCGCTGGCGCAATACCCGCGTTTCGACGATGTGGTCGCGCTCATCCGCCGCAACCGCGATGTGCAGCTTCTGGTCGAGGTGGAGAGCGGGGTGCGCCTCGCCTCTTACCAGCCCGGCCGCATCGAGTTTACCCCAACCGACACCGCCCCCGCCAACCTCGCCACCCGCCTCGCCGCTCGGTTGCAGGGCTGGACCGGGGTGCGCTGGGGCGTGACCGTAGTATCCGGCGCCGAGACCCCGACGATCCGCGAAACCCGCGACGCCGCCGAGGAGGCGCTGCGCGCACAAGCCATGGCGCATCCGCTGGTTGCCGCCGTGTTCGACGCCTTCCCCAGCGCCAAAATCGCTGAGATCAGGACACTGGCAGAAATTAACGCACAAGCCCAATCGGAGGCGCTCGAAGAGGTCGAGGAGCCGGAAAGCGATTGGGATCCGTTTGAAGATTAGGAGAGACAACATGCTGAAAGGTTTGGGCGGTCTTGGCGACATGGCCAAGATGATGAAAGCCGCGCAGGAGATGCAATCGAAAATGGCCGAGACGCAGGAGGCGCTCGACCAGATCACCGTGACCGGGGAAAGCGGCGCCGGGCTGGTCAAAGCCACCGCCACCGCCAAGGGCGAGCTGACCGGCCTCGATATTGACCCGACGATCTTTGACCCGAACGAAAAACAGGTGGTCGAAGACCTGATCCTCGCCGCGATCAAAGACGCGCAAAGCCGCGCCGCCGCGCGGATGGAGGAAGAAATGGCCAAGGTGACGGAAGGTCTGGGCCTGCCTGCTGGCATGAAAAACCCGTTCGGCTGAGATGGGCGACGCACCGCGCGAAATCGAGAACCTGATCGACCTGATGGCGAAGCTGCCGGGGCTGGGGCCGCGTTCCGCCCGGCGCGCGGTGCTGCACCTGATCCGCAAACGCAGCCTGCTGCTGATGCCGCTGGCCGATGCCATGGCCGAGGTCGCCGCCAGCGCGCGCGAATGCCTGACCTGCGGCAATGTCGCCACCTCGGAGATTTGCGAGATTTGCCAGAACCCGAAGCGGGCCACTGGCGAAATTTGCGTCATTGAAGACGTGTCCGATCTCTGGGCGATGGAGCGCGCGGGCGTGTTTCGCGGGCGCTATCACGTTCTGGGCGGCACGCTATCGGCGCTGGACGCGGTCGGACCGGAGGATCTCGGCATTCCCCGGCTCGCCGCGCGGGTTTCGGATGAGGGGATTCACGAAGTCATCCTCGCCCTCAACGCCACCATCGACGGCCAGACCACCGCCCATTACATCGCCGACGCGCTCGAAGGGCGCTGCAAGGTCACGACGCTGGCGCAGGGGGTGCCGATTGGCGGGGAACTTGATTATCTCGACGACGGCACCATCACCGCCGCCCTCAAGGCGCGCAAATCGCTATAGCCCCTTGTGGCCCTGAAAGCGCAGCATTAAGGTTTCAGCTTCATGCCCGACAGACGGGACAAGGGAATGCGCATGGGAACGATTGTCAGAATTGCCGATGTCCGAAAGACCTATGAGGGCGGGTTCGACGCGCTCAAGGGAATCAATATCGACATTCAGGAGGGCGAGGTTCTTGCCCTGCTCGGGCCAAATGGCGCCGGGAAAACCACGCTGATTTCCATCATTTGCGGCATCGCGCGCCTGACCTCCGGCAAGATCAAGGTTGGCGGGCATGACATCGTGACCGACGCGCGGGCGGCGCGCAAGATGATCGGCCTCGTGCCGCAGGAATTATATGTCGAGAATTTTGAGAAGGTCATCGACACGCTGAAATTCTCGCAAGGGCTGTTCGGACATAAAAACACACCGGGCTTTCTGGAAAAAATCCTCAAGGATCTGTCGCTTTGGGACAAGCGCAACGAGAAGGTGATGAACCTGTCCGGCGGGATGAAACGGCGATTGATGATCGCCAAGGCGCTGGCGCATGAGCCGCGCGTGTTGTTTCTCGATGAACCGACCGCCGGGGTGGATGTCGAGTTGCGCCGGGATATGTGGGAGGTGATGCGGCGGCTGAAGGAAAGCGGCGTCACCATCATCCTGACCACGCATTACATCGAAGAAGCAGAAGCGATGGCCGACCGGATCGGCGTGATTAACCACGGGGAGCTGTTGCTACTCGAAGAAACCAGCACGCTGATGCGGCGCATGGGGCACAAGAGCCTGACGCTGGAACTGGCGGAAGAGGTCACGCGCGTCCCCGACAGTCTCGCCGCGCGCGGGGTGCGCCGGGGCAGGAAGGCCAACGAGTTGATCTACGAATACGACGCCGCCGCCAACCAGACCGGCATCACCGACCTCTTGGCCGATCTGCGCGCCGCTGGGTTGCACATGACCGATCTCAACACGCATCAAAGCTCGCTGGAAGATATTTTCGTCAGCCTGGTCTCGGAGGAAAAACCATGAACTTCCGCGCGATCAAAGCCATTTATGTCTTTGAAATGTCTCGAACATTCCGCACCATCTGGCAAAGCATCGTCAGCCCGGTGCTGTCCACCTCGCTCTATTTCATCGTCTTCGGCGCGGCTATCGGCTCGCGGATGGACAGCGTTGAAGGCATCGACTACGCCGCCTTCATCGTGCCCGGTCTGATGATGATGACCGTGCTGATGCAATCGGTGTCCAACGGCGCGTTCGGTATCTATTTCCCGAAATTCATCGGCACCATGTATGAGCTGCTCTCCGCCCCGGTGGGCACCTTCGAGGTTGTCGTCGGCTATGTCGGCGCGGCGGCGTCGAAAGCGTTCCTCATTGGCATGATCATCTTCACCACCTCAAAACTTTTCGTCGATTTTGAAGTCGCACATCCGTTATGGATGCTGGCTTTCCTGATCATGACCTGCCTCAGCTTCGCCATGCTGGGCTTCATCATCGGTATCTGGGCCAGCAATTTCGAACAACTCAACCTCGTGCCGATGCTGGTAATCACACCGCTGGCCTTCCTCGGTGGTTCGTTTTACTCCATCACCATGCTGCCGGAATTCTGGCAGAAAGTGACCCTGTTCAACCCGGTGGTGTACCTGATTTCCGGCATGCGCTGGGCCTTCTTCGGGCATGAGGACGTGCCCGTCACCATCTCACTTCTGGCCATCAGCGCCTTTTTCGCCCTGTGCTGCGCCATTATCACGTGGATTTTCCGCACTGGCTGGAAGCTGCGCGTCTGACCGAACGGCAACAGGGGAAAACAAAGCACATCCGCACCTTGAGAAGCCCCGCGCGCATCTCTACATCACCGGCATGAAACGCTTTATTCCCTTTCTGAATGCCGCGCCGCGGGTCGCGGTTGTGCGGCTGAACGGCGCCATTGCGACCGGAACGACCGGGCGGCTTAACGATGCCGCCACGGCGAGCGCCATCGAGAAGGCCTTTCGCAAGGGCAAATTCGACGCGGTGGCGCTGACGATCAATTCCCCCGGCGGCAGTCCGGTGCAAAGCGCGCTGATCGCCGCGCGTATCCGGCGCCTTGCGGATGAACATAAAGTGCCGGTTTACGCCTTCGTGGAGGATGTTGCCGCTTCCGGGGGCTACTGGCTCGCCTGCGCGGCGGATCAGATTTACGCCGACCGAAGCTCTATTGTCGGTTCCATCGGGGTGATTTTCGCGGGCTTTGGTCTCGACAAGCTGATCGAGAAACACGGGGTTGAACGCCGGGTGCATACTTCGGGCGAAAGCAAGTCGCAGCTTGATCCATTCAAACCGGAAAACCCGGAGGACGTTGCCCGTATCAAGGCCATTGGCGGCGAGATTCACGAGGCTTTCATTGAGCATGTGAAGACCTCACGCGGGACGCGGCTTTCCGACGATCCGCGCCTGTTCACCGGCGAGTTCTGGACCGGGCAGAAGGCGGTCGAGCTGGGGCTGGTCGACGGGATCGGACACCTGATCCCCACGCTGAAGGCCAAATTCGGCGAGGAAACCAACTTCCGTGTCTTTGGGCCGAAACGCTCGATTTTCCAGCGCTTTGGCGCTTCCATTACCGGCGAACTGATGCAAAGCGTTGAAGAGCGCAGCCTTTGGGCGCGGTTCGGGTTGTGACGTGCTGATCAAGATTGTCTCCCTCTTCCTCGTCTTCATCGCGGTTCTGGCGATCTTCGGACGCCTGCGCTTTCCGCTGATCACAAAACGCAAGACGCATTGCGCAAAATGCGGTCGCCCGTTAGTAGGGCGCGGACCCTGCCCCTGCGGCGACCGAAACAACGAGAAGGGCTGACCCCGTGGATTTTCTCACTGCCTCCTTAGGTTTGGTGATCTTGCTGGTGGCGGGCGACAGTCTGGTGCGCGGGGCGGTGAACCTGTCGCTGCGCCTCGGCGTGCCCGCGCTGATCGTTGCGCTCACCATCGTCGCCTTCGGCACCTCCGCGCCGGAATTGCTGATCTCCATTGACGCAGTGTTGACCGATGTTCCCGGCCTTGCGCTAGGCAACGTCATCGGGTCCAACACCGCCAATGTGCTGCTCGTCCTCGGCGTGCCGGCGCTGCTCAAGGGGCTGGATACCTCCGGCTGCGACACCCGCAAAGACTACATCCAGATGATGATGGCCACCGTGTTGTTCATGGCACTGGCGGCTACCGGAGGGGTGTTTGGTTTCTGGCAGGGGGTAGCGCTTTTGGCCGCGCTGGGTCTTGTGCTGTCGGGCACCTTCCGCATCGCGCTGGCGCATCGGCGGCAAAATGCCGGGGCGGGCGCAGCGCTGGCCGAATGCGACGTGCCGATCGAAGAGGAAATCGAGGGCGCTGACCCGGATATGCCGTGGTGGAAAGTCATCCTGTTTCTCGCCATCGGTATGATTGGCCTGCCGCTCGGCGCTGACCTGCTGGTCGATGCCGCCACCAACATCGCCCACGCCTACAACGTCCCCGATGAAGTGATCGGCCTGACCCTCGTCGCGCTGGGCACCTCGCTGCCGGAACTGGCAACCACCGTCATGGCGGCGTTCCGCAATCAGGCAGACGTGGCGCTCGGCAATGTCATTGGCTCGAACCTTTTCAACCTGCTGGCCATTATCGGCGTTGCCAGCCTTGTTGGACCAATCCCGGTCGACCCGAAATTGCTGCGCATCGACATGTGGGTCATGCTGATATCGTCGCTGATCCTCGCCCCGTTCGTCTTCCGCCACTGGCGCATCGGGCGGCTCTGGGGCGCGGGTTTCTTCCTGCTCTATCTCGTTTATATCGTGTCGGTCGTCGCATGAGGGGCGCGGCGCTGATTACTGGCGCCGCTGACCGGCTGGGCCGTGCGATGGCGGTGTATCTCGCCGGGCGCGGCTTTGACGTCGCGGTGCATTACGCCAGCAACCGCAAAGGCGCCGAAGAAACCGCTGCCCGCTGTGCCAATCTGGGCGCGAAAACGGTGCTGCTGGAGGCCGATCTGCTGCGCGATTGCGACAGCTTGGTGCCCCGCGCCACCGATGCCCTCGGCTCCCTGACCCTGCTGATCAACAACGCTTCGATTTTCGAGTTCGACGACATCGCCAGCGCCACGCCGGAAAGCTGGGAGCGCCATATCGGGTCCAACCTGCGCGCCCCGCTGTTTCTGAGCCAAGCCTTCGCCGCGCAAGCCCCGAAGGCCACGCCAGACGCGGACGGCGAGCCGCGCGCCAACGCGCTGATCGTCAACATGGTCGACCAGCGGGTGCGCAAACTGACCCCCGCTTTCCTGACCTATACGCTGGCGAAATCCGGCCTCTGGACCCTGACGCAAACCACCGCGCAAGCCCTCGCGCCGCATATCCGCGTCAACGCCATCGGACCGGGACCAACCCTGCAAGGCGCGCGCCAGTCCAAGGCCCATTTCGACGCCCAACGCGCCGCCACCATCCTGAAGCGCGGCGCCAATCCGGGCGACATCACCGCCGCCCTTGGCTTCTTCCTCGACAGCCCCGCCGTGACCGGACAACTGATCGCGGTGGACGGCGGACAACACCTTGCCTGGCAAACCCCGGACATCTTAGGGCGCGAGTAATTCGGCTCCCCTCACGGCAACTTGTGCACCGGCACTGGCGATTTACCTTTTTCAACCGCAATAGTGCTGAAATTTCAGGGACTTACCAAATAGTCAGAAAATTTTCCTTTAATATCAATGCCCTGCGATACTGCCTAATTATTAGGCAGGTCATGAAATTGCCACAATAACAAGGCGCAGGCGCGTGCCGCGCAAAGCTATCCCCCGACTTATCCACAGATTCTGGGGGCATATTTCCGCTTGCAGAACCCGGCATAAGATTGCAGCAAGGCAAAAGAATCAGCACAATCGGATCATGAGCGACGAAACCACCAAACCGGGCAAGCGCGGCCATGCGCTGATCGCCGATTACCTGCGGCAGTTGGACCACTCGCCGGGGGTTTATCGTATGCTCAACGACAAGGGCGAGGTGCTGTATGTCGGCAAGGCGAAGAGCCTGAAAAACCGCGTGGCAAATTACGCCCGACCGACCGGCCACAGCGCCCGCATCGCCCGCATGATCGAACAGACCGCTTCGATGATGTTTCTGACCACGCGGACCGAAACCGAAGCGTTGCTGCTGGAACAAAACCTCATCAAACAGATGAAGCCGCGCTACAACGTGCTGCTGCGCGACGACAAGAGCTTCCCCTATATTTTCATCTCTTCCGAACATGATTTTCCCAAGCTGGAAAAACACCGCGGCGCGCGCAAACGCAAGGGGCGCTATTATGGTCCCTTCGCCAGCGGTGCGGCCGTGAACCAGACGCTGAACACGCTGCAAAAGGTCTTCCTGCTGCGCTCCTGTTCCGACCGGGAGGTCGCCGCCGGGGATCGCGCCTGTCTGAATTATTACATGAAGCGCTGCGCGGGGCCGTGTGGCGGCAAGATTTCCAAAGAGGATTATGCCGTGCTGGTCGACGAGGCCGATGCCTTTCTGCGCGGCAAGTCGTCCAAAGTGCAAGTGCAGCTCGCCGAACAGATGCAGGCCGCGTCCGATGCGATGGAATTCGAGAAGGCCGCCGTGTTGCGCGACCGCATTGAGGCGCTGACCCGCGTGCAACAGGTGCAGGGCGTCAATCCGCAATCGACCGAGGAGGCGGACGTGATCGCGCTGCATATGGAGGGGGGGCAGGCCTGTGTGCAGGTGTTCTTCATCCGCTCGGGGCAGAACTGGGGCAATGTCGACTTTTACCCCCGCGTCACGCCCGATCACGATCCCGGCGAGGTGTTACGCGCCTTTGTCGGTCAGTTTTACGACACCAAGGAACCGCCCCGGCTGATCCTGACTTCCAATCCGCTCGCCGAACATGATCTGATGCAGGAGGCGTTGAGCGAAAAGGCGGGGCACAAAGTGTCGATCACCGTGCCGCTGCGGGGCGAAAAATCCGAGCTGATGGCCAATGCGCAGCGCAACGCCCGCGAGAGCCTTGGGCGCAAGATGAGCGAAACGGCGACGCAGAAAAAGCTGCTGGAAGGGCTGGCGGAGGCATTTGACTTGCCCGCCGCGCCGGAGCGGATCGAAGTCTATGACAACAGCCACATTCAGGGGGCTTTTGCGGTTGGCGCGATGATCGTCGCCGGGCCGGAAGGCTATATGAAAAGCCAATATCGCAAGTTCAACATCAAGGGCGAAGACCTGACGCCGGGCGACGATTTCGGCATGATGAAAGAGGTGCTGACCCGGCGGTTCAAGCGGCTGAAAAAGGAAGACCCGGACCGCACGCGCGGACATTGGCCCGACCTTCTGCTGATCGACGGCGGCGCGGGGCAGGTTTCCGCCGTGCGTGAGATCATGCAGGAAATGGGGGTCGAAGACATCGCTATGGTCGGCGTGGCCAAGGGGGTGGACCGTGACCACGGCAAAGAGGAGTTTCACCGCACCGGCAAACGCCCCTTTGCGCTCAACCGCAACGATCCGGTGCTGTATTTCATCCAGCGCCTGCGCGACGAGGCGCACCGCTTCGCCATCGGCACCCACCGCGCCAAGCGCGCCAAGTCAATCACCGCCACCCCGCTTGACGATGTGCCCGGTGTAGGTGCCGCCCGCAAACGTGCCCTGCTGGCGCATTTCGGGTCGGCCAAGGCAGTCACCAATGCGGGGCTGGAAGACCTGAAAGCGGTTCCGGGCATCTCTGCCGCGCTGGCGGAAAAAATTCACGATCATTTCCGGCCCGGTTAATCTTCCCCCCCGGCGCCAAAAAGGGTAAGTCTCGAACATGCGCTGGACCTTACCAAATATCCTCACCATCGCCCGGCTTCTCGCCGTGCCGCTTTTGCCAATCATGTTCCTGTTCTTCGCCCGCCCCTGGGCGGATTGGTATGCGCTGGTCCTCTTCGTCATCGCGGCCATCACCGATTACCTCGACGGCTACCTCGCCCGCGCATGGAAGCTCGAAAGCCTGTTCGGCGCGGCGATGGACCCGATTGCGGACAAGGCGCTGGTGCTGACCGCCCTTCTGGTGATCAATGGCTATGCCGGCCTGACTCCGTGGATCATGCTGCCCTCCGCTTTCATCATGTATCGCGAGATTTTCGTGTCCGGTCTGCGCGAAAGCCTCGGCGATCAGGCGCGCTCGCTGAAAGTCACCAACCTCGCCAAATGGAAGACCACCGCGCAGATGGTTGCCATCATTCTGCTCTTCGCCTTCTCGATCTTCGAACATCACGTCGTCAAGATCACGCAGAGCTTCGACGAAGCCACCATCATTGCCATGATGAACGGCACGCTGCCGGATACACACGGGCTCTGGTGGCTGAATACCGGCATGGTCTGGTCATCCAACGGGGGCATTATCCTGCTGTGGGTCGCGGGGATTTTGACGCTCGTTACCGGCTGGGATTATTTCAACAAGGCTTGGCCATTCCTGCGGGAGAAAAACCATGATTGACGTGTTATATTTCGCCTGGCTGCGCGAACGGATCGGCGAGGGGCGCGAGGCGGTGGATACCAAGGCCGCGACGGTGGCGGAACTGGTCGAGGAATTGAAAGCGCGCGAGGAGCGCTACGCGCTGGCCTTCGCCGATCTTTCCGCGATTCGCGTTGCGGTCGATCAGGAACTCACCGAGCTGGACGCACCGCTCGCCGGGGCACGCGAAGTGGCGTTTTTCCCGCCGATGACGGGCGGCTAAGATGACGGTTCGACTGCAATCCGCCCCGTTCAATCCCGGCGAACTGCTAGACGGGTTCGGCGCGGGCGACAATGTTGGCGCTGTCGTGTCCTTTACCGGCAAGGTGCGCGCCGATGATGCCCTGACGCGCATGGAAATCGAGCATTATCCGGGCATGACGGGAAAAGCGCTGGAACAGATCGAAGCCGATGCCCGCGCGCGTTGGCCCCTGAGCGATGTGCTGATCCTGCACCGTTACGGCCCCATGCGCCCCGGCGAAAACATCATGATGGTCGCCACGGCCTCACGCCACCGCGTCGCCGCCTTTGAAGCGGCCGAGTTCCTGATGGATTTCCTCAAATCCCGCGCCCCGTTCTGGAAAAAGGAGTTCGGCCCGGACGGCGCGGCTTGGGTCGCGGCGAAGGATGCAGACGAAGACGCCCTGACGCGCTGGTGAATTAGGGCGTAGACCCATAATCCCTGCACCACTGGCGCTAAACCCGCGAAAGATCAGCGGTTTGGCGCGCGCAGGACATAGTGGGTCTATTTCCAAGCGCGT